>NZ_MAOI01000066.1 GCF_001884235.1 Bacillus paramycoides | reverse complement strand
CGTAAACGCCCGATTGGTTCAACTAATAATCAGTGGGGGATGAACAAAACCCCCACTGATTAAAGTTTCACTTTATCTTTCAAACATAAGGCATAACATATCGTCTCAAATACTATCAATAAAGCTCTACCAACATCTTTTATTTTCTCACAGCCCGTCCCTTTTACAAATAACCATTTTGCTCGCACCATTCATGAAATTGCCGCACATCTACTCCAACTAAAACAATATCCTTTAGCTCTACATCAATACTTTGATCACCAATTACAATTACAAAATATGTCTCTAATTGTTTTTCCTTTTTCTTTACAATTCCAATTCGGTTCCGATGCGGGCCATCTTTTATATATGCTTTTTGTCCTACAATATCAAAGTTCAAGATTCTCACCTCTTTTATTGCGCTCAAATTGGAAATACGAACTCAAATTCAGAAAATTTCCTTTCATTGCACTATTTCTCTATATATATGACGAAACAATAAAAGAGTCCTTCCTTCTTTACAATTATTTTTTCTTTGTTTCATTTTTATGATTGAAACGTAAAGTTTATAATAAAACACACTTGGAAGCGCTTTCTATGTAATTTTTTATGTTATAATATATAAGTAGAACTTCGTAAAGAGGGTTAAAAAATGAATACAAACATGATTAAAAAAGTAATTGAAGCATTAAAAGTATATGGCTTTCAGGATGTATCATTCTGTGAAGAAACAAAGAAATTTTTATTTCATAACGAAACCGATATTATGAGCGGCTATGCAGAAATAACATATAGTAGTCAATTTGAAAAATTCAACGTACAAATTCACCCAATTGAGACACATCACCAAGCAGAGTTACAAGAGGTCGAAAGACATATACAAACTTGCATACGAAAAGTAGAGTATTTAAATGCTCTTCTTACTGGACAAACAAAGCTAGATGATAAAATTATTATTATGTAAAAAAAAGAACGTGATATCCTCACGTTCTTTTTTCATTATATGTTCATCTTTTCTTTTAGTTGTAATCCTGTAACGGATTGTAATACATCCATTGCTTCTCCAAACGTCATATCAAAAATCGTTTTATCTTCTATGTATGGGAACTGTCTAAAACGTTTTTCTAACATTTTCACAGCATCCGACGTAAAGTTTGCACTATCAATGCCAAATTCTGTTTCAAGAAGAACGATCCAATCTAACACATGAAAACCTAATCCATTGACGAATGAAATAAGTTTTTCTTCTGGCTTTGAAGATAAGAATACGTGTCGTTCCATCTCACTGAAAAGTTCTTCTCCTAAAATTTCAGCTAACTCATCATCATGTTCGCGTTCAATAATCTCTTCGTAGCCGTAATCGTCAACAAGCTCTTCTACTTCTTCGCTATCCTCACTAAGCAATTGACTAAGAAGTGCATCTTTCTTGAATTCACTTTTTTGTACAACTTCTAAAAAACTCGTTTCCCATCCATTTTCTAATTTCATATTTATAACTCCTTTATATACTTTACTTATCATCACTGTACCCAAAAGATTACCTTTATAATCTTTTAGGTAGTTACTATTATTTCACTTTATTTATAACATGAGATGCAAACAATTCTGCATCACCTTCAAAAATACTTACCTCTGGCAAATGGTAAAACGTTGTTTGCAGCGGGTTTCCTTCATGATAAATATATACCTTTTTCTCTAGCGCAATCGCCATTCCAAACTCTGTATGACTTCCATTTCCGCCATCTAATATAAGTAAAAAGACATCGGCTTCTTTTATAGCATTCTTCTCTGCCTGACCAATTTCTCTTAATTGTTCTTGATTAACTGCTCTTTCATTTTGGGTCCAATCATATGTATGGTGCCATCCTGAATTTTTCAGTTCATTCGCTATAGAGCGTACAAGATGTTTATTTTGAAATCCTGAGGCGATATAAAAATTCATTTATATACACTCCTTAATTATGTATGGGGAAACTCCTTCTTTAGCGTTAATGGGATTTTTTTCAAAAGAAAGCCCCATCTTTAGAACTTATTTGTGTTTAAATGATGGGGTGCCTCATGGTCTTCTTTTATTTTTTGTTTTTTATAACTTTCATCAGCTAACATTTCTAGTTCAGCTGTTATTTCTGATTTCTCAAGCTCTCGTTCTTGTGAAAATTTCCGTGAAATATAAACAATAACACTACCAACGTACAACACAAAGCATATAATAAGTGCAGTATTTTCATAGAGACTTAGCTCCAACACAGTCACTCCTAATCCATTCGTATTTTCACGCTTAATCAATTGGAATTTCCCTATTAACCATCTGTTATTGTAACATAAATATATCAATTCTTCGAACCTTTCATTCTATTGAAAAAGGCATGATTTAAAAATCATGCCTCCGAGATATGTTTAATAATGGTCTTTATCGCTTCTTTTCCATTATATTTTTTTAACGCTTCTTTATACGTTTCATTATTATGATATAACTCTTCTACATGCTTTATAAGCGAGTCCACCGTTACATCCTCTTCATATAATACCGATGCATACCCTTGTCTTTCAAAGGATTCTGCATTTAAAATTTGATCTCCGCGACTTGAAGATTTCGATAACGGAATTAAAAGCATCGGCTTTTGCAATGTTAAAAATTCAAAAATCGCATTGGATCCTGCACGTGAAATAACAAAATCTGTTGCTGCTAATATGTCTGGTAACTCTCCATGTACATATTCAAATTGTCTATATCCTTCTTTATTTTGTAATGATTCATCAAGATTTCCTTTTCCGCAAAGATGAACAATTTGATAATTTTTCAGAAGATCTGGAAGTGCCAATCGAACAGTTTCATTAATTTTCTTTGCTCCTAAACTTCCTCCCATAACAGTAATAACTGATTTCTTACGGGAAAACCCTAGAGACTCTAAACCTTTTTCACGATTTCCTCTTAGTACTTCTTCACGCACGGGCGATCCTGTATATATTACTTTCTCTTTCGGTAAGTGCTTCGCAGCTTCTTCAAATGTAACAAATATTTTTGAGGCAAAACGGAGCGCAATTTTATTTGCTAGTCCAGGTGTCATATCAGACTCATGTAACAAAACTGGCACCCTATTTAACCATCCGCCAATTACGACTGGTACAGATACGAAACCACCTTTTGAAAAAATAACATCCGGTTTTAGTTTACGAATCCTTATATACGCATCCATAACACCCTTCATCACAAGGAAAGGATCTTTTATGTTTTTCAAATCAAAATAACGACGTAGCTTCCCACTTGCAATACTATAGTACGGAATTCCTTCCTTTTCTATAATCGTTTTTTCAATTCCTTGATGAGAACCGATGTAAGAAATGTCCCAGTTTTTTTCCTGTAAATGTGGAATAATTGCTAAATTAGGTGTTACATGTCCTGCCGAACCGCCACCTGTAAAGACTATTTTTTTCATACGTCTCCCCCTTCTACACTATAGTACACTAAAATACCTTGCCTCAGGGTGAGAAAATACCATGGCCGTTACAGACGCTTCCGGCTCCATCATAAATCCTTCTGTTAATGAAATCCCTATTTCCTCTGGGTGAATTAAGCGAAATAATTTTTCTTGGTCAGCAAGTTCTGGGCATGCTGGATAACCAAATGAAACACGAATACCTCTATATTTTGTACGGAATCGTTCCTCCATCGTCAGTTCTGGTGAATCTGGAATTCCCCAGCGATCTCGAATTAACATATGTGTTTTCTCTGCGAGCCCCTCTGCTAATTCGAGTGCTAACGATTGAATCGCATGACTGCGTAGATAATCTCCCTTCGCCTTCCATTCCTCTGCAACATCGCGGACACCTTCTCCAACAGTGACAGATAAGAAAGCAACATAATCCATCTCATCTCCAATCGGGCGTAAGTAATCACCTAAAGTACGGTATGGAGCTTTTCCTTGTCTCGGAAATTCGAATCGCTCAATAATACGTGTATGATCTTCTGGATCGTATATAACGATATTTTGTCCATCACTTTGCGCCGGGAAAAATTGATATACCGCTTTCGGACGTAACCAAGATTGTCCTTCTTGTAATAATTCATCAATTAAGTCATTTAGCTCATGCGCTCTTTTATCTCCTTCTTGCAGGAGTTTTTTTACGTTTCCTTTTAATCCAAGGTGGTGCCCGAGTAACATTTGTCTATTTAAAAATGGGGAAAGATGTGAAACCGGAATATCGCGTAATACAATTCGTTTTGTTGAATCGGGCACTATAACCGTCGCTTTTGGTAAAGGTTCAATAACTGCCGGAATTTCTACTTTCTTCTCCTCTTGTTTCACAATATGAAGATGGCGTTCCTTTTTATCTTGCTTCATCTTCTCACGCTCTTCTTCTTTTTGTAACCGATTAATAATATCAAGGCCAGTCATCGCATCACTCGCATAACATACGAGCCCTTTATATGATGGAGAAATACGATTATCTGTAAACTTTCTCGTTAGCGCTGCACCACCGACAACAATTGGAATATCAATATTCGCTGCTGTTAAATCTTCGGCAGTCGTTACCATTTGTTGAGCTGATTTTACTAATAAACCGGAAAGACCAATGATATCAGGTTTCTTTTCTTGTACTTCTTGAACAATTCTATCCGAACGAACATTAATTCCTAAATTAATAATTTCATATCCATTATTTGATAAAATAATTTCAACAAGGTTTTTCCCAATATCATGTACGTCCCCTTTAACGGTCGCTAATAATACTTTCCCTTTTTTCGCACTATCGCTAGATTCCATATGTGGCTCTAAATAGCTTACGGCAGCTTTCATACTTTCAGCACTTTGCAATACTTCAGCAACTATAAGCTCATTATTATTAAATAATCGCCCCACCTCATCCATTCCTGTCATAAGTGGACCATTAATAATATCCAGCGGTTTTCGTCCTTCTGTAAGCGCGAGACTTAAATCTTCTTGTAGTCCTTGCTTCGTACCTTCTACAATATAGTTTGCTAATCGTTCATCAAGCGTTAGCGTTTCTTGTACAACGACATCTTTCGTTTTGGCAACACGATAAAAGTTTGTAAACTCTTCTAACGTCTCTTTCGTCGTTTCAAATAATAATGCATCTGCAAGACGTTTTTCTTCCTCCGGAATTGACGCATAGCGCTCTAATTTTTCCGTATTGACAATCGCATAATCTAATCCTGCTTTCGTTGCATGATATAGAAAGACCGAATTTAACACTTCTCGGCCGGCCGGCGGTAGACCAAATGATATGTTACTCACCCCTAAAATAGTCAAACATTCTGGTAACGCTTCTTTAATAAGACGAATCCCTTCTATAGTCGCTGCCGCTGAACCTATATATTCTTCATCACCTGTTCCTACAGGAAACACAAGCGCATCAAAAATAATATCAGATGGGCGTATACCATACTTCTTCGTTAGTAACTCATAACTTCTTTTAGCAATCTCTATCTTTCGCTCTGCACTAACCGCCATACCATCTTCATCAATTGTCCCTACAACTATAGCAGCACCGTATTTCCGAAGAAGAGGTGTCACTTTTTTAAAACGTTCTTCTCCATCTTCTAAATTAATAGAGTTAATAACGCCTTTTCCTTGAATATAAGTAAGAGCTTTCGCCATAACATTTTCATCTGTCGAATCAATCATAATCGGGACTTTTAGCACTTTCGTAACTTCTGCCAAAAATCTTTCCATATCTTCTATTTCGTCACGATCAGGGTCCGCCATACAAATATCAATAATATGAGCATTTTTCTTCACTTGTGCTCTTGCCACTTCAGCAGCCTCTTCAAATTTCCCTTCTGCTACTAATCTTTTAAACTTACGCGATCCAATTACGTTCGTCCTTTCTCCAACAAATAGTGGCCTCATAGAATCATCGTATTGTAGCGCTTCTAGCCCACTAACTCCATGTCCAACTCGTTCATGATGCTCACGAGGATTAATCGAGGCAAGCGCCGATTTCATTGCACTTATATGTGCGGGTGTTGTGCCACAACAACCACCAATAATATTAATCCAGCCTTCCTCAGCAAAACGTTTTACTTTTTCAGCAAGTGAAGCTGGCGATTCATGATAATGCCCATCTTCATCTGGAAGACCGGCATTTGGATAACAAGAAATATAACACTCCGATAAATCAGATAGCGAACGAATATGTTCCCTCATAAATTCCGGACCAGTCGCACAGTTTAATCCAACAGATAACGGCTTCATATGCTCTATTGATAAATAAAAAGCTTCGATTGTTTGCCCTGCTAAAGTCGTTCCCATCGGCTCAATTGTTCCCGAAATCATAATAGGTACTATTTTGTTTAGTTCTTCAAACGCCGATTGAATTCCAATATACGCAGCCTTTACATTACGCATATCTTGACTCGTCTCAACGAGCAATACATCAACTTCTCCTCTTAATAATCCTCTCGCTTGCCTTGTATATGCTTCGATTAACTCTTCAAAAGTCACACCGCCTGTAACACTAATCGCTTTCGTCGTTGGTCCCATCGCTCCCGCAACATATACTTCTTTCCCGCTTTCTTTAACCGCTTGCTTCGCCAAAAGCGCTGCCCTTTCGTTTAACTCTTCATCTAAATAAGACAATGCATAATCACTTAGTACAATATTAGTTGCACCAAACGTATTTGTTTCAATAATATCTGCACCAGCTTCAATATAGGCTTTATGAATCTTTAAAATAACATCGGGTCTTGTTTTTACTAAATATTCATTACAACCTTCGTATTCTTCTCCTCCAAAATCTTCCGCTGTTAAGTCTTCTTGTTGGATCATCGTTCCCATTGCACCATCTAATATTAAAATTTCATGTTGTAATCTCTCTTCTATTCGTTTCATCAATTAATACCTTCTTTCACTTCTTTCACTTCTTTCACTTCTTGCTTTTCTCTCACATATTTCACGAGATGTTCTGTAATTTCATATTTTAAAAACGGCGTAATAAGATAAATACCGTTAAAATATTTCATCGCCGCATCAATTAATTGTTGTGAAATACGAATTCCTTCTTCGATAGCTGTCTCTTTCGTTTCATGTCCATCCATTCTTTGCCTTATCTCTTCTGGAAGAGTAATACCCGGCACTTCAAAATGAAGAAAATCGGCATTCCGCTTACTTACTAACGGCATAATTCCAATAAAAATAGGTTGTTCCAAATGCTTTGTCGCTTCATATACTTCTTTAATTAAAGCTACATCATAAATCGGCTGAGTTAAGAAGTACTCTGCTCCAGCATCTATTTTTCTTTCCATTCGTTTTACCGCTGCTTTTAAATGTCTTACATGTGGATTGAATGCACCTCCGACAGAAAATCTTGTTGCCGGGCCGATTGATTTCCCTAAAATAGAACGACCATCGTTCATCTCTTTAATCATTTTAATTAGCTCGATAGATGACAAATCATATACAGAAGTTGCACCTGGGAAATCACCAACACGCGCTGGATCACCAGTTAAAGCTAACACTTCCTCCATACCTAATGCTGATAATCCAAGCAAATGAGACTGCAATCCAATGACGTTATGATCTCTACACGTTAAATGCGTCAATACTGGAATATCATGCTTCGTTAATAATGCACCCATAGCCATATTAGAAACGCGAGGAGATGCTAATGAATTATCTGCTAGAGTAATAGCATCCGCTCCAGCCCTTTTCAGTGCTCTTGCCCCTTCAAAGAATCGCTGCGTATCTAACGTTTTCGGTGGATCTAATTCCACTACAACTGTCGTTTGTTTCTTTGCCTTCTCCGCGAGAGTAACATGAGCTCTCGAACGCTTCTCGTGTGTATGGACCACTTTAGGCCTTGGAATCGTCTCCTTTGCTATTACGGGGGCAATATTTGCAATAGCACGTTTCATTCCTGCAATATGTTCCGGGGTAGTACCACAACAACCGCCTAATAAACGAATACCTTGTTCAATAAATTCTGGTGTCATCTCTTCAAAATATGCTGGACTCCCCTCATACACGTAACGCCCCTCCACATAATTTGGGAGACCTGCATTCGGATATGCTGATAAATAGCCATCTTGAGGGATCGATATCATTTTGAAAGCTTCCGTCATATGAAGTGGTCCTAGTTGACAGTTCAATCCAACGACATTTGCACCGTAATCTAAAAGCTGTTTTAATATTTCATTTACATCATTCCCATTTTGAGTCGTACCTGCCTCATGTAACGCTAACTGAGCTACAATCGGAATATTCGTTTGTTTACGCAATACTTTAACGGCATGCAATAATTCAAATTCATCATAAAAAGTTTCTAATAGTAATCCATCAACCTGTTCTTCTAGTAAAGCACCTGCCTGCTCAAGTAGCATAAATTCTCGCTCTATATCAGTCGTTGTAACAGCTCCAATATGTTTCATACCGCCAATTGTCCCTAAAATTGCATTCCGCTCTGTTACTGATGCTTTCGCAAGCTTCACCGCCGCTTTATTAATTTGGACAACTTGATTTTCCAAGCCATACATACGTAATTTCGCTTCATTTGCCCCATACGTATTCGTTTGAATAATATCCGCTCCAGCAGCTACATATTGTTTATGGATTGATATAATTAAGTCCGGATCAGACAAATTCAATTCTTCAAAACTACTTTGTAAACCATGCGAATGTAATAACGTTCCAACCGCACCGTCACCTATTACAATTCCTTTTGATAATAAATCTAGTAATTTCACGTATCTCCCTCATTTCTATCAATATAAAAACCCCCTCTTCACTTTGAAGAGGGGGACATAATCGTTCCTCCTCTTATTATGCAAAACATTCGTTTTGCAGGTATTAGCACCGTTTCAAACTTTTCGTTTGAAGGTTGCCGGGTTTCACAGGGCCTTTCCCTCCACCGCTCTCAATAAGAGTTTGTCTTTATTATTTTATTTATGTAGCTAAAAGGAAATGCGCTCCCCTTTTAACAATGTTTGTTAATTTTTTAATAAATTTAGCATGCACAAAAATAAAAGTCAATGATACTTGCGGGAAAATAAAAATTATTTAAAATAAAGTTTCAATTCAATCATCTTTTGTTGTAAAGTAAAAAACATAATAAAAATTTCATATGAACATTCTTATCTAGAGAGGTAGAGGGACTGGCCCTATGACGCCTCAGCAACCATTAACGTTCATTCGTTAATAAGGTGCTAATTCCAGCAAATTGTGAAAGATTTGACAGATGAGAAGAAGACTCTATTCAAACCGAAAGCCTTCTTCTTAGAAGGCTTTTTTTATTTTACATTCACATAGTCGTTCACTTTACAAAGGGGGAATTTTCACATGTCAACAATCGAAACAAAACTAGCACAAATCGGGAATCGTAGCGAAACTACAACAGGAACTGTTAATCCACCAGTTTATTTCTCAACTGCTTATCGGCATGAAGGGATTGGTAGATCCACAGGATTTGACTATTCAAGGACTGGAAATCCAACTCGAGGTCTTTTAGAACAAGCAATCGCAGACCTAGAAAATGGCGATCAAGGTTATGCCTGTAGCTCAGGAATGGCAGCTGTTCTCCTTGTCCTTTCGTTATTCCGTTCTGGAAACGAACTTATTGTATCTGAAGATTTATATGGGGGAACGTATCGATTATTTTCTGAGCATGAAAAAAAGTGGAATGTTCGATGTAGATACGTAAATACACAATCTATTAAACAAATTGAGCAAGCTATCACAACTGAAACAAAAGCTATTTTTATAGAAACCCCGACTAATCCACTAATGCAAGTTACTGATATCGCAGCTGTCGCAAGTGTAGCAAAAAGGCATGGACTACTTCTTATTGTAGACAATACATTCTATACACCTTATATACAGCAACCATTAACAGAAGGTGCCGATATCGTACTTCATAGTGCAACGAAATATTTAGGTGGGCATAACGATGTACTAAGCGGACTTGTCATTGCAAAAGGCAAGGAACTTTGTGAAGAAATCGCTCATTATCATAATGCCTCTGGTGCTGTCCTAAGTCCATTTGACTCATGGCTATTAATTCGTGGTATGAAAACTTTAGCGCTTCGCATGAGACAACATGAAGACAATGCGAAAGCAGTTGTTGCTTATTTAAACAATGAAGACGGTGTGACGGATGTATTTTATCCAGGAAGAGGCGGTATGATTTCATTTCGTCTTCAAGATGAAACATGGATTAATCCATTCTTACAATCTTTATCCTTAATTACATTCGCTGAAAGTCTTGGCGGTGTGGAAAGTTTAATGACTTATCCAGCTACACAAACGCATGCTGATATTCCTGAAGAAATCAGAACGGCAAACGGTGTATGCAATCGTCTTCTTCGATTCTCCGTTGGCATTGAAAATAGTAACGATTTAATTCAAGACTTAAAACAAGCCATTAAACTTGTAAAAGAAGGTGTAAGAATATGAGTTATTCCGTAGATACGCTTTTACTGCATAATCAATATAAGCATGACTCACAAACAGGAGCTGTTAACGTTCCCATCTATAACACATCAACATTTCACCAGTTTGATGTAGATACTTTCGGAAAGTATGACTATAGTCGATCTGGTAATCCAACACGTGAAGCTCTTGAAGATATCATTGCTTTATTAGAAGGTGGAACAAAAGGATTCGCCTTTGCATCAGGCATTGCAGCAATTTCTACTGCATTTCTCCTTCTTTCGCAAGGTGACCATGTTCTTATTTCAGAAGATGTATATGGCGGCACTTATCGAATTGTTACTGAAGTTCTCTCCCGTTATGGTGTTTCACACACATTTGTTGATATGACCAATTTAGAAGAAGTGAGACAAAATATTAAATCGAATACAAAACTCTTTTACATCGAAACGCCTTCTAATCCACTATTAAAAGTAACGAATATTCGTGCCGTTTGTGAATTAGCGAAATCAATCAATGCTCTTACATTTGTAGATAATACATTTTTGACACCACTATTTCAAAAGCCGCTTGATCTTGGGGCCGATGTCGTACTTCATAGTGCAACAAAATTTATTGCTGGTCATAGCGATGTCACCGCCGGATTAGCTGTCGTAAAAGATGAAGAGCTCGCTCAAAAGCTCGGCTTTCTACAAAATGCTTTTGGTGCTATTTTAGGACCTCAAGATTGTTCTCTCGTGCTTCGCGGTCTGAAAACATTGCATGTACGTCTCGAACATTCAGCTACCAATGCCAATAAAATTGCACATTTTTTACAAGAGCACTCTAAAGTTCAAAATGTCTATTATCCTGGATTACAATCACATCTTGGCTATAGTATTCAACAATCTCAAGCAACATCGGCTGGGGCTGTTTTATCTTTCACCTTACAATCCGAAGATGCACTGCGCCAATTTTTATCGAAAGTTAAATTACCCGTTTTTGCGGTTAGTCTAGGAGCTGTTGAATCTATTCTTTCATATCCAGCAAAAATGTCACATGCAGCTTTATCACAGGAAGCACGTGATGAAAGAGGGATTTCCAACTCATTACTTCGTTTATCGGTTGGTCTTGAAAATGTTAACGATTTAATATCTGATTTCGAGAATGCTCTTTCTTATGTAGAAGAACCTATAAATGCATAAATGAAAGAAACGAAGCTGTGTACGAATAATAAAATTCTTCAACAAATAAAGTGAAACTTTAATCAGTGGGGGTTTTGTTCATCCCCCACTGATTATTAGCCCTCACCAATTGGGCTTTTACGGGCAGCCCGACTCCCACAAATAGCGGGATAAAATAGTTATTTAAAAAGATGATATGAAATTTGGTTCTCATATCATCTTTTTATGTTGTCTAATATATCCAATTCTTTTTTGATTTCTTCGTATCTTTCTATAATTCATTACAAAACAAGAGTGCATAATACATCCTCAAATGATAGAATTATTAATATATTGTAAAGTGAAAGAGGTAAAAATAATGGAGACTTGTGCAGATGTTTTAATCGTTATCGATTTACAAAATGGCGTATGTTACAACGGAGACCATTTATTTGATTTACAAAATTTACTCACTAAAGTAAATAATAGAATCGCCTTATATCGAGAATTGCATAAACCAATCATTTTTGTTCAACACTGCGATGAAGAATTAGTACCTGCAGAAGAACTTTGGGCTATTCATGCCAATCTAGATGTTCAAGAACAAGATTTTTTTGTAAGAAAAACACATGCAAATTCATTTTATAAAACAAACTTAAAAGAGATTTTAGACAAATTATCTGTACATCGCATTGAATTTTGCGGTGCCCAAACAGAATACTGTATGGATGCTACAATTAAATTTTCTCATGGATTAGGATACGAAAACTTCATGGTACAGAAAGCAACCTCTACTCTGAATAATTCATTTATGTCTGCACAAGAGACGATTGATTTTTATGAGAATATATGGAACAACAGATTTTTAAAGTTGATAAGAAATGAACTCTAGAATAAATGATTAATGACTTGATCATGCTAAGATTTATCAGCTACACTCAAGTATTTCATTATCACCATAAAGAAGCTGATTACATTCGGCTTCTTTTATTTTAACCTGTTTTATATTCTATATATAACATTATAATTCCTTTTTTGCATTATTTTAAAAATTTTGTATATTCATTTGAAAGAATAAGAAAATCATGATAAAATTGTGTTACAAATATATCTATATCTTTCAATTTTTAAAACGCATCAAAATTTTCACCCAAAAATATCATTTTACAAAACTGTACAAATTTATCTATTTTATTTACATCAGGGTCTCTTTTCTTACAATTTCTTTACTTTAGGACTTTTTTTCTGCAACAACTGTTTTCTTTTCTCTAATTTTTTGGTATGTATAGTATGGTATAACAGCTCACACGGAGGTGGAAAAGAACATGTTAGAAACCTTTCAAAAAGAAATAGAACTATATGAAAGCAATGCAGAATTATTGAAAGTGCTTGCTCATCCTGTTCGCTTATGTATTGTAAAGGGATTAATTGAACGTGGCCCAAGCAACGTTTCTACAATGTACACAGGCTTAAACATGCCACAATCTACAATTTCACAGCATTTAGCAAAGTTAAAAAGTGCTAAAATCGTTTCTAGTGAAAGAAAAGGATTAGAAATTTACTACAAAGTAGAAAACGAAACAATTATTCAACTCGTTCGCGTATTATTAGGTTAGGGACCAATAGACAGAGAAAAAGAACGTATTCTATATTTTTCATCTCATATCTTTAATATAAATATATATCATGAGAGGAAATATATAATACTACATAAGTCGTATTAAAAAACAAGACACAGAAATAGGCTGTGTCTTGTTTTTTTCATATTGTTAAATACCGATTCAAATGTAATTTTTGCATATCTTTTGTATGTATAACAACATCAAAGGCACTCCCTAGCCCTCCGTTCAAAATCATAGAACGAACTGCTCGATTTTGTTTTTGAGTTTCAGAAAAAGGATTCGTATCTTGATGACTCGTAAGCTGCTCTAATATTCCTGCAGCTAACAAAAACTCAGATTGCTTCTTATGCCATACTACACTCATTCCTTGAAGGCTAAAAATCTCCTTCAGCTCATCCCAATGAATATGAGTAGTAAGATCCATTTCACCTGGATGTGCTAGAGGATTACGTATTAGTTTATGTTGGTAATACCCTCGTAAACTTCCTTCGTGATGTGCAGGATGCATCCATTCTTCTTTTGTGTATCCATAATCAACTGTAATACATATACCTTTTTGAAACCATTTCGCAATCTCTTCTATATACTCTTCCATTGCAATAGGCACTTCAAAACGCTGTCCTTCCGCAATATGAATGTTATATTTCAATAAGTAACGACCGATTTTTTTCTCTATCGGTCTAAATACTTCTGCAAGGTTCCCATCATCTGTATACGTGATACGTACTTCATACAAAATTCCATTTCTTTTCTCAACTACTTCAACAGGAAACGCATCAAATAATTCATTCGAAAAAATAATCCCTTCGAAAGACTCTCCTATTTCAATATAAGATGTATAATACGACACATTATTAAATGAGCAAAGACTCTCCTGCTGTAATTTTCTATGAAAAGGGCTCACTTCAATAATTGAATAGTTTACATTGATAAAAGTTTCCGGAGATAATTGTTTCCATTCTTGTAAAACATCATAGGCAAATTTTCCTGTTCCCCCACCAATCTCACAAATATTTGGAGAAACTTCACCATTTTCAACAAGACGAATAAAAAACTTAGCAAAAGTTTTTGCAAAAACAGAGGATACGTTGCTACTTGTAAAAAAATCCCCATGCCTTCCAATCTTGTCACGTTCCTTCATATAATAGCCATGTTCTTCTGTATACAATACGAGGTTCATATACGTACTATATGAAATTGAATAATCCTTCTCTTTCCCCATCCATTCTCTTAAAATGAGCTCCATCCCCATAATGACTCCTTATTGTAAAAATGGATTATTTTCTTTTTCAAAACCAATGCTTGTTTCTGGACCATGTCCACATAGCACCGCTGTTTCATCTGGTAATACAAATAATTTCTCTTCAATGCTTCCAATTAATTCGGCAAAGCTTCCGCCAGGTAAATCTGTTCTTCCGATGCTCATTTGGAATAATACATCACCAGAAAATACAGCATTTGCCTCTTTACAATAATAAGAAATGCTCCCTGGAGAATGTCCTGGCGTCTCAAAAATTTCAAAATTAAATGAACCAATTGTTAATGCACCCTCTGCATCAATAATATGATCTGCTGGTTTTGCTGTAATACTGCGGTTCATCATAAAAATTTGTGATCCATTCACAGTTGCATCCCCTAACCAATCCGCTTCTTCTTTATGTACGTATACAGGAATATGAAAAGCGTCTCTTACCGCATCAACAGCACCAATATGATCAAAATGAGCATGTGTTAATAAAACCGCCAGCGGTTTTATTTGTTCTTCTTGTAAATATGTAACAAGTTTCTCTCCTTCATGACCAGGATCAAAGATAATACACTCATTTTGATCGTTCATTAAAATATAAGCATTTGTTTGTAATGGGCCTAACGGCATTTGTGTCCATTTCATATAAAAATCTCCTCCAGTTATTAAACTTACTTTTAATGATACAACATTTCTTTCTCTTAGGAAAAGAAAGGATGCTATCTCGACAATCATTTTTAAAACATGTACAATATAAAAGAGTAAATATTCCAAAAACTCATTATAATAATGGGTAGACAGAGGAGGATATTGTATGGGCCTTGTTATTATTTTTGCGCTAGTCACTCTGTTAGCTGTATTTGCTACACTTAGAACACTTCGTGAAAAAAACTTATTCGCGAGCGGCTTTGCTATTGCAACTGTACTCGTTTTCGGATGGTTTACAATCATGACTGTTCTCTATAGTGGGTACCCACCAACAGCTTAATTCATTTGCAGTTTTATTCTTCATCAAGATTTTGCATAAAAAGAGGAAGGGCTGCCCCTTCCTCTTCTCATATTTCACTACTTATATCATCTTTGCCTCGTATTTGTGCTTTTTTACAAGCCACGCTCCTCCAATAACACCAGCATCATTGCCAAGTGTTGCAATGGCTAACTTCGTGCTCTTTACAGCGCGTGAGAAAGCATATTGCTCAAAGTAGCGTTGAATTGGCTCTAATAGTGCGTCACCAGCTTTAGATACGCCACCACCAATTACAATTTTCTCAGGGTTCAACGTACTAGAAAGGTTTGCTACAGCTAATCCTAAATAAGAAGCTACTTTTTCTACTACTTCGCCTGCTAGTTCATCACCTTGTCCATGTGCTTCAAATACATCTTTTGATGTAATACGCCCCTCTTCTGCTAACATAGAACGTAACATACTCTCTTTATCAGTCTCTTGTATTTTTTGCATAGCAACACGCACAATACCCGTTGCAGATGCTACTGTTTCTAAGCAACCAGACTTCCCGCAATTACATGGGAAAGCATTCTCTGTTACTACTGTAATATGTCCAATCTCACCGGCAGCACCACTTACACCGTGTACAATCTCACCATTGGCGATTACACCGCCACCAACACCAGTGCCAAGTGTCATACAAATTAAATCTTTTGCTCCTTCACCAGCACCTTTCCACATTTCACCAAGCGCCGCTAAGTTTGCATCATTATCAATTACAACAGGTAACCCTGTTTCTACTTCTAGTAAATCTTTTAACGGATAGTTTTTCCATCCTAAATTAACCGCTTCATAGATCATTCCAGATGCCACATGTACAGGACCAGGAGCTCCCATACCAATACCAATCAACTTGCTTTTTAATTCACCTAACTCTTCTAACTTTTTATCGATAGCTTTCGCTACATCAAGTGTAATATGTTTTCCTTGCTCATTTGTATTCGTAGGGATTTCCCACTTATGTAAAATTTCACCGTACACATTAATAAATGCTAATTTAATCGTTGTACCACCAAGGTCAACACCAACCAACCATTTCTCTTCCATGCTGCTTACCTACCTTTATCTAATTCTTATCTAATTTTTATTTATCTCTTTTTGAATTTCTTGCTTCAACAAAAATAAAGCTGTTTGATAGTCTTGTGGATCGATTAGCTGTGATTGATTTAATTCACGTAGCTCATCTTGCATTAATTGTAAATCAGCGATCCGATCACCCGTATAAATAATCGTGCCAAATTTCTTTAGCAATTGCTGAATATCATAAATGGATATCATTTTATCACCCTCTATGCTCACTTACTATAAAAAATTATAATAAGAAAACGTTCACATATTTTATTATAATCAAGAAGAAAAAGTCTCGTCAATTTTTATTTGTCTATACAAGCCCATTTATAACCATTGTTCCTTTTTCTGTAATAATTTTTTCTACATTTTTATCAAATGGCTCTACCGGAATATGTTTTACTATTTGAAAATCATAAGCTAATGATAGCGTTTTCCCTTTATAATGCACGAGGTAACGATCATAATAGCCCCCACCATATCCAATCCGTTCTCCTCGCTGCGTATAAGCTACGCCTGGCACGATTTGAAGATTAATTTTATCCGCATCCACTTCTTCTGTAAGCATAGGGATCGGTTCACGCAAATTCATATATACCGTTTCTAATTGTTCAAAATTACTAATTTGCCGGAAAGACATCGTCCTTGTCCCTCTATTACACTTCGGGACAACTACTTTCTTTCCTTCTTTCCACGCTTTTTCAATAATAGGATATGTATCTACTTCATGTTCCATTGAGAGAGTTATTCCGATTGTTTTAGCTTCAACCCACTCTTTTTGCACATACAACGAAACTGCAATTTGTTCCGATAAAGTTATATACTGTTCTTCTGATAAAGAATTCATGTGTTCTATTATTTGTTTACGCAAACGTATTTTCTCTTCCTTCACACACTTTTCCCCCTTGCAGTGACACTTTACTCTACGAAGATAGTGTATCACTTTTAACGTAGGAATCGCATAAAAAAAAAGAAACAGTAGGAAAATATTCCTACTGCTTACTTTGTTTCACGGTGTAACGTAGACTTCTTGTCACGCTTGCAATACTTTTTAAGCTCAATACGCTCAGCGTTGTTACGTTTATTTTTCTTTGAGATATAGTTACGATCTCCGCATTCTGTACATGCTAGAGTAATATTCACACGCATTCTTATTTCCCTCCAGTCACTAATAACTTAAATCAGACTATACTATAATACCACTTTTAAAATAAAAATTCTACACCTTTTGATATTGTCTAATTTTTTCTATAAGATTTTTCATGTTTTCCCTTGCTATTAATGGGTTTCTAGCATGTGAATACACCAAAAATTTTGGTTGTTTTGTATCAGAAACGATATAAGACCACTCTTTTTCTGTATATTTGAACTGTATTCCTTCTAATATCCCTTCTTCTTTTCTTTCCATATCGTCCAATAATTTCCTCATTACTTCCCCTTTTTCTTTCCACGAACATACAACTTCATCATAAAGTAGATAAAGTGGGGGTGATTTCTCTACTATGCTAACTAACGTTTTTCCTTGCAACGCTATTAATTCAAATAATTTTCCAATTCGATATAAAATATCTCTCTTCCATCTTATTTGAAAAGGTTTTTTTCCATCATGCATATAAAAGAGAAGATAACATTCTCCTAACTTCAAAGACATTGGGTAAATATTACCTGCAGATTCGAGTAATAAATCAGGAATACCTACTTCTTCAAAATCAGTCCCTTGGTAAATATTACTATGATTATCATATAATTCGAAGTGATTTCCGTGCTCAGAGAACATAAGCGCCATATTTGCTTTACTCGATTTCATCAAAGCTTTCACATGATCTTTTTGTTCACTCGCATAAATCCATGTAACTGTGCACCCAAGCCTTTGTAGAAAGAGCATAAGTAAATGTTGTAACATATCATTTCTCTTATTAACAAGAAGATGAAACCTCTGTTTTTGTATCGTTTCAATATCAATGCGCTCTAATACAGCTTCTACATAATTATCTAAAGAAACGTGAACCTGTTTATTTCGGCCCATTTCTTTCTCACAGACGTAATAAAACGACTCAGACATATATACTTGTTCTATCGCTTTTTGCTGCTTATACGTCAACAACGTGCCATCCTTACCATACAGCTGTATTACAATGCCTCTTTCATTTTCCACTTGAATGAAAACTCCACCTGCACATTGCAAATTATGAATGGCATACTGAAAAAGTGACTCATTCATTTCTTTACATTCCATCGTATGAATCCCGATGCCATGAATGGCATGGAGGAATAAATTTTTAAAGGAAGTTGTTTCTATATTTTCCTGACTTCCGATTAATATACTCTCCCCCTTTGTCAAAAGAGATCCATAAGCCATTGCAGCTTTCACAATAAATTGAGGAGTAATTTCAACATTACCTCTTCCTACAATCCGGCTTTTTTGTAGCCATCCTGCACTCTTTTCACTCTCTTGAACACCGGCAGAACCTACTACTGAATGACTATCTATCTCCTTATATGGCCATAGTTTTCCTTTTTGCTTAATTACTGTACTTTTCCCGATATGACAATGGTCCGCTACAATACTTTTTTGAAAGAGTGTAACGTCATCTTCGACCATTGTATGCTCTCCTATTGTTGTTTCTAATAACTCACAATTTTTTCCTATATGAGCATTCGCAAAAACAATACTTTTTTGAAGATGAGAATAACTTGAAACGATACTATTTTTTCCGATAATAGAGTACGGTTCAATTACAGCCCCCGCACCAATCATTGCTCCTTCTCCAATAAAAGAAGGACCATGAATTTTCGTCCCTTTCCCAATTGTTACACCTTCCCCCATCCACACCATCGGTAATACTTCTGTATATGGAATAGGTACTTTCAATTTTTTCGTCAACAAATCGAATTGCGCTTGCCGATATTGATCAAATGTACCAATATCTAGCCAATAATCTTCTGATAAATATGCAAATAACGCGTTTTTATTTGCCAATAACGGAAACACATCATGACTGAAATCAAAAAATTCCATGGATGGTATGTAAGAAAAAATTTCCGGCTCCATTATATAAATACCTGTATTCACAACATTAGAAACAACCTCATTCCAACTCGGTTTCTCTATATATCGTATAACTTCTTGTTCTTTATTCATTACAACTAACCCAAAGGAGAGTGGATTTTCTACTTCTTTCGCAAACATCGTTACCATTCTCTTCTTCTGTTCATGAAATGCAATTCCTTCTGACAATTGAAAGTCAGTTAGTGCATCCCCACTAATAACAACAAATGTTTCATCTAAAAAACTTTCCGCTTGCTTAATGCTTCCTGCTGTTCCAAGCGGAGGAGAGTCTTCAAAATAATACAAGTCAACTCCCCATTTACTACCATCACCAAAGTATTGCTTAATGGCAGTACTCATATATTGAACTGTAATTGCAATTTCACGAATACCATGCTGACGTAATAATTCAATATTGTATTCAAGAACTGGTTTTTCTAACAACGGTAACATCGGTTTTGGAGTATTACACGTTAATGGTCTAAGGCGTCTCCCTTTTCCTCCAGCTAAAATAACCCCCTTCATATACTTCAGCCTCCACTTATATAATGTTCAATAACTCCGTATACCATATGTATATCATTTCCCCCGCATTAACTGGCAGTTAATGCCCGATTGGTGCGGACTAATAATCAGTGTGAGATAAAAATAAAAACCACTCATTTAAGTTTCACTTTATACATGAATGTATCTTTTAAATTCCAGCCAAAAGAAAGCGCTTACTATTAACTTGGTAAAATTATTAATAAGACATTATTAACAATTATGTACTTATTTTTCCATTAATTATGATACATCTTATCATCATAAACTAAAGGAAACAACGAGCTTTTTTTGTCATGTTTTGACTAAAAAAAGCAGGTGATTTCTCATCACCTACTTTTTTCCCTACTCATTCAATAAATAATGCTTTCCTTTTACTAAATAAAATACATTCTCAGCAATATTTGTAATATGATCTGCTACACGCTCAATATATCTTGCAACAAAGGATAGTTGTGTAATTTGTGTAATCGCTTCTGGTTGCCCAGGGATAGAAGATATAAATTCACGAATCGCCTTTCCATATATTTCATCAACTGAGTCATCCATTTCAGCAATTTGTTTAGCCAAAGTTAAATTTTCTTGCTCGTATGCTTCTAATGCTAAATTTAACATTTTATGAGCAATCTCAAACATTTCCTCAAGATTATACAAGCTAACAACCACTTCTTTTTCTCCAAGACGAATTGTTGATTTCGCAATATTAACAGCATGGTCTGCAATACGCTCTAAGTCTGTCGCTGTTTTAATTGAAATGAAAATTCTTCTTAAATCACTTGCTACAGGCTGCTGTTTTGTAATAAGCATAAGCGCAAGGTCATTTATTTCCTCTTCTAAATTATCCATGCGATAATCCCCATCAATGACTTCTAACGCTTTCTCTACATCCCTGTTGTGAAGACCTTCCATAGCAATTAATAAAGCTTCTCTTGCTAACTCACCAAGTTCAATCACCTTTTGCTGTAACGTTTTTAAGTCACCTTGAAACTGTTCTCTTACCATTGTTTCTTCCCCCTCAATATTATGTGTCATTATATATTAATCCCCTATCTAGCCTCTAATATATTTATTAAGGCTTTGAGATAAAAGAAATATTACTTCCCTTTAAAATGAGGTAAAAATAAGAAACGCCCTCTGTTAAGAGGGCATTTACTCTTAGCCTTACAACGATATCAACCAAATCGTCCTGTAATGTAGTCTTCTGTACGCTTATCTGCAGGTGTTGTAAATAGTTTGTTTGTCTCTGTATATTCCACAACTTCCCCACTTAAGAAGAAAGCAGTTTTATCTGAAATACGTGCTGCTTGTTGCATGTTGTGCGTTACGATAACAATACTAAAATCTTTCTTTAACTCCTGAATTAGTTCTTCTACTTTTAATGTTGAAATTGGATCTAGCGCTGATGTTGGCTCATCCATTAAAATAACGTCTGGCTCAATCGCTAAGCAGCGTGCAATACATAGACGTTGTTGCTGTCCACCAGATAAACCGTAGGCGTTATCATGCAAACGGTCTTTTAACTCATCCCAAATCGCTGCCCCGCGCAAGCTTTTTTCAACGATTTCATCAAGTGTTTTTTTGTCACGAATACCATGAATTTTCGGACCATATGCTACATTTTCATAAATAGATTTTGGGAATGGATTTGGCTTTTGGAACACCATTCCCACATGCGTACGCAATTCTTCAACCGGATATGACTTATCAAATATATTTCGTTCCCTATATTCGATAACACCTGTAGTTCGAACTATAGGCACTAACTCTACCATTCGATTTAGCGTTTTTAAGTACGTTGATTTACCGCAACCACTTGGACCGATAATTGCTGTAACTTCATTCTCATGAATACTTAAATTGATATCTTTTAAAGCGTGATCTTCTCCGTACCATAAGTTTAAATTTTTCGTATCAAATACTACTTTCTTTGGTGCTGTCTCGATTTTCTCTTCATTTTTCACCTGTACATTTACTACTGTTGCTACCATTTGAATTCCCCTTTCATCCACTTCCAACTTATTTTCGATTTCGTAACCATAAGACAAATATATTTATAAAGAGCAGCAATCCTAGCAAAACAATCATCCCAGCTGCTGCTACATACTGAAATTCTTCTTGTGGTCTACTCATCCAATTAAAAATTTGAATTGGTAAAACCGTAAATCTATCAAGCATACTGAACGGAACATAATTTGCAAATGCAAGTGCCCCAATAACTAACAATGGTGCTGCTTCACCAATTGCTCTCGATACCGCTAAAGTACATCCCGTTACAATCCCTGGCAAAGCTGCCGGCAATACAATTTGATACATTGTTTGCCACTTCGTAGCACCTAATCCGTAAGAAGCCTCTAATAATGAACTCGGTACAGCTCGAATCGCTTCTTGACTCGCTACAACAACAGTTGGTAAGACGAGCAAGCTCATTGTCAGTGCCGCCGCGACTATGCTCTCTCCTAAGTGGAGAGCATATACAAAAATAGTTAATCCGAGTAAACCAAACACAACGGAAGGTACCCCTGCTAACGTTTGGTTATTTAGTTCTATTAACTTTTTAAAGACGGAGTCCTTCGCGTAATGCTCTAAATAAAGAGCTGTTCCGACTCCAAATATAAAAGAGACCGGTATAACAATGCTCATAAATAATACTGTCCCTGATAAAGAAGCAGCAATCCCTGCTTCTTTCGGATTACGTGACGCGAAGTTTGTAAAGAAATCTATTGAAAGATAACTTATACCCTTTTCAAAAATTTGAACCAGCAATATAAAAAGTATTGCTACAGAAAACAAAATTGCTATATAAAAAAACAACTTGTAAATTCGATCTTTCAAAAAACGTGATGCCATATTTTCTTGTATTTTTTTATGGTTTAACATCCGCATATTATGTCACCTTCCTAAAACGGCGCATAATATATTGCGAAATAATATTCATAAAAAAAGTAAACATAAATAGCGTCGCACCTACAGCATACATGCTGTAATAAGTAATTGTTCCGTGCGGAGCATCCCCTAAACTCACTTGTACAATATATGCTGTTAATGTTTGAATGGATTGGGTCGGATCTATCGATACATTAGGTGTTGATCCGGCTGCAATAACAACAATCATCGTTTCACCAATTGCTCTAGAAGCTGCTAATATAATCGCTGCCATTATACCCGTAAAAGCTGATGGAAACACCACTTGTTTGACCATCTCAAAACGAGTTGCTCCTAGTGCTAACGAGGCTTCTTTAATGCCTTTTGCCACAGCTCTCATCGCATCTTCAGAGAGAGACGCAATCGTAGGTATCATCATAAAACCTATAACGATACCTGGGCTAATAGCATTAAAGAACTGCAAATCTGGTATAATCCGTTGTAAAAGTGGTGTGACAACTGTTAATGCGAAAAAGCCATATACAATTGTCGGGATGCCTGCTAATAGTTCTAACAACGGTTTTAGTATTTTCCGGGCACCATTTGAAGCATATTCACTTAAAAATACGGCACAACCTAAACCAATAGGAATTGCTACAACCATAGCAATTGCTGTTACAAGAATTGTTCCACATATAAGTGGTAATATACCGAATTTCGGATCTTCAAAAAAAGGTAACCATTCTTTCTCAGTCAAAAAAGAATACAATGGTATCTTTTGAAAAAACATAATTGTTTCATTTGCCAACGTAATAATAATTCCAAGTGTCGTTACAATGGACACGCTAGCAATTGCTTTTAGTATTAACGGAACAATTCGATTGATTCGCTGCGTTTTTCTTCTATTTGTATTTCTCTCAATCAAATGTTGTACAGAAAATGTAATTTGACTTTTGTCATTATGAGCCAAAGATGAAAACCCCTTTCCACCCTGACATTACCTTTTTATTTCTGTTAACATTCGCAGCTGTTCATTATATTTTTCTTCTGGTAATTTTACATATCCGACCTCTTCAGCAAGCTTTCCAACATGTTTAATCATAAACTCAACATAATTTGCTACACTAATTTTATTTCGGATAGATGCATGATTCACATAAGTAAAGAGCGGCCTAGATAATGGCTTATACGTACCCGATTGAATGGTCTCTTTCGTTGGAAATACACCATTCACTTTTATTGCTTTCACCTTATCTCGATTGGCCATATAATAAGCATATCCTACAAAAGCAATGGCATTTTTATCATTCATTACCCCTTGCATAATAACTTGATCGTCTTCAGACAAAGAGACCGTTTTTACAAGGCGACTTTTTTGTAAGATGACATTTTGAAAATAATCATAAGTACCAGAGTCTACGCCTGGCGCATAAAATTTCACTTGTTCACGCGGCCATGATGAATGAATTTGTGACCACCGTTTTAAGCATCCATCTTCACTCCATAATAGACGTAACTCGTCTATCGTCATATTGTTTACCCACGTATTTTGACGATTTACAACAATCGTAAGACCATCGTAAGCAACCTCAAACGGTGTAAACTGAATAGCGTTTTTCTTCATCGCATTTTCTTCTACCTGTTTCATCACTCTCGAAGCATTGTTTATATCTACTTCTCCTTTACTGAAACGATTAAATCCTCCTCCTGTCCCAGAAATACTAATAGAAATTTTCACGTTTGGATGAACCTTCGTATATTCCTCTGCTACTGCCTCTATAATAGGAAAAACCGTTGAGGATCCATCAACTCTCACTTCTCCCATTTCATTTGAAGCAAATGCAGTAGACATGCTACAACAAAGGAAACATGTCGATAATGTCAAAACTTTAATCGAAACGCTCATCCATTTCACGTGTTCTTCCTCCTAGAAGTAACCGGAAATAACAGGATTACAGATATAAGAATACTGCTAAACTATTAATTCGGTTTTAATTGTTTGTAAAAGTTTTGTAAAGTTCCACAAAAATTACTATACATACAAATTTGATCTAAAGTTTTGTGATTTAGGTGCAGAAGCTTTTCTAATCATCCATAAAGTGAAACTTTAATCAGTGTGGGCCTTCCATCCCCTACTGATTATTAGCCCTCACCAATCGGGCTTTTGTAGGATAAAACTGTTATCTTCCTATCACGCAGGACAATACAAGAATGTACGCATTCATCTTGTTATTTTTGAAACTATGTGCTGTTTTTTAACACTTTATGCTTGTCCACATTTACTAAACCATATGCATAAAGCATAAAAAAAAGCACACTATCTTTTCAGATAGTGTGCTTTTTTTACAACTTTTTTATTCATCACCTTGCGTATTATTTTTTTTCTCTTTTTCATCTTTTGGAGCTTCACCAGTTAATGCTTGTTTTTTCAAATCAAAGTAAGCGTCCATTATTTCACGACCAATATATCCATTAATCCCTGTTTTATCATCATGTACCCACGGCACAACAACAGAAAATGCTACTTCTGGATCTTCAAGTGGCGCATAACCTACTAATGTTAAATTATATGTTTCAACACGCTCACCTTTTGCATTTTTACCAATCTCTTTATCTCCGCCATATACAGTTTGAGCGGTACCCGTTTTCCCAGCTGCTTTATATGGTGCACCTGTAAAGTATTTTGTAGCTGTACCACCTGAATCGTTAAACACTTGTCTAAATCCTTCTTGAACACGTTTAATTTGCGATTCAGGCATATCAACACGATTTAACACTTTCGGTTCCATAGATTGAACAACTTTTCCAACTTCATCTGGCTTCGCCGATGGCTGACGAATTTCCTTTACAACTTGCGGTTGCATACGATATCCACCATTGGCAATCGTCGAAATATATTGCGCTAATTGGAGCGGTGTATACGCATCATACTGTCCAATTGCTAAATCTAATAAGAAACCTGGTTGATTTCCTTTACCTATTTGACCAGCAGTTTCATTTGGTAAATCAATGCCTGTTTTTACACCAAGTCCAAATTGACCAAAATAATAACGCATAGTATCAAATGCTTTTTGTGGTATATCTAACGTACCACCTCTAACATATGGAACACCAGCGATATTCATCGCTGTTTTAAACATATAAACGTTAGAAGACATTTTTAACGCTGTAAGGTCATTAATATACCCCATCGTTTTCCAAGATGACTTCGTAGGTGTACCTTTTAATTTAATTGGTTCATCTAATTGTACTGCCCCTGGTTGAATCGCACCAGTTTGATATCCAGTAAGTAATGTTGCACCTTTTACAGTTGAACCCATCGGATAAGTACTTGTCATGGTACCTAACGCAAAGTCATTTACTTTCGTTTGACCGTCTTCGTTAACTAATTGTTTCCCCGCCATAGATAAAACTTCACCATTTTTTGGATTCATCATTACAACGAATGCGCGGTCTAAAAGGGGTTCGCTCCCTTTAAATCTCAATAAATTTTTCGTGATAATCTCTTCTACACGCTTCTGTAATTCCATATCAATTGTTAAATTGAGGTCATTACCTCGTTGTCCTTGTGACACATTAATAGTTTCTAAAATATTACCGTTTTTATCTGTAACATTTTTCACTTCAGCTTTTGTACCATGTAAACTATCTTCATACTGTTGCTCAAGATAACTTTTCCCTACGCGATCGTTACGATTATAATCGCGAACAAGATAGTAATCTAATCTCTCTCTCGGTAACCCCTCATCAGAAGAAGTTACACCACCAAGTACACTTCGGAACATATCATCATACTTATATTTTCGCTCCCAGTCAACATTTGTATCTACACCTGGTAACTTCGCTAAATTCTCACTAATAATCGCGTATTCTTCTTCTGTTGCACCTTTTTTAACGATTTGCGGCGTCATTGCATATCCGCTTTCCATCTTACTTTTAATTGCCAGTATTTCTAAATCTTTTGCTGACAATTGATTAATCTCTTCTTCTGTTACACGATTTCGTTGACGCTCATCTAGTTCTTTATCGTCAATTTTATTCGCTTTTAACTCTTCACGATCTTTTTTTGTGATTTTTCCCTCTGCTTCTTTTTTATGTAAAGAAAGCCAGTAATCTTTTTTATCGCGATCTGTTAACTTATCTGTTGGGACTTCAATTAAATCTGCTAACTTTTTCGCCGTTTCTAAGCGATCCGGTGCAGTTGATCCCTTCATTTTTGTAAATGTAATGGTACGAATAGGCTCATTATCTACGACAGGTTGTCCATTACGATCAAATATTTTCCCGCGCGGTACAGGATTACTAATCGTTGAATTTTCTTTTTTCTCAACTTCATTTTTATATTCCTCACCACGAACAATTTGTACGTATCCAAGCCTTACAATAACCGCGGAGAACATTAAAAACACGCAAAAAAACAACACGTTTAACCGAAAGGGAACGTGGGTCTTTTTCTTTTTCTGCTTCTTGCTCATACAAACCCCCTCTACCAACAGCTATGTAATGTGAAAGGGACACCCTCATACAGGTGCCCTCACTGCTGTCTTACATCTTTTTCTATTCTAGCATAAAATAAGCGAGAAGTTAACCTTCTGGTTCAGTTTGATTCTGCGTGGTTCCTTGCGCTACAACGCTTGTTTTGTTCACATTTCCCTCATCATATTTGACATTTTTAACCGCAAAATAAATAAGAAAATGTCCAGCTCCTAAAATACATAGTAAGAACGGTAAACTTTTTTCAGGAGGAAAGAATATTACAGCACATAAAAAACTTAAAATGGAACAAATTCTTCCGGCATTTAACCATAATTCCCTGACAACTACATATTCTACACGCCATTCTCTCGCCTGTTTTGCTCTACCAATTACATCGTATGTCATGGATCCGTACGGAACGAGTAAAATAGGATATGCAATCGCGATACATGCTGCATAAATAAGTAATTTCGTGTATGTAACATTGAAAATAACTAAAAATACAACCGCATATAAAATAATGCCCCCAATTAAAATTGCTTTTTTTCGCCATTCTTTCTTTAACATACGGGCGACTAAATAATAGCATACAAATGATACAGCTGAATTAACTAAGCTATATTTCCCTAATGCGAACTCACTACCAGATGCTAAATAGACGTATACCGAAATAACGAAAATAAACGTTCCTTCTCTCAAACCTTGGAAGAAGTGAGCGCGTGTAATTCCTCCCCAGTTTTTATCAACTTGCCGCTCTTTCAATACTTGCACAATTTCATAGCGCCCTTCACATTCCCTCTTTGATAAAAAAAAGCTTAGAACGACTGCAATCGCAAATAGCATTAACGAGAGGAAGAAAACGACAGTATAACCACTCCATTTTTCCATACGTGAAATTGTATATCCTGCTGCTATCGGCCCAATCATTCCAGAGAAAGATGTAAGAAGTCCGAGAAAACCGTTAAAAAAATCTCTTGTTTCTGGTTCTGTAATCTCAAATGTCAACAAGTTAAAAGCGAGCCAATAAAAACCGTAACCAACTCCTAAAAGGGCTCCCATTAGTAAAATATAGTGAGATGCACTTTTTCCCGCTACTAAAACAACGATAAAAAAAACAGCTAACGTGCCTACGCCTATTCGCAATAAAATCGAGCGATCAATACGCTTCGCTAATTTCCCGCCCACAAGAAATGTTAGAGGTTGCAATACAACGCTGGCCAAATTATACAAGCCCAGATTCACATAATTTTGTGTTTGCTTCCATAAATAAATGTTTACAAACGTATTCGATAAAGAAATTGCGAGCGTGTATAAACCTCCTATAACGAGCAATAATACTAAATCTCGATTCACTTCAACATCACCAATTACATGTTTCCACTTCATACACAACTCTCCTTTACTTCATGTTCTAGTCTTCCAAAGACAAGCCCAATTATGTAAAAAGAGAGCATAGAAAAAAGCTAGGAGAAAACTCCTAGCTTTTTTCTATCTGTATTAACTTTAATTATTTTGCTTCTTGGTAAAGTTTTTCAGCAGCGTTCCAATCTACAACGTTCCAGAATGCACCGATGTAGTCAGGACGACGGTTTTGGTAATTTAAGTAGTATGCATGCTCCCAAACATCTAAACCGATAACTGGAGTTTTACCTTCAGTTAGAGGAGAATCTTGGTTTGGAGTGCTTGTTACTTCTAGCTCACCATTGTTTACTACTAACCATGCCCAACCAGAACCGAAGCGAGTTGCGCCAGCTTTTGCGAATTCTTCTTTGAATGCATCGAAGCTACCGAATTTCGCTTCAATCGCAGTTGCAAGTTCGCCTACTGGTTGTCCGCCACCGTTTGGAGATAGGATTGTCCAGAAGAATGTGTGGTTAGCATGTCCTCCACCATTGTTACGTACTGCTGTACGGATTGCTTCTGGTACTTCGTTTAAGTTTGCAACTAATTCTTCAACGCTTTTGTCAGCTAATTCTGCATGACCTTCTAAAGCAGCGTTTAAGTTTGTAATATACGTGTTGTGATGTTTTGTATGATGGATGTTCATTGTTTCTTTATCAAAGTGAGGTTCTAAAGCATCATACGCATAAGGTAAATTTGGTAATTCGTGTTTTGCCATTGTTATATTCCTCCCGGTTTATGTATTGTCACTACATATGTGACATACAACTTCATTCTACCCTAATTGCCATAGGGTGCAAACAACTAAATCGCTTTGTCTTGCTATCATTAAAGTAGCAAAATTCCCACTTCTTTTCAATTAAAATGCTCATATATTCCGTAAAAAAAGCTCCCTTCTACAAGGAAGCTTCCTGCTGACATAATAAACATGTGAAATGGATATGGACCCTGTAGGACTCGAACCTACGACCGGACGGTTATGAGCCGTCTGCTCTAACCAGCTGAGCTAAGGGTCCACAATTATGTATATGACATTGAAAAACAACTAAATTCCTATCGGATATTTTGTTTGAGAAATGTAAGATAAATTTACCATATACAAAAGAAAAGTGTCAATTGCATTTTTCTTCTTCAAAAGTAGAAAATTAATAAGAAGAAATTTAGTCCTCTCTACTATATGTAAATATAATATATCTTGAGCTTCTCTAGATTCGTACGTTACAATGATTTTATACATACATAAAGGAAGTGAATCTATGTCCATATTTACCCAAATAGCAAAAAGCGTATATTCGCCTAAAGATATGGCGCTTTTCCGATTTCAAAAAATCGGTAAAACCATTTTGTATATTATGCTCCTTTGCCTAATCACTACTATTCCAAGAACTTTCTTGTACGGTAGCGTTATTCAAGATGGCGTTAACATGGTAAATCAAGTAATCGAAAAAGATTTACCTGATTTTAAAATTGAAAATGGTGAGCTCAAAGCTGATATCGATCAACCTATCGAAAAAGAAGATGGAAATGCACTTTTCGTATTTGATCCAAATTCAACAGACCTAGAAAAATATCAAAATAAAACAGGTTTATTTGTTTTAAAAGATAAAGTAGTCTCCATGGGAAATGGCCAAACACAAACATACTCCTATAATGACTTATTAGGTGCATCTCTTGAGAAGAAAGATTTACAAGATTTCATTTCGTTATTTGACAGTATTTATCCAATCTTATTATTCGTTATTGGGTTTTTACTGTATTTGTTCCAATTATTTATTACCTTTGTAGGAGTTACGTTACTTGCCTTCATCGGTTCTGCCATGAGTGGTCAGCGCAAATTATCTTATAAACAAGTTTGGACATTAACTGCTTACAGCTACACAATTCCAACAATCTTCTTTATGATTATGGATTTATTCAAAATAAACGTACCTGGTGCAACGTTTATTTACATTGCAGTTGTTTTAATCGTTCTATACTTAACGATTAAAGAAGTTCCAAAACCGAAAGAAAAACAAGAATTATAAAAAAATGCCTAAATAGGCATTTTTTTTTTGGACAAGCATATATTCCTAGCAAAGGAGTGAAGGATATGAAGAGATTAGGTATACTCTTATTCGTGCTTGTTCTCGGTTATATATTTTATTACGATATAAAAATCGGTACTTTACCGATGTTAAGTTCATACAAAAAAACAACTGCTGCCCAAACAATAAATAAAGAAAATACAGATACAAAACAAAATAAAGAGAAAGAAACAGAAAAAGAAGCAGATGCAGCGTATAAAGCAATTGAAGTAAAAACTGGTGATACGGTTCTTTCTATTACAGAAGCAATTAATAAGAAAAAAATTCCCTCTATTGAAAAGGTAATTGATGATTTTAAACAATTAAATAAAAATACATCTGCCACAAAAATTCAAGTTGGAAAGTCTTATAAATTCCCCTTATATCAATAAGTAATCACTTAATCCTTGTCAATTATATAAAGGCGCTGATACAATAGTAAAAGTGAAACCGAGTACTTTGGTTTCTATAGCCCTTTCTCACACATACTATCATTGATGTAAGGGACTAAAATAAGAAACTTCTTTTATAAGGAGAGCGATCTATTCGTGAATGAAATGACTCATCGTACAAAAACACGTCCAGTTAAAGTCGGTAATTTAACAATTGGCGGTAACAATGAATTAATTATACAAAGTATGACGACAACAAAAACACATGATGTTGAGGCTACAGTTGCTGAAATTAAACGTTTAGAAGAAGCTGGCTGTCAAGTCGTCCGTGTTGCTGTTCCAGACGAACGCGCAGCAAATGCTATTGCTGATATTAAAAAACAAATCAACATTCCACTTGTTGCTGATATTCATTTTGATTATCGCCTTGCTTTAAAAGCAATCGAAGGCGGCATTGATAAAGTACGTATCAATCCAGGTAACATTGGACGTCGCCATAAAGTAGAAGCTGTTGTAAACGCTGCGAAAGAGCGCGGTATTCCAATCCGTATCGGTGTAAATGCTGGTTCATTAGAACGTCACATTTTAGAGAAATATGGATACCCAACTGCTGACGGTATGGTTGAGAGTGCACTGCACCATATTAAAATTTTAGAGGACTTAGATTTCCACGATATTATCGTATCAATGAAAGCCTCTGATGTTAACTTAGCAATTGAAGCATACGAAAAAGCTGCTCGTGCTTTTGATTATCCATTACATTTAGGTATTACAGAATCAGGAACATTGTTTGCTGGAACTGTAAAAAGCGCCGCTGGTCTTGGAGCAATTTTAAGTAAAGGTATCGGAAATACACTTCGTATCTCATTAAGTGCTGATCCAGTGGAAGAGGTAAAAGTTGCTCGTGAACTATTAAAGTCATTCGGTCTTGCATCTAATGCCGCAACACTTATTTCTTGTCCAACTTGTGGTCGTATTGAGATTGATTTAATTAGCATCGCTAATGAAGTAGAAGAATACATCTCTACACTTCAAGTTCCAATTAAGGTTGCAGTACTTGGCTGCGCTGTAAACGGTCCTGGTGAAGCTCGTGAAGCTGATATTGGTATTGCAGGTGCACGCGGAGAAGGTTTATTATTCCGTAAAGGGCAAGTCGTTCGTAAAGTACCGGAAGAAACAATGGTAGAAGAACTGAAAAAAGAAATCGATGTAATCGCTGCTGAAATGGCTGCCGAACGAGATAAAGAAAAAGAAACACAAGAACAATAAAAAAGAAGGTTGTCCACAATTTTTGTGAGCAACCTTCTTTTTACATTTAAATCAAAAACTCGTCAGTTATATAACCGACGAGTCTCTCATTTTGCACATTTTGGACAACGACCATATATTTCAAACTTATGCCCTGTTACCTCATAACCTTTAAAATCTTTATTCATAAAATCCATTGGGCAGGAAGTAATTTCTTTCGTACCACCACAATCTAAACAAATGAAATGGTGATGATGTTCCATAATAGAGCATGTAAAACGAAAATGTTTTTCACCACTTAATTCCGTTTGCTCTAAAACACCAATTTCAGCAAAAACCGTTAAGTTACGATAAATCGTATCAAAACTAAGCCCTGGATAATCATCCTTCATATGTTCTAAAACATCTTTCGCAGTTAAATAACGATTATGCGCCGCGAATAATCTTAGCATCTCTTCCCTTTTCCCCGTATGTTTGTATCCTTTTTCCTTCATTAGGCGTAAAGCTTCTGTTAGATTCATACCTATCCCTACTTTATGCAGTTTTTTTCTTCTTCCATAAAATTGCACCGATTAAAATAAGAACCGCTATCATAACAATTGTACCACCTGGTGCTAGATTAAGTTGATACGAAGCAAACATCCCACCAATTACGGCAATTTCACCAAATAAAATGGAAAAGAAAATTGTTTGTTTAAATCCTTTTGCAATACGAATACTTGCTGCAACTGGTAACGTCATTAAAGATGATACGAGAAGAACACCTACAACACGCATTGATACGGCAATTACAAGAGCAACTAATATAATGAAGATAAAGTGAATCCACTTTGCACTCAAACCGGTTGATACAGCGTATTCCTCATCAAATGATAGTAAAAACAACTCTTTGTATAATAAAACAATCGTTGCAATAACAACAATTGCGACTATACCAATAATAATTAAATCCGTGCTTGTTACAGCACTTACACTACCAAATAAATAACTAAATAAATCCGTATTGAATCCATTAGCAAGTGAAATGAAGATAACTCCAATCCCCATCCCAGCTGAAAGTATAATTGGAATTGCTAACTCTTGATAATGTTTATATACAGTACGTAATTTTTCAATTAGCAATGCTCCACCGATTGAAAAAACCATTCCCATATATAGAGGGTTTAAAAACCCACCAGTAAAGATTGTCTTTTCAAGTAATAAACTTGCTGCAATTCCTGATAATGTCACATGACTTAATGCATCCGCAATAAGCGACATGCGGCGAATCACAACGAACACGCCGATAAGCGGTGCGACAAGCCCTATTAAAATACCCGCGTATAAAGAATTACGTAAAAAATCATATTGTAAAAAATCCTGTATCATTATATCCTCCCGTGATGCTCATGTTCATGTTCTAAGCGATGAACATGATGTCCATATAAAATCGACATTTCTGCATCTTCTAACTCTCGGAATTTCTCTACATTCCCATGGAAATGCAAATGTTGGTTTAAGCATGCAACATGTGTTACTTTTTCAGTAACAGCTCCCATATCATGAGTAACAAGAATTAACGTGATTCCTAATCTTTTGTTTAAGTCCTCTAGTATCTCATAGAAACTTTCCACATTTTTCACATCGATCCCAACAGTAGGCTCGTCCAAAATAAGCAATTCTGGATCACTTACAAGTGCACGAGCAATAAATACACGTTGTTGTTGTCCACCAGAAAGTTCTCCAATATTACGTCCTTGAAACTCGCTCATGCCTACATCAGCAATTGCTTTTTCTACTTTCTCCTTATCGTCTTTCGTAAAAAAGCGAAAAAGACCTTTTTTCGAAACAAGTCCCATTGAAACGACCTCAAAAACAGTTGCCGGGAAACCTGAGTTAAAGCTGTTTGCCTTTTGGGATACATAACCGACTTTATTCCACTCTTTGAATTTTTTACTATCAATGCCAAACAATCGAATATTTCCTTGCTTCGGCTTTAAAACACCCAATAAACATTTAAGTAAAGTCGATTTCCCTGAACCATTCGGTCCAACTAAACCTAAAAAAGCTCCCTTCGGAACTTGCAAATTAATATCTTCTAACACATTTCGATCTTCATATCGAAACGTTAGCCCTTCTATTTCCAATATATTATTCATAGCATCTCACCTATTTTAATTCAGAATGATTCCGATTTATCTCTATTTGAATTATAGTACAGCTTATTATAGTTGTAAACCAATCTGCCCAAAATATATTCTTTATTTCCAGAAACCTTATTATTATAACAAAAAGCAGAGAAATTTTCTCTGCTTTTAAAAGATATTACAAATCATTTTTTAATGAATTGCCGATTTAAACTTACCACCATTTGTCTCTTGCGTGCTCATAATGGTAACAAATGCATTTTCATCAATTTCGTGCACAATTGATTTTAACTTTGTCACTTCAAGACGCGTTACAACTGCATAAATAACTTCTTTTTCTTTATCTGTATAACCACCTTTAGCAACAAGTTTTGTTGTTCCACGACCAAGGCGGTGTAAAATTGCATTTGATACTTCCTCATATTGATCCGATACTATTAAAACTGCTTTCGTTTCGTCCAATCCTTGGATTACCGTATCAATTGTTTTGAATGCGATATAGTACGTCATAACAGAATACATTGCTTGTTCAACACCAAACACAAATGCTGCCCATGCAAAAATGAATAAGTTCACAAACATTACGAATTCACCAACAGAAAACGGTAATTTCTTCGTTAATAGAATCCCCATAATCTCTGTCCCATCTAACGATCCACCATGACGAATAACAAGTCCTACACCAAGACCTAAAATAAGACCGCCAAAAACTGTTGCTAAAATTGGCTCTGTTGTAAATGGCGGAACAGCATGCAACGTTGATTCAATAAATGCTAAAGCTACAATCCCAAATGCTGAGGATAACATGAATGTTTTTCCAATTTGCTTATATCCGGAGTACATAAACGGAATGTTGAGGATAACAACTAAAGTAGAAAAACTTAACCACCAAATATTAGGAGTAAGATAATCTAATATAAGAGAAATACCAATAATTCCACCATCAATAATTTTATTTGGCATTAAAAATAGTTCAATCGCTACCGCCGCACATGCTGCCCCAAAGACAATCATAACTAAACGATATACGAGATGAATAACACTTTCTTTCCGATGTTGCTTTTTTTCCATAAGTCCTCCTTATACTCTTTCTCTATAGTTTTGTTCTTATATTATAACATACGCTTCTTTTCCCCATGGAAAAAATGCACCTTTAGACGAATATATACAAGCTATGCGTACATATATTTCGATAGAAGAACGGTGAAGGAGGACAACACGATGAATCTCATTAAACAAATTGTGAACAAAAAATTAAATCATATTTCTACAAAAGAGTTATTGAAATATAGTAAAGAATACGAAGTTTCAATTACAACTGCACAAGCTGATAAAATCGTTTTACTTATGAAAGGGAAAAATATTAACATTTACGATAATACCGAGCGACTAGAGCTCTTAAAACAAATCGCAAAAGTAACCTCTCCCGCCACTGCCCAACAAGTAAATACTTTATTTCAGCAACTATTAAAATAAGGAGGGGAAAATCCCCTCCTTATTGCGCTTTAATTTTTTCAAGAAGTCCTTCATCAAAAGTACCATTTTTCAGCATTTCGATTTCTAATTTATATGGTGGCTTCTTATCTTTTTTATCTTCACCTACATACGGTGTTTCAAGAATTTTTGGTACGTGCTTTAGTTGCGGGTGATGCACAATGTGATGCAATGCCTTATAGCCAATATGACCAAAACCAATATTCTCATGACGGTCTTTTCCAGCTCCGCGGACATTTTTGCTATCGTTAATATGAAGTACTTGTAAACGATCTATCCCAACAATCTTATCAAAATCGTTTAACACACCGTCAAAATCATTGACAATATCATAACCTGCATCGTGCGTATGACACGTATCAAAACATACAGATAACTTTTCATTATATTTTACGCCATCAATAATTTTCGCAATTTCTTCAAAGCTACGACCGCATTCTGTTCCTTTTCCTGCCATCGTTTCTAGCGCAATATTAACCGTTTGTTCTGGCGTTATTACTTCATTAAGCCCTTTAATAATTTGCTGAATACCAGCATCTGCTCCTGCACCAACGTGAGCTCCTGGGTGAAGAACAATTTGTCTCGCCACACCTAATGCTGCCGTTCTTTCAATTTCCATACGAAGGAAGTCAACACCTAATTGAAACGTCTCAGGTTTCGTCGTATTCCCAACATTAATAATATACGGAGCGTGGACGATAATTTCTTCAATACCGTTCAGTTCCATATGTTTTCTTCCTGCTTCTATATTCAATTCTTCAATTGGTTTTCTTCGCGTATTTTGTGGTGCACCTGTATAAATCATGAACGTTGTTGCACCGTATGAAACAGCCTCTTCACTTGCTGCTAATAACATCTTCTTACCACTCATTGAAACATGAGATCCAATCTTTAACATACAATCACCTCTTCAATATACAATAGATATAATGATAGCATAATTTGTAGAAATATGTAGTGAATTGTTTGTTCATAAAAAAGGCACTACACAAATTAAAATGACTATTTAAACAGTCTGCACTCTTCACTGAAATTAACCAGATAAAGTGAAGCTTTAGTCAACATTTTTTCTACCCTCACTAATTATTAGTCCGCATCAATCGGTTTTCTTACAAGTAGCGAGATAAAAAATAAAAAAAGATAAGGGAAATCCCTTATCTTTTTTTATTGCTATATTTTTTCTTCACTTTTTCACGTTCTGTTGCAAGTTTTCGTTTATAGTTTGGTTTTACTTTTTTCGGCTTTTTAACAACTTTTGTTGCCATAACATCTAGTCCATCATTTGGCTTTTTACGACTCTTACGACGGCGACGGTCACCTAAATCCGCCCACTCATCTCCGCGTAAATCTACATGCTTAAACTCGATATGACGTTGTTTTTCCAAGCTATCTAACGCTTCTTCATTTGCTGGATCATAAATTGTCACTGCAATACCTGAATAACCTGCACGTGCTGTTCTTCCAACGCGGTGAACGAAGAAATCTAAATCTGATGGAAGTTCATAGTTAATAACATGGCTAATTCCTTCAATATCAATACCGCGTGCCGCTAAATCTGTTGCGACAATGTATTGGAACTCTAAATCACGAACTTGTTTCATCATTTTTTTACGATCACGTGGTGATAAATCACCGTGTATACGCCCTACTTTTAACCCACGTTCTGCTAATCCATCGGCTACTTCATCAGCCTTCTTCTTTGTGTTTGTAAAGACAATTGCTAAGTACGGTTTAAATTGAAGTAGCATATTTTTCACTAATTCAATTTTATTACGGTGTCTTGAAGGCACAAGGTAATGCTCAATATTTCCTGCTGCAACTTGTTTCGGATTAATATGAATATGTTCTGGATTCTCCATATATTTCTTCAAAAACGGTTTTAATTTTTGAGGAATTGTTGCAGAGAAAACTAGCATTTGCAAGTTTTTAGGCATACGTGCTGCAATTTTATCTACATCTTGAATGAATCCCATATCAAGCATTAAATCCGCTTCATCGACAATAATAGTATCCGCTTTATAAACAAATAGCGCCTTTTCTTCTACTAAGTCTTTAATACGTCCTGGTGTTCCGACTACAATATGAGGTTGTTTTTTCAACTTTTCAATTGATCGTTGCTTATCAGTTCCACCAATTAAGCAACGTGCTGTAATCATTTGATCTTCTGCACAGAACTTTGTTAATTTCACGATTTCTTCGTAAATTTGTTGTGCTAACTCACGAGTAGGCGCTGTAATAACAAGTTGTACTTCTTCACGACTTGCATCAATTCTGTTTAATGTAGGAAGTAAGTATGCATGTGTTTTCCCAGAACCCGTTTGGGATTGTCCAATTACACTCACACCTTTTTTCACGACTGGGAAAATTTTCTGTTGAATTCCTGTCGGCTCTGAAAAGCGTAGTTCACGAACTGCATCTATTAAAAATGGTTTAAAATCATACTGTGTAAAAGTTTGTAGTGTCATAAGTTACACCTTCTTTCTAAAATTTCTACTGCGCGCACAAATCAGTCAAGTCTACATTATATCGAAATCTACAGGTAAAATCCATCTTTTCTTTAGTTTAGGTTTTCATCATAAAAACTAACCTTCTTTCCTTCTACTGCATATTGTATGTGTATATACCTAATTGAAGAAAGGAGGATTTCCCATATGTACCCACAATCCCCAATAGGACAAATGTATCCTAATCAACGACAACAACCTTACACACCATACCCAATTCCACAGCTACCACCGATGGCACAAAAAAAGAAAGGTTTTCTTGCTAAACTCTTTAAAAAACACGATCCTACCGAGCCATTCATGCAAATGGTCCCTCCCTATCGGCAAATGGAAGGGCCACCGATGATGCACCAGCAACCGCCGCCACAATATCAACAGCAATATCCACCATATATACAGCAACACCCTCAGCAAATGATCCCACCTCAAATGCATGAATCAAATGATACGCGCGGTGCCGCAACAACTACAGCTGTAGCGACATCTAGTAGCGGCATCGGAAGCTTTTTTTCGAATCTTATTTCGAATCCAACTAATATGATAAATAATATTGAAAAGGTATCCCAAGTTGTTCAATCGGTAGGACCTGTCGTCGAGCAATATGGTCCAATTATGCGTAGTCTACCAAGCATTGTTAAAATCCTCACCTCTGGAAAAGGAACGGAAGAAAAACAAGCTGAAGACCAACCTGGAGAAGTTGGAGAAGTTGAAGTAGCCACTTCCCCTCCTCCACCAAAAAAGAGAAAAAGAAAAAAAATAGTGATTGAGCCAATAATAGAAAAAGAATTACCAGAAGAGCCTGTTCAACAAATAGCAACAAAACCAAAACTATATGTGTAACAATACTTTGTTTTCTATCCACTCCTCCTTTATAATGTAATGGACTATGCACAAAAGTATCCCTTGTTTAGAAGGAGAGGATCACTCACATGAAGATTGTTAAAATTTCCCCTCGTGGTTATTGCTACGGCGTTGTTGACGCGATGGTTATTGCACGTAACGCCGCATTAGATAAATCATTACCGAGACCCATTTATATTTTAGGTATGATTGTTCACAATAAGCATGTAACAGATGCTTTCGAAGAGGATGGCATCATTACATTAGACGGCCCAAGTCGATTAGAGATTTTAGATAAAATCGATTCTGGTACTGTTATTTTTACTGCACACGGTGTTTCTCCAGAAGTTAAACAACGTGCAAAAGAAAAAGGTTTAACGACAATCGACGCAACTTGTCCAGACGTTACAAAAACACATGACCTTATTGAGGCAAAGAAAGCTGAAGGATATCATGTCATTTATATCGGCAAAAAAAACCATCCAGAACCAGAAGGCGCAGTTGGTATTGCACCTGATATCGTTCATCTTATCGAAAGAGCTGATGATTTAAGAACATTAGAAATCCCAACGGATAAAATTTTAGTTACGAATCAAACAACAATGAGTCAATGGGATGTTCAACATTTAATGGAGGACATTCAAAAAAAATTCCCAACAGCAGAATTCCATAAGGAAATTTGTTTAGCAACTCAAGTTCGCCAAGAAGCTGTCGCTAAACAAGCTGATGTTGCGGATTTAACAATTGTTGTCGGTGATCCGAAAAGTAACAACTCCAACCGTTTAGCGCAAGTATCACAAGAAATTGCTGGTACGAAAGCATACCGTGTTGCAGATGTAAGTGAAATTCAATTAGAATGGCTACAAGGTATCGAAAACGTCGCAGTTACAGCAGGCGCTTCTACTCCAACGCCAATTACGAAAGAGGTTATAGCTTTCTTAGAGCAATATGACCCAATGAATCCAGCTACATGGGACAGAACTCGAAATGTACCACTTCAAAAGATTTTGCCACGTGTAAAAGTAAAAAAACAGCAATAATAAAAACCGTTGCCTACATGAGCAACGGTTTTCGTTATTTTTATACAAATGTGAACGGATCCGTATGTAACTGCGAAGCATGAATTTGCACATTAAGTTTCTTTTCATCTACTTTGTTTTGCAATTGTTTTTGTACGCCTTGCTTCATTACTTTTTCAACATTATGTCCTGGGTCAACTATATTTAAACCGAGCATCATCGCATCATGAGCAACATGATAATACATATCACCCGTTACATATACATCTGCCCCTTTAAATTTCGCTTGGTTTATGTATTTATTACCGTCACCACCAAGCACAGCAACTTTATGCACTTTATCTTCTAACTTCCCAACAACTCTTGTACCCTTCACATGTAATGATTGTTTCACGTGTTCAGCAAACTGCCCAAGTGTCATTTCTTCTTGTAAATATCCTATTTTACCAAGACCTAATGTTTCACCTTTATTATCCAGCGGATATATATCATATGCCACTTCTTCATATGGATGAGCTACCAACATCGCTTTAATAATTTTTCTTTGTAGTGAAGCTGGAATAATCGTTTCGATACGCACCTCGTCCACACGCTCTAACTGCCCAGTTTCCCCGATATAAGGATTTGTCCCTTCTCGAGGGATAAACGTACCTACCCCTTCACTACCGAACGTACAGTGGCTATAATTACCGATATGACCAGCACCCGCATCTCCAAGAGCTTTGCGCACCTCTTCTGCATGAGTTACTGGAACAAATACAGCAATTTTTTTCATTTCTTCTGCGTATGTCGGAACTAATACTTCTGTATTTTGTAACCCTAATGCATCAGCAAGTAAATCATTTACCCCGCCTGTAGCAATGTCTACATTTGTATGGGCCGCATAAACTGCAATATCATTTTTAATACACGTTTCAATAATTCTTCCGTACGCCTTATCTGTATGAATCACTTTTAACGGATTAAAAATTAGAGGGTGATGCGCAATAATGACATTCGCTCCTAATTGAATCGCCTCGTCCACAACTTCCTCCGTTACATCTAACGCTATTAATACGTGCTGAACAGGTTTATTAAGCGCTCCAATCTGTAAGCCAATCTTATCCCCTTCCATCGCTAAATGCTTCGGATACATACCTTCAAATAAAGAAATAATTTCATGGCCATTCGGAATTTTACTCATGATAAAACCTCCCCTATCATTTTCATTTTCGCTTCTACTTCTGCACGCTTCACTTTTGTCTCTTCAGACTCTGCTGCACGCTCTAACTGCTTTAAAATATTTTGGAAGTTTTTCAATTCTCCTTCCCACTTTTCAACAAAAGCCTCACTTTTTTCTTTTATTAAAAATGGGCCCATAAATAATTCAGCTTGTTTATGTTCAGAGTAAGGTACTGCGATATCTCCACGCTCTCCGACTAAAATCTCATAAATTTTCCCGTCTTCTTTTACGATTTTTTCATGGATAAGCTCCCAGCCATTCTCAATAAACCATTCACGAATATGATGTGCAGCAATATTAGGCTGTAAGATTAAACGCGTTACACCTTTTAATTTTTCTTTACCACTTTCTAAAATGTCACGAATTAACGCTCCACCCATACCAGCAATCGTAATAACATCTACTTCTCCTGGGGTAATAACAGCTAACCCATTACCTTTACGAACATCTACTTTATCTTGCAAGCCATTTTCAGCTACAGTTGCTTGTGCAGAGCGAAATGGTCCATCTACAACTTCTCCTGCAACTGCTTTTGTAGCAATATTATTTATAATTGTATAACACGGTAAATACGCATGATCCGACCCAATATCAGCTACTGTAGATCCTACCGGAATCTCCCGCACAACTTCTTCTAATCGTTTTGAAAGCTTTACTTCATTCATGTATTTCCATTACTCCTTCTCTTGTCAGTCTGTCTCCATGATAATGAATTTATAGTAGTTGTTGCAAGTCCATAACAACACTTCAATTCTCTATTACTAATCGTATTTTAGAAAGTATAGAAAAACAAGCCTTTTGCACAAAAGCAAAAGGCTTGTAATACGAAACTTTATTTTTTCTTCGATAACCAATCAGCTACTTTAGCTGCTTGATCAGCTGGAACTACATTTGGTGGCATATTCCCTTTTCCTTTTGAAAGAATTTCTTTAATTTCATCTTTCGAAAGTTTCCCACCAATTTTTTGTAAATTAGGTCCTACTGCTCCTTGTAACTGATCACCATGACAGCTCGTACAGCTTTGCTTCACAATATCCTCTGGCTTTGATACTGTTTGTGCTGGTTTCCCGCCATTTTTTGCATCAGCTAACTCTTTAGATTTATGTAGCCCTTGAAATGAAAATACAAACATAACGATAATACCTAATGCTGCAATAAGAGCGAACGGAATCAGCGGATTACGTTTCATATCTCTTCTCCCCCCTCTATACCCCTAAATAGTTAGATGATTCAGTCATTTCCATTGTACTTGAAAACGCTCTATCAGAAAAGAGTAAACTATTACTTGTTGAAAATATTCCATAAATTCAGTTTATTGATTTTCACTTTTATATCGCATATTATTTCGATAAATATTAACGTTTCTCATCATATTTTTCACTTTTCTACATATTTTTTTGTATAGAATAAACAAAATTAATCGAAAAATCGAAAAATGAGCATTTGCAAATCAAAAGACAATTCTGTAAAATAAATTACAAGAAATTGTAATCGTTGCTGACAGCTAAATTTTAACAAAAATTAACAAAATAAAAAAGTTTACTTCACAATCGTGAAGTAAACTTAAAAATAACCTATTCTAAGAAATCCTTAAGACGTTTACTACGGCTCGGATGTCTTAATTTGCGAAGTGCTTTTGCTTCAATTTGACGAATACGTTCTCTCGTTACGCCGAATACTTTCCCAACTTCTTCAAGCGTACGAGTTCGTCCATCGTCTAAACCAAAACGAAGACGCAGAACATTTTCTTCACGATCTGTTAGTGTATCTAACACATCTTCTAATTGTTCTTTTAGCAATTCATACGCTGCATGGTCCGCAGGCGATGTTGCTTCTTGGTCTTCAATAAAGTCACCTAAATGGGAGTCGTCTTCTTCACCAATCGGTGTTTCAAGAGAAACTGGCTCCTGTGCAATTTTTAAGATTTCGCGTACTTTTTCTGGAGCAAGATCCATTTCTTCACCAATCTCTTCAGGAGATGGTTCGCGTCCTAAATCTTGTAATAATTGACGTTGTACACGAATTAACTTATTAATTGTTTCAACCATATGAACTGGAATACGAATTGTTCGCGCTTGGTCTGCAATCGCACGTGTAATAGCTTGGCGAATCCACCAAGTCGCATACGTACTAAATTTAAAACCTTTGCGATAATCGAACTTTTCAACCGCTTTAATTAGACCCATATTACCTTCTTGGATTAAGTCTAAGAAAAGCATACCGCGGCCCACATAGCGCTTTGCAATACTTACTACAAGACGTAAGTTTGCTTCCGCAAGACGGCGTTTTGCTTCTTCATCGCCTTCTTCAATACGTGTCGCAAGTCGAATTTCTTCTTCAGCGGATAGTAAGTCAACGCGACCAATTTCTTTTAAGTACATACGAACAGGATCATTGATTTTCACACCTGGTGGCACACTTAAATCATTGAGGTCGAATTCTTCTTCCGTTTTTGTAATTTGGCGATTATTAGGACCTTCGTCGTTGTCATTGTCACCGACTAAGTCAATTCCTTGTTCACCTAAATATTCATAATATTCATCCATTTGGTCGGATTCAATTTCAAATCCATTCATGCGTTCTGCAATCTCTTCATATGTAAGAACGCCACGTTTTTTTCCGAGCTCAGTGAGTTGTTCTTTCACTTGCTCAAGGGTCATTTCAGTTTCAATTTGTTTAGAACGAGCTGGTTTGTCAGCCATCTGTTCCCCTCCTTACGCGAGATACAAACATTCATTATACTAAAATTTTATCGAAAAAGCTATTTTCTTGTTTTTTGATTTTGTAAATACGCTACATAATATTTAGCAGCCTCTACAGGATCTGTTTTTTCCATTTGTTTTACTTTAAAGATAATTTCCATCTTTTCAAGTTTTTCCTTGTGACGTCTGAGCGCCTCCAAATGGCCTTGTAACGCTTCTTCTGTGTATTCTGGATTAATAAATTCATCCGTCGAAATATCAGTGATAATATTTTTCAATTTTTCATCAGAGAGCCAACTTAAAAATGTTCCGACTGAGGGTTCATTTCCCTTTTCATAATATGCGTATAGTTCATATAAAATCCCTTTATGTTCTTCTGTATAAAAATCTTCTATATGAGGTTCCATACGCACTGCCACTTCTGCACTTTGCAACATATGATAAATGATTTCTCTTTCTGCCCTTTCAAAACCTGTCAACTTCGGTTTCGTTTGAACAATTTGAGATGGCTTAGAAACCTGCTTTATTTGTTTTTGCTGTACCTTTTGTTCTTTGCGATATTGGTGCAATTGATTCAAAAGTGTTTCCATTGAATACGAAAATTCTTGCGATAATGACTTTAAATATGACTCGGCCTGCATCGCATCCTGTAACAATGATAACTCTTTTAAAACACTTTTCACATATTCTTCTTTGCCAGACTCATCTTGCAAATTTTTCCCTAAACGCAAATAATTTATTTTGAAACCAACAAAACTTATACTTGATTTCACAAGATTTTCAAAAGCCGTTGTTCCATATTGTTGCACATATTCATCAGGGTCAAGCTTATCTGGCAAGGGTGTAACTTTCACTTGGCAACCAACTTGCAATAATAATTGCCCTGCTTTCATCGTCGCTTCTCGCCCTGCTTTATCACCATCATAGCAAAGAACAACAGTTTCAACGTTACGTCGCAGAAGTTTCGCTTGTTCTTCAGTTAAAGCCGTCCCCATTGTCGCAACAGCTTCTTCCACGCCACTTTTTACCGCGGCTAGCACATCGGCATAACCTTCAAATAGGACAACCTGTCCACGTTTTCTAATAAATGGCCTTGCTTGGTGGAAATTATACAACAGCTTACTTTTGTGAAAAATCGGTGTTTCAGGGCTATTTAAATATTTCGGAGTATCATCTCCTAGCGCCCTTCCACTAAACGCTATCACCTTACCTTGTAAAGTATAGATTGGAAACATAACCCTTCCGCGGAAGCGGTCATAATGACTGCCATCCTTCTCACTTCTTACAAGAAGGCCAGCTTGTTCCATACTAGATAGCGATAAACCTCTTTTTTGTAAAATTTTCGTTGCTGCATCCCAAGCTGGTGATGCATAACCAATTTCAAATTTCTCAATCATCTCTTTTGTAATACCACGTTTTAATAAATACGAAAGTGCTTCATTTCCCTCTTCTGTATTTACTAATAAATGATGATAATACTTTTTCAAAAGCTCATGAGCCTGTTGCATGATGACAGTGTCATCAGATATGTCTTCTTGTTGTCCTTGCCCTGATGTATACTCTGCAATTGTAATCCCATTTCTTTCACCAAGCTTTTGAACAGCCTCAGTGAAAGCAAGTCCTTCCATTTTCATAAGAAAGGAAAATACATTTCCACCTTCTCCACATCCGAAGCAATGAAAGATTTGCTTATCAGATGAAACAGAGAATGAAGGTGAGTTCTCACCATGAAATGGACAAAGGCCGAAATAGTTACGCCCCTGCTTTCTAAGTTGAACATACTCACCAATAACTTCTACAATATCGGATGATGTCCGAATCTGTTCAACAACTTCTTCGGGAATTCTGTTCCCCATAAATCCATCTCCGTGTCGTATTTTGTATTCGATATAAATTAAAAGATTCCTTTATAATTCGACAATATTTTTTCTAAATTTATTAGAAAGTGCTGTCGATCACGTTGTACAAATGATTTTAGGCCTTTCGTATAAGCCCCCTACCTGCGTAACTTCGCAGATACATACCTACTATATAAAATTGTATCCATTTGCTCATCTGTTACAAATGTACCTCTTGGAGACAATACCAATACTCCATTTTTTACAAGAAGGCTAGCAAGACCCACATTCTGTGTGATCACGAGATCTGTAACTTTTGCATGTTGATAAATATAAAAATCAACTTCATCTTGTTCAGAATCTACATAACCCCAATACCTTGCTGTTTTCTTGAACGATGAGCATAAGATGCGACAAACAAAATTTCGACATAAAATTTTGTTTCAACTTGCACAATTTCATTCTTCACGGGACACGCATCTGCATCAACTAATATGTTATTGATGTTTTGCATATTTCTGTATTCTACATCCCTTCTGTGAATCCTTCCATAATGTGCGTTTTCTTGTTTAGATTTTGTCGATTTAACGTAATTACATGTCTTTTTCGCAAATCCTATCCCTAGTTTATTCTGAAAAATTAAAGTCTAAACGTAAAATATAGGTTTTTATCACAATTTTTTATTATAATATATTTTCTTCAACTACGCTACATATCCCTTTAATTTTCATCTTACATTTAAAGATAACAAACTCGTTCCGTTAGCATAATAAAAAAAACAGAAGAATATAAGTATAACCATTCCGCTATATTCTATTACTAAGACTAAAGTTCATGCTCTACTTCACATCTTCCTCTACCTACTTCTCACGAGCGAAAAAAGCACATTCACCTTTGGTAAATGTGCTAAAACATTTTTTGGTTTTGCACTGCATTCACAATAATATTTGCTGTTTCTTCAATCGCCTTATTCGATACATCAATCACTTGACAATTTATTTTACTAATTACTTCCTCAAAATGATCAATTTCTTCTTTAATACGATTAATATTTGCATATGTTGCTCCATCACTTAATCCAAGTGATTTCAAACGTTCTTTTCGAATATGATTTAACTTATCGGGTGTAATTTTCAAACCGAAACATTTCTCTTTTGCCACTTGATATAATTCCTCAGGCGGATCCACTTCCGGTACAAGTGGTACATTGGCAACTTTCAAACGTTTGTTATGCGCTAAATATTGTGAAAGTGGTGTTTTTGATGTACGCGAAATTCCAATCAACACGATATCAGCTTTTAAAATACCACGTGCATCTCTGCCATCATCATACTTAACTGCAAATTCAATCGCTTCGATTTTTTTAAAGTACTCTTCATCTAATCTTCGAACGACACCTGGCTCATACCTTGGTACTTGCCCTGTAATTTCTTCAATTTGATCAATAAGAGGTCCGATAATATCGTATGCCTCTACTCCTTCTTTTGCCGCTTCTGTCACTAAGTATTGACGCATATCAGGCTTTACTAACGTAAAACAAATAAGCGCTTGATTGCTCTTGGCAATCGAGATCACTTCTTTTAATGTCCCTGTATCTTCTACATACGGTACACGTCTAATATCAGGAGCGAATGGGAACTGCCCCATTGCCGCTCTAACAACCAAATCAGCTGTTTCTCCTACAGAGTCAGATACGACATATACGATTTTATTATCCATTACATTACCTCACTTTAAACAAATTACACTTATTCGTTATTTACTAAATTGACAAACGCACGCGTAATATTTGTTTTTGTAATTCGTCCAATCACTTCTATACCTTGTTTCGTATCCTTTACAACTGGCATCGCATCAATCTGTCTTTCTATTAATTCCATCGCAATATCATATAAAGAATCCTCCCTGCGACACATCGCAATGTTTGGCATCCTTGTCATGATAATATTAACCGGAAGAGAGGTTAAATCCTGCTTTCCTAAGCTAGCTCGCAATAAATCTTTACGAGATACAACGCCAACTAATAAAGTAGATTGATCTACAACAAATAATGTACCAACGTCCTCTAGAAACATAGTACAGATTGCATCGTATACTGATACATTTTTATCAATTACAGCCGGCCTAGATTGATAATCTTGCACTTTAATTTTCTTAACAGCTTCAGATAATAGCTGTCCCCCAGTTTTACCCGTATAAAAATAACCTACGCGTGGACGCGCTTCTAAATAACCAGCCATCGTTAAAATTGCTAAGTCTGGTCTTAGCGTTGCACGTGTTAAACCCAATTGCGCAGCAATTGACTCCCCTGTAATAGGACCGTGATCTTTTACAATCTGAATGATATGTTCTTGCCGTTTATTCAGCTCTATGATAATCACCACCTTTAATGCACAACGAAAAAAGTTATACTATCTCTTAAATATTATATACTAAATATGCTATTCGAAAAAGAAAGTATGTAAAAAGGACCGTATACGGCCCTAATTATATTTGAAACTTATCAAGTTGTTCTAGGAAACGCCTTGATTTCAAATAAATCCCACAATATTCATCATAATATGTATTCAATACTGTGCGCATTTGTTTTTTTGTACTATCCTTCACCGATACATTACCGAGCCGGTGTAGATCGAAGTGAAAAAAGAGACGTAATAATTTATGAACAGCCTCTCCCACCGGGATACGATACGGATCTTGCTCCGCATGACGCGAGCACAGAAAACCACCTTCTCGGACAGAGAAGGCGACAAAATCTGTTGCTTGATGACAAATAGCACATGTATCAAAATACGGGCGCATCCCTAATACCGGAAGCATTTTCGTTTGATAAATTAACGATAATACTTCTGGGTCAACACCCTCACACATATAATGCAACGTTTGATATAACATTTCAAATAAATACGGATTATGCTTCTTATCTTCTGTTGCTTTATCAGTTAATTCAATAATAAATGATGCATAAGCAGTTAAAAATATATCCTCGCGAATTTCTTTCATAGATGAAATAATCTCGCCTTGTTGCAAAGTTCCAAGTCCAGATCCCATTTGAATAAGAAAATGACCATGTGTCATAAGTTGCGAAATAGCTGCTAACCGACTTTTCGGTTTTTTCGCCCCTCTTGCCATTGCACTTACCTTACCAAATTCCCGTGAGAATATTGTAACAATCTTGTTCGTTTCTCCGTAATCTGTCGTACGGATAACAATGCCCTCAACTTTTTGAAACATGTTCGTCACCATCCAAGGTTTGAACAAAACGGGTCAAGAAATTGGAGAATCTAAATGCGCTAACTCCTCTTCATGTTGATCCATCTCATCGTTTACGTCTTTTTCCATTTCTTTCAAAAGCAAATACGTTTCAATGCTTCCTGTTTTGGAGAAAAACTTCCAGGTAAAATCTAGCATAAGAATCCACCTTTCTCAATAAGCGTAGCCTATAAACCAATTTCTTTTGTTGTTATTAAATTGACCCATTTTGTTCATTTTCATGTGAGAAAAATTTTTCCTAATTTATCAAGGTTTATGAAAACCAATAATCAGTGGATGAACAAAACATCCACTGATCACAACTTTACTTCATATTAATATTCGTCTTCACGGAAACCAAGGTCACGCAGCTGTGACATTTTATTGCGCCAATCTTTTTGCACTTTCACCCATACTTCTAAAAATACTTTAGAACCGAGAAGTGCTTCAATGTCAAAGCGAGCTCGCTTACCGACTTCTTTTAACATCTTCCCTTGCTTACCGATAATAATTCCTTTTTGTGATGCACGTTCAACAACAATCGTTGCATTTATATAAACTGCCCCGCCTTCACGTTTTTGAATTGCATCAATAACAACAGCTACAGAATGCGGCACTTCTTCACGTGTTAAATGTAGTACTTTTTCACGAATAAGCTCTGCAATAATAAATCGCTCTGGATGATCCGTTACTTGATTATCTGGGTAGTATTGTGGTCCTTCTGGTAAATACTTTTTAATTGCTCCAATTAACGCTTCCACATTATTACCGTCTAATGCAGAAATTGGTACAATCTCTGCAAACTCATGTAGCTTACGGTATTGATCAATTAACTCTAATAATTGCTCTGGATGAACTTGGTCAATTTTATTAATTACCAAAAATACCGGTTGTTTCGTTTCTTGTAATTTCTCAATAATGAATTCCTCACCACGACCAAATCCTTCAGTTGCATTGACCATAAACAGAACAATATCAACTTCTTTCAATGTCGTTTGAGCCATCTTCACCATGAAGTCACCTAGTTTATGTTTAGGTTTATGTATTCCTGGTGTATCAATGAAAATCACTTGTGAATCATTTTCTGTATATACACCTTGAATTTTATTACGAGTTGTTTGTGGCTTGTCGCTCATAATAGCAATCTTCTGGCCGATAATACGATTTAAAAATGTAGATTTCCCAACATTCGGTCTGCCAATAATAGAGACAAAACCTGATTTATAACCTTTTCTATTCATGTAAATCCTCCGCTAAAAATGCTCCTGGTAACAATTCTCCGACTGTTGTCTCTTGAACGTCACCATGTAAGTTTGATAAGTATACTTTCGTATCCTGTTTACATAATTCTACCATAACTTGTCGACATGCTCCACAAGGAGGTACTGGGCGCTTTGTATCCGCTACGACTGCAATAGCTACAAACTCTTTATCCCCTTCAGAAATCCCCTTAAATAAAGCTGTTCTTTCTGCACAGTTACATAAACCATATGATGCATTTTCAACATTACATCCACGATATATTTTTCCATCTTTAGTTAGTAAAGCTGCACCTACTTGAAATTTAGAATATGGTACGTACGCTTGTTTACGCGCTTCGATTGCTTCTTGAATTAATTGTTTGCTATTCATATTCCCGCATCCTTTCCCTTCACAGATGTGAATAGATACATTCTTTCATTAAAGGCCTTCACGGCGCTCCCAAAGCTTAATAAAAGCTTTGGAATGCCAACTATACCATATACGGTAAAAAGATAATAGCACCAATTACAACAGCTATAATTGCAAACAATAAAACCGCTCCCGCTGCAACATCCTTTGCAATTTTTGCAAACGGATGAATATCAGCGGTTGCTAAGTCTACTGTTTTTTCAATAGCCGTATTCACCATCTCTAAACTTATTACAATCCCAATCACAATAAGTAATATGATCCATTCTGTTTTTGTAATATGGAAATAAAAGCCGCAGCATATAACAATGACTGCGGCCAAATAGTGAATTTTCATATTTCGTTCATGACGAAGACAAAAGTACATGCCAGCTATAGCATATCCAAAACTATTTATAAGTTTTCCTTTTTTCATCGTCCTAATCCAAATGCCTCTAAAATTTCTTTTTGTCTTCCAAACATTTCTTTTTCATCCTCTTCTGTCATGTGATCATAACCAAGCAAATGTAAAAAGCCATGTAACGCTAAAAACCCGAGTTCACGATCAAAAGAATGTCCATATTCCTCAGCTTGTTCTTTTGCTCTTGGAATAGAAATAATAAGATCCCCTAACATACGTGGCATCTCTGCACCGACGATTTCCATTTCGCCTTCTCCCATTTCTTCCATTGCAAAAGAAATAACGTCTGTAGGCTGATCCTTATCTCGGTAGTCACGGTTAATTTCGCGAATACGTTCATTATCTACAAACGTAACCGATAATTCCGTTCCTTCTTCTATATTTTCCATTTGGGCTGCTTTCTCTACCAATCCTCGAATCAAACTTATATATTCGTCTTTCACTTCTTCTGTTTCATCAATAAAATCAATTAATAAACTCATTCTTTCTCCTTTTCTTCCGGCAGTTCCGGATATGTAATACGAGAATGGAAAATACCATTTAGTGTTTCACATAACGTTTTACCAACAATTTGTAATTCTTTAAATGTCAAATCACATTCACTAAATTGCCCATCTTGCAAACGATCTCTAATAATACTTTGCACTAAATTATTAATTTGATCTGGCGTTGGATGATTCATCGAACGTACCGCCGCTTCTACACTATCAGCAATACCAACAATTGCCGACTCTTTAGATGTCGCTTTTGATCCTGGATAGCGGAACATCTCTTCCTTATATTTCTCTTTATCCTCTTTAATCGCTTTATAGTAAAAATATTTAAGCAACGTTGTACCGTGATGCTGTCCGGCAATATCAACAATTTCTTGAGGAATATGATACTCTTCCAACATCCTCACCCCATCAGTTACATGAGCAATGATAATATCTTTACTCGTTACAGGATCTAATTTATCATGCGGGTTTTTAATTCCCATCTGGTTTTCAATAAAAAACTGCGGTTGTACTGTCTTTCCTACATCATGATAATATGCCCCTACACGCGCTAACACTCCATTTGCTCCAACCGCTTCACAAGCAGCTTCAGACAGATTCGCTACCATTACACTATGGTGATACGTACCCGGTGCTTCTAATAAAATTTTACGCAGGAGCGGGTGATTCGGACTTGAAAGTTCCATTAATTTCATACTTGATACAATTCCGAGTCCACTTTCTAAATACGGTAAAATCCCCATAGCTAGAACAGAAGAGATAATCCCTGAAACTGCAGCCATTAATAATTGCATACCAATTTCAAGAGGCGAAAAGTTCCCATTTCGCAATAGTAGCAAAGCCGCCAATACGACTACATTTAATACAGAAACGAGTATACCAGCTTGTAAAATCATCGTACGACGATTTTTTTCTCTCAAGAAGATGCTAACCGATAATGAACTTAATAAAACATAAATACCTACACTATAATTCAGCGTACTCGTTACACCTTCATTAAACATAATACTTCCACACACAGAAAAAATCATACTTGTTAAAAATACAAATCGATCACCAATCATTAATTTTACAAGTATCGTCCCCATCGCGACCGGAACCACATACGCAATCCCCGCATATTCAAGCTTTTGAAATAAACTAATGATTTTCATTAAAACAATCGTGATAGACAGAATTGTGATGTATGCTAAGACATACGGCCTATCTTCTCTTTTTCGCTGTAAAAATACTTCAAACTGCTTATGCATAAAGTATAGCAACACACAAATGAGCACCGCCAAACCAACATAAGGTTGGAAGGTATTACCTTTCTCTAGCAACCCAACTAATTTCAACTGATTATACATATCACTTGAAATCGTTTCTCCTTCCCTAACAAGAACTTGTCCTTGAAGGATATAAACAGGTGCAACTAAATCTTCCTCTGCTTTTCTCTTCTCTTTTGTTAAAGTCGGATCATAAAAATAATTCGCTGAAATTGCATATTTCCCTAGTGCCTTAACAGCCTCTTTTAGACCACTATCGACATTAACACTATTCATCTCACTTACATACCGCTCTTTTGCGTCCTTCAATTCGTCCATTTTAATATGCATAGTCATTATACTATTAATGGCTGTGACTGCTGCATCTTTCGCTAATACCAATTGGCTTGAATCTGCGTTAATCAAGTTCAGTAAGTTTGAATCAGATAAATCTTTTGTTAAATCGACGGGTAATTTCTTTTTCAACTTGTCCACTTTATCAGCATCAGTAATCTTTTTTTGCTCATCTGGCCCAATGGCTTTAATCTCTTGCACCACTTCATCTACCTTAGCAAAAACATCATTAACAATATCCACTTTATTTTGTTTAAGCTCACTTCTATATGTATACTGATCTTCAACTTTTGTAGCGGCATCTTTTTTCTTTTTTTCCGTTGTAACTTTATCTTCAATTTTAATAGGAGAGTGGATTGTTTTTTTTGCAATAGAGTATATTTCAACATCTAATTGCTCTGGTTTCACATTATTCATAAGTGCAAAAAACAGTACTGCTCCTAATAAAACGTAAGAAATCCAACTTAGTTTCTTCGAATGTTGTAAATTACGAAACCACTTAGAAATTTCTTGAGATCTTGACATGATTTCAATACCTTCTCCTCTCCAGAAATAAAGTGAAACTACTTATAGCTTTCATTTCTTCCAGCCAACAATGCTTTATAGGTCCATATTTTCATACACCATCACCTATAGTTTATTTCCCTCGTCTTTAATGATAGTAAAAAATATGCCGTTCGCCAACCTTATCATACAAAAAGAAATGATCCTGACAAATAGGATCATTCCATTTTATCATATGCCTCAATAATACGTTGCACTAACGGGTGTCTCACAACGTCTGTTTGTTCCAGTGTAATGAACGAAAGACCTGATACACCAGACAAAACATTAGCAGCAATAGAAAGACCTGATTTTACCCCTTTTGGCAAGTCTACCTGCGAAGGGTCTCCAGTCACAACCATTTTAGAACTAAAACCTAATCGTGTTAAAAACATTTTTATTTGAGCACCAGTTGTATTCTGTGCTTCATCTAATATAACAAATGAATCATCAAGAGTACGCCCCCTCATGTAAGCAAGGGGTGCAATTTCAATTACACCTCGCTCCATCATACGCTGTGTATATTCTTGTCCAAGAATATCGTGCAATGCATCATACAACGGGCGTAAATACGGATCTACTTTTTCTTTCAAATCACCTGGTAAAAACCCTAGACTCTCCCCAGCTTCTACAGCAGGTCTTGTTAAAACAATTTTCTTTACATACCCTTGCTTTAAAGCTCTCACAGCCATTACTACAGCCAAGTATGTTTTTCCTGTCCCAGCAGGTCCTATTCCAAATACAATATCATTCTTTTTCATTGCATGAATATATCGTCTTTGTCCCATCGTTTTCACACGAATGGATTTACCTTTTGCTGTTTTAAAAATTTCCTCTTCATATAGTTCTTCGAATTGAGCGATTTTCCCTTGTTGCCCAAGCTGAATTGCATACGCAACATCTCTTTCCGAAATTGACACACCTTTACGGATAACAACAAGTAACTGTTGTAAGATTTTTTCTACGAGCGCCACAGTTTCATCTGCGCCAGATACACGAACAGACTCTCCTCTAGTCACAATCGATACACTAAGTTCTCGTTCAATTACTTTTAAATGAGCATCATTTACCCCAAAAAGAGCGATTGCCTCATTGGGATTTTCCAATTGTTGGTTCATTTCTACTAATTGTTCTGCCATTACTCAGTCTCCTTGAATATCGGATTCAGATATTGGTTGTGGCTCTGCAATATTTTCAATCACTGTATAATGTAATGTGACCTTTAGGTGATCCGCCTCAACCTCTTTACTCAAAATGTTATCACTTACAATCATAGCATGTTCATCCAATTTTTTCTTCAGTTCTTTTTCTGCCATCTCTTTCGCTACTTTCATTGCTTGTTTTTCGGTATATTCTCGATTCGCTTCTTCCTCTTCTCGTACAATATCTTTTTCGTATGCAACTGGTAATGTGAAGCCAAATAATTTCACATCATGTTTTACACTTTCAGTACGAGAGCGTTTATACTTATCATGTTGAAATCCCCATATTTTTATTTTAGCACTCCCAAATTTAAGAAAATATTCATTATACGAATTACCCGTATACACATGAAATTGTGTCTTTAACGGCACATCCACCTCAGATTTGTACCACGTTTCCCCATATACAATCCCTTTAGCCGAAACAACTGTCGGATTCTCCTCATTACCATACATCCCAGATACAAGAAGTTGCCCCTTTTCTACATGATCATTTTTCATGACGACTGGTTTTCCAACTTCTACAAACGTTTTCGTAATAGTCGCTTCTTTTTTTGCCACTAAGTTTTGTGGCTGTTGTTCCTTTTCTTTTTTCGGTTCATTTTTTTCAACAATTTTAAAATGATATGTTGTCCCTCTTATTTCCAATCCTGCCCAAGTAATCGCATTAATATTGTCCGTTAAATGACGTTGAACATCTTCTACATTAGGCATTTGGAACTGTAATTTCCCTTTTTTAATACCCATTTTGTCCAATTCTTTTATCAATATATATTCTGTTTCAGGTTTTGCTCCTGTAATTTCAATTTTCCACACCATATTCGATAATGCAATCATTCCGAAAAAAAATATTAAAAAACCAATTAAAAATCCACTATTTTTAATTAAACGCTTATTCCAAAAAGGAAAACCGTAACGTCCAATAAAATATAATTTGCACTCATTTTTTCTATAGATTGGTTTTATTTTTTTCACATCTCGTAATAACATGCAAAAAACTAACGTTTCATCTGCAATCTTCTTTACATCCCAAACTAATAATTTTCTACGAACACACTCGTTAACAAAGCGTTCCGCCCCTCTACCTTCAATCCGTACCTTTACATACCCAAGCCACTTTATAAACCATTTATTTTTCATCGACTATCTCCACTACCTTTCTAAAAGTAGATACAATACCTTTCACTCTAAGTATCAAAATAGCTCGTACTAAAATGAAATAAAGCGGAACTTTAATCAGCGAGGGTTTCATCCCCACTAATTATCCCCTCACTAATCGGGCATTTTCTTTGTATGAACTGAATATTAAGATTGGATTACTACCTGTTAATGGGGATAAGGAAGAAAAACTTCACAAACGGAAGTTTCCCCTCACTCCTCTTTCTTTTCATTTTCTAAAAATGTCACTTGTTCAATTATCCCTTCAAGTAAAAGTTCTTCTGGAAGGATTGTTTTAATAACAAAGGATTGACCTTTAATTAATAATTGACCATGTTTTAATAGCAATCTTACCTCTTTATCTGAAAACACTAATAATCCTCGATGATTTTCTATATAGATATGCACTTGCCCAACAAGCGTGATCCGAGGTAGATCCATTAACACATCCACTGGCAGGTCTATTTGCTTCGTTAACCAATTCTTCATTTGTTCTAATTTCTTCATCTCCAAAAGACCCCCTCTCATCCCATATGTATGAAAAAAGAGCTTGTAATATCACGTCCAAACTGAAAAAAAGCATAAAAAAACGTCTCATACGAAATGAGACGTTTTTTTATGCTAATAGCTGTATAACCAGCTTATTCACTAGTGATCCGTCTGTTTTACCTTTTACTTTCGGCATAATAGCAGTCATCACTTTACCCATATCTGCTTTAGAAGTAGCACCAACTTCAGAAATAACTTGCTTAATTAAATCAGCTAATTCTTCTTCTGTTAATTGCTCCGGCAAATATGCGCTTAAAATCTGAATTTCACTTTGCAGTTTATCAACAAGGTCTTCACGACCAGCTTTTTTAAATTCAAGGAGGGAGTCCTTATACTGTTTTACTTCACGAGCTAAAACTGTTAATTCCTCTTCTTCAGTAAGAGTATGTTGCAGTTTAATACCTTCATTTTGTAAAGCAGCCTTAACCATACGAATGACGGTTAATTTTTCTTTTTGTTTATTCTTCATCGCTTGTTTCATATCATCGTTTAAACGACCGAGAAGACTCATAACTTACACCCTCTCTTAGAATTTACGCTTTCTTGCCGCTTCAGATTTCTTCTTACGTTTTACACTTGGTTTTTCATAAAACTCGCGCTTTCTTGCTTCAGCAAGTGTACCAGTTTTAGAAACCGATCTTTTAAAACGGCGAAGTGCATCCTCCAAAGACTCGTTTTTACGAACGACTGTTTTTGACATTCTCTTTCCCTCCCTCCGAAACATCACACTTACATACTAACTTCAGCATGCAAAAAGAAACACTTCTTCAGCATGTCTTTTACGATTATAATACATTTTATCACTTCAGGTCAACTATTTGGCAGAATAAAAGAAGAAGAGATGCTCTTCCTTTTTCAAAAACTATGTAGATAGCTGTTATCTCTTTCCCTTAAAAATAAATATATTTTTATCACTAAATTATTTTTATATAGAGAACTGCTAAAAAATACTCAGTTAACGAGCAATCCATTACATCCTCTTTCAATACTTAACTTCTCCACAAACGAAAAAAGCATGCAAACCCTTTTTGTTTGCATGCTTTTTATTATGCGCTTGCTGATTCTTTTTTCACATCATCTTCAAGAACACGAACAAACTGCGCTTCGTTATATGGATAACCAGCTTTTGTAATTTTCACTTTTACTAGCTTACCAATTAATTCTTCAGATCCTTCAAACACAATTTTCAAATAGTTATCTGTATAACCTACATATAACCCTTCACGGTCGCCATCTTTAAATTGCTCTTCCGGGATAATTTCAAGCACTTCACCTTCAAACTGTGAAGCATACTCTTTCGCTAATTGATTAGATAGTTCAATTAAGCGGTGAACACGATCGTTCTTCACATCTTCAGGAACTTGATCTTCCATACGCGCTGCAGGTGTTCCCGTACGTTTTGAGTAAGGGAATACGTGTAACTCAGAGAAGCGATTCTCTTTAATGAAATTGTACGTTTCCATGAATTCTTCTTCTGTTTCACCTGGGAATCCAACGATTACATCTGATGTGATCGCAAGACCTGGTAGCGCCTCTTTCAAACGATCTAAACGCTCTTGGAAAAATTCCATCGTATACTTACGGCGCATACGTTTTAATACAGTATTAGATCCTGATTGCAGTGGAATATGCAAGTGACGTACAACTACTTCAGATTTATCTAGCACTTCAATTACTTCATCTGAAATTTGACTCGCTTCGATAGAAGAAATACGAAGACGTTTCAATCCGCCTACTTCTGCTTCCATATCACGAAGTAATCCAGCTAAGTTATAATCTTTTATATCTTCACCGTATCCACCTGTATGAATACCTGTTAATACGATTTCTTTATAACCTGCATCTACTAGTTGCTGTGCTTGTTTAATAACTTCTTTTCCATCACGAGAACGCATTAAACCACGCGCCCAAGGAATGATGCAAAATGTACAGAAGTTATTGCAACCTTCTTGTATTTTTAAAGATGCACGTGTACGGTCCGTGAAATATGGTACATCAAGCTCTTCGTATACACGTGTTTTCATAATATTGCGGACAGCATTAATTGGTTGACGCTCTTTACGGAACTCTTCGATGTATCCTAACATTTTCTCACGATCTTGCGTACCAACAACAATATCTACACCTGGAATTGCCATGATTTCAGCTGGAGATGTTTGTGCATAACATCCAGTTACACAAATTACCGCATCTGGATTTTGACGTACAGCACGTCTAATTACTTGACGGCTTTTTTTATCTCCAGTATTTGTTACTGTACATGTATTAATAACATATACATCAGATTTCTTTTCATATTCAGTTCTTTCATAACCACCTTGTTTAAACAATTGCCAAATCGCTTCTGTTTCATAGTGGTTTACTTTACAACCTAACGTGTGGAACGCAACAGTTGCCATTGATTATCACCCCATCAATTCAAAATGATAAGAAGCGGCACTTAACGCATAAAGCGGAGCCGTTTCTGTTCTTAAAATTCTTGGTCCTAAACTACATGGTACAAATTTATGTTCACGAAGTGCAGTAATCTCTTCCTCCGCTAAACCGCCTTCTGGTCCAAATACAATTAACAGCTTTTGACCCGGTTTAATCGTCGCTAAAGCTTTCGCAAAATTAGATTTCTCACCTTGTTTTGCTTCCTCTTCATAAGCAACAAGACAGCTATCATACTCACTACTCATTGCAAGTAATTGCTTAAATGATGCAGGAGCATGCACTTCTGGAATTTCACTTCTATGTGATTGTTCCGCAGCTTCTTTCACAATCTTTTTCAAACGCTCAACTTTTTTATCTGCTTTTTTCGCATCCCATTTTACAATAGAGCGAGATGCTTGAAAGGGTAAAAATGCAGCTGCCCCAAGCTCAGTTCCTTTTTGAAAAATTAACTCTAGCTTGTCTCCTTTCGGCAGTCCACTTGCAATCGTCACGAACACAGGAAGTTCGCTTGACGCCCCTATCCATTCTACAATAGCGGTATCCACAAATTCACTGGTAATTTCAGCAATTGAACATTCTGCTGTTTTACCATTTACACAGCAATAAATGTGGTCACCAGCTGACATACGCATCACTCTTGCGATGTGATGGACATCATCACCCATTATGCGAATACTTGTCTCATTTACATATTTCTCTTCTACAAAATAACGTTGCATATAATCACCTTAGTAGAGTTTCGTTCCTTTCGTAAGTCAACACTTACGAAAAGAACGAAACGTTATCATTTTCATATAACAAACGGCAAGTCCCTCACCTTATATAGTGAGAGACTCCCCTGTTCTTTATAGACTAAAATCTATATTACGCATTTCGTGCAATAATTGCTACCCAATCTTCCATTCGAAGCACGTCTTCAATTGTAAATCCAGCTTTTTCTAACGCCTCAGAAATTACTTTTTCTTTCGCCGCAATAATACCAGATGTAATAAATAATCCACCTGGCTTCACAACTCTCGCTGCATCTTCAGGGAATAGAAGAATAATTTCTGCTAATAAATTTGCTACGATTAAATCAACCGGACCTTCAATACCTTCTAATAGACTATTCTGTCCAACATTGACAATGTCATCTGTTTTATTTAAGCGCACATTCATCTCTGCACTTTCAACTGCAACTGGGTCTAAATCATACGCTTGAACAGAAGCCGCACCTAATTTTGCTGCTGCAATACTAAGTACCCCCGAACCTGTCCCCACATCAATCACAGTATCACCTGGCTGAACCGTTTTTTCTAAAGCACGAATACACATCGTTGTTGTTGGATGTGTCCCTGTACCAAACGCCATACCTGGATCTAATTCAATAATTTTTTCATCTGGAGAAGACGGTGTATATTCTTCCCACGTCGGCACAATTGTGAATGTATCAGAAATTTGAACTGGATGATAATATTTCTTCCAAGCAGTAGCCCAATCTTCCTCATCGACTTCATTAATTGTAATGTTTCCTGTACCAATTTCGATGTCAAAAGATGGTAGCGCATCAATAGATGATTTTACACTTGCAACCGTTTCGTGTAAAGAATCCGTTTGTGGGAAATATGCTTTCACCAAAACACCCTCACTTGGGTATTCATCTGGGTTAAGTGCATAAATCTCACCGTATTGTTGCTCACGCTCTTTCGTTAACTCCGCCGGATCCTCAATTGCAACCCCGCTAGCGCCTGCTTCGTGCAAAATATGAGAGACAGCTTCTACTGCTTCTTCTGTTGTATGAATACTAATTTCTGACCATTTCACAATTTACCAACTCCATTTTTTATTTCCATTATTCCCCTTTGAAAGCACGTTTAAGCTTTCCGAATAAGCTATCATCTTGATTTTCCTGACCTGCGAACTCACGCAATAATTCTTTTTGATGCGAAGTTAATTTCGTCGGTACAACGACACGAACCACTACGTATTGATCTCCTTGACCATATCCACGTACATTCGGAGCTCCTTTTCCTTTTAGACGGAATTCCGTTCCTGTTTGTGTTCCTGCTGGAATTTTCAACTTCACTTTCCCGTGAACTGTAGGTACTTCTACTTCAGCACCAAGCGCTACTTGTGCGAATGTCAATGGCATTTCACAAATAATATGATCGCCATCACGTTCGAAGAATTCATGATTTCTCACATGAACAACAACATATAAGTCACCTGCCGGCCCACCATTCACACCCGCTTCGCCTTTACCAGACACGCGAATTTGTTGACCATTATCAATACCAGCTGGAATTTTCACATTAATTTTTTTGCGTTTACGTACTTTACCAGAACCATGGCATGTCGTACATTTCTCTTTAATCATTTGACCTGTTCCTGAGCAATGGTTACACGCTTGACGGTTTACAATACGGCCAAATGGTGTATTTTGTTCTACACTTATTTGACCTGTTCCTGAACAATGTTTACATGTTTCTTTTGAAGTTCCCGGCTTCGCTCCACTACCGTGGCAAGTATCACATGGATCTTCTACTGGAATCTCAACGTTTAATTCTTTACCAAAAATTGCTTCTTCAAACTCTAAAGTAACTTGATATTGTAAATCAGCACCTTGACGCGGAGCATTCGGATCACGACGTCTGCCGCCGCCACCAAAGAATGAACTAAAGATATCTTCAAAGCCGAAACCTCCACCAAAGTCTCCACCACCGAAACCTTGATTTGGGCCAGCGTGACCAAATTGATCGTACTGTGCGCGTTTTTGATCATCACTTAATACTTCATATGCTTCTTGTACTTCTTTAAACTTGTCAATTGCATTTTCTTCTTTACTTACGTCTGGATGGTACTTTTTAGCCAAACGACGATACGCTTTTTTAATTTCATCTTTAGAAGCGCCCTTGCTAAGTCCAAGCACCTCATAATAGTCTCGTTTATTCATAAATTTGTAACCCCCGAATCTTTCACATAAACGTAATTTTAACACCGAAAGAAAGTGCTTTGCAACAAAGTTTCCTCACTTACAATATGCAAAGCTCAAAACTTAAGACCTTCTCAAGAATGTCTTAGCTCAAATAACCACTTTTTTCTTATTCGTGAAAAAAGCCAAAGCCAAGGCACGCTTGACTTTGACTTTTTGTCATCTTACTTATTTATATTACTTGTCTTCTTTTACTTCTTCAAACTCAGCGTCAACTACATTGTCTTTTTTCGCGCCAGCGTCTTGTGCTCCTTGCGCACCTTCTGCTTGCCCTGCAGCCGCTTGAGCTTGCTCATATAATTTAACAGTTAATTGTTGTACGATTTCTTGAAGAGCATCTTTTTTCGCACGGATTTCATCAAGTTCGTTTTTCTCGATTGCCGCTTGTAATGCTTCTTTCGCTTCTGTTGCTTTCGCTACTTCAGCTGCATCTACTTTACCTTCTAAATCTTTTACAACTTTATCTGTTTGGAATACAAGTTGGTCAGCTTCGTTGCGAAGTTCAACTTCTTCCTTACGTTTTTGGTCAGCGTCAGCATTTGCTTCAGCTTCTTGTACCATACGATTTACTTCGTCATCAGAAAGACCTGAAGAAGATTGGATTGTAATAGCTTGCTCTTTACTTGTTCCTAAGTCTTTCGCACGTACGTTAACAATACCGTTCGCATCAATATCGAATGTTACTTCGATTTGTGGAATACCACGTGGTGCTGGCGGAAGGTCTGTTAATTGGAAACGACCTAGTGTTTTGTTATCAGCTGACATTGGACGCTCACCTTGTAGCACGTGAATGTCTACCGCTGGTTGATTATCAGCAGCTGTTGAGAATACTTGTGATTTACTTGTTGGAATTGTAGTGTTACGCTCGATTAGTTTCGTAAATACACCACCCATAGTTTCAATACCTAAAGAAAGTGGAGTTACGTCTAATAATAGAACGCCTTCTACATCACCAGTAAGTACGCCACCTTGAACTGCAGCACCTAATGCTACAACTTCATCTGGGTTTACACCTTTATATGGCTCTTTACCCGTTTCACGTTTAATTGCTTCTTGTACAGCTGGGATACGAGTAGAACCACCAACAAGGATAACTTTATCTAATTCGCTTGGAGCAAAACCAGCGTCTTTTAATGCACGACGAGTTGGCTCTAATGTTCTTTCAACAAGACCTGCTGAAAGCTCTTCGAATTTTGCTCTTGTTAACGTTAATTCTAAGTGTAATGGACCAGCAGCTCCAGCACTAATGAATGGTAATGAAATTTGTGTTTGCGTTACACCAGAAAGATCTTTTTTCGCTTTTTCAGCTGCATCTTTCAGACGTTGAAGTGCCATTTTATCTTGACTTAAGTCAATGTTGTTTTCTTTCTTGAATTCAGCTACTAAATGATCGATGATAACTTGGTCAAAGTCATCTCCACCAAGACGGTTGTCACCAGCAGTTGAAATAACTTCAAATGTTCCATCTGCTAACTCAAGGATAGATACGTCAAAAGTACCGCCACCTAAGTCATATACTAGAATTTTTTGTTCTTCGTCTTGCTTCTCTAAGCCATAAGCAAGTGCTGCTGCTGTTGGTTCGTTAATAATACGTTCTACTTCTAAACCAGCAATACGACCAGCGTCTTTTGTCGCTTGGCGTTCTGCATCGTTGAAGTATGCTGGTACTGTAATAACAGCTTTCGTCACTGTTTCACCTAAGTACGCTTCAGCAGAAGCTTTTAAGTTTTGTAAAATGATTGCAGAAATTTCTTGAGGTGTATAATCTTTACCTTCAACTTCTACTTTATAGTCTGTACCCATATGACGTTTAACAGACATAATTGTATTTGGGTTTGTAATTGCTTGACGTTTCGCAACTTCCCCAACTTGACGCTCTTCATTTTTGAAAGCTACAACAGAAGGTGTTGTACGGTTTCCTTCTGGATTTGGGATAACCTTTGGTTCTCCACCTTCCATAACAGCTACACAAGAGTTTGTTGTACCTAAGTCAATACCGATAATTTTACTCATAGCGAATCCTCCTACATTTATGTAAATTATTGATTTACTTTTACCATTGATGGGCGAATCACACGGTCTTTTAGTTTATAACCTTTTTGGAATTCTTCCACAACCGCGTTTGATTCAAACTCACTGTCCTCTACTTGCATAACAGCTTGGTGCTCATGAGGATCAAACTGTTTACCAACAGCTTCAATCGCTTCAACACCTTCTTTAGTCAGTGCTTCTAACAATTGACGATGCACCATTTCCATACCTTGTAATAAGGACTTCATTTGCTCATCAGTTGCTTCCACTTGCATTGCTCTTTCAAAATTATCAAGAGCTGGCAGAATATCTGACACAAGACTTTGTGCTCTATATTTTTCAGCAGCCTGTTTATCCATTTGGACGCGGCGCTTATGATTTTCAAAATCAGCTTGTAGACGTAGTGTGCGACCTTCCGTTTCCGATAGTTTCGCTTGTAACTCATCTACTTTCTCTTGTAAAAGAGCAGCTTCACTTTTTTCTTCTACAGCTTCTTCACCGTTTTCTGTCGTGACAGCTTCTTCAACTTGCGCTTCTTTCACTTCTTCTACCACTTGTTCGTTACGCTCTTCCACAATTTTCACCTCCTTAAAAGGTATTAGGTATCATGTATAGCATGATTACCTAAGCATTATATATTACACACAGCAATGAAAATTTCATCACTTGAGCGAATGTATTACTCTCATTTACTTTTTAAGTCCGTCTGTAAATTGTCTTGTAAACAACTGCAACAAACTAATTACACGAGAGTATTGCATTCTCGTCGGACCTAAAATCGCAATTGTTCCTAGTTGCTCTTCTCCAATCGAATACGTTGCAGAAATTAAACTACAATCTTCCATAGCTATCGAAGAATTTTCCCTGCCAATTTTCACTTGAATACCTACTTGTTTATGACGCAAAATATCATAAAACTCAGCTTCGTTATCAATCATCGTCAGCAAGGACCTTACTTTTTGAATGTCATGGAACTCTGGCTGCGAAAGCATATTTGCTTTTCCTCCAAAGTATATCTTTTCCGATAAAGGAACTTGAAATGTACCATCTAACATTTTTATTGCACTATCGTAATTATGAACATACCCACGCAAGACTGTAACAATCTCTTTAAAGATTTTATTATGAAGTTCCGACATAGGTACACCCGATAGCTTTTCATTTAAAATATTAACCATTTTTTCTAAATCTGATAAATCAACAGATTCCGGAACGGTAATCGTTTTACTTTGTACATGCCCTGTATCCGTAACAATAATAGCGACTGCTGTTTGACGATCAAGCGGTACAATTTGTACATTTTTAAGTTTATTTGTGCTTAACTTCGGACCAAGAACAATAGCCGTATAATTCGTAAGCTCTGACAAAATCTGAGCAGATTGTTGTGCAATCTTTTCCGCTTCAAAAATTCTTTCAGCAAATAAATCTTTAATTTGTACAATTTCATCGTTAGGTAAGTTTTGTGGCGCTAAAAGATGGTCTACATAAAAACGATACCCTTTTTCAGAAGGAACACGCCCAGAAGAACTATGCGTTTTTTCAATAAATCCTAGTTCCTCTAGATCAGCCATTTCATTGCGAATAGTAGCTGAACTAAACGTAATTTCATCTTTCTTAGCCAACGTCCTCGACCCAACAGGTTGCGCTGATCCAATAAAGTCATCAATAATTGTTTGTAAAATTAAGAGCTGACGTTCCGTAAGCATCTCATCATCACCTCTGTTAGCACTCTTTGTCTTCGAGTGCTAAATCTATTAATAACTTACCAAAATTGACATTCAATTGTCAACGGAAACGTCACGAAATCACGAAACTTTTTCACGCTTATGGAACAATTAATCAATCAAAAATGACTGGAATACTTCATTCCCTAATAGTTTCCCTTTCCTCGTTAAACAAACATGTCCATCTCTGTTTTCAAGTAACCCCTGTTCTTGGTTGCTTTGTAACTGCTTTGCAAAAACGTGATCCATTTCCACATTAAATTTCTTTTGGAATTCTACCTTAGAAACACCTTTTGTTTTTCGGAGCCCTAAAAACAACTCTTCTTCCATTTTTTCTTTCTCCGTCACTATGTGAACATCTAAATATGGAAATCCTGTTTCATCAATTTTAGTGAAATATTGCTTGAGCGGCCCTACATTTTGAATTCGTTCTCCATTCACATAACTGTGCGCTCCAGCTCCAAAACCATAATACTCTTCATTATTCCAGTATGTGAGATTATGTCTACTTTCATTATCACCTTTTGAGAAGTTGCTAATTTCATACTGGCTATAACCATGTTTCTCCATTTCATCCATTACCATTTCATACATTTTCGCTTCATGGTCTTCACCCGGAAGTCTCAACTTCCCTTTATTCATTAAGTTATAAAATACAGTCTTCGGTTCCACAATTAATGAATATGCTGAGAAATGTTGTACACCAAGCGTGAAGGCAATGTCTAATGTTTCTTTTACATCTTCTATCGTCTGTCCTGGCAAAGCATAAATTATATCTACATTAATATTTGTAAAGCCAACTTCCTGCGCTTCTCGAATTGCTACAAATGCATCTTCCCTCGTATGTTTACGCCCAATCTTCTCAAGTAGCTCATCACGAAACGTTTGCACACCAAAACTAATTCGGTTTACTCCACCTTCTAGTAATAAGTTCAACTTCTCTTTCGGTAAATCACCTGGGTTCGCTTCAAACGTTAACTCACAATTCGGAGCAAATGGACGCAAACGACGGTTTATAATGTCGAGTAGTTTTTTTGTTTGCTCCATATTTAAGGCTGTCGGAGTTCCTCCGCCAACAAAAATCGTTTTCATGCTTTCAAACGGTACTTTTCGAACCGTATTTACTATTTCTTTCTCTAAATATTGCAAGTATTGATCAACCGGTTGGCGTTCAATAAATACTTTATTAAAATCACAATAGTGACAAATATGCTGACAAAATGGAATATGAATATATGCAGCTTGTACCAAATATAACTCCTACCTTTCTACAAAGAAAACCTCCGCACTCGGGAGGCTCTTTTACTTCTCTAACGTATTACGAATTTGTTCCATTCGCATTTTTCCCCAATCATACATCATTTCAACGATTGGTAAAAGCGACATGCCTAGTTCCGTCATATAATACTCAACACGCGGAGGAATTTCTGGATATACCGTTCGTTCAACAATCCCATCCTCCATTAATTCTTTTAGTTGATTCGACAACACTTTATGAGAAATGCTCGGGAATAGTCGTTGCAATTCACTAAAACGATGGGGCCCTTCTACACCGAGGTGCCACAATATCACAACTTTCCACTTCCCACTAATAATAGAAAGCGTCAATTCCTTTTCACAATTAAAATTACCATTTTGTATTTTATCTTGAATATCTTTTCGAATATTTTCGGACATTAATAGTCTCCTAACTCTAGATCAATCACTAAAAAGCTCTCTCATCATTGTAAATGAGAGAGGCTCAGATGTCTAAAAAGTACTTAGCAATAAAAAAGAAGCCGAACGAACGGCTTCTACTTTTAATCCAATTAGCGCGGACTAATAATCAATAAGGATTGAAAAACCACTGATTATAGTTTCACTTTATTAGTTATCATCCATTTTCAATACAGCCATGAATGCTTCTTGTGGTACTTCTACAGAACCAACAGACTTCATACGTTTTTTACCTTCTTTTTGCTTATCAAGAAGTTTACGCTTACGAGAAATGTCACCACCGTAACATTTTGCAAGTACGTTTTTACGCATCGCCTTAATTGTAGAACGGGCTACAACTTTGTTTCCGATAGTTGCCTGAATCGGCACTTCGAACTGTTGTCTTGGAATTAATTCTTTTAGTTTCTCTACAATTACTTTACCACGGTCATACGCTGAATCACGGTGCACAATAAATGATAAAGCATCCACTTGTTCATTATTTAAAAGAATATCCATTTTCACAAGTTTAGATGGTTTATAACCAATTAACTCGTAGTCAAATGATGCATATCCTTTCGTATTTGATTTCAATTGATCGAAGAAATCATATACGATTTCTGATAACGGGATTTCATATGTCAATGTAACACGCGTTTCATCTAAATATTGCATATCAATAAACGTTCCACGTTTACCTTGGCAAATTTCCATTACAGCTCCAACATAGTCATTCGGAACCATAATTGAAGCCTTCACAAACGGCTCTTCTACACGATCGATGGACTGTGGATCTGGCATATTTGATGGATTATCAACAATAACATCTTCACCGTTTGTTAAATAAACTTTATAAATAACGCTTGGCGCTGTTGTAATTAAGTCAATCTTAAATTCACGTTCAATACGTTCTTGAATGATTTCCATGTGAAGAAGTCCTAAGAAACCACAACGGAAACCAAATCCTAGCGCCTGAGATGTTTCTGGCTCAAACTCAAGAGCAGAATCATTCAATTCTAGTTTTTCTAATGCATCACGTAAGTCGTTATAACGTGCAGAATCAATCGGATATAAACCACAGAATACCATTGGGTTTAATTTACGATATCCTGCTAACGGCTCTGCAGCAGGACGTTTCGCGTGTGTAATTGTATCACCAACGCGTGTATCACCAACGTTTTTAATCGATGCTGCTAAGAAACCTACATCACCTACTGTTAACTCGTCACGTTGCGTTGTTTTCGGTGTAAACACACCTACTTCTGTTACTTCAAATTCTTTTCCAGTTGCCATCATACGTACTTTATCGCCAACTTTTACCGTTCCATTTACAACACGGATATAAGCAATTACACCGCGGTACGGATCATATAAAGAGTCGAAAATCATACATTGTAACGGCTCTTCCGAATCACCTGTCGGAGCTGGTACTTTTCCAACGATTTGTTCCAAAATTTCTTCAATACCAATCCCAGCTTTTGCTGAAGCAAGTACTGCTTCTGATGCATCTAAACCAATTACATCTTCTACCTCTTGACGCACACGTTCTGGGTCCGCACTTGGTAAGTCGATTTTATTAATTACTGGTAAAATCTCTAAATTGTTATCAAGCGCTAAATATACGTTTGCTAACGTTTGCGCTTCAATACCTTGCGCTGCATCTACTACAAGAATTGCGCCTTCACAAGCCGCTAAACTACGAGATACTTCGTACGTAAAGTCGACGTGTCCTGGTGTATCGATTAAATGAAGAATATACTCTTCACCGTCTTTTGCTTTATACGTTAATTGTACTGCGTTTAATTTAATTGTAATACCACGCTCACGCTCTAAATCCATAGAGTCAAGCAATTGAGCTTTCATTTCACGTTGTGTTAACGCGTTTGTTTTCTCTAAAATACGGTCTGCTAACGTTGACTTTCCGTGGTCAATATGAGCAATAATAGAGAAATTACGAATGTTCGACTGTCTTTTTGCTCTTTCTTCTTTATTCATCTATGTTCTCAACTCCTAATAGTCTCGCCAATATACACTAGCACTGATTATATCAATAGAGCAGCAAAGATTCAATGAAAACTCGTGCTGCTTACAATACAAATCATTCTATCTATATCTTATGCGAACAAACCATAAGAGACAAACCTTTTTCAAATTAAAGGACGGCTTTCTTACAAAACAATAGACAACCGTCCTTCCCGCTATCCTTCACTAAAAATTCCTTTTATTTTCCCAACAACTATATCCGTTCCAAACTTAGTTATATCGTAAGCAGCACTTGCTATTGCCATACCAATACCTTCTACGACATTAAAACTCCTTAAGTTTTCCAGCTGTTTTTGTTTTTCGGCGGCTGAAAATACATTTCCCAAAATCTCCGATTCAGCCCCGGTACCTTCTGTTCCTGTCATTTGAGCAATTTGTTCATATGACAACTGACGATACCCCTTCATACTTTTTAAACCTTGATTAGCGAGTCCCACTCCAGCTATCATCATAAGTAAACATACGACTGTACCGCATATACACAAGAGCGCAAATCGACTCAAAAAACTTCTGTTTCTTTCCATTAATGTGTATATGCCCCTGTATTATCTTGATCGATTTGATGATGTAGTGCTGCATTTAAACCACTTGCTATTACATTTGCCATATCTTCAATAAACGCATCTACTTCTTTTGGGGTCACCATTAAATTATGACCAAGAGGTGATAACACTTCATAAATCAACTTTCTCTTTTCTTCGTCTTCTAACGTACCAACAGCTCCTAAAAACATATTCCTGCTCTTCTCATCCGGCATATCTTCTTCTGTTAATTTTTTCTTTTCTCCAAATGTAAAACCTGCTGGCAATAAAGAGCGTGACGGTTTGTTTCCTTCTTTCAGTTCACGTCCAAAATGTTTCAAAATAAAATCAATTGTATCGCTTGTAATCGAGACGGCATCGACCACTGTCGGAACACCAATTGCGATAACAGGAATACCTAATGTTTCTTTACTTAGTTCCTTACGCTTATTTCCAACACCAGATCCAGGATGAATTCCTGTATCAGAAATTTGTATCGTGCTATTTACTCGTTCAATAGAACGTGCAGCTAATGCATCAATTGCGATGACAAAATCTGGTTTTATTTTCTCAATAATTCCATAAATGACGTCGCTCGTTTCAATTCCTGTAATCCCCATTACCCCCGGACGAATTGCACTTACAGGCCTGAAACCTTCTTCCACACTTTCAGGCTGCAATTTAAACAAATGTCTTGTCACCAATACATTTTCTACAACTATCGGTCCGAGTGCATCCGGTGTTACATTCCAATTCCCAAGGCCGACGATTAAACAACTCGCTTCTTTTGTAACTCCAACATCTTCTAAGAAATAAGAAAATTCTTTTGCAAAAATACGCTCTACCTTTTGCTGAAGTTCCGTATCTTGCTGCCGTATACCTTGCACCTCAAGAGTTAAATAATTCCCAGGTTTTTTCCCCATCGATTCAGATGCAATTTCATCAATAGTTACTTTCGTAATTGTAACACCCTCTTCTTCCCTCTCTTTTACAATTACTCCTTGTATCCCTTTTTGTTCTTCTTGGCGTTCTTGCAGCATTTGGTGCGCCTCTACAGCAAGGTCAGTTCTAACATTATATTTACTTAAATCTAATGGTTCTTTCATCGTATCTCCTCCGTAATTCATAGTAAATATCGTTAGATTTCCCAAAGTTATATAAGGCCATTCTTTCCTTTACGTGAAATTTCATTGATATACTATTGCAATTCTCTTCACCGTTTGATAGAATATCACTTGTTCTATGTAAGAATCGAGTCATTCGATTGCACCAGGGAGGTGAAAAGTATGGCAAACATCAAATCTGCTATCAAACGCGCTAAACTTAGCGAAGAGCGTCGTGCACATAACGCTTCTATCAAGTCTGACATGCGTTCTGCTGTTAAAACTGTAGAAGCTTTAGTTACTAATAACGATCTTGAAAATGCTAAAGAAGCTTTCAAAACTGCTTCTAAAAAACTTGACAAAGCAGCTCGTAAAGGTCTTATCCACCAAAACGCTGCAGCTCGTCAAAAATCTCGCTTAGCGAAACAAGTAAACGCGTAAGGCGTTTAAAAAACGATCCATTTGGGTCGTTTTTTTACATACAAAAAGTTCATGTACTTAGTACATGAACTTTTTGTATCATTACATATGATTTAAACGCATTAAGAAAAACTCGAGCACAAGCTTCTTATCCATCTTTCCCGTCTTCATACTGTAATCCGCTTCCGCCAATTCTATAATAACTTTTTTTAATTCTTCAAAAGAGAAAAACTTCGTTTGATTCATCGCCAACTTTACACGATACGGATGTACACCAATATGAGACGCAATTTGATTTTGTCCATAACCACGCTGTTGCAACTCTTTCACTTGATGTAGCAAGCGGAATTGACTTACTAATAACGCGAGCAGCTTAATTGGTTCTTCCTGCTGCGTAAATAATCCATCCAAAATTTGCATCGCACCCGCGATATCTTTTTTTACCACTTTCTCCGTCAAAGCAAACACATTTTGCTCAACAGATTTCGGCACAAGCTCTGCAACAAGTTTCGGTGTAACCTCTCCTCCCATACCAACGTATAACGTTAACTTGTCCATTTCCTTCGCCAACATCGTTACATTACTTCCTACAAGCTCTAACAACAAACTAACAGCTGCATTATCAATATGCACATGCACCTCATCTGCACGAGACACAATCCACTTCTGTACATCCTGCACTTGCATAGCATTCGCTTCTACTACATCCGCTGTTTTCTTTAATAGTTTTGTAATTTTTTTTCGTTCGTCTAATTTTTCATACGGCGCAACAAAAACAAGAATAGAAAAAGGAGATGGCTCCCCAATATATTCTTCCAAAATTTTTATATTTTGCTCTAATTTCTCTTTTTGTGACGTTAAAAATAACGGTGATTTTATTAATATAACTTTACGATCCCCAAAAAAGGGAAGCGTACGTGCATCCTCAACTACATCTTCTAAATATGCCTCTTCCAAATCGTATGTCACAACATTAAACTCTCGATCTTCCTCTTCAAGCGCTTCCGTTGTAATAAGTTTTATCGTTTCATTTATAAAATAGGCTTCCGTTCCATACAGTACATACAACGAAGCAAACTGTTTCTTTTTTATTTTCTTATGTATATCACTCATACTTTTTCCTACTCCCTAACTTGGCAATATATATATTTATACTAATGCCCTAGCTTTTGTTTTACAAGTACAAAGGAACAGGCTTTATAACCCGTCCCTTTATTTATATAAAACGCCACGCAATAAGCCCCGGGTTTCTTATTGGTGTGCGTTAATCACCTTCCCTTTATTATTTACAATAATAATTCTAGTATAAGTGCCAACTGTTAACATGCTTGGAAATGAAAAACTCACACTTCTTAGCTAACTAGAAATAGTATACAAATGCTCTATTTCTCTTCATATGGAAATTGTAGATTTTTTTCTGACAATATTTTATACTAAAATGGAATGTTGGGGAGGGATTCTAAATGAATGATTTTGAACAAAACGTTCAAAGTAAACGCAATGACGCTATTGATTCAGGGGTAGGATTTATCGTCTCATTTGGTTTTTTCGCAACACTTTTCATTATTGCAACTGTTATTAAATTCATCGGTTCTTAAAGGCTGCTGCTTAATGGCAGTCTTCTTTTTTTCATCTATTATGTGTTTCATCATATGTGATTTTACTTTGAAAGGTTCCTTTTTCTCCATTAAAAACATAGGAAATAGCACCTTGCTTATCCGTGCGCCATATTTCAGTACCTATCTTCTTAAAACGCTCTATAACTTCCTTATGCGGGTGCCCATACCTATTACGTTCTCCCACAGAAATAATCGCCACACTAGGCCGTACAAGGCTTAAAAAGGGATCTGCAGACGATGTTTTACTCCCATGATGGGCGACTTTTAAAATATTAGCCCGCAACTCAGGATATGTCGATACTATAAACTTTTCTCCTGCTTCTTCTAAATCACCCGTAAATAGCCACGTTAGTCCTCCTAATTTCGCCCATATTACAATCGAGGAGTCATTTTCGCCTTTTTCTTTCCCCTTTGGAGATAATACGAAAAATTCCGCTTCATTTATCCTCCAACTCTCACCTTCTCCTACTACACTTATCTTCACTCTCTTTTCTAATGCCTGTTTCTTCAACACTTTTTCTAATACAGCATCTTGCTCCTTTCTCCCAAATACAACTTCTTTTACAGTAATAGAAGATAATAAATCCAGTGCATCACCTATATGATCCGCATCTCCATGCGTTACAATTAATTTATCAATTGTTTTTATACCTTCCTTTTGTAAAAAAGGAACAAGAATATCATGCCCAACAGAAAATTCATGCTTTTTTTCTTGCCATGCTTCCTTCTTGACATGAAGCGCTCCACCTGTATCAATAAGGTAGACCCCTTTATCGTATGGGAGACGAATTAATATTGCATCTCCCTGACCAACATCAAGAAATGTAACACTCCCACTTGCGCGAAAATATGGGGATACATAATGACAAATACTAATAAGAAGAAATACACCCACAACTATGACCAAATTTTTTTTCATTATTACTCTTTCCCAGATCACAAATATACTAACAACACTAAAACAATATATAGCTACAAGAAATAAAGGAGTTTGACCAAAAGTAAGTCGGATAAAAGGGAAACTTTCACAGTAACTTAGAAAATCATTAGAAATGGTTAAACATATTGAAAGTGCATATGCAATTCCTTTTGCGAAAAATGGAATGATTGGCATACATATAAAAATAAAAATGCTACACGGTAATACAATGATGGATAGAAAAGGAACATATATAAGATTGAGGAAAATACTATAAGGAGAAAAATAACCAAAATGATATAACAAGATCGGGGTACTAGCGAGCTGTGAAATTATAGAAATATAAATAGAATTCCGAACTACCCCATTACTACGCCCTAATAATATCGGCGCAGATAGTAATAAAGCAAAACTACCTACAAATGAGAATTGGAATCCAATATTAAAAACAAGATACGGGTTGTATATAAGCATGCATATGGCTGTTATACTTAGGGCATCTAGGCTAGATAAGCGAACAGAACACATGAAAGCTACCAATAATAAAACTCCTGTTATAGAAGCCCTCACAACAGATGGCGACGCCCCCGCTATGATCATATACAGAGGAATACAAACTATAAGGCATACTGTTGCTACCTCCTTCGTCACACCACCTCTTAGTAAAACAAAATACATCATAACCATTAATAATACGATATGTGATCCTGAAATTGCCAACAAATGTATAAGACCAAATTGTTGATATTGCTCTTCTACTTCAAACGTCATTTGTTGTCGATCTCCAAATAATAATGCATTCATAAACGCACCTGATTGTTCTGGAAACATTTCTGTAACTTTTGAGATTGCTTGCTGCCTGAGAAGGAAAATCCATTGCACGAGTGACAACGATGTTTTTTGACATTCAGAAATGTATGTCACATCGAATATAAAATGTATCTTTTGCTGATATAAATAATTACGATAATCAAAAGCATGAAAATTCCGAGCAGTTTGTGGTTCTTTCACCTTCCCTTTAAATTCACATGATATTCCTGCATATAAGCGTTGCAATTGCTTCTTTTCCGAAGCAGATTGAATTTTATAGTTTAACTGCACTATATTTTTATTTTGATCTTCAATTTGAAAAGAAAGGCGATCCCCATTAATAAGAGGTGTATTTTGTATAACCCCTCGTGTAACTTCGTAGGGCTCTCCTAGCGGCTTGTTTTGACTCTGAACATACGTGGTGTACATAGCGCCACTAAAACACGCTAACATACAAAAAATGAAGGTTTTACACGAAGTACGATATAAACAAAATAAAACATAACAAACGAAACAACAAGCATTCAACAAATACGACGAGGAAAAGGCAATTGCAATCCCCATTATAAACGAGATTGCAACATAGCCCCATTGTCCCTGCAACTCATATCCACCCCTTATAGCATCATTTTTGCTTCAGTGAATACACGCTGTAATTCTTCCATTGACAAGTTATCTTTTTCTAAAGATGCAAACAGTTCTTTTAGCTGCAAATGACGTTCTTGTTCCTCTAGCGATGCAATGTCATACTCTAGCGGAACGTGCTTCACTGTCACATTTGCTTGTTCAAATAACTCTATAGCATACGGATGATTTTTATAATCCTGTGCATAATAAACTGCTGTAATACCACTTTGAATAATCGCCTTGCAACATTGTAGACAAGGGAAATGCGTAACGTATATTTCCGCTTCCTCTGTTTTTACACCAAACTTCGCACATTGCAATAAAGCATTCATTTCAGCATGAATTGTACGAACACAATGATTATCAATGACGTAACAACCATCGTCTATACAATGTACACCACCTTTAATTGAACCGTTATATCCACCAGCAATAATTCGTTTATCACGAACGATCGTCGCTCCTACCGCAAGTCTTGTACACGTACTACGCAAAGATAACAGATGGCTTTGCGTCATAAAATATTGATCCCATGAAATTCGTTCCATATTTTTCACCTACTTTTTTGTCTACTTGTAGTGTAGCGAAAGAGGAAAAACTTCGTCAATCTTTTATGGAATAATTATTTGATCTTTTATTTTTTCAAGGGACTTCGTTCCAATCCCATCAATCTCCAATAAATCTTCTATTTTCCGAAACGGGCCGTGTTCTTCTCGATATTTCAAAATACTTTCCGCCTTCCGAGAACCAATACCCGTTATTTTTTCCAGTTGCTCTTTAGAAGCTGTATTTATTTGCACTTTACCCTCGCTTTTTGAAAAAGCAGCTCCTTCTTGCACTAGCTCATTTTTGTTAGGAACATAAAGAATCATTTGGTCTTGGACCATTTGCGCCAAATTCACTTTCTTCATATCTGCATCTGGCAACAAACCACCAGCTTTTTCAACCGCGTCCTTCACCCGGTCCCCTTCCTTCATTTCATACACACCCTCTTTAAAAACCGCTCCTTTTACATCAATTATAATTATTTTCTTCTGTTCCTTTGTATCCGATACTTTCGGTTTGCTTTTTTTCTCCACATCTTTCGCTTGAACATCCATTGTAATGAGTGATTGTTCTGTATGCTGGTTCGTTTTCCAGAAAAAAAGGAATATCACAATACCAATAATAACTACTAATCCCAACCATTTTTTCGGAAAATCCCACATCATTTTACACCTCTAATCATAAATTTATAACATCATTCATATTGTTTAGGAGAACGCTGTTACGAAGGAGGGATGAAACATTGAATATAGGAATTATAGGGACAGGGAACATGGGGAATATACTAATCGATGCATTTTTAGAAACCCGTGCTGTCAAACCTTCGTGCCTTACTATTATTAATCGGACGCCTGCCAAAGCATATCATATAAAAGAAAAATACCCTTCTGTTCATATAGCCAAAACAATCCAAGAGGTAATCGAACAATCGCAGCTTATTTTCATTTGCGTAAAACCGATAGATATATATCCTATCCTACAAAAATACGCTGAACATTTCTCTGATGAAAAGTGCTTAGTTTCTATCACAAGTCCAATATCTCCAGCACAATTAGAAACTCTTGTACCTTGCCATGTCGCGCGTATCATTCCAAGCATCACAAACCGCGCCTTATCCGGCGCATCACTTTTTACCTTTGGAAATAACTGCTCTGAAGAATGGCAGCAAAAACTACTTCGTCTATTCAAAAACATTTCTACTCCCCTTGTTATAGAAGAAAATATAACGCGCGTTTCATCTGATATAGCAAGCTGTGGCCCTGCTTTTTTTAGTTATTTATTACAATGTTTCATTAACGCTGCTGTAGATAAAACAAATATTACACATGAAGAAGCCACTACTTTAGTAAGTGAAATGGTCATTGGAATGGGGAAATTACTTGAAAAAGAGATTTTCACATTACCCACATTACAAGAAAAGGTATGTGTCAAAGGCGGTGTTACAGGAGAAGGTATTCGTATTTTAGAAGAGCACGTCGGGGATATGTTCCATAAATTAATTGAACGGACACATGAGAAATTTGATGAAGATTTAAAGTGCGTTGAGCAGCAATTCAATAAACACACATAATAAATACGCCATCGTAATTCCAAATCCTTTTTATTAATACGTATCTTTTTCATACTACATTTTCACTAAAACTAGCATTTTTACACTTTACACATTTCATCTTTTTATTTTTCTAGAACTAAAACTACATCTTTTCTATAAAACAAAAGCAACCTTATCGGTTGCTTTTGTTTTATCCATTCTTCTTCGCCATAAAAAAGATGCGCTCTGTTTGTTCCGTCACTTCAATTCGTTCAAAATCACCTGTGACACGAAGCACCGTAAACCCAGATTCTTCAAGCCATTTCGTTAACACTTCAACCGAATATGCACGCTGCACGTGACATTCGTCAAAACGATGATACACATCTTCTTCTGAATCTTGTACAAAGAATGTCAAATCATGTTCCACACTATCTGATTCTTCTCCAGGGAAGCAGTTCCAAATAAGTGATATTTCTTCGCCATTCACTGTATATGTTTCATTTTGAAATACGTGATGTATTTTATATAAAGAGTGTACATCGAATAAAAACAAGCCATCCTGACGTAAATGGTGGAAAACTCTTCTAAATGTTTCTTGCACTCCATCTTCTTGCAATACATAGTTTAATGAGTCACAAAAGATTGTCACACAATCGAATTCACCAGGAACATCGAGCTCTCTCATGTCCTGTTGGTAAAAAGGAATAAAGTAACCTTCTCCCCCCAATTTCTGCTGCGCGACAGTTAACATTTCTTCCGAAAGATCTACACCAATTAAATCATAACCTTTTCGCACAAGCGGAAGTGTTACGTTACCAGTTCCACATGCTACGTCAAGAATTTTTGCCTCTTTCATAGATGCCTGTTGCAAACTTTCTTCTGTGAATTCCACCCATTTATCATAAGGGACATCATTCATCAGTTCGTCATACAGCAATGCAAATTGTTCGTATTTCATTGATCTAACTCATCTGCGATATCTTCACGCGGCACATCGCCCCATAGACGCTCTAAATTGTAGTGATCACGCTCATCTTTATGGAATACATGTGCAACTACATCACCAAGGTCTACTAAAACCCAACGTGCTTCATCAAAACCTTCCATACGTTGAACATCAATTTTCAACTCATGTGCCTTCGACTTAATTTCACGTGCAATTGCTTGCACTTGCTTGTCTGAATTCCCGTGACAAATAATAAAATAGTCAGCAATTGGTGAAATTCCTTGCATATTTAGTACAACCATATCTTCTGCTCTCTTATCATCAGCTGCTTTTGCCGCTAATACTAATAACTCTTTATCTTTCATTTAGTAATTTCCTCCTTGATAACTGCGTTGTATGTTTGGAATGTTAATGGATAAATCGTTTGATCTTTTTCCATTAAAAATTGAATTGTTCGCTTTAAAGCAAACAATAAAGCTTGATTTATATCTTTATATGCGAGTTTTCTCGCTTCTTCCACACCAGGAAATTTACGACCTGGTTCAATGTAATCTGCCACATAAATAACTTTATCTAACATTGTCATTTTTTCATGACCACTTGTATGATATGTAATAGCTTGTAGAATTTCAGGATCAGTAATGCCCACTTCTTTTTCTACTAAGTATGCCCCAACAGGTGCATGCCATAACTCTTTGTTATAGTGAAGTAGATCCTTCGGCAAAGCTTCTCTCTTAATAATCCCTTCCATTTCTGGAATCGCTCTACATTTTGCATAATCGTGAAATATAGCAGCTATCTCTGCCTTTTTCTCATCTACACCATATAACCGAGCAAGTTCAATCGCTGTTTCCATTACACCAATCGTGTGTATATAACGTTTTTCATGCATTTGTTGTTTGACAATTTTAAGTGCTTTTTCACGATTCATACAACCCATTCCTCTCGATATATACCTGTACTTTTTCAGGAAGTAAATATTTGCACGTTTTCTTCTCCATGTATCTCTCACGCAACAAAGAGGAAGAAACTGCAAACTCTGGAATTTCCACTTTTACGATATCATAAGGCGTATGCAATGTATAACCTGGTCTTGCAACTCCAACAAAAGTTACAAGCTTGAGTAACTCCTCAATGTTATACCATTTCGGTAAATACTCAACCATGTCTCCGCCAATAATAAAGTGAAACTGTACATCCGGATACTTCCTTGTTAATTGTAACATCGTGTCATACGTATAAGATGGGCCTTCTCTGTTTAGCTCTTCTAAACAAATTGAAAAGTATGCTTCTTCTTCAGTCGCCATTTGCAGCATGTTTAATCGGTTGTTCACACTCGTAATGTTACGGCCTTGTTTGTGCGGCGGAATTTGGTTTGGCAAAAACCATACCTCTTCCAAATTTAGCGCATGATACACTTCATTCGCAATTAACAAATGCCCATTATGAGGTGGATCAAATGTGCCGCCAATAATGCCAATTTTTCTCAAAAGAAACGCTCCTTCCTTTTACATACAGCAACTCTCCCCATAAACATTCGAAGAGAGTCTACTGTTAATAAAAGTTCAATTGGTTTCGCTCTCTACATATCAAGCGTCAATTACGAAACAACTCACTTATACCTTTTATCGTGGAAGCTTAATTTGCTTATTTTCTCTTGATTCTTTGTATAAAACAATTGTGCTTCCAATTACTTGAACGATTTCAGCACGTGCACCTTGTGCAAGCTCTTCTGCAACTTCACGGCGATCAAATTCACAGTTTTGTAACACGCTCACTTTGAATAATTCACGTGCTTCTAAAGTGTCTGCAATTTGTTTAATCATATTTTCATTTACGCCGCCTTTTCCAACTTGAAAAATCGGTGTTAAATGATGTGCCTGCGCACGTAAAAATCTTTTTTGTTTTCCTGTTAACATATAATTAGCCTCCAAGCTTTCTCATTACTAATTGTTTCATTCTATCAATATTCGGCACACGACCTGTCCACATTTCAAATGCAAGTGCACCTTGATAAACGAACATATCGATTCCATTTTGAATTGTTGCACCTTGTGCTTTCGCATCGCCTAAAATTTTCGTCTCAAATGGATTATAAATAATATCAGAAACAATCGTTCCTTGTTTCAACGAACGAATTTCTAGCGGTGCATACTCAACATGCGGATGCATGCCTATCGTTGTTGTTTGAATGATAATATCATATTCCCCTTGAACTTCCGCTGCGCGTTCTAGCGATAGAGCATGTGAATTAACATTTCCCATGCATCCAGCGATAAGATTTTCCGCCTTATCTACAGTACGATTAGCAATATCAATTGCTTTCACACCTACATCTGCAAGTGAAAAGTAAATAGCTCGACTAGCACCGCCTGCACCGATTAATAAAATACGTTTCTCTTGAAGCGGATCTTTACTAATTGACTGTAAGGCACGAACAAAACCAATTCCATCCGTATTATACCCAATCAATTTTCCCTCTCGATGAACGACCGTATTTACTGCACCGATTTGCTCTGCTAGCGGGGCAACTTCATCTAGATACTCCATAATTGCAACTTTGTGCGGAGTTGTTACATTAAACCCTGAAATTCCTAATGCTTTTAAACCTTTTACTGCTTCCCCTAACGTTTCTTCTTCTACAAGAAACGCGTGATAGTGGGCATCCATATTCAAGTGTTCAAATGCATCGTTATGCATAACGGGTGATAATGAATGTCCAATTGGATTTCCGATTACACCATATAATTGTTTCATAAATCCCTCTCCATATTAAATTAAAGATTTACGTAATGAAACACTTACTCCTTTTGGTACATGAGCAACAATTTTCGCTCCTGATTCATTTACAGTAACCCAGCCCAATCCAGAGAATACAACATCCGTTTTCGGTTCACGAATATTAAATTCATATTTCACAAACTCAGGCATATTTTCTAATTCTTCTGGTGTCGGTGGATTCAATAATTCCCCAGCATGTCTTTCGTACAATTCATCAGCCTTTTCGAGCTTTGTGCGATGGATTGTTAAACGGTTTGAGAAATGACAAGTGAATGCACGACGGCCTCCACTTACATAATCAAATCGTGCTAATCCGCCAAAGAATAATGTTTGTTCCTCATTTAATTGAAATACCATTGGCTTAATCTCTGTAGTCGGTGTAATAAGCTTTAAGCTTTGTTTCCCAACATAATGGGCCATTTGATGATGATTAATAATACCCGGTGTATCATATAGAGATGATGCTTCATCTAATGGAATATCAATTAAATCAAGTGTTGTTCCTGGGAAATGAGATGTTGTAATTACATTCTCAGTTTCATCACTAAACTCTTTAATCATACGATTAATAAATGTTGATTTACCAACATTCGTACATCCGACAACATAAACGTCTTTGCCTCCGCGGTAATATTCAATTGCCTCAGCAAGTTCAGCGATTCCTTGCCCTTTAGCTGCACTAATTAAAAAGACATCTTCTGGTTTTAAACCAAGTTGCTTTGCACTATAGCGCATCCAATGTTTTACTTTATCATGCTTAACTGACTTTGGAATTAAGTCAGCCTTATTCCCTACAAGTAATACTTTATTATTCCCTACAAAACGATGTAAGCCTGGTAACCAGCTACCATTGAAATCGAAAATATCTACGATTTTGACCACTAGTGCGTCTGATTGTCCAATTCCATTCAAAATGCGAAGGAAATCATCATCTGTTAAAGATACATCTTGAATTTCGTTATAATGTTTCAAACGAAAACAGCGTTGGCAAATTACTTGTTCCTTCTCTAAAGATGATGCAGGAGCATATCCTACTTCATTTTTATTTTCTGTTTGAATTTCTACACCGCAACCAATACATTTAATTGTTTCAGTCAAACTTTATTCCTCCCAGTTAATTAAGCCTTTTTTCTTCATATTTCTCATAATTCTTCGCTCGATTTTTCGATTAAAGCGCGTCACCAATCCGTCCGTTTGCGCTACTGGCACAACTAAAATTGTATGAAGTCCTACTCGATTTCCACCGAGCACATCCGTTAGTAGCTGATCTCCAATTACTACGACTTCATCTGGCTGTAATTGCATCTCTTGTATCGCACGCTTAAATGCGCGAACAAGCGGTTTACGCGCACTATGAATAAATGGAATACCTAATGGATCAGCAAAGTCTTTAACGCGTTGCTCGTTATTATTTGAAACGACCGTTACTTGAATGTCATTTTCTTTCATTTTCAAAAACCACTCTTCAAGCTGTGGTGTTGCGTTTGGACGATCCCATTCAATTAAAGTGTTATCTAAATCAGTAATAACCCCTTTAATTCCTCGTTTTTTCAAATCTTCTGGTTGAACATGATATACATTTTTCACATATTCATTTGGTAAAAATAACTTCAATTTCTTTCACCTCTTTGAGGATTTTTCATAAAATTTTTCGACAACATTTTTCGATAGATAACCTGTGGATAAACTTGTACACACTTTCCACATTAATTTTTCAGTCAATTTGGAATTTACTAACAATCTATGCACATTTTATCCACTGAGGTATGTGGATAACCCCTTGTTTGTGACTGTCATATTTTTTTGGTACATTAAATGCAACAACGAATCAATCCTTATATTATTAGGAGGTGACTCACCTTGAAAACAAAACATATGGAACAGTTATCTACTGAGTTACTCACTGAGTCTTATTATAAAGCAAAAGAGCTAAAATTAAATCCCGACTTCATTTTACTTATAAAACAAGAAATTATTAGACGCTCATTAGAGGACAAGCTTGTCAAATCTTCTTGAGTACATATAGATTACTGATTGACCTGTAAAAAGAGCCATCCTACGATGGCTCTCGAATAAACAAGTACTCCTATCTAGGGGATTTCTTCATTAAGCACCTTTGTCCATATTTCTTAATTAGAGCCTTCACAAGTTTATAATAAAATCTTTTCTTTACTTACGAGATAATCGAGTTGCAATTTTTTCACCAAGACGAAGCTCTTGTCCACTTGTCAATTCCTTCATTACTTCAATCATATCTTTTTCAAACAATAAAACAACTGTTGAACCAAATGTAAAGTATGCCATCTCTTCGCCTTTTTGAACAGTACTTCTTTCATGAAGAAGCTCAATACTATTTACAAACATTGCCCCTACTTTTACAAGCGCCATATGTTCGCCTTCACTATTTACTTCTGTAACAGAGCGATAATTTTTCGACAACGGTTCTTTCCCATATTCCATACCGGCTGCATTTACTGGATATGATTTTCTACCGAGTACAAATCTTTCAGTCACAGAGCCTGAAAGTGGACTATGAATGCGATGATAATGACTTGGACTCAAATAAATTACCATATATGTACCGCCTGCATATCGTTTTGCACGCTCTTCATTACCTAGCATATCCACTATTGAATATCGTTTGCCTTTAATATCGAATGTTTTTGTATCCTCAATAGGACCTTGATCAGCAAAAACACCATCAACAGGACTAATGATACTCGATGCGTCTGTATCAATACTACGTTTTCCTTCTTTTAGCCTACGTGTAAATAAATCATGCAATGTTCGATATTCCTTCAAACCCTTTTCCATCTCATCTTGATTGATTTGAAAAACTTTCGCATACGATGGAATAATGATAGAGCTTAAACGAGATTGTGCAAATTTACGTAATATATAAGAAGTAAAACGACCATTTGTAAGTTCGATCATAAGTCGATATAATGTACGTCGCAAATTGCGAAACCTCCTAATCAGTCTGTAACTTTAGTTTCCCCTTCTTTTCTCTCTATATCATATGTAAAATTGGTTCTTATTCCCACATATAGAATGGAGCCGCTTCGTTATACACGAAGAAAAACTAAGTATAATTTTTATTCTTAAATTGGTTAGCACCTTCTAATATTACAGATAGAACCCGTCATTTTCAACAGTGAACATGTATTTCTTCTTAGAGCGGCTCGTTTTCTTTCCTTTTTTCCGAAAGAAAAGCAGCCACTTTTAAAGTGTAGCTGCCTACAATGTACATTATTCTTTTGCTTTCTTCTCTTTCTCAGCTCGCACAAATTCATGGAACATTTTCATTAAAGCACGCTTTTCAATTCGTGATACATAGCTCCTTGAAATACCAAGCGCCTTCGCAATCTCCCTTTGTGTTTTCTCCTTATCAAGCCCAAGCCCAAAACGCTTCACAATCACTTCTTTCTCTCGTTCATCTAAAATATCGATATACTCTTTAATCTTCTCTAACTCCATACTTAACTGAATCATATCAATTACATCTTCAGATTCTGATTTTAATATATCAATAAGTGATATTTCATTCCCCTCTTTATCTTGCCCGATTGGATCATGAAGTGAGACATCTTTTTTCGTTTTCTTCAGTACACGTAAATGCATCAAAATTTCATTTTCAATACAGCGTGCTGCATAAGTTGCAAGCTTTGTTCCTTTCCCTGCTGAATAGCTTTCGATCGCTTTAATAAGCCCAATTGTACCAATTGAAATTAAATCTTCTGCATCTTCACCGGTGTTTTCAAATTTTTTAACAATATGAGCTACAAGCCGTAAATTATGTTCAATTAAAAGATTTCTCGCTTGAGCATCACCTTGCTCCATTAACTCTAAGTACTTTCTCTCATCATCTGATGATAACGGCTGCGGGAACGCATTGTTCTTCACATAAGAAACAAATACAAACACTTCTCGAACCATATATCCAATTGCGGCGAATAGACTCAAACCCTTCACCTCCGCCAAAATAGTGGTCTTTACTATGTGTATGTGGGCGTGAGGTTGTTTGTGTCTGTACGATATCATTCCAATATGTTTTTTAAGCATACTATTTGTCTCACAAAGCTTCGCTACGTATACTTAAACAAAAGATTGGAGAGTGGAATATGAAACATTTCATTACCCTCTTGTTCATAAGTAGCTTGTAAGAGATGAACTCCTTGTACACTCTTACAAGCTACTTGTACTACAAGGAGGGATTACAAATATGAAATTTGAAAGAACACGTGCTTATACAAGACCTCAACGCCAACGCATTATAAATAGGAAAATGAATATTGTGAAGCATGCTTGGGGCCATATTCCTGAAATTACCGGTATTTTTGCAAAAGGAAAAGTTCACTGTTCCTGCGGAATGTGTACTATAAAGTGGAGAATAGATGGACCACCTGCTAGTGCACAGCGGTGGTTATACAAAATTAATACATGTGAAGAGTAAATTTTCTTTCTAAAAAAGGTCTTCTCTCGAAGACCTTTTTCCCTATTTAAAGACTTATTTACTCCAAATCTTCTCCCCAGTATGTGCATCAATATAACGAATTTCTCGGCTAAAATCGAAGAACTCTTTACGATTTTCATCCGTCGTTTGTTTATACAGTAATTGATATATCGTTTCCTCTGCATCATTATCTATATACCATTCTAATTTAACTCGGATGGCCTTTTTATATATTTCTAACGCTTTTTCTTTTGTTACTTTTGGTGTTGTTTCATATGTGAGCAATTCTTTTATAATGTTGCTAGATTCTCCTGAGTAGTGCATCACAGCACCATTTTCTGTATTGATGTTGATCATAAATTGCATATACTCTACTGGAATCCCATTCACATATACGGAAAAGAAAAATCTTTCAACTCCATATTTTTCCTCATCACGTTCATCCCAAAGATGAAGATATTGTGTAACATCTGGAATAACTCGTTCTAAAAATTGAAGTGCTTTCTGTAAGCATTCCTCTCTTGACAGTATTTGTTTTGCTTCTTTAGCTTCTGTCAGTTTTATAAAGCCAATTAACTCATTGGTTGATTTATTAATAGTAATGCCAACTAAATTATTATACTTTAACATCGGCAAATGTTTTTTAAAAAATTCATTCATTAAATATGGATTCTTCTCTTCTCTTTCTTTTTGCAATTCCTCTTTCGGTACAAATTTCATCCTTATTTCAAATTCATTTTCCGTCTCATCTACTTTTGTAAAACTTTCTTTATCCCAATCAAACAAAGCAAATATATCATCTTGTTGACTACCTTTTGTCGGTTTGATAACCTCTACTGTTGGAGGTAATTTATAGTGATCTGGTCCAAACAAATCCTTACCTGTACTTGCATGAATAGACGCATGGACAGGTTCTGGCTCATACAAAAGGTGATATCCTTTTATTTCTTGTCCATTTTCATATGCACATGAGGAGAATGTTAAATCAGCAAACACCAGCCTCATATCTTGTCTAGCTTTCAGATTTTCTAAAACGATGTTCTCATTAACAATTTCAATTGGCCATAACGGCTTTTCTTGTATACTTTTTCGTCCGTTATAGGAGAAATTCACAACATTCCCTGAAGGATGCACTCGCACAACACACCCTGTATTCGGCAATGGATATCCATTCACCTCTTGCATATAATTTACTTCCTTTAAATCTCGCCAATCCTCCACATACACATATGTATAAAATTCAAATCCTTCTCGCAAATGTTTTTTTATAAATTCATTCGCAATCTCCTTCGCCTTGTTCTCGTCCATCTTTTCATTATTACTTGGAAAATAATTATCATCATCTATCCTTAATTCAAATAGGTCATCTGTATGTCTATTCAATGAAATTTGTATCGTTTTCTCCACATCCTCTTTATGTTCCCACCATAATAGATGATGTGGGTCATCCACCCCTTCTTTATCATCTACAACAAGCCTATAATCATCTGTAATTTCAATAATATGTGCTACTTGTTTTTTTCTTTCTTTATCTTTTTGATTCATCATTTCCTCCCCTTATATATAAGTTAAATTAATCATAACACCTTTCCAAAAAAAGGATGATAACAAATGATAAGGAGAGGCTACTATTGTCAGTTTTTATCGGTAAATTGATATATTTTAAAAATCGCTCATATAATTGGAGTTGCGGTCGATATATTTTAAAAAATCGCTGATATAATTTTATTCTTTATAACCATAAATCAAAATTGCATTAATGCATCAAGATCATAATCCCTATACATAAAGAAAAAAGACAAAAAACTGAAACAATTAGTTCATACGAATTTCACATGAATCTATTACTATAAGAATTGTACATAGCGAACTTACTAACAATCGCGTTTATTCATATATAAAATTTCATTTGAAAGGAGTTGAAAATATGAAAACTAAATATCGCTTTATGATTTCATCATTTGCTGCTTGCGCCTACATGATTTGGTGTTTAGTATAATAGCAACTTCACTTGTAAATAGGAAAAGGTGTGTATATAAATGGAATATAACCAATCAACAGTTAACTACTGGAAAGCCTTTGTATTACCTTATACATTCGCTTTAGAAGAGTTAAAAACTAAATTTGAAATTATGAACCGGGAAGCTCAATTTTTAGAAGACTACAACCCGTTTGAACATATAAAAACAAGACTTAAACAACCCGAAAGTATCATTAGGAAGCTTGAGCGTAAAAACTTATCACCAACAGTTGAAAATGCTCAAACACAATTACAAGATATTATCGGCATCCGTATTACATGTTGCTTTGTAGAAGATATTTATCATTTAAAAGAGGTTATTGAGAAGCGCGAAGATATGGAGATTGTAGAAGTAAAAGATTATATTGCTAATCCAAAACAAAATGGCTATAAAAGTTTACACATGATAATAAAATATCCATTAGCACTAAATTCTGGTACGAAAGATGTCTTTGCAGAAATTCAATTACGTACACTTGCGATGGACTTTTGGGCAAGTTTAGAACATAAACTTTACTACAAATATGAAGGAAACATACCTGATTATTTGAAGGATGAACTGCACGATGCTGCTATGAAAGCTGAAGATCTCGATAATAAAATGGCGACAATCCGTCAAGATATTGATGACATTGAAGCATGTTCAAATCAAATTTTATTACCACTTTAAAAAGGTTCTCTCCTATGAGAACCTTTTTATTTCTTTTCTATCGTACGAACCTCTTCAATTTTCCATCCTTCATCTTCTTTTCCAAGCCCATATTGTACTTTCTTCTGAAGAGTAATTCCCCCGTCTATTTCCTTTTCCTCTGTTTCAACAATAACAAGCCCACCTTTAAGAGCTTTCATATTCATATGTTCCAATTCGATTTTCTTATTTCCCTTTTGAAATGCCGCTTCCTTTTGTGTTTTTAAGTCTTCCGCACCGAGCATTTTGTTTGAAAATAACGTCATATGCTCAGTGAAGTTTTTTTCATTCGTCGTTCGTACATATGCTTCAATAACCCCTTGAATAGCCCCCTCTTCTTCTTTCGTTATATGTACTTGTTCTTCCGTCTTCTTAGCGACTGTTTTCTTTTCTATATGCTCCTCTTTAGATTGACAACCAACTAACAATAGTCCGACTAGAATAGCGACTCCTAATTTCCCCGTAAAACCTCTCATCTTTTCACCCTTCCTAAAAAGAAAAAATGAGGCAAAAATGCCTCACTTTCTTTTATAATTAGCGTCTTCCTTTATTTGGGTCGCCGCCGCCAACAATATCAAAGACACGTTTAGCTATATTTGTATTCTCTTGAACGCCAGAGAATAAGTATTTACCTGGTCCGAATGCATATACGTTCACATCTTCACCTGTATGTCCACCCGTTGTCCAGCCTGTAACCGAACGCTTATTGAAGATATCCTCAATCGCATTATCAATCTTTGTTACATCTTTTGATGGAGCTATATCATTTACAGCTTTAATTTCTTCTGGTGTTAATTGTAGATCAATATACTTTTTCAATGTTTCTTCTACATTTGCACCTTTTGCAATCTCATTTGCCATAAAGTCTGGTGTACGTTTCGCAACTTTAATCGGCTCTACTTTAAAGTTATACTCACCATTCGCACCTAAAGACAATCCTCCAGTAGAATGGTCTGCAGTTGCAACAACTAATGTATTTTTATCTTTTTTCGCAAACTCAATCGCTGCTTTAAATGCTCTTTCAAAGTCTTCCATTTCACTCATTGCTGCAACGATATCATTATCATGTCCAGCCCAGTCGATTTGACTTCCTTCAACCATTAAGAAGAAACCATTTTTATTTTTGTTCAAACGATCAATCGCTGCATTTGTCATCTCTTCTAATGACGGTGTTTTATCATTACGATCAATCATTTTATCTAAACCGCCTGGTGCAAATAAGCCAAGAACTTGATCGTTTTTATCATTTAATAATTGATTACGATCTGTTACATAACTATAACCAGACTTCTTAAACTCTTCGGTAAGATTACGGTCTTTTCTAACAAAGTTATTTACGCCACCGCCAAGCATAACGTCTATCTTATGCTTATCTTTTATTTTCTCATCAAAGTAATCATTTGCGATTTCATCCATATTTTTACGACTAATGTTATGTGCACCGAAAGCAGCCGGTGTTGCATGTGTAATTTCAGAAGTTGCAACAAGTCCTGTTGACTTTCCTCTTTCTTTCGCTTGCTCAAGCACTGTTTTTACTTTTGTTTTATCATTATCAACTGCAATAGCTGCATTATATGTTTTTATACCTGCTGACATCGCAGTTGCTGCTGATGCAGAGTCTGTAATATTTTCATGTTCATCTTCTGGATATGTTTTTTGTGTTCCTACAAGATGTTTATCAAATTCTGTAGATTCCATTTCAAATGTTTTTGGATTGTCTTTCATGTAGCGATGAGCTGTCATATATGAAGGCCCCATACCATCCCCAATTAATACAATGACATTTTTAATCTTTTGATCGCTATCTTTCCCATCTGCTTTAACACTGTCTGTGCGTGTGAAATTCCACGTCGCTACAGAAGTAATTGCCAATGACGCCACAACGGCAAATGGCCATGCTTTTTTTACGAACTTTTTCACTTTTTTGTCCCCCTAATTAGGTTATTCATTTCCCACTATCAAATTTAATAGAAGACTGTTAAGAGAAAATTAGTTATATGTAAATTTTTTGTTAACTTATGTAAATATAAGTTATAATTTGTATAACTGTGTCCTTTCATATCAATCATAGCGCCCTTTACAAACTAAATATAAAAAAATTAGATTTCTTTTAACGTAAACCTCTTACTTTACATTTCGTAACAATATCAACTCTATTTTTAAAAATAAAATAGAAACTTGGTGAACCTTTATGAAAACAATAAAACTAAACGAATCTTCCATTCCAGATTTACTCTCTCTTTGTGAATCAGTCGGGTGGCTACAGCACGAAAGTTTTATGAAAGAACAATTCCATATGTACCTTTCAATTGGCACAATTTTTGGCTATGTACATGAGAATAAACTTATTGCATCTGGAGGGGTATTTTCATTCGACCCTGGATTTTCTTCTATCGGCATGTTAATCGTACATCCTGATTTTCAAAGACAAGGCATTGGCCGTATCTTGCTAAATAACAGCTTAAAACTAGCTCATTCACCGCTTCCTATTATGCTCATTGCAACAAAAGCTGGTGAACCTTTATATCAATCATATGGATTTCAATCAATAACAACAATTCATCGTTTCGAAAAACAAGCAACTTACATAAATACAAATTCCGTACCCATAAAACAAATTCAGCAAACTGATCTTCAATCTCTAATTTCTCTTGATCAAACTGCGACTGGTGCACATCGTTCTAAGATTTATTCATCGCTACTATCAAGAGCAACTTACTCATTTAAAATTGAACGGAATAATCAAATAGATGCTTTTGCTTTATGCATACAAAAAGGAAATGTACTATGTATTACTCCACTTATTTCAAAAAAAGAAGCAGACTCTATTCAATTATTAGAAATGATTTGTAAATCGTGGAATGGGACAATACGCATTGATGTTCCGCATTCACAATCCATATTCCGCCAATTTCTGCAAACAGCAAATTTCCATGAAACACTTCTTTCACCTCTTATGATAAAGAATAGTAATCAACTTCCTGGAAACCGTAATATGCTATTTGCTATGATAGATGCAGCGTTATGCTAGAAAGGGGACAACTAATTGAAGCAACTTACCTATCTTATGGCGGGCTGTCTGACTCTTGCATTATTAGTAGGATGTAGTGCCGCAGAAAAGCCCGTGGAACAAGTAAAACAAGTGAAAAATACAATTACTGCGAAATTAACTACAGAAGAAAAAATGATTGAAATAGATGGACAAACGATTTACTTTAAGCAAATTGGCAGCAAGAAACCACCTTTACTTATGATTCATGGATTTGGTGGATCATCAGATGGATTCCAAAAGATTTATTCTGATTTAGCAAAAGATCATACAATTATTTCTGTGGATGCTTTAGGGTTTGGGCGTTCATCTAAACCGATGGACTTTTATTATTCCTTTCCAACTCATGCGAACTTATATTATAAGTTAATGAAAAAACTAGGTTATGAGACATTCGCAATACTCGGTCATTCCATGGGCGGAGAAATTTCTCTTAATTTAACATATTTATATCCTGATGCAGTTACCCATCTTATTTTAACCGACGCTACAGGTGGCCCTCACTCATTAGTAAATAAACAAGGCTCTCCTAAACCACAATTGTCGACGGATTTAAGTACAGTTTCTTCTGTTGCAGACTATGATGAAAGCAAAGTAAAATTTAAACGTAATGATGAAGAACATTATAACAAAATGAAATTGTGGCCTAGGCGTCTTCAAATCAATGCAAATGAAATAAAACAACCAACTTTAATTATATGGGGAAGAAATGATAGTAGTGTTTCTTGGAAAGAAGGAGAAACTTATCATCAATTCTTAAAAAATAGCACTTTTCATATTATAGAAAAAGGTTACCACGCACCATTTCGTCAAGAACCACAAGAATTTGTAGGGTATGTACAAGATTTCTTTGAGAAAAATCCTATAAGTGCTGAAAAATAAATGGGTATCTCATTTTTGAGATACCCGTTTTCATATATTAAGCAGCTTGCTTTTGGCGTTTTTGAGTTTTTGATCCTAATACTTTCGGTATAACGAAACCATCGATTCCAAGTTTTCCAGCATTCATACCAGAAACAAGAACGAACATTGATAAGATAACCATTTCAGGGTTTACACCAATTGACCCACTAAACAGATAGGAAAAGTTCATTACAAGACCGAAAAAGACCGCTGTTTTTGTTAAACAGCCTACAATTAAACCAATTCCGACTAAAATTTCTCCCCACGTTACAAGTGTATTAAACAGATCTACATTTGGAATTGCAAATTCTTGTAAGAATGATGCCCACCAAGATTGAACCGCCGGTTGTGCTCCTTTAGATTTTTCAATTGCACCTTGTAGATAACCAGTTGCATCGAATCCTTTTCCTTGTAGTTTACCGATTCCAGCCATTAGCCATGTGTACCCAAGATATACTCGGATTATCGCTAATACAAAAGAAACTGCTTTGTTTTCTCTTAAAAATTGAATAACCATATCTTCCTCCTAAAGTTGTAATTAAGTTAGTTACAGATAATATAATATCATTAGTTACTTATTTTTATAATGTTAATTATGAATAATTTGTGACATCTGAATAAAACATCCAAAACTAACGTTTATATAGTAACTTTTATTACCTGTAAAAACTTGAACATATCATACCATAGTTGATAATCATTTTCACTGAAAAAATGTAAAAAAACTGTGTGCTAAATGCGAAACGTATTCATTCTATATTCGAATAAACATGTTTCAGGCTATTCATATAATCGAAATGTACGGGTCTTCTCATCAATTAATCTTGCTTCTTGAAAAGCATCTTCTACTGTTTTTTTATGATTAATAAGCCCGTAAAATAAGCGAATTGTAAACATAAGTGCTGCATTTCCATCCACATAATCTATCGATCCAATATACGATTTTGCACCCTTTTGTAAAAATACTTCTGCTAGTTTTTGTTCTCCTAACGTACAACCACTATTTACAATATGGATATTATGCAATTTTGCATATCTCTTAATTTTTGCTGCACCAAAGTATCCTCTCGGTTCATTTTCGTCATACACATCTTCTCCTAACTCTTCCATTACAAATTCCCCTTCATCACCATGAAAGCAAAAAATAACATAATTGATATCTTTATATAAAGTCTTTCCGGAAAGAACATCGATGAAATCTTTCGGTCTACCGATCCAATATGTCACAACTCTCGCCCCAAAATATTCAAGTGTTGCTCGAATTGATTGCGCTTCCAAATCAGAGTTATAGCCAACTACTAGTGCAATGTTCATTTGACATCCCCTCCCTATAAATCTATTTGATATATCCCCGTTTCTTCTAAAAAATCATCTCTCGTTAAAACTACTTTTTGTAAATATTGTCTATAAGCTGTAATTGTTCCATCATGCGAAACGATACAAACTTTTTCTGCTTTTAACTGATAGCACCAATGCAGAAACTCACCTACTATTTGTTGAAATTCCTTCTCTCGGATTATATTGATTCCCTCATTCCATAACAGTTCATTTGTACTTTCTTCTAACGAAAAATGTGGAAATAAATTTCTAATTATCTTTCGATCTAACAATTGATCACACGGCAATGTTTTAGCTAATTCACGATAAGGGAAAATGCGTGGGGATATATATGGATGAACGATTTTTTGACAAACAACATTCGAACTCCACATTGTCGCAGTTTGTAGTGTTCGAAGTGTAGGACTAGCGATTAATATATCCCTGTCTTGTAATGGTACATGGCACTGAAGCAATTCAGCCTGCTTCTTTCCTACTCCCGTCAACGGCGGATTCACCACTTGCAAACTTAATGGTAAATCCTTTGTATGTTCACCTTCACCATGACGAACAAAGACAAGTTTCATACTCCTCTTCCTCTCAATATAAAATAGTCTCACATATTCCTTCCCTATTTTATTCTTCATTCCTGCTATATGAATTTTTTACAAGAAGAGAAGGACCACAAATATGAAATGGATTATCGTCTTTATCGGAATGATCATATAGGGATACATAAATAGCTTTTTTAATAGTGATAAAACTGCTAATCCTTGGATTACAGATGATGAACGTGAAGCAAAAATTAAGCAACAAGCAATTATCGCAAGCTGGTCCGGTGTTTTCATTTTTTGCATCATTAATCTCTTAAACAAATAGTTAGATTTAGGAGCGAGCGAAAAATCCCCTTACTTGCCAGACCCTTTCGAGGCTATTTCAAAAGAAAATATAGAGTTACTAGTTTTACTTATGCTATTTATTACGTATAGAATATTTTACTTATATTACCGAAGAAAACTAAGTGCTTAACTTTTATCTCATGATTTTCCTCCTAAATGGTTATAGTAATTAGGACGAAATGAAAAAAGGAGAGATATAAAAATGAGTAACTCAAATGACTTTTTAGATACATTGCATGAAAAGCAAGCAAAAGATGAACAAAATAGAAAACATCAAGGGAATGGAAACCCTGCGAAAAAAAAGCCAAATAAGACGCATAAATAACATTGAAAATCCTGCCTAAAAATTATATTTCAGGCAGGATTTTTTACTCGTCTTTCACCGAAATGACATCTTCCCAATTCCATTTCTCATAATACCACTCTGGTACATCTATATTTTCAATCCACTTCTTTTCATATTTCCCATCGCTATGAGCAAGCCATACATCAGCTTTCTTACGATTTGAACGTATCCACATTAATTGATTGCTCTTCTTTATAAAGATAGGATTATAATCACCTTGATTATAAGGTGGCTTTGTGATTTGATGTTGTTCATCGCTTGTACTATTTATCTCATATAAAGTTGGTAGTGGCCTTTTTTCCGGATGTATCGATAGTTCTGCTTCCTTTGCCCTTGAAACGATAATTACTTTATCGTTCTTCCATGTGAAGTCCCAATCAACATATCCTTTTGGAGTAAATGTATTTTGCTGTAGGGCTGGTAATTCTTTTACTTTTAAATGTTTATTCTCTAATGCAACTCTTCCGCTACCTTCAATATACGCCAATATATTTTTTGATGGCGACCATTGAAACCATTGTGTATTTAACAACATTTGATCTATTTTTTCAAAACGACTGCCGTCCGCTCGAATTAAACAAAGTGTATTACTATCCGCTGACAAAGAAGCTGTTGGTACTGCTAAAAACGAAATCCACTTTTGATCTGGTGACCACTTAAATCCACTTGCAACTAATGCTAAAAAGTCATCATGCTCATTCGGTAGTGCATATAAATGTTTCATCTTATGAGGATTCATATTTGCATCCTTTTCCATTTCATATAGCTGAGCTCCTGTCCATCCTGTTGGAAGTAAATACGCTTCAGATGATACAAGAAACCTCTTACCATCAGGATACCATGCATAGTCACCTACACCAGCTGATACATTTTCAAAATCTGCTTTCTTTTTTTCAGCATCAAACGTATTTAATGTACGTGCAAATACAAATGCAATTACATTCTCTATTGGTGACCATTGATAATTCGATGCTTCTGATTGAAACGGTGTAACTTTCTTTCCATCTTTCAGCCGATACAGTTCAAGATGATTTCGCTTCTTTCCTTTTGCATATGCAAGCCATCCTCCATCATATGACCATTTCGGCCCTGTTATGTACTCTCCTTTTGTAATCTGCTTTTCTTTTTCATCGACTTTAATCCAAAGATCATGATTACGAATAAAAGCAACTTTTACTCTATTATTTTCTGCGCTAATAATAGAAATTGTACAGAAAAAAAGAAACAAACTCACGCTGCCACTTACTATAAACTTTTTCATATAACACCCCTATTTTTCCCTATAGCATCCCTCACATTCCGCTTGCTATATGCATGTTGTAGCCATTCGACATAATCCCAAAAAATTTCCCAAGAAATTTTTAATTCAAAGAGGATCGGTATGAATTATGTCAAATGTATAGTTTAGCCAACATCGGTCTTTATAATTAACGATAGAAATGTAATTTTTTTCTGAAAATTAGTTTTTTTTATTAGAGAGAGTTTCATTGTTGCAACTGATGCAACTGAAAATACATCTAATTTAAACGTTGATTTAGAAGTAAAATAATAAAATTATTGTTGACAAGCTTTTCAATATAGTTTTATAATACAAAACATAGTTTAGTTGAACGAATTATATATCGGCTTTGAAGGAATACTAGTAGCGACTTATATCCCTGTCTCAGAGAACTGATGGTTGGTGCAAATCAGTACATATACAAGCGTGAATTACAATTCTGGAGCTTCTTTCCCGTAATGCTTTTTATGCATGAAGAGAAAGACGGATCTTTCCGTTATCTTAAAGTAAGTGGTAAACAATTAGTTGTTTACAAATAGGGTGGTACCGCGATTTTTATCGTCCCTATCGGATATTCCGATAGGGACTTTTTTGCGTCCTTCCCTTTTAAATAACTTCATATATACGCGTTGAAAGAATCGCAGTAGTATCTTGTATCCCTGTTTCAGAGAGCTAATGGTCGGTGGAAATTAGCACATATATAAGTACGAATTACAATTCTGGAGCTTCTTTTTCGTAGTGCTTTTATGCATGAAGGAAAAGACGGAGTTTTTCCGTTATCATTAGTTGAGATGTAAGTATATTTTCACTTACAAATAGGGTGGTACCGCGATTCTTTCGCCCCTATCGGATGTTCCGATAGGGGCTTTTTCTATTTCTCACGCAAACAGTTGTTAAATAATTCCGAATCTTATGATAAAATTCTATAAGCGCTTACAATTTTGAAGGGAGGTGGTACAAGCTATACGAACCGGTATTCATTTTTATAGAAAAAAAGGAGGATGTCTAAATGACAAAGAAAACAAAAATTCCATCACATTTAAAACCATTCGTATCCACACAGCATTATGATCAATACACGCCGGTGAATCACGCTGTTTGGCGTTACATTATGAAACAAAACCATAACTTCTTAAAAGATGTTGCTCATCCAGCATACGTTAATGGACTACAATCATCTGGTATTAATATAGATGCGATTCCAAAAGTAGAAGAAATGAATGACTGTTTAGCACCAAGCGGCTGGGGCGCCGTAACGATTGACGGACTTATTCCCGGCGTCGCATTCTTTGATTTTCAGGGGCACGGATTACTACCAATCGCAACAGATATTCGTAAAGTAGAAAATATCGAGTATACACCAGCTCCTGATATCGTTCATGAAGCAGCAGGACACGCACCGATTTTACTCGATCCTACATATGCAAAATATGTGAAACGATTTGGACAAATTGGAGCGAAAGCTTTCTCCACCAAAGAAGAACATGAAGCTTTCGAAGCTGTTCGTACATTAACGATTGTAAAAGAAAGCCCGACTTCTACACCTGAAGAAGTTGCAGCTGCTGAAAATGCTGTAATCGAAAAACAAAACTTAGTTTCTGGTTTATCAGAAGCAGAACAAATTTCACGTCTATTCTGGTGGACAGTGGAATATGGCCTAATCGGTAATATAGATGACCCGAAAATTTACGGTGCTGGTCTCCTTTCCTCTGTCGGTGAAAGTAAGCATTGTTTAACAGATGCTGTAAAGAAAGTCCCATTCTCAATTGAAGCTTGTACAGGTACAACTTATGACGTAACAAAAATGCAGCCACAGCTATTTGTTTGCGAATCATTTGAAGAGTTGACTGAGGCACTTGAGAAGTTCTCTGAAACGATGGCATTTAAAACAGGTGGCACAGAAGGATTAGAAAAAGCAATCCGCTCCGAAAACCATGCTACAACTGAGCTAAGTAGCGGATTACAAATTACAGGTACATTTACAGAGACAATTAAAAATGATACTGGTGAAGTCATTTATATGAGAACAAATACACCAACTGCATTAGCAATTCATAATAAACAGTTAGCAAATCATTCTACATCTGTGCATAGCGATGGATTCGGGACACCAATCGGATTACTAGATGGAGATATTGCATTAGAAAATTGTACAGAAGAACAATTACAATCATTATGCATTACAATTGGAAATAGTGCAGAGTTTACTTTTGCAAGTGGCATTCATGTAAAAGGAACAGTAACAGACATTGTAAAGAATGATAAAAAGATTGCTCTTATCTCCTTTATAGATTGTACAGTTACTCATAAAGATCGCTTATTATTTGATCCTTCATGGGGAGCATTTGATATGGCTGTCGGCTCACAAATCACTTCTGTATTCCCAGGAGCGGCAGATGCAGCTGCATTTTTCCCAATGGATGAAGAAGTACAAGAAACTCCTGATCCGCTTGTACTGACTGAGCTTGAACGTATGTATCAAACGGTTCGTGATATTCGAGGTGAAGGTACTTTACACGGCGCGCATGTCGAGCAATTAGTAGCAATCCAAGAAGTATTAAATAAATTTTATCCGAAAGAATGGTTGCTTCGTCTTGAAATTTTAGAATTGCTTTTAGAACATAACAAAGGTCATGAAGCATCAGCAGCATTATTACAACAACTTTCTACCTTCACAACTGACGAAGCTGTAACGCGTCTTATTAACAATGGTCTTGCACTACTACAGATAAAGGATGTGAAAAATGATGCTACGATTAAATAATGAAGAAGTACAAGAGGAATTAGCAAAGCTGGATAAATGGACAGTGAAAGATGAAAAATGGATCGAAAGAAAATATATGTTTTCCGACTACTTAAAAGGAGTCGAATTTGTCTCTGAAGCCGCCAAACTATCAGAAGAACATAATCACCATCCATTTATCCTTATCCAGTATAAAGCAGTCATTATTACTTTGTCATCATGGAATGCAAAAGGTTTAACGAAACTAGATTTTGAGCTTGCGAAGCAATTTGATGAACTATTTTTACAAAACGAAAAAGCAATTATAAGAAAGTAAAAAAGAGAAGCCATTTTTAGGCTTCTCCTTTTATTTTGAAATGTATACAATGTCCAAATGGGTCCTCAACTTGTAATATTCCATCTTTGTACGTAGCAATCTTGCCAATATTTTTTAAGCTTTCACATACTTGTTCTTTTTGTTTTTCATCCGCTAGTACAATTGTGAAATATTTCAAGCCGACGGAATTTGGCATTTGCGGTGGTATCCCTTCACCTTGCCATGTATTTAAACCAATATGGTGATGATAACCACCTGCGGATACGAACAACGCTCCATTACGAGCTGGGATGGTTACTTCAAAACCAAGACCATCAACATAGAAACGTTTCGCTTCTTCCAAATCAGCTACATGGAAATGAATATGCCCCATCACAGTACCAGCTGGAAAGCCATTCCATGTACTTCCTTGCTGTAATAATTCTTCACCGGCTAACGGGTTACTAACAAATGGTAGCTCTCCATTTTCATCACGCCAAATTTCTTTTTGGCGATCATGATAAATTTCAATCCCGTTTCCATCTGGATCAGCTAAATAAAGGGCTTCACTAAAGTAATGATCGGCTCCGCCGTGCAGTGGATATACCATCTCTACAAGATGACGAAGAACATTCGCTAAATCCTGTCTGCTTGGTAATAAAATTGCGTAATGATATAACCCTGTTCTCCCTCTTTGTTTCGGAAAAGCTTCTTTCTTTTCTTCAATGATAAGGAGTGGCTCGTCATTTTCATTCCCAAATGTAACGACTGTTTCATCTTCTTTTAACACTTTCATGCTTAGTACTTCCGTATAAAACTCTAGTGATTTCTTTATATTTGATACGTATAAATGAACAACATCAAGTGTTGTATCGGAATGAAGTTGAAAACTCATCTTGTTAGCCCCCCATGTAAATTAAGCTTTTTTAAACACTTTTTCTTTTAAGAAATTATCTATAAAACCGTCTGCTTTTGCAACAAATAAGTACGCACCCATCGCTAACAATGCAAGTTCTAATTCGAAGCCAGGATTTTTTCCATCTCCTAATAAACCAGCTGACCATTTCACTTTTACAATTGCTCCAACCATAACAAGTGCAAATAATAATCCAATATATCTTACACCTAAACCTAGAATTAACAATAGACCACCAACTAATTCCACTGTTGCTACACCGTATGCAAGTCCTCCTGGTAAACCAATGCTTGTGAACCACCCTGCAATATTGTCAATTCCTGATTGGAATTTTGTTAAACCGTGCATAAAGAACGTTACCCCTAACACGATACGAATAATTAAGTTACCGATATGTTGATTCATTTCTTTCTCTCCTTTATAGTTTTCTCATACAGAACTTTTATTTACATTACAAAACATACACTAATTATTTTTATTCGTCAATTCATTTTCAGTGGGAAAAAATATATTTTTTTTGCTATGATACAAATAGTTGTTTACAAAAAGGAGCTTGATTTTTATGAACATTGGTTCTGCAATACGTGAAATTCGTCAACGTAGAGGGATAACAATCGCACAAATTTGTGAAGGAACAGGCCTTTCTAAAGGCTTTATGAGTCAGGTTGAAAATAATAAAACATCACCATCTATCTCAACTTTAGAAACGATCTCCAATTTTTTAAACGTTCCCCTTCCCTATTTATTATTAGAACAAAAAGATCGGTTGAAAGTTGTAAAAAAAGAAGAACGTAAATACAGTGTATACGGAAAAGATGAACAAAGAATTGAACATGTTGCGGAGCAAGGTGGTCTTCGCCTATCTCTAGTAGAAATTCCTACCGGGTTTCCGAAAGAAAACTCACCAAATGCTCATGAAGGGGAAGAATGTCACCTTGTATTACGTGGAAAACTAGAAGTTCAACATGGGGAAGATATTGCAATTGTAGAAGAAGGTGATTCTTTCTCCTGGAATGCATGTGTTCCTCATATTGTTCGTAATGTAGGTGAAGAAACTGCATTATTACTTATCTCTAGTCATGCGGAAAATCGAAAACGTGTTTACTAAATAATAAAAAAGAAGCCTGTTTCAAACAGGCTTCTTTTTTATTCCCGTATAATTCCATAACTTGTCCCGACTAGTACAGTCTTTTCATGTTGGTTACGATAAACTGACTCTATTGAAACTTTTTTATACCCCTCCATTTGTTCAATATTTGTTAAAGTTAGTTCACAAGTAATCGTATCCCCTGTAAAAACTGGTCTAATAAACTCACTTACTAATTCCCTTGCGATGTAATGTAACTCTTCGCCTACTTTCGTCCCAATGCTAGCAGTCAATAAGCCATGAACCATTAATCGTCCATTCTCATCATATTCCATATGATGTCTACCTTTATCGCCTGTAATATTTGCAAATTCAAAAACTTCTTCCTCGGTAAACTTTCTTTCGTATTTAAATACATCCCCAACTTTTATACTCATTTTTATCCCCCTAATAATGACTGAATTTTCTTTCATTTTACCATAAAATGAGCCTTAATTCATTTTCTATTATGAAAAGAATCAGAATTACTTAACTATGATTTTTCTTTACTTTCCGCTCATTTATCGATGGCCATCCCTTTTTGCCACTTGATACCCATAGTACGCACATGTTCCATTTCTTGATAACTCTCTTACTTCAAAACCACAGCTTCTATAAAAATCAAAATTGTTAGCAGATGTATGCGCAAACCAATCGCCATGTGGAAGCTTTTGCAAACAAAGAGCCACAAGTTTCTTACCTAATCCTTTTCCTCTATACTCACACTTCACAACTAAATTTACTATGTTAGCAACCATGATTTGATCAGAAATCACTCTAACCATCGCGACCATCTCTTCTTCATCCCAAATTGTGAAAGCCCATGTTGAATTTTCAAATGCTATCGTAAATTTTTCAATTTGCCAAGAAGGGATATTATCATTACTCCAGCCAGCATCTTCAAATAATGTTTTAATTGCATATGCTGGCACTCCATTCGTTCCTTCACGAATAATTAGTCCATTATGATAAATATACATTTAATCCCTCCTTTTATTTTTATATACCATTCTTCAAAAAGGACATTTCACCTTTAAAAAAGTGAATTTTTTCATCCAACTCTCTTAATAGAATAAACTAGGACATCAATTCCATGAAATGCAGTTGTTTTTTCATAGCTAAGCCCTGTTTTTCTAGCGACAAATATTGAAGCTGGGTGGTTCGGATTAATAAGTGAAATTAATTTATTCATTTGTAACGCTTGAAAACCATAGTCTCGAAATGCTGCCGCGGCCTCTTTCGCATATCCTTTCCCCCAATACTTAGGAAGTAGCCAATAACCAATCTCAATTTCCTCTTTTCCATCTACTTTCTGCTTGACAAGCCCTGCATGACCAATTCGTATGCCCGTTTCCTTTTCAATCATTACAAATAAACCGAGACCATTTTTATAATTCGGAAGTACCCACTCCTCCAAACTTTTTTTGCATTGCATATATGTTTTTAACGTTCCATTTCCAATATAACGCATTACCTTCTCATTCCCCCATAACGAAGCGTAGAACTGTAAATCATCCATTGTATATTTGCGAAATTGTAGGCGATCTGTATGGAACACTCTTTTATTCACTCCCATCATTTTGAACCTCATTACATAACAACATATTTCAAATTACGTAAGTGTTGAATGCTTTGTATTAAGAAAACCGCTAAAAAGAAAGAAGATTCAGTCTTAACAAGTTGTATTATATCAAAAAAAAAGCAGTAGACAAAAGAGTGTCTACTGCATCCATATCATCACTAGTATAAAGAAAACTACAACTGAGGGGGGTGTAGGATTTCGAAATATACTAGATACTTATCCCGTTCTAACGGGCGGTAAACTTTCCAATTTTTCAAGTGGAAAGTTTACCGCACATAAGAACTCTTGCGGTCAATTAGGACCGATTAAACTAGCAATTTCTCCAGCTTTAATATGTACATTTTAATAAGAAAAAAATAGATAAGATCGCTGTGAAAAGCGTAATGGATTTTTTCATTCTTTCACCTCTAATCGATAAGGATAATCATCGATTACTATTCCACTTTAATCGATAAGGATTATCATTGTCAATGTGAAACGCATACATTTTCTACAAAAAACGAAAAAACGCTACAAAAAGAGTTCTTCTTTTCGTAGCGCCTCATTTAACAATTCTCTTCATATTCGCTCTCCTCTAATTGATCACGCATCGCTTTAACACGCCTAAAGAAGAGGAATGACAAACTTAAAAATAATATGATACTCCCCATCATAACAAAAGTTTGTACCGTCTCTTTTGCTCCATTCGGAATTAATAAACCAACCATCAAAAATGTACTTACTGCAAGAAGCACTTGTCCGAATCGGATATAATCTGCGATTTTTTGTTGTAATTCTTTCATTTATTTATCACTCCCCTCCTCACTGTATCATATTCTATGAAGCTTAAAGACAAGTAAATAGAGCCAATCTGGGAGATGTTTTCCAAAGAAAAAGAGCCGCTTAAATGCGACTCTTTCATATCTATTACAGGCCTTTATATGCTTCCATATAAATTTCTTTCAGTTCTGAAATAAGCGGTAATTTTGGATTAGCTGTTGTACATTGGTCTTCAAAAGCTCTTTCTGCTAACACTCCGACAACCTCTTCAAATTGTTCTTTAGCAACTCCTTGCCCTGCAATGCTCATATTAATATTCAAGCTTTTTCCAAGCGCAATAATTGCTTGAACGAGTGATTCCACACCTTCTGCTGTTGAACTCGCTGGAAGTCCGAGCATTCTCGCAATATGTGCATAGCGTTCATCCGCTACAAAGTGCTCATATTTTGGGAACAATGCGTGTTTTCTTGGCTTAATAGCATTATAGCGGACTACGTGCGGCATAAGAATTGCATTTGCACGTCCGTGTGGAATATGGAATTCTGGTCCAAGTTTATGTGCTAAACTGTGATTAATACCTAGGAATGCATTTGCAAATGCCATACCTGCGATTGCGGAAGCATTATGCATTTTTTCTCGAGCTTCTTCATCATTTCCATCTTCATATGCTCTCGGTAAATACTTAAATACGAGATCAATTGCTTTTAACGCTAAACCATCTGTATAATCATTTGCCATAACAGACACATATGCTTCAATTGCATGTGTTAATACGTCCATGCCAGTATCTGCTGTTACATGAGGTGGTACTGTCATTACAAATTGTGGATCAACAATCGCTACATCTGGTGTTAATTCATAATCTGCGAGCGGATACTTTATATTATTTTTCTTATCTGTAATAACCGCAAATGGCGTCACTTCTGACCCTGTTCCTGATGTTGTTGGAATTGCAACAAACTGCGCTTTATTTCCTAATTTCGGATATTTACATGTGCGTTTTCGTATATCTAAAAACTTCTGTTTAATTCCATAGAATGTTGTTTCTGGGTGCTCATAGAATAGCCACATCCCTTTTGCTGCATCCATAGCTGAACCACCACCAAGTGCGATAATTACATCTGGTTTAAAGCTTTTCATCATGTCCGCACCTTTAAAAACAGTTTCATCTGATGGATCTGGCTCGACTTCAAAGAAAACTTCAACTTTCACATCATTTACATGTTTACGTAAATAGTGTGTAACTGTATCTACATAACCATGCTCCACCATTCCTGGATCCGTTACAATAAACGCACGTGAAATATTGGGCATGTTTTCTAAATATGCTGTCGCATGTTTTTCAAAATAAATTTTTGGTGGTAATTTGAACCATTGCATATTCTTTTTTCTATTTGCCAGCCTTTTTATATTTAATAAATGAGTCGCCGTTACGTTTTGGGAAACTGAGTTTTTCCCGTAAGAACCACAACCAAGCGTAAGTGATGGAATAAATCCGTTATATATATCGCCAATTCCCCCTTGTGATGAAGGTGCATTTACGATGAGACGGCAAGCTTTCATACGTAATCCAAATTGTTTTTGTACTTCTTTATTTGTAGAATGAATGACTGCTGAATGCCCTAAGCCACCAAGGTCTAACATTCCTTCGCAGTATGTTAATCCTTCTTCTAATGAATTTGCTTTTACACAAGCTAATACTGGGCTCAGTTTCTCACGAGATAGTGGATACGCTGCTCCGATCCCTTTAATTTCAGCTATAAGAATTTTTGTATCTTCAGGTACAGTAATCCCTACTAATTCGGCAATGTACTGTGCTGATTTCCCTACAATATCGCTATTTACTGCACATGTATTTTCATTAATAACAAGCTTTTCTAATTTTCTTCTCTCTTCTTCTGTTACAAAGTAACAATTGTTTGCAATCATTTCTGTTTTAACATCATCATAAATTTCCTTATCTACAATGATAGCTTGTTCTGATGCACAAATCATTCCGTTATCAAACGTTTTCGATAAAATCAAATCATTAACAGCTCGTTTAACATGTGCCGATTTCTCTATATAACATGGTACATTACCAGGGCCTACACCTAACGCTGGTTTGCCAGTAGAATAAGCTGATTTCACCATACCAGCTCCTCCAGTTGCTAGAACGAGTGCAACACCTTCATGGTTCATTAATTGTTTCGTTGCTTCGACAGAAGGTCTTTCAATCCATTGAATACAGTGTTTTGGTGCACCAGCCTTCACTGCTGCATCATATACTGTTTTCGCCGCTGCAATGGAACAGTTTTGTGCAGAAGGGTGAAATGCGAAAATAATTGGATTTCTCGTTTTTATTGCGATTAATGCTTTAAACATCGTTGTCGACGTTGGATTAGTTACTGGTGTTACTCCTGCTACTACACCGACAGGTTCCGCAATTTCTATTATTTCTTCATGAGGATCTTCGTGAATAATTCCTACCGTTTTATCTTTCTTTATGCTATGCCAAATATATTCAGTGGCAAAAATATTTTTAATGCATTTGTCTTCATATACACCACGGCCCGTTTCTTCAACAGCCAATTTCGCAAGTGGCATATGTTGATCAACACCTGCTAGTGCCATTTCATGAACAATGTTGTCAATTTGCTCTTGTGTAAAACTATCTAATGCTTGTAAAGCTTTTTGACCGTTCTTCACTAACGTATCAATCATCTCTTTTACCTCTTGCATTTCATTTACAACTTTCTCTTTGACTACCATGTAAATTTCCTCCTATTCTACTATCGTGGTCCTTATATGTCCCTATAGGTCAAAATAAGTCCCTATTATCGTAAAAAAAATAGAGTTGCCTTCTTACATGAACCTCATTGTTTGTGAAATATTTCACAAGTTTGTTCGTGAGTAACATTTCATGAATTTAATATACAGGAAATCATTTCATTTGTGTGTGTCTAATTTGTGAAACATTTCACAAATTAGCATAATAAAAATGTACTGCTCATATAGAGCAGTACATTTTTATTATGCTAACGCTTGTGCTAAATCTTCAATTAAATCTTCACCATCTTCAATACCGACAGAAATACGAATTAATGTATCTGTAATTCCTAATTCTTTACGGCGATCAGCTGGAATAGATGCATGTGTCATTTGTGATGGAATAGAAATTAAGCTTTCTACTGCTCCTAAACTTTCAGCAAGTGTAAAATATTGTAGTTTTTCTAGTACTTTATTTAATGTTTCTTCACTATCTACATCAAATGAGATGATTGCACCAAATCCGTTCGCTTGTTCTGTTGCTAATTCGTGATTTGGATGTGATTCAAGACCCGGATAATATACTTTATTTACTTTTGGATGGTTATTTAAAAACTCAGCAATTGCGCGTGAATTTGTTTCATGCTCTTCCATACGAATTCCTAGTGTTTTTAAACCACGAAGTAGTAAGAAGCTATCTTGTGGTCCGAGAATGCCTCCTGTTGAGTTTTGTACGAAATGAAGGTCTTCTGCTAATTGTGGGCTATTTACAACTACTAGGCCTGCAACCACATCACTATGCCCACCTAAATATTTTGTTGCACTATGAAGTACAATGTCTGCTCCTAAAGAAATTGGTGACTGCCAATACGGCGTCATGAATGTGTTATCAATAATTGTTAATAAATCTTTCTCTTTTGCAAGAGTGGATATTTTCTTAATATCAGTAATTTTCAGTAACGGATTCGTCGGTGTTTCCACATAAATCGCTTTCGTATTTGGGCGAATTGCTTCTACAACTTCCTCTAGGTTTGTTGTATCTACAAAGGTATGCTCAATGCCGAAACGGTTTAGTACTTTTGTAATAACGCGGTATGTTCCACCGTAAACATCGTCTGTTAAAATGACGTGATCTCCTTTTGAGAATAACATAATTGTTGCTGTAATAGCTGCCATCCCTGAACCAAATGCAAATCCAGCATGACCATTTTCTAATACTGCAATCATTTCTTCTAAAGCTGAACGAGTTGGATTACCTGTTCGTGAATATTCATATCCTTGATGCTTACCAACTGCTTCTTGTTTGTACGTACTCGTTTGATAAATCGGTACGTTTACAGATCCAGTTGAAGGTTCTCCTATGCGAATACCATGAATTAACTTTGTCTTTGCTCTCATTTTTTATTCCCATCCTTTGTATATATCTTTACTTAAATAACGCTCACTACTATCTGGAAAAATCGTTACAATATTTGTACCTGGTTTTGCTTTTTCAGCCTCAAGCAAACTTGCATGGAATGCCGCTCCTGAAGAACTTCCAACGAGAAGACCTTCCTTTTGCGCCAATTCTTTTACACGTAAAAATGCATTTCGATCAGAAATCGTATGAATTTCATCGAAATAAGATGTTTTTAAAAATGGTGGAATAAATTCAAGACCAATTCCTTCTGTCTCATGTGAACCAGCCTTACCACCATTTAAAATAGATCCTTCTGGTTCTACAATAACCGTTTTAATATCAATGTTTTTCTCTTTTAAATAAGACGCAGTTCCCATAAACGTACCGCCAGTTCCTGCCCCTGCAACAAATATGTTAATCTCTCCATTCAGTGCATCCCAAAGTTCAGGACCTAGTGTTTTGAAATAAGCACGAGGGTTTGCTTCATTAGCAAACTGACTTGGAGAGTATGAATTCGGTATTTCCTTTACTAATTCTTTTGCCTTTGCAATTGCGCCGGTCATTCCCTGCTCAGTCGGTGTATGCACGACCGTTGCACCTAACGCTTTCATTAATTCTTGCTTTTCAACACTAAATTTCTCTGGTACACAAACAATGACGCGTAAATCATGTTCTAACGCTGCAAGTGCCAGTCCAATACCGGTATTTCCAGCCGTCGGTTCAATAATTGTTCCGCCCTGGGTAACAAGCCCTTTTTCTAGTGCATCTTCGATTAATTCCCTTCCTAAACGATCCTTAACGCTTCCGCCTGGGTTGTAAAATTCAAGCTTTGCAAATAAACGGACTCCTTTCGGAAGTGAAAAACGAGTAATTTCTACGATTGGTGTATGGCCAATCAACTCATGAACGCCACGATATACATTCATCGTGTTCTCCCCCTTATTTGCCAATAAAGAAAAGGCAACTGTATGTATTTTCTTTATATGAGACAGTTGCCTTTTTGTTACATTACTTTAACTCTTCTAGTACTTTTACGATAAAGTTTGTAGAATGAAGAGCTGCTTGATCTAAAAATTGATCAAATGAAACATTTGATTCTTTACCAGCAATATCAGAAAGTGCACGAATAATAACAAACGGAACTTCATATTGGTGGCATACTTGCGCAACAGCTGCTGCTTCCATTTCTACTGCATAAAGGTCTTCAAATTTATCACGAATTGCTGCAACGCGGTTCGGATCACTCATAAATGAATCACCTGTTGCAATCATACCTTTTACAACTTGAATATTTTCTTCTGCTTGCATACATTTCTCAGCTAATGCAACTAATGCCTCATCAGCTTTAAATCCAGGTGGCATTCCTGGCACTTGACCATATTCGTAGTTAAATGCTGTAACATCTACGTCATGATGACGAACTTCTGTTGAAATAACCACATCTCCAACATTTAAAGAATGATGGAATCCACCAGCTGAACCAGTGTTGATTACTTTTTCAGGTTTATATCTTTCTAATAAAATTGTCGTTGACATCGCTGCATTTACTTTACCAATACCAGACTTTAGCAAGATTACTTCATGTCCTGCCAATAGCCCTTTCGTAAATTCACAACCTGCAACAGTTTCTGTTTCTGCTTGTTCTAGTTTGTCACGTAAAATACGTACTTCTTCTTCCATTGCTCCAATTACAGCAATTCTCAATCTAATCCCTCTTTCTATTGCTTAGTTGCCTCCATTACCCATACAAAATGATTTAATCTCGTAAACGTTACATGGAAGCCATTGTTTTCAAAAATAGATTGCATGATAGGAATACGTGTATAGTATTCTGTTTGCAAATCGTTTGCTAACTGATGAAAACCTCTTTGTTTTGCTGTTTCAACAGTTTTATCATATGCATCTTGATCTGCAAATATCGTATCAGCAAACACTATTTTACCACCTTTGTTTAGCAATTGACTATACTTCGCAATTGCTACATCTTTTTCTTCATCTGTTAAATGATGAAATGCATAGGTGCTCACAATAGTATCAATTGAATTTGGGACTTCAAATGAAAGAAAGTCACCCTCTGTAATTGAAAACTCTTTTGGTAATTTCTCTTTTGCAATAGTACGCATTTCGCGTGACGGTTCTATACCGTAAACTGTGCGACCAGCAAGTAATAATTTATTTGTTAAATTGCCAGTACCAACACCGAATTCTAATACGTTGCCAAATGACTTGTTAACTACATCCTCTAAAATGTCCTCATAATGGGCGAAAACTTCTTTATATTGTATATCTTCGCCTTGTACAAATGAGTCGTACGTATGAGCCCATTCATCAAATAAACCATTAAATTCTATGCCCATAAAAATTCCCCTTTTTCTTATCGGTTTTATCAGTATGATATTCCCTCTTTCTAAAAATGTCAATTGAAATGCACATAGTATTTCCTTCTTTTCTTTGTTACACTATAGGTGATTACATAGGAGAGGGGTCGTCTTCGTGTCATTTACCTTTGAAATGTTAGAAGATAAAGTAGAGTTTTTTGAAGCGGCGGACTTAGCTTCTTTAGAAAAAAAAATTAGTGAGCAAATTGATAATAATAAAGCACTTATGCTCGAAGTACATCATATCTCGCATCAAATGATTATGGATTCTGAAAGCAAAAGACCTTATTATAGTGCGGTTGTTCATTTTAAATTAAAAAAATTACGCTAACTAAAAAAGAGAAGCTCCTAAGAGCCTCTCTTTTTTAGTTTAAAGTTTGAACAAGTACTGGTTTCCAGCCCTCATTATCTACCCAATCAATGTTTACATAATATTTTTTACCTGATTGCTTATCTTGTACGTTACCGTAGGCTTTATTCTTACCGTTATTTCCGATTCTATGAATAACTAATTGCTCTACTGGAACGTCAATTGCAGCGGAAATCGCTTGATTCATCTCATTCCAATCTGCTGTACCTTTTTTAAACGTCATCGCAGGTGTTGCACCTTGTTCTGTACCTACTGGCTTCCAAGAAGGTTTCGTATAAGCATCTGTTGCCTTTGGCTGTGTTTTTTCAGCTGATACTTTCTCATTAGCTTTTGCTTCTTCTTCAGCTTTTTTCTTTTCTTCTTCAGCTTTTTTCTTTTCTTCTTCAGCCTTTTGCTTCTCTTCTTCTTTTTTCTTAGCCTCTGCTTTATCTTGCTCGTTCTTCTTCGTCTCTTCTTTACCTTTAGCTTTCTCAGCTTTATTCTCTTTTGTTGTTTGCTGAGCTACTTTTTTATCACTAGGAGACGCTTGCTCTTTTGTATCAGGAACAAACAATTGATATGCTACTATAGCTACTGCTACTAATACAATAGCAATCGCAATATTTAAAACACCGTTTTGACGACGTTTTTGTTGTTTCTGTTGAAATCTAGATCCTCCTGCCATTCTTCAAACCTCCATGCAGTTTTTCATACTTGCTATTGTAACATTAAATCTAGAAAGGTTGAACATTTACAATAATATTTTCACGAAATGAGAACATTTCATAAATAATTGCAAGATTACTTTTCATTTTCTAATTGATGAATTGCTTCTACCAGCTCTGTAAAAACTGGTGTAACTACATTTACGTTACTATCTGTTTCTATATCAACTACAACTAAAGCATATCTTGGGTTTTCATATGGAAAATAACCTGCAAACCAGCGATTCACCTTCGCTCCTTTTCCTGTTTGTGCCGTCCCAGATTTTCCAGCGACGTTTAGTGGCAACGAACGAAATGCCGTTCCCGTTCCCTTCTCCATCGTTACAACGCCTCTTAATAACGCTTGTAGTTTTTTCACCGTTTCATAAGAAAGTTGTTTCCCATTTAATTTATGGTTTTCAAATGTAAAAAAGTTGGTTCCATTTTTATACACTATTTTTTTCACAGCTTTCACTTCCAGCTTTTCCCCATCTCTAGCAATTGTCGCCATCATATTCGCTATAGCTAGAGGTGACACGCGTACATCTTTTTGTCCGACCATCGTTTGGGCAATCGCTTTTCTACTATCTTTATTTTCTTCGCTTCCCCAAATAATAGCACTCTTTTCTTCTGGCAATTGCTCAAATTCCGGTGTATGAAATACGGAACCTTTCCACCCTACCTTCTGACTTGCTCCTAAGGCCTCTAAATACGTTTCTAAAACTTCACTATCCTTTTGCATTAGTTCATTACCTAATGCGGCAAACGTCCGATTACAGCTTCTAGCAAAGCTTTCCTTAAAATTTAATGACCCCATCATAACTTGTGGCAGATTTTCATCGTATAAATCCGTATTACAGTTAAATGTACGATTAAACCGCACCAAATTCTCATCAATTACTGCTGCTGCAACTACTGTTTTAAAAACAGACCCCGGAAAGTGAGGAGTTAACATTTGATTTTCAAGTGTAGCTTTATATACACTCCTATCACTCATCTGTAAAGATGGCTTACTTACCATTGCTAAAACTTCACTATTCTTTATGTCTAGTAATACTAACCCACCTTTTTTTATTCCGTTTTCATCTATAATCTTTTCTGCCTGTCGTTGCAACGTTTTATGTATTGTCGTTTGAATAGTAACTGGATAAAATGGATTTCCTGGTGAAGTATATTTCGCCTGTTTCCCGAAAATCGGTTCTCCTTGTCGATCCACTTGATATAGTACTTTCGCCTCTCCATCAGTTAGTAAAAATTCATCAAATGATTGCTGCAATCCGGAAATACCAATTGGCGTTTGTTTCGAAAGTTTTTTCATTTCTCCATAACGCTTTTGAAATTCCTGTTCATTCTCTCCCACATCACCTATTAAATGATTTGCCTCTCCCGTTTGCTTCAATCGAACTTCTGCTGCTACAATACCTAAAATATCTAAGCGATTTACCTTCTCCATCTGCTCGGCCGTTAATTGAAATGGGATATTCCCCCTTCGTAATATAAATGCTTCATTCTTATTTTTTATTTGCAGTCTTATCTCTTGTCTCGACACACCAATGATATGCGCAATTTTCTCTAACATGTCATTTTTTATTTGTAAAAATGGGAAAATAATTAAAACTGGATATTTCTCTTCACCAATTTCCTTACCATTTCGATCTATAAAATGCCCTCTTCCATTATCTACTGTAAGTGATTGTGTGCGCTGCGTAACACTTTTTTCAATCAAATTAATATTTCGGTCAGTAAACGATTCTGTATCTATAATCTGTATTTGGATTAAACGACAAAGTAATAAAAAAATCATACCCATAAAACAAATTAAAACAATTATAATTCTCCGTTTCATTTTCATAAAAAACACCTCGTCTATTTTAGTTTAGACGAGGTACTGTTTTATTTATACAAACTGCAAAATTTAAAGCTATATTACCTCAATATACTTAAATTCATTATTACTTTTGGGGCTTCTCTAGAAACTTCATAAGAAGCGATCTAAATTCTGTTTCATTCACTCCAGCATTTTTTGCAACCTCGATTACAGTTGTTGTTACCTGAGTTGCTACCTTTAAGTATTCAGCACTTAAATTGTTCATTTCACTTCTTTTTTCTTTTGCATTTTCAACTGTTACAGAATCAATACACACAATCATCTTATCTACAATTTGCAAGTAATTATTTTCTGCATCTATTATTTTTTGAATATCACTTTTATTACTTATTTTAGATTGTTTTAAATATGTATATGCTTGATTTACTTCATCTTTGAGGAGTTTATCATTATTCTTTGCCTGTTCTTGTAACATACCCTTCATATCATCTATTGTTTTTTGATCCATCGAATCTCGTAATAAATATTCTGGATTCCCAATCGCATAATCATACTTAATCGTTACATTCTGAAATATTTTCATTACAATAGCTAATTGATACTCCAAATCAAAATCATCAAACTTCTTGTTATCAATACTTGATTCTACTTTCTCTTTTGGACTTTCTGTACTTTTTGAATTCTCGGTTGCAGCATCATCCTTTTTTTCTTCTTGCTTCACTTTTTCCCCCTTTGATGATGTAGCTTCCTCGTTAGTTCCACACGCAGTGAGCCCTAATATGGAGATACTAGAAATCAGTACCGTAAATATTTTTTTTTTCATACTTACCCTCTTTTCCCCCTTAAAACTGTTCCATGTTGAAATAATTAAAACTTAAAGTCCTCAATTATGATATCAAACTATTTAGTAGTTTATTGTCCTTTCCTGTCGAACTGTTTGAAAGTTCTAACAGTTTTATATTTGTATAAAAAAGTTAAAATAATAAAAAAGATTCCCCCAATTGGGAGAATCTTTTTTATTATTTTACAGAGATAATCTCTACTTGCATTTCTCCACCTGGTGTTTGGATTGCTACCTTCTCACCAATTTGCTTACCTAATAAGCTTTTTGCGATTGGAGAATCGTTAGAAATTCTTCCTTCAAATGGATCGGCTTCTGCGCTACCTACGATTGTGTAAGCTTCTTCGTCTCCACCCGGTAATTCTTTAAATGTTACAGTTTTACCTAATGTTACAACTGTAGACTCTTCACCGTTGTCTTCAATGATAACCGCATTACGGATCATATTTTCCAGTTGTGTAATACGCCCTTCTACGAACGCTTGCTCATCTTTCGCTGCATCATACTCAGAGTTCTCAGAAAGATCTCCGAAGCTACGCGCGATCTTAATACGCTCTACAACTTCTTTACGTCTTACTGTTTTTAATTGTTCAACTTCGTTCTCTAGTTTTTGCTTACCCTCTTGCGTCATAGGGTATGTTTTTTCTGTTGCCATATTTTCCACTCCTTTTATATACCAATCCCCCGAAAAAAGAGGAGTTCCATATGAAAACTCCCCCACTTATATTAGCGGAGGTTTCTAGTACACGTGGCACTAGTGGAGTTGTCACATACAACCCCGTATTCCAAATTCTTCTTTATAGTAAGAAGATATGTATGGAAACTTGATATAAATATGCCCTCACCTATATATAGATGAGGTTGCATGTTTCATTGTATTCGATAGGAAGGGAAAAAATCCCTTCCTATCGTATATCTTTTACTATGCTATTACAAATTTACTTTTTGTTCAAGAATTGTAGCAATTTTTGTCACCATAATATCAATTGCAACGTGGTTTTGTCCACCTTCAGGGATAATAATATCCGCAAATTTCTTAGAAGGCTCAATAAATTGATTGTGCATTGGACGTACAACACTTACGTATTGATCAATAACTGAATCCATCGTACGACCACGCTCTTTAATATCGCGCTGCATACGGCGTAAAATACGAAGGTCTGCATCTGTATCAACGAACAACTTAATGTCCATTAACTCGCAAAGACGTGGGTCTTCTAAAATAAGAATTCCTTCTAAAATGATTACATCTTTCGGCTCAACTGGAATAATTTCTTCTGAACGCGTATGCAATGTATAGTCATATACAGGCTTATCAATTTGCTCATATGCAAGCAACTGCTGCAAATGTTCAATTAACAGATCATTATCAAACGCAAGCGGATGATCATAATTTGTTTTTAAACGCTCTTCCATTGGTAAATGGCTTTGATCTTTGTAATAATAATCTTGCTCTAAGATTAAAATAGAATGACCTTGAAAATGGTCAAAAATCGCTTTCGTTACACTCGTTTTACCTGATCCTGAACCACCAGCAATTCCAATTACAACAGGCTTATTCGTCCCCATTCGACTATCACTCTTTCTTATTGAAGTATGCTTTTGCGCATCATGTTATTCACATACACTGGTTGATCCACTTTGAATTTCACGATTTGCAACGGATGTCTCGCTGCATCTAATTCGTTTCCATCCTCATCCCAAATTTTCTCCACCGTCTGCGTAAAGTTTTCTATTTCTGGTCCAAAGAACTCCACTTCATGTCCTGGTTTGAAATGATTACGTTGCTCAATCGTTACGATGCCCGTTTCTTCATTATAATCTAACACTAAACCAGCGAAATCATACGTTGTTTTCTTACTATGATTTCCAAACATTTGCTCTTGATGTCCTGGAACCCCTTCAAAGAATGCAGGAGCTGTATCACGATTTGCACATTTATCAAGCTCATCTAGCCATTCTTGTTTAAACTCAAAATTATCCGGATCCGCACAATATGCATCAATTACTTTACGATATACAGTTGCTACAGTCGCTACGTAATGGATAGATTTCATACGTCCTTCAACTTTTAAGCTATCAATTCCAATTTCAATCATTTTCGGAATTGATAAGATTAAATTTAAATCTTTTGGACTCATCGCAAAGTGAGCATCTTCTTCTTGGAATAGAGGAAGCTCTTTTGCATCTTTATGTTGTGATACCGTTTGAACTAAATCATAGTCCCAGCGACAAGATTGACAACAACCACCACGGTTAGAGTCACGCGCTGTCATATGGTTACTTAATGTACATCTTCCTGAATATGCGATACACATTGCACCATGGACGAATGCTTCAATTTCAATATCCACTTTTTCTTTAATTTCTTTCATCTCTTCATAGCTTGCTTCACGAGCTAATACAAGACGATGTAAACCTTCTTCTTTCCAATACTGTGCTGCTTTCCAGTTGGATAGTGATTGTTGTGTACTTAAATGCACCTCAACAGAAGGCGCTACACGTTTACATGTCTCAATAATAAGCGGATCGGCAACGATAATTCCCGTTACGCCAGCTTTTTCAATCCCTTTTAAATATTCCTCTAGCCCGTCCATATTTTCATTATGCGCAAAGATATTTGTTGTTACGTATATTTTTGCTCCATATTTCTTTGCAAATTCAACGCCTTCTGCCATTTCTTCCAGCGTAAAGTTACCTGCATTTGAACGAAGACCAAATTCTTGTCCACCTAAATATACAGCATCTGCCCCGTAATGGATAGCTACTTTTAATTTTTCTAAGTTACCCGCAGGGATTAACAGTTCAGGTTTCTTCACAATAACGCGTTTGCCATCGATCACTCGTGAAATTTCTTGTACAGTCATTTCCTACACCCTCCTCGTTTAGTAAACCGTCTCTTTAAAGAAGAACCCTGTATCTAACGGACGATTTACCGGTTGCATTTCTTCTATCTCGTTATATAAATCGTCTTTCACGTCATAATACGCATCACGATCTTCTACACATAAATCAATTGCTTTACGATATTTCTTCGTTACCTCAATAATGTATTCAGAACTTTTTAGTACACCCTCGATTTTTAAGCTATCAACTTCAGCATCGATTAGTTCCTCTAACTCATCAATGAAACAAATATCGTTCGGACTCATAATGTGAGTACCATTTTCATCTTCATAAATTGGATATTTATTATTGCGCTCTGGATCATATAAGAACATATTCTCTTCATACTTTTTCTTTTCAATATCGAGATTACGACCTTGATACTCAAAGTAGTTTCCGACTAATGAACGCTTTGATTGGAACATGCAAGTCATACCGTGAATTTGCACTTCAAGTTCCACTTCAGCATTTTCTTTTAATTCAACAATTTCATCTAAACTAAGCTCACGAGCTAATACAGCGCGTTTCGCACCTCTTTGCCCCCAATAGTTACAAGTAAACCAGTTTGTTGCTGTCGTTTCTGTATTCCAGTGCAACTTCATGTTTGGTGCAACTTCACGAACAGCCATTAATACCGCTGGATCTCCGAAAACAATCGCATCTACATGTATCTCATTTAAAAATGCAACATAGTCCGTTAATTCTTCTACTTTATCATTATGGAACATCGCATTCATTGCAACGTATACTTTCACACCATTTTCATGTGCAATGTTTACAGCTTCTTTCACATCTTCACGTGAAAAATCTCCTGCTAAACGTAAACCAAACTTTTGTTCACCGATCATTACTGCATCTGCTCCTGCTTTTGCAAGAGGTTCGATATCCGCCACTGCTCTAGGCGTTACTAACAATTCAGGTTTCTTCATACCTTTGTCACCCTTTCTTTTTACTTACAGCCACTCCATCACCAATCGGGAAAATCGTTGTATCATATCCTTCATGGTTCATAAGCCATTCATTGTACGTCTTAATACGACGAATCAAACCACGCGTACGTCTATTTTCAATTTTCTCTTTTGTCGTCACAAGCCCATGGTACATAACGTTATCTGAAATAATAACGCCACCAGGATTTAATAACGGTTCATATAAGTCAAAAAAGCGACGATATTGCCCTTTCGCTGCATCAATAAAAATAACGTCAAATGTTCCATGTTCTTTCACTTGTTCGCCCGTTTCTAAAGCATCACCGTAAATAACAGAAATACGCTCTGTTACTGGGGAACGTTCTATATATTCAAGTGCCTTTTCATATCGTTCGCGATTACGCTCTACTGTCACAATACGAGAATTCGGAATGGCTTGCATCATACGAATACTAGAATAACCGATTGCTGTTCCAAGTTCTAAAATGCTTTTCGGTCCAATTAAACGTAAAAATTGCAGCATAAATTCCATTCCAAGTCGATCCATAATCGGCACATGGTTTTCTGTTGCATACTCTTCCATTTCAAGAATTAATTTATCTTTTGGATCAATAAATGATAATAGGTACTCGTTAACTGCATCCTCCATAATTGGTCCTCCTTATTTACATGGAGAAGTGCCTCTATGACGCGTAAACCTTTGTCTTTTCACACATAGAATGCAATAAAAATACAAGCCAGCTTCACCCTTAGCTTGTACGTCCCGTTTTGATATTAAAAACGATTCTTCTGCCAGTTTTTAACCCGATATATTTTATCATAAAAAAGAGGGATGTGCGACCTTTTTCGCTACCCCTCCCCATTTCACTGTTTTTTCGTTATATATTTTTGCTTTAATGCATTATGTTCTTCTAATGTTTTCGCATAATACACTTCACCACTTGGTGCAGCTAAGAAATAATAATAATCTGTTTGCGCAGGTTCTAACGCTGCTTCTACTGAATGTTTACCAGAGTTTGCAATCGGTCCAACTGGCAATCCTTTCACAACATACGTATTGTACGGTGAGTTCACTTTTAAGTCCTCGTATAATACACGTTGTTTATGCTTTCCAAGCGCGTATAATACCGTCGGGTCCGTTTGAAGTGGCATACCTTTCGCTATACGATTATAAAAAACACTAGAGATCTTTTGACGATCTGTAAAACCAGTAGCCTCTTCTTCAATAAGTGAAGACAGCGTAAGAAGCTGATGAACATCCCAGTTCTTCGCTTTCATTTTCGCCTCATTTTGAACAATGATTGCATTCGTTTTCTCAAGCATCGGCATTACAATTTCTTCTAACGTCGTATCTTTCTTATAGAACGAATACGTCGCAGGATATAAATAACCTTCTAATGGATATTTAATATTGCTATCAAAGATTTTGTCAGTCAATAACTTCGGATACTTTTGCTGCATTTTTTGAACAAATGCCTTATCGTTTAATTGACGCACAACATCATCTTTATTCCACTTTAATTCTGCCGCAATCGTTTCTGCAATTTCAGTTACTTGTGCTCCTTCTTTAATCGTCACTTTATAAAGAGCCGGACGATGTACATTACCAGATGACATTTGTTCCATGACATCCCCAGCACTCATGGAAGCATTTAACAAATATGTGCCAGCTTGTAAATTTTTTGATTTAGCTTTTGCATAAAAACTAAAGACTGTACCGTTTTTCACAGCACCTTTTTCTTCTAAAATCTCACCAATTTTACTTGTAGATGAGCCCTTAGGAATCTCTACTTCAATCTCTTTTTTATTCTCGCTATCAACCGGTCCTAAAGCCGATAAAATATATGCATAGACTGAACCACAAACTAAGAGCAGTGCAATAATCGAAAATAAAAAAATGCGTCTACGCTTCTTTTTCACTTGATTCTCTACCAAAACTCTTCCTCCTTATTCAATTGTAGACCATATGTATATGTTTCTATACAGCATGATGGAAAACCACAACAAATCCGCCTAGCTCTTTTAATAGCCATTTTATTTTTCTACAATCCGTATCATTATACTACAAAGGATTGCGTGGTTTCGACAAAAAATCTTTCATTTTACATATAAATACAAAAAAAGATGGACTGTATGTCGTCCATCTTTTCAGTACTTATTATTCTGCGTCTTGCTCATCAGCAAGAGTGTTGAACATTTCTTGTACCATTTCCCACTCTTCTTCAGATTCGATCGGAAGTAAAGTTCCGCCCTCTTCTTCATTTTGCTCATAAGCCATTGCATCATAAATTTGGTCTCCATCTTCGTCTACTTCACCGATTGGAGAGAAGACTACGTATGATTTTTTGCCAAATTTTTCAGCATCAAAAGTGAAAACAATCTCACATAAATGTTCGTTACCTTTTTCGTCTACAATTGTAATTTGATTTTCTTCCATTTTGGTCACCTCTTATTTACTATCTAAAAATCCTTGTAAGATTACGACTGCAGCCATCTTATCGATTACTTGCTTTCGCTTCTTACGGCTTACATCAGCTGAAATGAGCAGACGTTCCGCTGCCATCGTCGACAAACGCTCGTCCCACATTACAACGTCTAATTGTAACAGTTCTCGTAGGTTTTCTGCAAATTGCTGGCAAGCTTCACCACGCGGGCCAATTGTACCATTCATATTTTTAGGTAAACCTACTACTATTTTGTCCACATCATACTGTTTTACTAACTCAGAAATACGGTCAAAACCAAATTGACCTCGTTCTTCGTTAATCTTGATTGTTTCCAATCCTTGTGCTGTCCAGCCCATTTCGTCACTAATTGCAACTCCGACTGTTTTTGTACCTACATCTAAACCTAATATCCGCATAAACTACTCCTCACGATGATGTTTCAAATAAGACTTCACAAGCTCTTCAATTAACTCATCACGTTCAAGCTTGCGAATGATGCTTCGTGCATCTTTATGGCGAGGTATGTATGCTGGGTCTCCACTTAATAAATAACCGACGATTTGGTTAATCGGATTATAGCCTTTTTCTTGAAGTGCATCATACACAGTTAAAAGTACATCATTTACATGGACACTCTGTTTTTCATCTTGAATGCTGAACTTCATTGTTTTATCAAAACCGTCCATTTCAAGCACCTCACTTATAGAGTAAGTATAGGGAGAAGAACTTCTCCTCTCCCTACCATTGTACACTACTATCTCTTTATTTTGAAACAGATTTAACGTACTCTTGTACAAATGCTAAAGCTTCCTCAACTTGCGCTGGGTTTTTACCACCTGCTTGTGCCATATCAGGACGGCCACCACCGCCACCGCCACAACGAGAAGCTACTTCTTTCACAAGCTTACCTGCATGGTAACCTTGGCTAATTAAATCTTTCGTTACGCCAGCTAAAATATTTACTTTATCATCATTTACAGACGCTAATACAACAACTGCAGACTCTAATTTATTTTTCAGGTCATCCATCATCGTACGTAAGTTGTTCATATCTGCAACATTTACTTTCGCTGCTAATACGTTCACGCCATCAACTGTCATTACTGAATCAGTTAAGTTTCCAGCTTCGATATTGCTTAATTTCGCAGCAAGAGATTCGTTTTCTTTTTGAAGTTGTTTCACTTCAGCAAATAAACCATCAACTCTTGTTAAAATATCTTTCGGATTTGTTTTCATTTTTCCTGCTGCTTCTTTTAATAAACCTACTTGATCGTTCATTAATTCGTATGCAGACTTGCCAGTTACCGCCTCAATACGACGAGTTCCTGCACCGATACCAGACTCAGCAACGATTTTGAAAATACCGATAGAGGCTGTGTTATCAACGTGACAACCACCGCAAAGCTCTAAGCTGTAATCGCCCACTTGTACAACGCGTACAACATCACCGTATTTTTCACCGAATAATGCCATTGCACCCATTTCTTTCGCTTCTTCGATTGCTTTTTGAGAAATCTCAACATCAATACTTTCCCAAATTTTCTCGTTTACGATACGCTCAATTTTTTCTAGTTCGTCAGCTTGTACTTGACCGAAGTGAGAGAAGTCAAAACGTAAACGTTCAGAAGTTACAAGAGAACCGGCTTGGTTAACATGCGTTCCAAGTACGTCTTTTAATGCTTGATGCAGTAAGTGAGTTGCTGTATGGTTTTTCACAACGCTACTACGGTTTTTCGTATCGATAACAGCTTTTACAGCCGCTTCTTTCGTTAATGTACCTTCTTCAACAACAACTTTGTGTAAGTTTTGACCATTTGGTGCTTTTTGTACGTCTTTTACAAGAACTTTCACACCGTCAGCAAGAAGATAACCACGGTCTGCAATTTGCCCACCGCTCTCAGCGTAGAATGGCGTTACATCAAGTATTAATTGTCCTTCTTCGCCTGCTTGCAAGCTATCTGTGTACTCACCATTTTTCACAAGTGCAACAACGTTACTTTCTGTTGCAACTGTACCGTAACCAACGAATTCGCTCGCTACTTTAACTTCGCCAAGGACACCGCCTTGAACTTGCATAGAATCAACGTCTTGACGAGCCGCACGTGCACGCTCACGTTGTTTTTCCATTTCAGCTTCAAAGCCTTTATGGTCAACTGTCATACCAGCTTCTTCTGCGTATTCTTCTGTTAATTCAATCGGGAAACCGTATGTGTCGTATAGACGGAACGCATCTACGCCAGAAATAACAGTTGTTTTTTCTTCTTTCGCTTTTGCAATTACTTCAGCTAAAATTGCTTCACCATCATGAAGTGTTTCATGGAAACGCTCTTCTTCGTTTTTCACAACTTTTGCGATGAAATCTTTCTTTTCAAGTACTTCTGGATAGAAGTCTTTCATTACTTCTCCAACAACCGGTACTAATTCAAACATGAATGGACGGTTGATATTTAATTTCTTCGAATAACGAACAGCGCGGCGTAATAAACGACGTAATACATAACCACGGCCTTCGTTAGATGGAAGAGCACCGTCACCAACAGCGAATGTTACTGTACGAATATGGTCAGCAATTACTTTAAATGCCATATCTTTTTCTAAGTCGCCGTTACGATACTTCTCACCAGAAATTGATTCTGTCGCGCCAATCATCGGCATGAATAGGTCTGTATCAAAGTTCGTAGGTACATCTTGAACGATAGATGTCATGCGCTCTAGACCCATCCCTGTATCGATGTTTTTCTTAGGAAGCGGCGTATATGAACCGTCTGGATTATGGTTAAATTGAGAGAATACAAGGTTCCATACTTCTAAGTAACGCTCGTTTTCTCCGCCTGGATATAATTCTGGGTCACTAAAGTCATTACCGTAAGCTTCTCCACGGTCATAGAAAATCTCTGTATTCGGTCCACTTGGTCCTTCACCGATATCCCAGAAGTTTTCTTCTAAGCGGATGATGCGCTCTTTTGGAACACCCATTTTCTCATTCCAAATTGTGAATGCTTCTTCATCTTCTGGATGGATTGTAACTGATAGTAATTCTTTATCGAATCCGATCCATTTGTCGCTCGTTAAGAATTCCCAAGCCCAAGTAATTGCTTCTTCTTTGAAGTAATCACCGATTGAGAAGTTTCCTAACATTTCAAAGAATGTATGGTGACGAGCTGTTTTCCCTACGTTTTCAATATCGTTTGTACGAATTGATTTTTGTGCATTTGTAATACGTGGATTTTGCGGGATTACACGACCATCAAAATATTTCTTTAATGTCGCTACACCACTGTTAATCCATAGAAGAGATGGATCTTCATGTGGAACTAGTGATGCACTAGGTTCTACTGCATGTCCTTTTTCCTGGAAAAAGTCTAAAAACATTTGACGAATTTGAGCGCCTGTTAGTTGTTTCATTGTATTTTCCTCCTTAAATATAAAAAACTCCCGCCCCTATAAAAGGGACGAGAGTTAACTCGCGATACCACCCTAATTATGAATTGATTATTATAACAATCAATTCATCACCTCATGGTGCCGTAACGTGGCAAGACGGCAGTGATTAGCTGCTCTCAGGATTAGCTTTCTGTTACCCTTCATTTGAAGCTCCTTTCAGCCAGTGGAAGCTTCTCTCTATAAATGGACTGTAACATACTTGTTCCGTCATTGATTTAATGTATTATATGACTAAATATAATAGAATTCTCTTAAGTTTGTCAATGTAGATAATAATAATTATATTGTACCACATACATTTCTGATAGCTACATAAGTATCTACTTGTCATTATAAACAGCCTTTATATATTATGTATTTATTAACAAGTAGGGATATTTTCATACAAAAAAATTACTACTTGTTAATATTTCTGGATATTACATTTTTGTTATAATTAAATTATTAACAATAAAGGAGCGATTATAATGACAACTTTATTGAATCAAGCTAAAGAAATGTTAACTACTGACGAAAAAATCCTTTTTTATGCAGCATGTTCATTAGATATATTTATCTATCGTTCCGTCGCAAGGCCAGGACTGTTAATCTTGACGAACAAAAGGCTCTTCTTTTACGGACCAGATTTAAGTAGGAACCCAATATTTGAAGAGTACTCTTTCGCAAAAATTTCTAATCTAAAAGAACAGAAACGACTTTTCAGCAATCAAATTGTATTTATGTATGATGATGAATGGAAAAGAATAAAACATATTCAAACAAATGATGTGAGCGGGGTTGTTCAGCAAATAAAAAAACAACTACCTAAATAGGCAGATTGTGAGCCCTCTATTTCTATAAATAGAGGGCTTTCACATTAAATATCTTCTCTTTTCCAAAGAGGCCTTACATGAACGATCACTGTGCGAATGACCGCTAAAATAGGAACCGATATTAGTAAGCCTACAATCCCCGCAACTTCTCCCCCAACTAGTAATGCAAACATAATAATAACAGGATGCATACGGAGCGACTTACCAACGATGTAAGGAGATAAAATATTACTTTCAACAAATTGCAAAATCGCAATTGTAATTCCCGCCTTAATGAGTAAACTCGTTGATACCGTTGCCGCGATCATCAATGTCGGAATGGCTCCTAAAATAGGGCCAAAATACGGGATTATATCCGTTACCCCAATAATAATACCGAGCAGCAATGGATATTTCATACCGATAAACCAAAAAGAAAGAGCGGATACTCCCCCTAATACTAAGCAAACAAATAACTGTCCTCGAATATAGCTTCCAAGTGACTTGTCAATTTCTTTCGCGAGCATTTGTCCTGTACTACGCCATTTACTTGGAACTAGTTTCCAAAAGGTATGATAAAACTCACCGTAGTCTTTTAATATGTAAAATACAATGAACGGAATTAAGAAAATAATGAGCAATGAATCCAGTACACCACGAGCTGTGCTCATTACTTTATTCAAAAGCGCTTGAATCTTCATTTCTACACCAACAAAAATTTGTTTCACCTTTTCATGAATAAATGATGGGAAATTCGCTGTTTGTTCTGTTACCCCATCCATCCAAGAATCGTACATTTTTGTAAACTGCGGAAATTGTTCATTAATCTCTTGCAACTGCTTTATAACAATTGGTGTTCCTTTATAAATTCCATAGCCAATCCCGCCGAAGAAAAGGACATAAATGAGCAAAATAGCAAGTGTGCGTGGCATCCCTTCCTTATGGATTTTTTCAATTAACGGGTGTAATAAATATGCAATGAAACACGCAATAAGAAATGGTGTAATTGCCATTTTAAACACAAAAATAATCGGTGCCCATAGCGGCTTAATTTTTAAAAAGACAAGCAAACAAAGAAAAACGAGTAACAATAATCCTAAACGATATATCCAAATGATTTTAAGATTCTTCACACGAAAAACCTCCTCCACCTTTATTTTGAAAATAAATGGGGTAGGTTATGTGCAAAACTTTTAAAATCTTTTCATACAGACCATACTGTTTTTTAAAGACGTACATATATTTAACATAATAAGGACAACCACCCCTGAGAATACAAAAAATCAAAATATAATCAGGAGGGCTAATTATGGTTTTATTTATGCTCGTATTATCCGCACTTTTTATGATTCTTGAATGGATTTGTATCGGGTTTGGTATTTGGAAAGGTTTCTTTATTCGCTCCTCGCGAAAAGAAAGAGCGAAGCAATTATGGCATTATGGAATACTTGGAGTTGGATGTTACGGTCTATCTTATGTTTTCTCGGAAATCGGACTTTTATATTTGCATATGAATACGTAAAAAAACTCCCTCGTCAATAAGGGAGTTTTTCACTTTATCGAAATGATTATAAATAAGACTTAATCATCTTACGCGCTTTTTTCATATTGCGTTTTGAAAATACATCTTGCTTGCGAGCATATCGATATGCTGCAGCCCCAACACCTAATGCGATTAATGAATTGCGTAGATTCAAAGTAGATCCCCCTTTTCGTTATCCGATCGTTCTCTCATTCTCATCAAATAAATCATCAAGAGAGCTTAATGAACCATCTTCCTCTACTTGATGCGTATGGATTTTCCCCTTTGAAACCGATAATTCAATATAACAATTCCAGCAATAAAATTGGTTGACACCTATTTTTCCAATGTCTTTCCCTTTGCAATTTGGACAACTGAACATATGGCTTTCATCTCCTCACAGTCTCCCAGATTCTATTCGCCATTATGTCCAAACCGCATTCATTTATACATGCTAGAGCCTTTCAACGTTGTACGTTTGAAAGTTTCACTATATAATTTCACCTTGTTACATGAAATCATACGGTGAAATGTTTTCCACGTCCATTTCTTCACCATTAACCGTTACCATCTGTACCTCTCCTTGTGATTCTTGCAATCGACCAGCTAAAGTCGTTTGACGCATTGCATCATCAAGGCGATTTACACCGGATTGAAAAGCTGCTTCCTCTCCGCAAATAATAAGGAATTTTTTACTTCTCGTAATGCCCGTGTAAATTAAATTACGACGTAACATACGATTGTAACTTTTTACGATTGGCATAATAACAATCGGGAATTCACTACCTTGTGATTTATGAATCGAACAACAATATGCATGTGTAATTTGATTTAAATCTGGCTTTGTATACGTTACTTCAATCCCATCAAATGAAACGATAATCATATCTTGTTGCTCAACGTTTTCTTTCGCATAAAACACCGAAACGATTTCTCCGATATCACCATTAAACACTTGGCTCTCTGGCTGATTCACCAATTGTAGTACTTTATCACCTCTTCGGTATACAACATCACCGTAAGCAATTTCTTTACTCTTTTCTTTTTTCGGATTAAATACTTCTTGCAACGCTTCATTCAGCACATTAATACCAGCAGGTCCCCGGTACATCGGCGCTAATACTTGTACATCTCTTGCACTAAATCCTTTTGTCTTTGCGTTTTCACAAACCTTTTTGACAACCTCAACAATTTGATTTCCTGTACAAGCAATAAACGAACGGTCTTTTTTGTTTTCCGCTAAATCTGGTGGTAGCATTCCATCTTTTATCGCATGGGCAAGCTGAATAACAGATGATCCTTCCGCTTGACGATAAATTTCTGTAAGTTTGACTGTCGGAACTGCACCTGCATTCAATAAGTCTTTTAACACTTGTCCAGGGCCTACAGATGGCAACTGATCTTCATCGCCTACAACGATAACTTGAATATTTGTCGGAAGCGACTTGAATAGCTGATTTGCAAGCCAAATGTCAACCATTGAAAACTCATCAATAATGAGTAACTTCCCTTGAACCGGGTCAGTTTCATTACGCTGGAAAGAACCTTCTGGCGTCCAACCAAGCAAACGATGAATTGTGCAAGCTGGAAGTCCTGTTGATTCACTCATTCGCTTCGCCGCTCTTCCTGTCGGGGCCGTTAATAGTATTGGAAATGGATTATCATCACTATATTCATTTGGATTTAGTGATAATCCGTGCAATGACGCATACATTTCAACAATTCCTTTAATAACTGTTGTTTTCCCCGTTCCTGGTCCACCTGTTAATAACATCATCGGTTTATGAAGTGCAGTTTGAACTGCTTCTTGCTGAAGCGGTGCATACTGCACCTTCAACTGTTCTTCAATTTCTCCTAATGTTTTTAACACTTCTGCTTCAGGGAATGAAGGAGTTTCTTCTTGATTCATAAGACGACGAATTGACTTTACAACGCCTTTCTCAGAATAGAATAAAGAAGCTAAATACACTCGCTCTTCTTCTATAATGACTTTCCCTTCACTTTGCATCATTTCAACGCAGCCTACAATGTCTTCCTCAGTCACTCTGCCTTCTTGATTATTTAAAAGTGACATCGTTTCTCTTACAAGCTGACCTTTTTCCATATAAACGTGACCAAATTGTAATGACACATTCTCTAATGTATAAAAACATCCCGCACGTACACGGTCGTCGTGATTGCCCGATATACCTAATGCACGCCCTATATCATCTGCTCTCCCAAAACCAATTCCATCCACTTCTTCAATAAGCTTATATGGATTGTTACGAATCACTTCTAATGTCATCTCTTTATATTGCTGATAAATTTTAATTGAAAGCTTCGTCCCAAAACCGTAACCATTTAAAAAACTCATCACTTTTTCTAACCCTTGATGCTCAATAATCGTCTCATATATTTCCTGCGCTTTTTGCTTGTTTACAACACCATTTAACGCATCAGGATCATCCATAATTTTAGAAATGGCATGCTCACCAAGATGGTCCACAATTTTTTCAGCCGTACGCTTTCCAATCCCTTTAAACAAATCGCTCGCTAAATACTGCACCATACCTGCTTTTGTTTGTGGCAATTCTTTCTTAAACGTTTCAACTAAATATTGTTTCCCATACTTTGGGTGGTCTTTAAAATGACCTGTTAATGTAAACACTTCATCCTCATGCATACGGGGAAAATGACCGTTTATCATTACTTTTTTTTCGTCGTATGTTTCATTCGTTTCAATGACTTTCATACTGACAACGGAATAGAGGTTTTCTTCGTTGTGGAAAATGGTATGAAGAACTTGCGCTTTTATAAATTTTTTCTCTTCCTCAAACAAATCCATTGCATGTTGATTTCCCATCTTTCCTCTCCTTTCCGATTTCTTTTCACTTTAATGAGCAGTACATCCCCCACCTGTTGCACACTCTTTAGATGAGGGGTAACTGCGCATTAAACTATAATTTCACTTTATTCAGCTTCTTGCTCTAATAAACGAATACCATTACCAGCTAAAAAGTGATCTGGCTGAACTTCAGTTGCTTTCTTAAATAAAGTAAGAGCTTTCTCGTTATTTTCTTCGAATACGTACGCAACACCTAAATTATAATACGCATCTGCATGCTCTTCATCCATTTCTAATACCTTTTCAAAATAAGGTTTCGCCTCTTGAATATGTTCTAGTCGCGCGAAGCAAAGTCCACATTGGAATACAGCTTCTACATCGTTTCCATCTAATTCAGTTGCTCTTTGTAAAAATGGCAATGCAAGACGATCATTTCCAAGTTGCACGTGTGTGATACCTAGCATAAATGTTACATCAGCTGATTGTAGTCCTGCTTGCATCGCTTGTTCAAATACAGCCTTTGCCTCTGCAAATTGCTCTTGGCCGTAATATACATTTCCTAAACCATAATAAGCAGCCGCAGATTTATCATCTAATTCTAATGCACGTTTATAAAATAAAATTGCTCGTTCACTATCACCTAATACATCTAATAAATTCGCAAAGTTAATGTATCCAAGCGCATCTTTCGGATTTTCTTCAATTGCTTCCGTAAAGTTTTTAGCTGCTTCTTCCCAGTTTCCTTCTTGCATATATTGAATACCTGTTTCAAGTTTGTTTGACATGTCCTTCACCTCTACATCAAATTATAACAAAGAATGTATTTTTCAAGCGAACGAAAATTCGCTTTATGTAAAAGAAACCTCTAACCGCTAATCGGCAGAGGCTTCTTGTTCTATCCTAAATAATCTAATTTCTTACCACTACGATATACTTCATCAATTGTAGCACCGCCTAAGCACTCATCTCCATCATAGAAAACAACTGCTTGGCCTGGCGTAATCGCACGAATTGGCTCATCACAAAGAATACGAACTGTATTTTCATCAACGATTTGAACCGTTACTTTATTGTCTGCTTGACGATAACGGAATTTCGCTGTACATGTAAATTCTTTTTCCTTCGCTTTATTACTTACCCAGCCTACATTCGTAGCAATAACTTCATCACCATATAGAAGCTCGTTATGGAATCCTTGGTCAACATATAAAATGTTTTCTTTCAAGTTTTTTCCAACAGCAAACCACGGATCACCGTTACCACCAATACCAAGACCATGACGTTGTCCAATTGTATAGTACATTAAACCATCATGTTTCCCTTTCACTTCACCAGATAATGTTTGCATCACACCTGGTTGTGCTGGCAAATAGTTGCTTAAGAAATCTTTAAAGTTACGCTCACCGATGAAGCAAATACCTGTACTATCTTTCTTCGCCGCTGTCGCTAAACCAGCTTCCTTCGCCATTTCGCGAATTTGCGGTTTCTTTAATTCACCTAATGGGAACATTGTTTTTGATAATTGCTCTTGGCTTAATTGATTCAAGAAATATGTTTGGTCTTTATTATCATCAACGCCGCGAAGCATTTTATATTCGCCGTCCATATAAGCAACACGTGCATAATGACCAGTTGCTACATAATCAGCACCAAGTGCAATTGCATGCTCTAAAAATGCTTTAAATTTAATTTCTTTGTTACACATTACATCTGGATTTGGTGTACGCCCAGCTCGGTACTCATCTAAAAAGTACGTAAATACTTTATCCCAATATTGTTTTTCAAAGTTTACTGCATAATACGGAATACCGATTTGGTTACACACTTCAATTACATCATTGTAATCTTCTGTTGCTGTGCAGACACCATTCTCATCTGTATCATCCCAGTTTTTCATAAAAATTCCGATTACATCATAACCTTGCTCTTTTAATAAAAGAGCTGCTACAGATGAATCGACGCCACCGGACATCCCGATGACAACGCGTGTTTCTTGAGGTAGTTTGTTCATCATGTCACCTCCCATGCTAATTTTGTGTTAATCGCTTCACGATTTTCACTGTTTCGTACGCAGCTTTTTCAATTTGCTCTTTCGTATTTCCAAGTCCGAAACTAAAGCGTACGGATGAACGTATTTGATCGGAGTCTTTTCCGAACATCGCTACTAATACATGTGATGGATCAATCGAACCAGCTGTACAAGCAGAACCACTTGATACTGCAATGCCAGCTAAGTCTAAGTTTACAAGAAATGGTTCAATGTTCATTCCTGTAAAGTTTATATTCAACACATGCGGTAAGCGATATTCCAAGTTTCCGTTTACCTCGAAATGAATGTCCTCATTTTTGAAGACAGATACCATTATATCTTTAAACTCTTCATATTGGGCATTTTTTTGCTCACGAGTTTTTTCAGCTAGCAAAACTGCATGTTGAAGTCCGGCAATACTAGGTACATTTTCAGTACCAGCACGACGCTTTCTTTCTTGCTCCCCACCTGTTAATAACGGTTCAAATTTCACATCTGTACTAGCATACAAAAATCCTACACCTTTTGGACCGTTAATTTTATGCGCTGAAATTGATAATAGGTCAATCCCAAATTCTTTCACATCAATTGCTACTAAACCGTAAGCTTGTACAGCATCTGTGTGGAAATACGCTTGATGTTCTTTTAACAGCTTTCCTATTTCCGCAATTGGTTGTACTGTTCCTACCTCATTATTTCCAAACATAATAGATACAAGAATTGTCTCACTTGTTAACGCTGCTTCTACATCAGAAACTTGAACACGCCCAGTTTCATCGACAGGTAAATACGTCACTTCAAACCCTTCACGCTCTAAAACTTCACATGTATGCAAAATCGCATGATGTTCAATTTGCGTTGTAATAATGTGGTTACCTTTATGACGATTCGCGCGCGCTACACCTATAAGTGCTAAATTATCAGCTTCTGTACCACCGCTCGTAAATATAATTTCATTTGGATTTGCATGAATGCTACGTGCACACACACGTCTCGCCTCATCTACCGCATGGCGCGTTTGACGCCCATAAAAATGAATACTAGACGGATTTCCAAATATTTCTGTCATATATGGAATCATCTTTTCGACCACTTCTGGGTGAGTCGGAGATGTCGCAGCATGATCTAAGTAAATGCGTTCCATTAAATCTCCTTCTTTCCAAATCGTTTCACAAGGAATTAAATGTAAAACATATAGCCCCCATGATTTTCTTCCTCATAACGTACTAAATCTTCTAAAGTTGTACTATCTAATACTTCTTGCACCGCATCACGAACGCGCATCCATAATTGGCGTTGTGCAGGTTCTTCTTCCTCTATCATTTCTACAACACTAATTGGCCCCTCTAGTACACGGATTACATCCCCAGCTGTAATGTTAGCCGGCTGATCAGATAATACATATCCACCGTATGCACCACGCGTACTCTTTACAAGTCGAGCGTTACGAAGCGGCGAAATTAATTGCTCTAAATAATGCTCAGATAAGTCATGTGCCTGCGCAATTGATTTTAATGAAATTGGACCTTCACCAAACTTTTTTGCAAGGTCGATCATAATTGTTAAGCCGTAACGGCCTTTTGTTGAAATCTTCATCTATTTTGCACCTCTTTTCAAATTTTCACTTCTATTGGTTATATCTTTATTCGTAAAAGAACACAATTTAAAATCCTATGAAATTATAGCATAATATAGTATTATAAGAAATTTCAACTTGTGTAACAAAATGATAACATAAAATCACATTGAAAAACTCGGGAATTATTACAATTGAAAGAAAAATAAGAATATTTAATATTAATATACAAATAACACCGCAATATATTTCAATTTTCCACATAAAAAATGATACGATACAATGAGATTACATATTAAGGGAGACGGTCAAAATGAAACAACCACTCGCACATCGAATGCGTCCAACAACGATTCAAGACATTATTGGACAACAGCATTTAGTTGGTGAAGGAAAGATTTTATGGCGGATGGTCCAAGCAAACCATTTTCAATCAATGATTTTATACGGTCCTCCAGGCACAGGAAAAACATCGATTGCAAGCGCAATTGCAGGAAGTACCGGAACGCCGTTTCGCCTCTTAAACGCTGTTACTCATAATAAAAAAGATATGGAAGTTGTCGTACAAGAAGCAAAAATGCATCGCCATCTCGTTTTAATTTTGGATGAAGTTCACAGGTTAGATAAAGCGAAGCAAGACTTTCTATTACCTCATTTAGAAAGCGGACTCCTTACTCTAATCGGTGCGACGACAAGCAATCCGTTCCATGCTATCAATTCTGCTATACGAAGCCGTTGTCAAATTTTCGAATTACACGCATTAACAGAAGATGATATTTTAATTGGTTTAAAACGAGCGCTTGAAGATAAAGAAAAAGGGCTTGGAGAATATGATGTCATTGTCACAGAGGAAGCTCTCCTTCATTTCGCAAATGCCTCGGGCGGTGATATGCGCTCAGCTTACAATGCACTTGAACTTGCTGTTTTATCTAGCTTTACTACAGACGACCAAGCGGCTGAAATTACACTCGAAATCGCTGAAGAATGTCTACAGAAAAAGAGTTTTGTTCACGACAAAGGTGGCGATGCTCACTATGACGTTTTATCTGCTTTTCAAAAATCAGTACGTGGAAGTGATGTGAACGCCGCACTTCATTATTTAGCACGTCTTATTGAAGCAGGTGACTTACAAAGCATTGGTAGACGTCTTCTTATTATGGCATATGAAGATATCGGGCTTGCTAGCCCGCAAGCTGGTCCACGTACACTTGCAGCGATTGAGTCGGCTGAACGAGTGGGATTCCCAGAGGCACGCATACCACTTGCAAATGCTGTTATCGAGCTTTGCCTATCACCGAAATCAAATTCGGCCTATAAAGCACTCGATGCCGCACTTCACGATTTACGTAATGGCCAAACAGGTGATATTCCAAGTCATTTAAAAGATAGTCACTATAAAGGTGCCGAATCACTTGGAAGAGGCATTGGATACTTATATCCACACGATCATCCAAACGGCTGGGTACAACAACAATACTTACCTGATAAAATAAAAAACAAGCAATATTATAAACCGAAAACGACAGGGAAATTTGAACAAGCGCTGTCTACCGTTTATGAAAGATTACAAAGTTCGCATAAAACGAAGAATAAAGGGTAATATAAGCGAAAACGTCACCATTACGGAGGCTTCGCTTATGAAAACACGTCAAGATGCATGGACAAAAGAAGACGATCTCCTTTTAGCAGAAACTGTTTTACGACATATTCGCAGCGGAAGTACACAAATAAAAGCATTCGATGAAGTTGGCGATACATTAAACCGAACTTCAGCAGCTTGTGGATTTAGATGGAATGCTGAAGTAAGACCAAATTATGAAGATGCGGTACAACTTGCAAAAAAACAACGTAAAGAATTAAAGCGTTCGGAAGCTAAAATAGAAAAAGAGCAGTTCTCACAAACGAAACAACTCGTAATCGATGCCGAGTTTTCAGAAGATATTACGCCAAATAAACAAGATCTTACAATGCAAAATGTCATCTCATTTTTGCAAAACTTGGAGTACAATAATCCTTCACTCACAAAGTTACAAACTGAAAATGACGTATTACGAGATCAGCTCACTTCCCTGCAAAATACGAATAATGAACTTGAAGCAAAATTAGCTGTTCTCACAAAAAAACAACAAGCAATCGAAGAAGATTATGCAATGCTTGTTAGAATTATGGATCGTGCTCGAAAACTAGTTTCAGTCGAAGAACAGGAGGAGCAGATTGCTCCGATTTTCAAGACTGATCAAAATGGAAATTTAGATATTATATATTCAGCAGAAAATTGAAATAATCCCCACCTAATACTACATGGTGGGGATTATTTTTTGTGCATTTAAACTACAATAAGGTAAAATATAACTTTTATGTTTTTATAGCCCTAATGATGTGTATTATCGAAAGGAGAGATGAGCTATTTCATTACCAATATGGATATTTTTTTAAAATTTTTTATACAAATTAAAAAGCGCATATTCCTCATGGAATATGCGCTTTTGTTTTTTATTCTTGCCCTACACGCTTCACTTCTACGTTTTTAATACGTTCACGTACAACATGACTCGCCATAATTAAACCAGCCACAGATGGTACGAACGCATTTGAAGAAGGTGGTAATTTCGCTTTACGAATTTTTGCATTTTCGTCTGGTACGATTTCTTTACGTACCTCTTCACGAATTACGATTGGGTTTTCGTCAGAGAAGACAACTTTTACACCTTTTTTAATACCGTCTTTACGAAGCTTCGTACGAATTACTTTCGCAATTGGATCTGTGTGTGTTTTAGAAATGTCCGCAATACGGAAACGAGTTGGGTCCATTTTATTTGCCGCACCCATACATGAGATAATTTTAATTTTACGACGTAAACATTGTTTAATTAAATGAATTTTGAACGTAATCGTATCAGATGCATCTACTACGAAATCTAAACCGTGTTTAAAGAACTCTTCATATGTTTCATCTGTATAAAACATTTCTAGTCCAATTACTTCACATTCCGGATTAATGTCTGCAATACGCTCTTTCATTAATTCTACTTTTGAACGTCCTACAGTAGATACTAAAGCGTGAATTTGACGGTTGACGTTTGTAATATCTACAACGTCTTTATCAACCAATACAAGACGTCCTACGCCAGAACGCGCTAACGCTTCTGCCGAAAATGACCCTACTCCGCCAATTCCTAAAATACCGACTGTACTATTTTTTAATATTTCAAGGCCCTCTTTTCCGAAGGCTAATTCATTACGTGAAAATTGATGTAACATTCAGCTCTACACTCCTATTACAAAAATGGTCTACCATGTATTCTAGCGTTTTTCCGACTATTTGTATAGAAAAAGTTATAGAATCCCTAAAAATACATATTTCAAACAAAGAAACATAATATAAACCGGACTTTTTAAACAACCTCTTCAATATACGTTTAAAAAGGAGGATTTAGAGAACCGAGCAGATCGAGGCGCTGAAGCCAGGAGGAGCGCAGTGTAGCTTTTCTACTCGAGCACCGGACTGGCGAAGCAACGATGAGATGCGACCGTTATCTAAACCGGACTTTTTAAACAACCTCTCAAAAAAAGTCTAGACGGCTATAGTATAACCATCTAGACTTCATTCTTACTTCTCTTCTTTCAAGCTCAATTTTAAGTTTAACTCTTCAAGCTGAGCTTCTGCAACTGGGCTTGGAGCTTCTGTTAATAGACAGCTTGCGCTTGCTGTTTTCGGGAATGCAATTGTATCACGAAGGTTTGTACGACCTGCAAGTAACATAACAAGACGGTCTAAACCTAATGCGATTCCGCCGTGTGGTGGTGTACCGTATTCGAATGCTTCTAATAAGAATCCGAATTGCTCTTGCGCTTCTTCTTGTGAGAATCCAAGCGCTTTGAACATTTTCTCTTGTACGTCACGCTCGTAAATACGAAGTGATCCACCACCAAGCTCATAACCGTTTAATACAAGGTCATATGCTTGTGCACGCGCTTTTTCTGGTGCTGTTTCTAGTAGTTCAACATCTTCACGGAATGGCATTGTGAATGGATGGTGAGCTGCGAAGTAACGATCTGCATCTTCATCGTACTCAAGAAGTGGCCAATCAGTTACCCATAGGAAGTTAAATTTACTTTCGTCAATTAACTCAAGTTCTTTACCTAGACGTAAACGAAGTGCACCTAAGCTATCTGCAACAACGCTCTTCTTATCTGCTACGAATAGTAATAAGTCGCCAGCATTAGCTTCTAATGTACTCATTAACACGTTTGCATCTTCTTCACCGAAGAATTTTGCAATCGGTCCTTTTAAGCCGTCTTCTTCAACTTTAAGCCAAGCTAGACCTTTTGCACCGTATACTTTTGCGAATTCAGTTAATGCATCGATGTCTTTACGAGAGTATTTGCTCGCTGCACCTTTTGCGTTAATTGCTTTTACTTGTCCGCCGCTTTCTACAGCACTTGTAAATACTTTAAATCCACAACCTGCTGCAAATTCAGATAGGTCTGTTAATTCCATTTCAAAGCGTGTATCTGGCTTATCAGAACCGTAGCGAGCCATTGCATCAGCATATTTCATACGAGGGAATGGTGCACTAACTTCTACACCTTTTGCATCTTTCATGACTTTCGTCATCATACGCTCCATCATTTCTAAAATTTCATCTTGTGTTAAGAATGATGCCTCGATATCGATTTGCGTGAATTCCGGTTGACGATCCGCACGTAAATCTTCATCACGGAAACAACGAGCTACTTGATAGTAACGCTCAAATCCACCGACCATAAGAAGCTGTTTAAATAGCTGTGGTGATTGAGGTAATGCATAAAATTCACCGTCATGCACACGGCTTGGTACTAAATAGTCACGTGCCCCTTCTGGTGTGCTCTTCGTTAAAATTGGTGTTTCAACTTCTAAGAACTCTTCTGTATCTAAGAAGTTACGAATTGTTTTCGTTACGTCATGACGCATTTTGAATGTGTTGAACATTACAGGACGACGTAAGTCTAAGTAACGATATTTTAAACGCACATCTTCTGATGCATCTGTATCATCAGCAATAATGATTGGCGTTGTTTTCGCTGCATTTAATACGTTTACTTTCGTTGCTTGTACTTCAATACGGCCAGTTGCCATATTGTCATTAATTGCACCTTCACCACGTTCAACAACTGTACCTTCTACGTGTAATACGTATTCGCTACGAATCGTTTCTGCTACTTCTAGCGCTTCTTTTGATGTTTCTGGGTTAAATACAACTTGCACGATACCTGTACGGTCACGTAAGTCAATAAAGATTAATCCACCTAAGTCACGGCGTTTTTGTACCCAACCTTTTAATTGAACTGTTTGTCCAACCGCTTCTACTGTTACTTTTCCACATGCATGTGTTCTTTCAGCCACTGTAAGTTCCCCCTATATTAATTTCTCTGCTACGTATGAAGCAAATACATCTAATGCTACTTCTTCTTGTCCGCCAGTTGCCATATCTTTTAAGTTAATGATACCTTTATCTAGCTCATCTTCTCCTAATACAGCTACATATTTCGCATTTAAACGATCTGCTGATTTAAATTGTGCTTTCATTTTGCGATCTAAATAATCTTTTTCAACTGATAATCCAGCTTTACGAAGATCAAACGCAATTTTCGCAGCATGGTCTTTCGCTTTTTCACCAAGCGCTACAACGTAACAATCAATACTATGTTCAATTGGTAATTCAATATTTTCAGCCTTTAGCGCCATAATTAAACGTTCAATACTCATCGCAAAACCGATACCTGGCATCTCCGGTCCACCGATTTCTTGTACAAGTCCGTTATAACGACCACCACCGCTTAATGTAGTAATAGCACCGAAACCTTCTGCCTCACTCATAATTTCAAAAACAGTGTGTTGATAGTAGTCTAAACCACGTACTAAGTTCGGATCTTTTTCAAATGGAACATCCATCATCGTTAATAGTTCTTGTACTTTATCGTAGTATACTGCTGAATCTTCATTTAAGTATTCTGTAATAGATGGTGCTGTTCCCATTAATTCATGGTTACGGTCCTTCTTACAGTCTAAAATACGAAGAGGATTCTTTTCTAAACGAGATTGACAGTCAGAGCAGAACTCACCGATACGAGGCTCAAAATGAGCAATTAATGCATCACGGTGCGCTTGACGGCTCGCTGCATCACCTAAGCTGTTTAATACAACTTTAATATTTTTTAAGCCCATGCCGCGGTAAAACTCTACAGCAAGTGCAATTACTTCTGCATCAATTGCAGGATCGTTACTGCCGATTGCTTCAATACCGAATTGCACGAATTGACGATAGCGACCTGCTTGTGGTCTTTCGTAACGGAACATTTGACCGATATAGTATAATTTCGTTGGTTGTGTTGCATCACCGAACATTTTATTTTCAACGTAAGAACGTACAACCGGTGCAGTACCTTCTGGACGTAGTGTTAAACTGCGCTCTCCACGGTCTTGGAATGAATACATTTCTTTTTGTACGATATCTGTCGTATCACCAACACCGCGTAAAAATAGCTCAGTGTGTTCAAAAATTGGTGTGCGAATTTCTTTATAATTGTAACGACGGCAAATTTCGCGCGCTTGCCCTTCGATATACTGCCATAACTCAACGCTACCCGGAAGGATATCTTGCGTTCCGCGTGGGATTTGAATAGACATATTCAGTTCCTCCTCAAATTGTTTTAATCTTAATAAAAATAAAAAAACTCCCGCCTCTACTGTTTGAACAGTAGGGACGAGAGTATTATACCCGTGGTGCCACCCTAATTGAAGCACGTATGCTTCCACTTTTTTAATAACGCTTAAATATGCGTTCATCCCTACTAAGCATATATGCCGTTCAAGTTGAAACCTACAGAGTGTCATTCAATCAGTCATCATGTAGAAATGTTTTCAGCCTAGGACATTTCTTCTCTTTCCATGTGTATCTCATTTACTCTTCTCTATCAACGGTTATATTCATATGTAAATATAAAATTACTATACGTTTGTTGCGTAGGATTGTCAAGTGCTCTAAGAGCGTTCAATTTGCTTCTTTAGACGCTTTACATCTTGTAGTGAAATTCCGAACTCAGAAGCGAGTTCCATTGAAGTATTGTTTTGCTCTTTTGAAATAAAATCATGAAAATTCACGTTAAACAGTTGATTTGCACCATTTGTAACAGAATGTCCTTTTTCATTCATACGCATACGTATATCCCTCACATTCAATATGGATGTTTTACTTTTTATTGTTCCATATTGATGAGATAGTTATACATAACTGAAACAGCTATTGATTCCAAACAAACATTAGAATTCGATTAACAATAATAACAATAGCTAATCCACTCGCCAGTATAGGATGCTTCAAATGATACAATGCTGCAACGCCTAATCCAAAAACGGTAATCTCTAATAGAACGTGTAGAGTGCCATGAAGTTCCCACTCTGCATTGGGCGCCCCAAATAGCCCCCATATAACAGCCACAACAACCGGAAGAATTACAGAAAGCATAAGTTTTACAACCGGTATTTTTCCTATACGAAATCCCCAGTACCCAATAATCCCAAGAATGCATAACTCTAACATAAAGCGCAAAGCTATATTGAATTCTTGAATCATGATACACCTTCTTCTACTTTTATTCCCCTTCACAATCATCCTATGATAAATCAACAAAACATACAACAATGTATGAAAAAGAGAGGATTATATAATCCTCTCTTCTCGGGCAACACTATTTACTTTCTACAATTAAGGTCACCGGACCATCATTGATTAAAGAAACGTCCATCATTGCTCCGAACTTCCCTGTTTCGACATGCAATCCTTGTTTGCGAACTTCTTCATTAAAGAAATCGTATAAACGCTCTGCATAGTCAGGCTTCGCAGCATCCATAAAGTTTGGACGTCTTCCTTTACGGCAATCTCCGTATAATGTGAATTGCGAAATTGATAGAACTTGTCCTTCTACATCAAGTACTGAATGGTTCATCTTTCCGCTCTCATCTTCAAAAATACGTAGGTTTGCAATTTTTTCTGCAATATAAGTTGCATCTTTTTCTGTATCTTCATGCGTAATGCCAACTAGCAATGTTAGACCGAATGGAATTTGCCCTACAATCTCACCATCTACTGTGACAGACGCTTCCTTTGATCGTTGTAAAACAACTCTCATCTTCCTACACTCCCTATTAATGCATCATGCGTCGTACTGCATAAATTTCCGGAACACGTTTAATGCGCTCCACTACTTTTTTCAAGTGTTGTAAGTTACGAATCGAGATTGACATATTAATTGTCGCCATCTTATTACGGTCACTTCTACCAGAAACGGCTGAAATGTACGTTTTCGTCTCTGTAACAGCTTGCAATACTTCATTTAATAAACCACGGCGATCGTAACCTGAAATTTCAATATCAACGTTATACTCAATTTCTTTTTCAGGACTACCTTCCCACTCTACTTCTAATAAACGTTCTACAGCTTCTTCTGTATGAACATTTACACAATCACGACGGTGAATCGATACGCCTCGGCCTTTCGTAATATACCCAACGATATCATCGCCCGGAACTGGGTTACAGCATTTTGATAAACGAATTAATAAATTATCCGCACCACTTACTTTAACGCCAGAATCCCATTTTCGAATTTTCATCGGTTTACGAACTTCTTTAACTTCGACGATTTCTTCTTCTTCGCGTTGTTTGCGGAACTTGTCCGTTAGTCGCGTAACAATTTGTGATGCAGTGATGCCATTATATCCAACTGCCGCAAACATATCCTCTTCATTTGCAAAGTTGAATTTCTCAGCAACACGTTTTAAATTGTCAGGAGCTAATACTTCTTTCATCTCATACTCTAAGCCACGCACTTCTTTTTCAACAAGTTCACGGCCTTTTTCAATATTTTCGTCTCTACGTTGTTTCTTAAAGAATTGACGTATTTTATTTTTCGCATGAGATGTTTGAGCAAGTTTCACCCAATCTTGACTTGGGCCATACGAATGTTTCGATGTTAAAATTTCAATGATGTCACCCGTTTTTAATTTATAATCAAGTGTCACCATTTTCCCATTTACTTTTGCACCAATTGTTTTGTTTCCAATTTCCGAATGGACACGATATGCAAAATCAATCGGAACAGATCCAAGAGGTAATTCCATCACATCGCCTTTCGGTGTAAAGACGAATACCATGTCAGAGAATAAATCAATTTTTAATGACTCCATAAATTCTTCAGCATTAGAAGCTTCATTTTGCCATTCTAATATTTGACGGAACCATGTTAGTTTCTTCTCTAGTGTACCCGTTGTTTCTGCTGTTTTTCCTTCTTTATACGCCCAATGTGCCGCAATCCCGAATTCTGCAATTTCGTGCATTTCTTTCGTACGAATTTGCACTTCAAGTGGATCACCTTTCGGCCCAATTACAGTCGTATGAAGAGATTGATATAGATTTGCTTTCGGCATTGCAATATAATCTTTGAAACGACCTGGCATCGGCTTCCAGCACGTATGAATAATTCCAAGCACCGCATAACAATCTTTAATACTGTTTACAACGACGCGTACAGCTAGTAAATCATAAATTTCATTGAACTGTTTGTTTTGCAGTGCCATTTTACGATAAATACTGTAAATATGCTTTGGTCTTCCAGAAATCTCAGGTTGAATTGCAACTTCTTTTAATTTCTCACGAATACCAGTCATTACTTCATCTAAATATTCTTCACGCTCTGCACGTTTACGCTTCATTAAATTTACAATACGATAATATTGTTGCGGATTTAAATAGCGAAGTGACGTATCCTCTAGCTCCCATTTAATAGTACTAATTCCGAGTCTATGTGCTAAAGGCGCAAAGATTTCTAACGTTTCATTTGCAATGCGACGCTGCTTCTCTTGAGGCAAATGTTTCAATGTACGCATGTTATGAAGACGATCAGCTAGTTTAATTAAAATAACTCGAATATCTTGAGCCATTGCAATAAACATTTTGCGATGGTTTTCTGCTTGTTGCTGTTCATGGGATTTATATTTAATCTTTCCAAGCTTTGTAACACCATCGACAAGCATAGCGATTTCTTTATTAAATTCCCGTTCAATATCTTCTAATGTAATTTCTGTATCTTCCACTACATCATGCAAGAAACCTGCCGATACTGTAGATGGATCCATGTGTAAATCAACTAAAATACCTGCAACTTGAATTGGGTGAATAATATATGGTTCACCCGATTTTCTATATTGTTCGCTATGTGCATCACGCGCATATTCATAGGCACGTGCCACTAGCTCAATATCTTCATCCGCTAAATATTGACTTGCTTTCTCGAGTACCTGTTCAGCTGTTAGTACTTGCTCATTTGCCATCGAATCACCTTTTATTGAAAATTGACTTTATCTTTATTGAATAGAATAGAATAAATTATATTCTATCATTATAACCCAATGATTGTGAATTGTGAAAAGGAAAAGATTTTACTGACATTTCACCATATTTTTTGTGCAATTATACAAAAGTACCCGTTCCTCTCCAAGAGATTCACGGGTACTTTTTATCACCGTAGTTTCACCTATATAATGATTAGTATTTTTCTAATACTAATACATCGTAACCATCTAACATTTTACGACCATCTAAGTAAGTAAGCTCTACTAAGAATGCAATTCCTGCTACAACTCCGCCAAGTTCTTCAACTAGTTTAATTGTCGCTTCGATCGTTCCACCTGTAGCTAATAGGTCATCTGTAATTAATACACGTTGACCTGGCTTAATTGCATCTTTATGGATTGTTAAAACATCCGTTCCATATTCTTTACCGTAGTCAACTGTAATTACTTCACGTGGTAATTTCCCTAATTTACGAACTGGTGCGAAACCTACTTCTAATGCATAAGAAACTGGGCAACCGATAATAAAACCACGTGCTTCTGGTCCTACTACAACATCAATGTCTCTTTTTTTTGCATAAGCAACGATTTCATCTGTTGCTGCTTTGTATGCTTTTCCGTCGTTCATTAAAGGTGTAATGTCTTTGAACACAATACCTTCTTTCGGATAATCTGGTACAATTGCGATATGTTGCTTGAAATCCATATTTCTGAATCCTCCTCAGATATAAAAGGTTTGTAAATACAAATCCTTTACCATAACTGTTCTACTTATTTATGATTACGAATCGCTTCAAACCATGTATATAGTTGCTGATATGTGCTATAAACCAATTCTTTCTCTAATTGTAAGTGGTTCATTTTCTCACGATATGTGTTCGATTCAATTAAATCACGCTTTTGTTTTTTGTCTGCCATAAAAATGACACCGTCTTTTATTGTAACAAATTCTAACTCAAAAAACACCTGTGTCATGAAATTTACTGTATCTTTTGACCAACCTTTATGACGACACAATTGTTCCCCATATTGCCTTAAAGAAAATGGAGCTTTTTGGTTCAAGAAAGAATAGTACCATTTAAAGTGTTCCCTCGTTGGGACTGTACTAAATAAATGATTATTCTCTTGATAAAATAGTGTATAAATCCGGGCAGGGAATCCTGTCTTAAATAAATCACGTAATTCATCTGTTCCTTTCGGTAAATCAAGTAACACAATGTATTGATCATCTAAATGACTTACCTCTGATGCATGCACGAGCTGTTCTTTATAGTCTTCTAAAGCAAATTTATTCAATACCTCTTCAGAAAAATACACCATTATTATTTTTTCTTTCGGAAGTTCTGCTAAATTCGCTTCTACATTACGCATACTACGCCAGTCAAATAATTGCCATGCCTCTACAGCAATATCTTGCACCATTAATTGCGGCTTTTTAAAGTTATTCCATTCATTAATGGACGCTTCTCCTACTACAGAAACCTTCGCAACCGGAGAGATTTCTTTCGCATAAGCACCGAATCCAAATCCAATTGTGTCCAGTGTTGCTTGTCCATCACGAAGAGCCATTTTCAAATGAGATCCATCAGATCCGATTGCACGAATACTTTCTAAGTCAGCGTTTTTCACCGCAATACGTGGTTTCGGATTTCCTACGCCAAATGGCGCTAACTTTTGCATATCCTCAATCGCGGCAAGCGTTACATCCTCTACTTTACAAAATGCATCCACTGCTGTAATCGGAATAAAATCTTCTTCTGTTAAAATTACATCTGCTTGCTCATTTAATCGCCTTCTTAATTCATCCACATCATTCATATGAAGCGTCATTCCCGCCGCCATCGGATGGCCTCCGAAATGCGGTAACAGTTCACGGCAATCTGAAAGGTTTGCAAACAAATCAAACCCTGCAATACTACGAGCTGATCCCTTTGCTGTTTCTTTATGAGGATCAATACTTAATACAATCGTTGGACGATAAAAACGTTCAACTAACTTAGAAGCGACTATTCCAATTACCCCTGGATTCCAACCTTCTTTCGCAAGAACTAATACTTTATTTTCTTCTGGCGGGAATTTATTTTCGACTTCAGCGATAGCTTCTTCTGTAATTTGCTTTACAATATCTTTTCGAAGTTTGTTCAGCTCATCAATCTCTTCAGCTAGCTCTTTCGCTTCCTCTGGATCGTCCGATAATAAAAGGTGAACAGCAGGTGCTGCATCTTCTAAACGTCCAACGGCATTAATACGCGGCGCGAGCGAGAAGCCAATACTTTCTTCTGTAATTTCACTTTGCGAAACGTTAGCAACTTTAAATAACGCCTTTAAACCGATATTTCGCGTCATTCGCATATGCTTCAGTCCACGCTGTACTAGCAATCTATTTTCACCGTGAAGTGATACTAAATCGGCTACCGTACCGATTACTGCAATTTCCAACAAATGCTCCGGCACACGACCTAAAAGTGCATGTGCAACTTTAAATGCAACACCAACACCCGCTAAATAATGAAACGGATAAACACCGCCCTCTAATTTCGGATGAATAATCGCAAGTGCTTCTGGTAATTCTGGTGGTGGCTCATGGTGATCTGTAATAATAAGATCTATTCCAAGTTCCTTCGCTACCTTCGCTTCATGTACCGCTGCGATACCAGTATCAACAGTAATAATTAGCGAGAACCCTGCACTGTGCGCCCAACGGAATGCTTCTTCATTTGGCCCATAACCTTCAGTAAAACGATTTGGAATATAAAACTCAACATCTGCACCTAATTCTTGAAGAGCAAGATATAACACAGTCGTACTACTTACTCCGTCCGCATCATAATCACCAAATATTAATATTTGTTCTCCATTTTCAATAGCTTTTTTCACACGTTCTACAGTCCGATCCATCCCTTCAAGTAAAAATGGATCGTGAAATTCTTGATCTGCTGTATTTAAAAAATCTACAATCTTATCTTCTGTATCTAATCCTCTACCGAGGAATAACGAAACAACAAGAGGTGATAATTGCAATTTGCTTGCTAATTCACTCACTCGCTCTTCACTATATTCTTTTTCTTTCCAACGCGTCTTCGGTTGTAACACGAAATCACCCCTTAACCTATCCATTATACAAGACAGATTAAGGGGTGACAATATAACGCAAACAACGAGTGGATATCTACATAATCAAATATCTACTATACTCAATTTGGAGAATACGGATTAATATGTACAAAAACATTTTGTACGTTATCTTGTTTCATAAGTACTTCTTTTACATGTTTTCCAATGCGATGTCCTTCTTCTACAGTGATATAAGGATCTACAGATACTTTAATATCAACAATTACATAATGACCATGTTCCCTCGCATATAAAGATCCGATTTTTTTCACACCTTCCACTTGAAGAACTGCCTCTCTAAGCGGAACAACATCTTCTTCATGCAAAACATGATCGAGCGTCGCATGAATAGCTTCCGATCCAATATCCCACGCCATCTTCGCAACGAGAAGTGAAACAAATAATCCTGCAATAGGATCAGCATATACAAGCCAATCTATACCTAACTTACCGCCGATAATAGCTGCACAAATGCCGATTAAAGCTGCAATTGAAGAAAACACATCAGAACGATGCTCATATGCATTTGCGATAATTGCATCACTATTTATACGTTTTCCTAATCGGAATTTATACTGAAACATTCCTTCTTTTACTACAATCGAAAGAACGACAGCAAAAATCGTAATTCCTTTTGGTGGTTCTAATTCTTGCGAAAAAGCTTTTATAGACGAGATCGCTATCTCCAGTCCAACGATAAATAATAATACCGCAACAATAATCGCTGAAATCGATTCCGCTTTACCGTGACCGTACGGATGATCTTCATCAGGCGGTTGCTTCGCCGCTCGCAATCCAAAAAGTACAGCTAACGAGCCAATTACATCCGATCCAGAATGCACCGCATCCGCTAAAAGTGCCTTACTGTTTCCAATGTAACCAATTACCGCTTTTACAATCGCTAATATAATATTACCAACGATTCCGACAATAGCACCAAACTCGGCCTGTTTAAAACGTTCATCTTTTTCCATAATTAAAATCCCTTCTTTTCTTAACCTATCGTTTTATCCCGCTTTAACGGGCAGTAAGACTCCCACCTCAAAATCCGGCGAATACGAGGAAGTTAGGTGGGAGATCAACTGCCCGTAAAAGCCCGATTGGTGAAGGCTAATAATCAGTGGGGGGGATGACCCCCCACTGATTAAAGTTTCACTTTATTATAACAAAACTAAAGACCTCTCTACCACTTTATTCCATTTACTCTTTTTTAAAAGACGCTACATTATTGTATCCAGAAACGAAAAAAGAGATGCCCCTTAAAAGGACATCATCTTTATATATATTTTCATTTTTACACTTGCGGTTCAGTTACTGATTTTTCTACTTTTTTATTTCCTTTACCCTTTTTCAAACGACGGTTTTCAAGCATTAACCAAATTTGAGAAGCAACGAAAATAGAAGAGTACGTACCTACAACTAATCCAATTAATAACGCAAGTGAGAAGTTACGCAGTGATTCACTACCGAAAATAAGTAGTGCAATTACTGGGAACAACACTGTTAATACTGTATTAATTGAGCGACCAATTGTTTGACGAATACTTGCGTTTACGATTTCTTCTAAATCTTTTATATCACGAACTCGTTTTTTCTGTTTGTATAACTCACGGTTTCTATCGAACGTAACGATTGAGTCATTGATAGAATAACCGATAATTGTTAACACAGCAGCGATAAACGTTAAGTCTACCTCTATTTGGAAAAGACTAAATATAACAATCATAACGAATGCATCGTGTAATAATGCGATTACTGCAGATACTGCGTACGTAAGGCGGAAACGAATACTTACGTATAAAACGATTACTGCAGAAGCAATTAATACCGCGATAAATGCATTTCGTGCAATTTCTTTACCGATTGTCGGTGAAACTGTACTTATGTTTGGTTCTGTACCGTATTTATCATGGAAGAATGTTTTTGTTTTCGCAATTTCATCTTTTGATAGAACACCTAATGTACGAACTGCGAAACCTTTATTGTCATTTCCAGTCGGTACAATATTTTCTTCCTTCACATCAATCTTCAGTTCGTTTAAATCTTTATGAACGTCAGACACAGTAAGTGCTTGTTTTGATTGCAAGTCAATACGTGTACCACTTGCAAAGTCAATTCCAAGGTTCATTTTGAAGATCGGTAATATAATTGCCCCAGCAATTACAACTACAATTGAGAATAAGAAGAATTTATGACCGATATTTACGAAGTTAATACGATCAAATTTCGTCGGTGGATGTACTACACCCTTTGTTAATGGAATAATATCCTTTTCCCTAACACCGAAGTAAGATAGTTTTTTATCGAAGTAGCGACTCTTTACAAGTAAACCTAGTAAGAAACGAGTACCGAATACGTTCGTAATAAAACCAACTAAAATACTTACGATTAAACTTGTTGCGAATCCTTTTACAGAGCTATTACCATAAGCGAATAAAACACCAGCTGCTGCAAGCGTTGTAATATTCGCATCTAAAATTGTTGCTAATGAACGATGGTTACCAGCACGAAATGCTGACATCATTGACTTACCAATTTTCAGCTCTTCCTTTAACCTCTCGTACGTAATGATATTCGCATCAACTGCGATACCAACCCCGAGCACTAATGCCGCAATACCTGGCAACGTCAGAACTGCATGCATCCAGTTAAAGACAAGTAATGTAACGAAAATGTATAAGCCTAACATAATAACCGCTACAAGTCCTGGTAAACGGTAGAATACAAGCATAAATAAGAAAATAATAGCAATACCGATCGCACTAGCGAAAATCGTTTGCTCTAATGCTTGTTGACCAAATTTCGCTCCAACAGATGTTGAATACATTTCTTTTAAATCAACAGGAAGTGCACCAGCATTTAATAAAGATGAAAGTTGTTTTGCACTTTCAACTGTGAAGTTTCCACCTACGATAGATACTTCAGCTTGATTAAATACTTGGTTTACTGTTGCTGCTGATAAAAACTTCGGATTCGGTTTTGCAGATTCTGCTTTATATGAATCTTTTCCTTCTTCAAAATCAAGCCAAATTACCATTAAATTCGTTGGTGGTGGCATTTTCGAAATCTTTTCAGTTACTTCACGGAATTTTTCAGCGCTTTTTAGTGTAAGACCTACGCTCGCACGGCCTTGCTCATCAAATGTTTGTTTCGCTCCGCCGCCTTTTAAATCCGTCCCGTCCATAAGAAGATTGTCGTTCACATCACGGAATGTTAATTTCGCTTGCGTTGATAACATTTCACGCGCTTTTTGCTGATCTTGTACACCAGCAAGCTGCACACGAATTCGATCTTGCCCTTCGATTTGAATGTTCGGCTCACTTACACCGAGAACATTGACACGATTTTCAAGGGCACCTACTGTACTTACAAGTGCATTATGATCGATTTTATCACCTTTTTTGGCTGGTTTTACTTCATATAGAATTTCAAAACCACCGCGAAGGTCTAGTCCTAGACTAATTCCTTTTGCTATGTCTTTTCCTGCCGCACCAATTACTCCACCAATTAATAAAACGATGAGGAAAAAGGCAGCAATTCTTGTACCACGCTTTGCCATATGTACCCTCTTTCTGCTACTAACAGATTCCATACATCACTTGATTCACTTGCAATAAGCAAATCTCTATACCTATATGCTTGTCTAGTTAGTAGACTTCCTTTCTGTAAAATACATGTGTTTCTTGCTAGGTCATCACTAGCTGTGTCGGTAAGACCTACGTAATACCTACACTTTCATTATTTTTTCTCTTCACTACCTCCTTTATATATAATCTTAGACATAATTATTTCCTCTTTATCAATACCTATCATTATACTGCAAAAGGAAGAACAAACCAATTGCAGTCGGTTATTTATTTTCATATTCATCAAACGACCAAAGTGGCGCTTGATATGCTTCAACAGTTAAATAATTCATATATTCATTAGTACTTACTCTTAATACATCATTTACTAATTCATATAATCTAACATCACTGTCTATCTTTTTCCACTTTTTCACCTTGAGAAACTTCCAAATATCATTATCTGTCACTCGGTCGTAACCAAACATTTGAAACTCTTCTACTTTACTTTCTAAAACGACTTGTAACTGTCCGCGGTATGATTCTACCAAAGCCTCTTTATCCAACATATATAACATCTCCTTCTTATTTCAGCACGAAAAGTCGCTTTTAATCCCGCTCTAATGGACAGCAATAACTACTTTCAAGAGCATTATCATACTCCACTCTCTTAAATGCTTGTCATTCTTGTCTCATACGTGCATATAAATTATTGTAAATCATTCCATTGATTTTGAGAAGGTAGGAGAAGACCATGACGAAACAAAGCTTTTTAAAAGGTGCTTTTATTTTAATGATAGCTGGCTTTATTACAAAAATCCTTGGGTTTATTAACCGCATTGTAATGGCACGTATTTTAGGAGAAGAAGGCGTTGGCCTTTATATGATGGCTGTCCCCACCTTCATTTTAGCAATTACATTAACACAAATCGGCCTTCCTGTTGCGATTGCAAAATTTGTAGCAGAAGCGGAAGCAGTGAACGATAAACAAAGAGTTAAAAAAATATTAACTGTCTCGCTAGCAGTTACATCCGTTATTAGTATCGTTTTAACAATTGCGATTATGCTACTCACACCTATTTTAGCAAAAACATTATTAACAGATGAAAGAACATACTATCCATTAATGGCTATTTTACCTGTCGTCCCTGTTATTGCAGTTTCTTCTGTTTTACGTGGTTACTTCCAAGGGAAACAAAATATGAAACCGAGTGCTTATGCCCAAGTTTTAGAACAAGTGGTCCGCATTACAATTATCGCTGTATGCATTCGTTTATTTTTACCTTATGGCGTAGAATATGCTGCAGCCGGCGCCATGCTATCAGCTGTTCTTGGCGAAGTTGCATCTTTATTATTTTTACTTACTTTATTCCAACGCGAAAAACATTTATCTATACGCTCTGGATTTTTCACTACTGTAAAGGAGAGCAAAAATACATTTTATTCCCTTATGGACATTGCACTCCCAACTACAGGAAGCCGCTTGATCGGTTCCATTTCTTATTTCTTTGAACCTATCGTCGTTATGCAAAGCTTAGCGGTCGCCGGCGTTGCTGCTTCTGTCGCAACTCAGCAATACGGTATGTTAAACGGTTATGCGTTCCCGCTTCTATCACTGCCAGCCTTTATTACATACGCTCTTTCTACAGCACTCGTCCCATCAATTAGCGAGGCAATGGCAAAGAGACAACACAAATTAGTTGAACACCGATTACAACAAGCACTTCGAATTTCATTAATAACCGGCGGATGGTCAGTCGTTATATTATATGTATTTGCTTCTCCTGTTTTAACTCTCATGTACGGCTCAGACAACGCGACGGCGTTCATCCAGCTTCTTGCACCTTGCTTTTTATTTCATTATTTTCAAAGTCCCCTTACATCTGTGTTGCAAGCTTTAAACTTAGCACGCGCTGCTATGATGAACACATTTATTGGTGCTATCGTAAAATTAATCGTTATCTTTGTACTCGCTTCACGCCCAGAGTTCCAAATGATGGGGGTTGCTCTCGCCATCGCAGCAAATATCGTGACGGTAACATTCCTTCACTACGCCACTGTTTTAAAGAAAATTACATTTACCATTTATGCAAAAGACTATATTTTCGGCGGGATTGCTATCGGGATTGCTGGTACCTTCGGTTTTTATCTTCATAAGCATATCGTTTTTTCTCATTCACTTGGCGTACAAACATTATGGGAGATCACCTTAACAACAATCGTTTATATCGTTCTCCTTTTCGTTTTCAAACTCATCCGAAAAGAAGAATTAAGTCGGCTCCCTATCATTCGTAAACTTTCATTTTTGAAGTAAAGTGAAACTTTAATCAGTGGGGGCATCCCCCACTGATTATTAGCCCGCACCAATCGGGCTTACCATTCAAAATGGTAAGCCTCTAATTCTCTTTCAAATCAACAAAAAATTGTCCATTTTGAAAACTACAATATAAAATCTGTTTCACATCTTTATAACCTAAGTTATTCAATTTTTCAACGAGCCATTCATCTGTATGCTCAATCATTTGCAAATGATTGTATTGAATTTCTCCATCAATAATTAGTGGGAGTGTAAAAATTGGTGTATCATTTTTACTCTTTTTACTTTTTTGTTTTTGAAAGACAGATAACCTCCCAGTTGGTTCTAAAATAGCGTATTCTACATCACGTACATCTCCGACTCCTTGCTCCCGTAGTTGCATCATTAAATCATCTATGCTATACCGCTGCTTCCGCATCTTTTTTTCATCAATTTTACCTGCATTTACAAGAATAGCCGGCTCCCCTTCTATTAAATGCCGAAAACGTTGAAACTTTAATGAAATGACTGACAAAATGATTTGTATACACATAAGAAAAGTCATTGGAACTAATTGATGCCAAAGTGACTTATCTGTATTTTCAATTGCCACTACAGCCATTTCACCGAGCATAATGAATACAACTAAATCTAATACACTTAATTCTCCAATTTCACGTTTACCCATAAGACGAAAAATAATTAAAATGATTATATACAACAGCATTGTTCGTCCAATTATTGATACCCATTCCATTTCTACATCTCCTTTTTTACTTATAGGTTCCCCCACAAAAAAGAAACTAGTCTAACTTAAACAAAATGAAAATATGCTTGTATTAAAAAGGGGGAATGCATAATGGATGGAACGAAAAAATTATCAACTGCAATTGGCTTTGGTATTATCACCCTATTAATCCTCGCATCTATTACAAGTATGATTATGGCTCTTTTATTAAAATTCACTAATATTGGCGAAGAGACATTAGCGGTTACCATTTTTATACTAGCTCTTCTATCTACTCTCATATCCGGATTTGTAGCTGGTAAAAAGGCAAAAGGAAAAGGATGGTTAGTCGGCCTCACAACAGGACTCACATTCACTCTTCTCGTCTTTCTCGTTAACTATTTAGGCTTCTCTCAAACTTTATCGAACTCACAGTTACTCTACCAATTGGCATTAATGGGTGCGAGTACACTCGGAGGTATTTTCGGTGTAAATATGTCAAAACAAAATAATTAAAAAAGGCCCTGCACATTTCATGCAGGGCCTTCATCATTAGTTTTTCACAACTTCACGAATCGCATTACGATCGAAAGTTAAGTGTGAACCACCAGATTTAACAACAATTTTAGTTTCATCTACTGATTCAATTGTACCATGTAAGCCACCAATTGTTACGATAGCATCACCTTTTTTGATTTCATTTTGCATTTGAGCTACTGCTTTTTGACGCTTTTGCTGCGGGCGAATTAATAAGAAATAGAAAATCGCAAACATCGCAACAATCATAATGATATTCATCATACCTGGATTCATCTTTTGTTCCTCCTTTTAAATTATGTATTAGAAGTTTTTAGCATTCGGTTTATTAAAGCCATACTGTTCAAAGAACTCTTCGCGGAAATCGCCAAGACGGTCTTCACGAATAGCTTGTCTCACCTGCTCCATTAAGTTTAACAGAAAATGAAGGTTGTGATAAGACGTTAAACGAATTCCGAACGTTTCATCACATTTCATTAAGTGACGAATGTACGCACGAGAGTAATTTTTACATGTGTAGCAATCACAGTTAGGATCAAGCGGACCGAAATCTCTAGCAAATTTCGCGTTTTTCACAACTAAGCGACCTTCACTTGTCATACATGTACCATTTCGGGCAATACGAGTTGGAAGTACGCAGTCAAACATATCAATACCACGAATCGCACCATCAATTAATGAGTCAGGAGAACCTACTCCCATTAAGTAACGTGGCTTATTATCTGGAAGAAGTGGTGTTGTAAATTCAAGTACACGGTTCATAATATCTTTCGGCTCTCCAACAGATAAACCACCTACAGCGTAACCAGGGAAGTCCATTGAAACAAGATCTTTCGCACTTTGACGACGAAGTTCTTCAAACTCTCCGCCCTGTACAATACCAAATAAACCTTGGTCTTGTGGACGCTCATGCGCCTTTAGACAACGCTCTGCCCAACGGCTCGTACGCTCTACAGACTTTTTCATATATTCAAAAGTAGCTGGGAACGGTGGACACTCGTCAAATGCCATCATGATATCTGAACCTAATGCATTTTGAATTTCCATCGCCTTTTCTGGAGATAAGAATAATTTATCGCCATTTAAATGATTACGGAAATGAACACCTTCCTCTTCAATACGTCGGAAATCACTTAAACTAAATACTTGGAATCCACCTGAATCCGTTAAGATTGCACGATCCCAGTTCATAAACTTATGCAAGCCACCTGCTTCACGAATAATTTCGTGACCTGGGCGTAGCCATAAATGATACGTATTACTTAAAATAATACCAGAATCCATTGCTTTTAATTCTTCTGGTGACATCGTTTTAACTGTTGCAAGTGTACCAACTGGCATAAATGTTGGTGTATCAAATGAACCGTGTGGCGTATGCACACGTCCTAAACGCGCACCCGTTTGTTTACAAGTTTTAATAAATTCATAACGAATTGCTGTCATAATTTACTCCTTTTATTTGTTTCTCATTTTAGCGTGAGATGCAACGAACATCGCATCACCAAAGCTAAAGAAACGATATTTTTCTTTTACTGCTTCATTATATGCATGAAGTACATTATCTCTATTTGCAAATGCACTTACAAGCATAATTAATGTTGATTTCGGCAAATGGAAGTTTGTAATTAAACCATCAATTGCTTTAAATTCATATCCTGGGTACATAAAAATATCTGTCCATCCAGAAGCGGCACAAAGCTTACCATCATGATCTGTCGCAATCGTTTCTAATGTACGAGTTGATGTCGTACCTACTGTAATAATACGTCCACCATTCTCTTTCACACGGTTTAATAACGCAGCTGTCTCTTCAGACATATGATAATACTCTGCATGCATATGATGCTCTTCAATAGTATCTGCAGAAACTGGTCTAAATGTTCCAAGTCCTACATGGAGCGTAATAAATGCTAATTGAACGCCTTTTTGCTTCAATTTCTCGAGTAACTCTTCTGTAAAGTGAAGTCCAGCTGTCGGTGCTGCTGCTGAACCAATTTCCTTCGCATATACCGTTTGATAACGATCGCGATCTTCCAACGTCTCTTTAATATACGGAGGAAGTGGCATTTCTCCAAGTTCGTCTAAAATTTCATAAAAGATGCCGTCATATGAAAACTCAAGTTGACGCCCACCTTGATCTGCAGTTCCTGTGCAAGTTGCTTTTAACTTTCCTTCACCAAAAGAGATTACAGTACCTTCTTTTACACGCTTCGCTGGCTTGACAAGTGTTTCCCACTTATCGCCTTCCTCTTGTTTTAAAAGAAGCACTTCGATATGTGCACCTGTATCTTCTTTCACACCGTGCAAGCGAGCAGGCATAACTTTCGTTTCATTTAAAACTAAGCAATCCCCCTCATGTAAGTAAGAAAGAATGTCCGTAAAATGTTTATGCTCAATATCCCCTGTTTCACGGTCTAACACCATCAATCTTGATGTTTCACGCTCTTCAAGCGGGATTTGTGCAATAAGCTCTTCTGGTAAATGAAAATCAAACAGATTAATATCCATAACTATATCCACCTATTTCTTATTTGAATCGATTTATTATATACATAACAAAAGATAATACAATACTTAACACAATACATGTAATGATAGGAAAATAAAAGATAACGTTTCCTTTTTTCACAAAAATATCGCCTGGAAGCCTTCCAATAAACTTCCAAGCTAGACCAACAACAATGAGTAAAATACCAGCTGTAATAAGCAGCTTTGGCATCTCCGTCATACCTTTGGCATCTCCATTCCGAAATGTTCATATGCGAGTGGAGTTACGATTCGGCCTCTTGGCGTTCGTTGTAAAAAACCAATTTGTAATAAATACGGCTCATACACATCTTCAATCGTATGAGATTCTTCTCCAATCGTTGCCGAAACTGTTTCTAACCCAACTGGACCACCACGGAACTTTTCAATAATACCAAGCAGTAATTTATGGTCAATATGATCAAGTCCTAATTTATCTACTTGTAATAGCTCTAACGCCATTTGTGTAATTTCCATCGCAATCGTTCCGTCACTGCGAACTTGCGCGAAGTCACGTACACGTCGTAATAGACGATTCGCAATACGAGGTGTGCCACGGGCACGTCTTGCAATTTCTAGTGCTGCCAACGAATCAATCTCCACTTCAAATACTTCTGCTGTGCGTTCTACAATCGCAGAAAGCTGATCTACTGTATAATACTCTAATCGTGAAAGTACACCGAAACGGTCACGAAGTGGTGCTGATAATGCACCTGCACGCGTCGTTGCCCCAACTAGTGTAAATGGGGGTAAGTCTAGACGTACAGATCGAGCTGACGGTCCTTTCCCAATAACGATATCAAGGCAAAAGTCTTCCATCGCTGGGTATAACACTTCTTCAATAGATCTATGCAAACGATGAATTTCATCAATAAATAATACATCCCCAGGCTGAAGTGCTGTTAATACAGCCGCTAAATCTCCTGGTCTTTCAATTGCGGGACCTGACGTTGTTCGAATGTTAACACCCATTTCATTGGCAATAATATTCGCAAGCGTCGTTTTACCAAGTCCAGGTGGTCCATATAAAAGTACGTGATCTAACGTTTCTTCACGCATTTTCGCCGCTTCAATAAAAACTTCTAAATTATGTTTCGCTTTATCTTGGCCAATATACTGACGGAGCGTCTGTGGCCGTAATGAATATTCTAAATCTGCATCTTCATATACAGATTCCCCTGAAAGGAGACGTTCGTCCATTATACTCACCTCTTACCATTTAGTAAAAGACTAAGTGCCTTTTTAATATATTGATCCGTCGTTAGTGATTCTTTTAATAGTTCTGGTACAACGCGAGAAACTTCTCGTTCTGCATAACCGAGTGCACGCAGTGCTTCCAGCGCTTCATCAAGTTCAACTGATGAACCTTTCTTCTCATCAAAACTTTCGACATCTGAGAACAAATCAACAAACGCATCTGGTACAACATCTGCTAATTTCCCTTTTAAATCTAAAATCATTTGGCGCGCTGTTTTCTTTCCGACACCTGGGAATTTCACTAAAAACTTCTCATCTTCATGTTCAATTGCTTGAACGACCTGTCCTGTTTGACCAGAAGCTAAAATTGCAAGAGCGCCTTTCGGTCCAATGCCTGATACACCTAACAATTTTGTAAATAATAAACGCTCTTCACGTGTTTTAAATCCGTAAAGTGCCATAATATCTTCTCTCACATAATGATATGTATAGACACGAATTTCTTGCTTACTTCTTTGAAAGACATATGGATTTGGTGTGAAAATTTGATAACCAATTCCATTATGATCAATTACGACATATTCCGGTCCTACATACTCCACGTAACCTGTAACATATTCAAACAAAATACGATCTCTCCCTCTCAAATCATGTATTCCATTTTAACATATTTAACAATAGAAAAGCGAGGCTACCCCAACAAATGTTCTCTGTTTAAAATTTCCATTTTTTTCTATTGACATAAATACAGAAAGAACATTACTATACAATAGTCGATAATGATTATCAATATTAATTAAAGGGGTTACATCAGGATGAAAAAAAGGCTATTTATTTTATTTACTATCATGTTAGTTGTTCTTTCTATCGTTGGCTGCTCTTCTCAAAAAGATGAGTCAAAAGCGAAAGAACAACCGAAAACAAAAGTTGTCAAACATGCTAAAGGAGAAGCGACAATTCCAGTAAATCCAAAAAGAATTGTTGACTTATCTGGATCAACAGAAGAATTGTTACTTCTTGGACATAAACCTGTTGGTACAGCAAATACATATAAAGATAAAATCCAAAATCATTTAACAGAAAAGCTAGACGGAGTAAAAGCTGTTGGCTGGTATTGGGCACCTAAAGTTGATTTAGAAGCTGTTACTGCTTTAAAACCAGACTTAATTATTTTAAACAATCGTCAATTGAAAATTTATGATCAACTAGAAAAGGTGGCACCAACAGTTGTTCTAGAAACAAATCTAGAAGACTGGCGCGGTAAGTTTAAAGAAGTAGGTAAACTATTTGACGAAGAAAAAAAAGCTGATAAATGGATTACAGACTACGATAAAAAAGCAGACTCTTTATCTAAAAAAATTAAAGAAAAAACAAAAGACGAAAACTTTATGTTCGTTGCAGTAACACCACAAAACTTCCGTGTATACGGTAGCTTCGGATATGGTGACATCATCTTTAACGACTTAAAACTTCCAGCAACAAAAGGTACAGACTTAAAACAAACGATGGCACAAGTATCACTAGAAGGTCTCGTTGCATTCCAGCCTGATCAAATGTTCATTGTAAACTTCGGCGGCGAAGCTGATAAAGTGTATGAAGACTATAAAAACAGTGCAGTTTGGAAAGATAATAAAGCAGTGAAAAATAATCACGTATACGAAGTATCGAATGAAGTCTTCAATACGAAAGCATTTAATCCAATCGGAAAAGATATGCTAATTGATGAAATTGCTAAACAAATTTTAGATAAAAATAAATAAGAAAAGCAGCTCGCACCAGAGCTGCTTTTCTTACTTTCTCACTGCATACTGCTTCATTTTTTCAATGGTCTTCACAAAACCTTCTTTTGATTTTATACGAATGCCACGTTTTAATTTCGCACGCTCATAACTTTCAAGCTTTTTCATATCAATTTGAAAAAATGAGTGAATCGCGTTATCACTTTTCGGTACCCCTTTAAAAATTTGTAATATTCCTTCCTCTGAAACACCAAAATAACCACTTGTTTTCAATAAAGGTGAAATATCATCAATTTTCTTTTGTAATACGATTTGTACATCATCACGATCAACAAGTTGCCACTCTTTATATTGCTGCAAAAACTGCTCCAAATTCACTACTTTTTCCGTAAATATTTCCTCACTTACTTCTCCATCAACATACATACGCTCTAATAAAATTGTAACTTGAGGTTCTTTTTCTTTTACTTCTGGTACTGGCCCTTCCGCCCTCACACTCGTTTCATAAACTAAACAAAACACCATAACGAAAGCTTGCACTGCAATCAGTATCCATTTCATTTCCGTTCACCTCTTCTAGGCAAAATCATACTTTCATTTGTAGTTTTTCCGGAAATGGGGGTTTTATCCCTAATTCATAGAATACCCCTATTAAGAATTATAGAATTCAATTTTTTGTACACCTTTACACTATTTCCCCCTATTTAGAATCGCAGTGATTATGCGAAAGTAGTTTTTTATCTTTATTGGATTGTATTGTAGCAATGATAAGTGAGCCATTCATAGTAGAAGTATAGTGAAGTCCCATAAAGAAAAAAACGTTGTACCCAAAATTACCACTACATATTAATTCTTTTGAGAATATTCGTAAATACATTCCGAATATTTCGTCATTAAAACCAACAAAAAAGTGAAGTTTAGATTTCTCTAAACTTCACTTTATCTTTATAAAATATGAAAGACGCCTGCATAGCAGGCGTCTTGATGCGTTTACGGCGAGAGACCAGGCGACCACATTCGCGTGTTTAGCACTTAAGCATATCTCTCGTCTTACGTAAATTAGCTCATCGCTTTGCTAATATAACATTAATAAGATAGGAACGCAACATGTTTATAAAAATATTTCATTTCCTTTTTTACCTAAATAAAGTTTATGTAAATTATAAATTGATTAATGCAATATATATGTTACAATTAATACTATAAATATAAACAGGGGCTGAATGCTTTGAAAAAAATTAAAGATGAACGTCTCATTCTTCAAACATTAAAAAACATACGTATTGCCTTTCTCTTTCAATCAATTGGTATAATCGGAATTTTAGGCTATATCGGATTCACTGAAGGAATGGATCAAATTACGAAATCTCCATTATGGTTATTATTTATTCTTACAAGTATTTTACTTAGCTATTTACAATTAAGTATTTCAATCGATGTAGAAGAAAGCGAAAAGGAAATAAAGTTAACTCCTTATTACAAACTTGTCCTACGCTCCCTTATTGTAGGGATTATTATGGCTATTATTTATATCATTTTCAGTCCAGAGAGACCTCTGTTTGAAGCTATCCTTACAGGTAGTATCCTCTTCGTATGCTTTTTAACTTCTTATTCCGTTAGTTATCTTATTAAAAAACGTCGTTTACAAGACAAAGATGAATAAAGAGGAAGGGATTCCCCTTCCTCTTTATTGTTATCGTACTGTACCAGTTAAACCGTAACGAATGTCTCGGAACATATTTGTTATGTCACGATTAAAATCGTTTGTAACTGTACCATTACGTAGACGCGTACTCATTGCATCAACACGAGTAAACATGTCGTTTCTTACAGAGACGTACACGTTTCTATTTCCAGCTTCACTCGCAACAGCTTGACGAATTTCGTTTGCCATCGCTGTTTCATCTGTCGCTGTATTACGTGGTTTTACCGCAATCGCTACATCGTTTCCATATACAACTGTAGAAACTCGATCTACGTTATTCATACGTTTCACACGATTCGTAATTTTTTCTGCAGTTTTACCATCATTGTTAATGTATGAATTGTTCATTGTAATATTACGTGTTGGGTGCGGATTAGCAATTTGTCCATTGTAATTTACATCACGGTAATAATTATATCCAGTACCGTTACGATAATCATACACATTGTCTGTTGCTCTGTTTCCATTTCGGTATGTTACATAATCTGTATAACGATCGTTACGCGTTACATTAGTACGATTTGGATGTGTATCATTATAAGATGTACGCTCGTAATTATAATTACGCCCGTCCATCGCAGTTTTCTCTTTAGGTGTACCACATGCAGCTAACGCACTGGTAACTAACAAAGAAGCAGCAATAATTTTAACTTTCGTATTCAATACAAAAACCCCCCTTGTTAGAATGCACTTCTCTTTTCGAAAAGCTCCCTCTTATGATGAGTAACAGAGAGGTTTTTTACACTGTTAATATTTCACTAGGAATTTTCTAGCACTTGATGTAAATCTCACGTTTTCTTAACTACCACAAATACAAAAAAGGCGGGAATAATCCCACCTTTTTTAAACTTCCTCTTCGTCCTCTTCTTCTGAAACTGGTTCTCCAAATACATTTGGTGGATCCGGCTGATAATACATCGTTCCCGGCTGTGGTGCATATGCAGGCTGAGTCGGTTGATAATATAAAGGATTGGCGTATTGTGGTCCACCTGGTTGCGGACTATATAACCGACTTTCTCCTCCGCATCCACAATCTTCCTCACCTTGCACGAGTGGTGGCATATTATTATCCATTGGCATCATATTCGGATTTGGCATAGAAGTATATTGTGGTGATACCTGTGCACCTTGTTGATATGGCATATTATAGTATGGGTTTTGTTGTTGATAATGCGGATATGGCGGCATCATTGGCATTTGATTTGGCATCATATTCGGCATTTGATTGTTATCCATTATTGGCATCATATTCGGCATTTGATTGTTATCCATTATTGGCATCATGTTCGGCATTTGGTTGTTATCCATTATCGGCATTATGTTTGGCATTTGATTGTTATCCATTATTGGCATTATGTTTGGCATTTGGTTGTTATCCATTATCGGCATTATGTTTGGCATTTGATTGTTATCCATTATCGGCATTATGTTTGGCATTTGATTATTATCCATTATCGGCATTATGTTTGGCATTTGATTATTATCCATTATCGGCATTATGTTTGGCATTTGATTGTTATCCGCTATTGGCATTATGTTTGGCATTTGGTTGTTATCCATTATCGGCATTATGTTTGGTGGTTGATTGTTATCCAGCATCGGCATTATATTTGGCACTTGAATATTTGGCGGTATTACTTGCGGAATAACAACATTTTCCTTTGATACGTTTGGTAATACTATGTTTCCTACATTTTCTTTCTTCACTTGCGGTGATACTATATTTCCTACATTTTCTTTCTTCACTTGCGGCGATACTATACTTCCTACATTTTCTTTCTTCACTTGCGGTGATACTATGTTTCCTACATTTTCC
>NZ_MAOI01000065.1 GCF_001884235.1 Bacillus paramycoides | reverse complement strand
TCTTCACTTGCGGTGATACTATGTTTCCTACATTTTCTTTCTTCACTTGCGGTGATACTATGTTTCCTACATTTTCCTTCTTCACTTGCGGTGATACCATGTTTCCTACATTTTCTTTCTTCACTTGTGGTGATACTATGTTTCCTACATTTCCCTTCTTCACTTGCGGTGATACGTTTCCTACGTTCTCTTTCTTTACTTGTGGTGATATATTTCCTATATTGTCTTTTTTCGTTTGCGGGGAAATGATGTTGTTAGGTTTCATTTTATTAATTTGAGGAGCAATTAACTCGCTTCCCTTTTTTATTACGTCTGAAATTTTATATTCTTTTTTCGGTTTAATCGGCGGTTGCGGCGGCTGCGGTAATACATTAACAGAAAATTTAGTGCTCTCTTTCGTAGTCGGTTTTGGTTTTTCTACTTTCTCTACAACAGGTGGTTTTTGAATGACAGGCGGCTTTTCAACTGGCTTTTCTTTTTGAATTGGTGTTTCTTTTTGCACTTCTTTTTGCGGCTTCACCTGTACTTCTTTTTGTGGTTTCACTTGCATTTCCTTTTGCGGTTTTACCTGCATTTCTTTTTGTGGTTTCACCTGCATTTCTTTTTGCGTTTGTTGCATAGCTGGTTGCTGTGTAATAGGTGCTGATTGATACGTAACTTCTTCTTCATCTTCTATTCCGAGTGGAGTTGGTGTTGATGCAAACTCTTTTTGCTGCACCTCTTTTACATATTGTTTCGGAGGCGCTGAACCCGATCCAGCCTGTTGTTTCACATGAACGCTGCTCGATGGTACTTTAATTTTCATCCCTGGCATAATAAGGTCTGGATTACTAAGTTGTGTATTTGTTTTCTTTAGCGTTTCAAAATCCACTCCGTACTTTTTCGCAATTTTCCAAAGGGTATCCCCTTTTTGCACGATATGAATTTTCAAATTTTCCCCCTCCTGTATAACTTATCTATAAGTAAAACCACTTCGAAGTAACACTTTCTAAAAACTTAACTTCATCTACTTTTATCACTTCTTCTATTTTCAATATGGTTTGAAGTGGAATAATCATAAAAAAATCACAATGATTTCCTCAACACAATGTATGCCTATTTCACTCTTCTTATGATTACATGCACGAAAAAAAGCAACGGAAGTCCCGTTGCTTTACACACGCTCTAACATACGATTCAATGCAAGAACCGCCTCTTTTGTTACTTGCTTATTTACACGAATAACATTGATTTGTTCTCCTCTTTCTATATTCTCAAGCGCCCATAACAGGTGGGGTAAATCAATCCGGTTCATCGTTAAACAAGGACACATAAACGGATTTAGAGAAATAATTTCTTTATCTGGATGTTGCTGAATAATTCGATTCACTAAATTCATCTCTGTACCAATCGCCCATTGACTTCCTGCTGGAGCTGCTTCAATCATATCAATAATATATTTCGTCGACCCTGCATAATCAGACGCATCAACAACTTCATAACAACATTCAGGGTGAACAATAATATTCATATCCGGATGGTCTTTTCGCACACTTTCAATATTTTTTACAGTAAAGTTTTGATGAACAGAACAATGGCCTTTCCACAAAATCACTTGAATTTCTTCTATATCTCCATCGTACTCTAGTGAATCTGTATGCGGGTTCCACACTGCCATTTTCTCTAAAGGAATACCTAAATCGTACGCTGTATTTCTCCCTAAATGTTGGTCTGGTAAAAAGACGAGACGCTCTTTTTGCGTAAACGCCCAAGACACCATTTGTTTTGCATTAGAAGAGGTTACTGTTGCCCCTCCATTACGACCGCAAAATGCTTTAATCGCAGCTGTTGAATTTACATACGTTAACGGAATCATCGTATCCCCAAATAATTTTGTGAGCTCTTTCCACGCTCTTTCTGTTTGTTCAATATCTGCCATATCCGCCATAGAGCAGCCGGCACGCATATCTGGTAAAATGACAACTTGATCATCTGTTGTTAACATGTCTGCCGTTTCTGCCATAAAGTGCACACCACAAAACACAATATATTTTGCCTCTTTATTACTCGCTGCAACTTGTGCAAGTTGCAACGAGTCCCCTGCTGCGTCTGAAAATTGCACCACTTCATCTTTTTGATAATGATGCCCTGGAATAAATAGTAATTCCCCCATTTTTTCTTTAATTTCGCGAACACGCTCTTCCATTTCTAATGTAGACATCGTTTGATAACGCTCCGGTAACATTACTTCAATTGGCTGAACCTTCTCTAAAATACCCATTTACGATTCTCCCCCTCTAAACCACTCTCATTAAGACTCAATATTAAAACTAATATCAAGTGCTTTCACTGAATGTGTTAACGCTCCAAGTGAAATATAATCTACCCCTGTTTTTCCGTATTTCGATAAATCTTCAATTGTAATGCCACCTGAAGCCTCCGTAACGATAGCACTCGGTACAAGTTTTGAAAACTCACGAATCTCTTCTGGCGTGCGATTATCGAACATAATAACATCTGCGCCAGCCTCTACCGCTTCTCTCACTTGCGCCTCCGTCTCTGTTTCAACTTCTACTTTTACCATATGCCCTAATCTTTCTTTCACTGTCGTAACAGCCTTTGTAATAGACCCCGCAAACGCAATATGATTATCTTTAATCATGACACCATCATACAAACCGAAGCGGTGGTTAAACCCGCCTCCGCACACTACCGCATACTTATCAAACATGCGCAATCCTGGCATCGTTTTTCTCGTATCACAAATACGCGTGTAATTGCTATCTAACGTAAGAACTGCTTTACGAGTCATCGTCGCTACACCGCTCATACGCTGAATAATATTTAATATAACGCGCTCTGCTGTTAATAAAGACGCAATAGGCCCTTGTGCTGTTGCTATAATCTCACCTTTTTCTACTAAGTCCCCATCTTTTTTGTGGAATGTAACTTCAATTTTTTCATCAATTAGTTTAAATCCCTCTTCTATTACTAAACTCCCTGCAAAGACCCCTGAATCCTTTACAAGAAACGTCCCTTTCGCAAGTGCATTATCGGGAAAGATAAGCTGAGATGTTACATCTCTTTCTCCTATATCTTCTAGAAAAAATCTATTTAATGCTTCCTTAACCTTTAACGTGTTCATAAAACCCCTCTTCCCCTCATTAAACAAGTTGTAGTTTTCTTCTCACTCGAATAATCTCTTTCCTTACTTTATTTCTTTCTGGATAATCACTGCGATAATGACCACCAATACTTTCTTCTCTTTGTAAAGCCGATACTGTTATAAGCTCACAAACTGTTAACATATTAATAAGTGTTATCTCTTCATTTGTAAGTGCATCATATTGTAATATCATATTTCGCACACCGTACCTACTAAACCATCTCTTAGCATATGATAAGCTTTTCTCAGTTCGTACAATCCCAACGTGCTTCATCATGTATTCTTGTACTTCTTCTTTCAACGGTAAATCATTAAGAGCTATAAAGCTTTTTCCTCTCTCTTCTGATACATTTTTTCTTTCTTGTACTGGTCTAGCTAAAATATGTTTTCCTATTCTTCTTCCAAACACTAGACCTTCTAATAATGAATTACTCGCTAATCTGTTCGCACCGTGAACCCCATTACAAGCCACTTCGCCGACTGCATATAAATTTGGAATAGACGTCTCGCCGTCACAATTCGTCTTCACGCCACCCATATGAAAATGAGCACCAGGTACGACTGGAATACGATTTCCTTTTAGATTCACACCATTCTTTTTACATAATGATGAGACTGTTGGAAAACGCTTTTCAAAGTTTTGAATGCTTTCGATGTTCAAGTACACTTTTTCACCTGCAAGAAGTTGTTCATGAATAGCCCTTGCCACTACATCACGCGGTGCGAGATCTTTCCCGGGATGTATCTCCATCATAAAACGCTGTCCTTTTCCATTTATAAGGACAGCTCCTTCACCACGGACTGCTTCAGAAACGAGGCCACAACATCGCCCGCCCACGTATAACATTGTCGGATGAAATTGCACAAATTCTAAATCAACAAGTTCGCCCCCAGCTCGATAGATCATCGCAAGTCCATCACCTGTAATTGTCTCATCATTCGACGTAAAGGCGTACAAACCACCAATTCCTCCTGATGCTAACACTGTATAATCAGCATAGTAACGCTTCAACTTTCCTTCACTATTTCGTGTTAAAGCCCCTATACATTTATTATTTTCTATAATAAAATCAAGTACCATTTCTTGCTCAACGATAGTAACGTATGGAGCTACTTCTTGAATTAAATGTTCTAATAGATTTTTACCAGTTGCATCTCCTCCCGCATGTAAAATACGACGTTTTCGATGCGCCCCTTCTTTACCAAGATGGAGCCCTGCTTCATCCCCATCAAATTTCATTCCATTTGTAATAAGTTTATTTATTTCTTTCGGCCCTTCTTCAACTAAATACCGAACTGCTTCTTCATTGTTATAATGACAACCTGCCACTAATGTATCTTCAAAATGCCCACTCGGATTGTCATGTGCAGCAACAGCCGCTGCAATTCCTCCTTGAGCTAAATGTGTATTGTTATTGCGCCCTGTTTTTTTTGTGATAATTATCACATTCTTTTCGTGACAAAGCTCTTTCGCAACACGAAGTGCCGCAACGCCACTTCCAATAATTAAGACATCTGCACTTGGCATAATTGTTGCCTCCTACTTTACACTTTTCAACTGTCTTGACACCTATATTTACATAGTTTTAAAATAATGACAAGAGTTTTTTTACAATTCTTATTTTCACTACCATTCTAAAAACGAAAATTAATATCACTCTTACTGAAGAGAGGAAATTATATAATGATATATCTTGATTATGCAGCGACAACACCTATGAGCGAAGAAGCTTTAGAAACATATATACAAGCAACAAAGAAATATTTTGGAAATGAACAAAGTTTACACGATATCGGTGGAAGTGCCTCGTCTTTATTACAAGTTTGTAGAGAAACATTTGCAGAAATGATTGGGGGTAAAGAACAAGGTGTATTCTTTACAAGCGGCGGTTCAGAATCTAACTACCTTGCGATTCAATCCCTTCTAAATGCTAGGAATGGGAAGCATATTATTACGACACCTATGGAACACGCATCGATTCGAAGTTATTTTCACTCCTTACAATCGCAAGGCTATACGATTACTGAAATCCCTGTTGATAAAAGCGGGCTAATTCATTTAGTAGATTTAGAAGCAGTTATTACAGAAGATACTGTTCTAGCAAGTATACAGCATGGAAACTCTGAAATCGGGACCGTTCAAAACATTGCAGAGATTGGAGCACTTTTAAAAAAATATAATGTTTTATTTCATTCGGATTGTGTTCAAACATTTGGTAAACTTCCAATAGACGTTACAGCGATGGAGATTGATAGTCTCTCTGTTTCAGCACATAAAATTTACGGCCCAAAAGGAGTCGGAGCTTGCTATATAAATCCGCAAGTTCGTTGGGAACAAATATTTCCTGGAACTTCTCATGAAAAAGGATTTCGCCCAGGTACAGTGAATGTACCTGGAATTGCCGCCTTTTTAACAGCCGCAGAGCATATATTAAAGAATCAAAAGGAAGATATCTTTCGTTTTAAACAATTACGATCTTATTTTTTAGAACAATTACAAACACTTCCTCTAGAAATTGAAGTGGAAGGACATTCTACTTCTTGTTTACCACATATTATTGGGGTTACAATAAAAGGAATAGAAGGTCAGTATACGATGTTAGAATGTAACCGTCATGGTATTGCCATTTCGACTGGAAGTGCTTGCCAAGTCGGTAAACAAGAACCTTCAAAGACAATGCTCGCAATTGGAAGAACGTATGAAGAGGCAAAACAATATGTCCGCTTTTCTTTCGGACATCACACAACGAAAGAACAAATTGATACAACTATTCATGCACTACACACAATTGGAAATCAATTTTATAGAGGTGTTAAATCATAATGAAACAAAATGATCAAAAAAAGATTTTAGGTGAAGAAAGACGACAGCTCATCCTGCAATGGCTTCTTGCTGCAAATGAACCGTTATCAGGAAGTGAACTATCTAAAAAGACGAATGTAAGTAGGCAAGTTATCGTTCAAGATATTTCCTTACTAAAAGCACGAAATGAACCAATTATTGCGACTGCACAAGGGTATTTATATTTAAAACCACAAGCGAAACAACAAGCTTTTGAACGTGTAATCGTATGCCAACATAAACCAGCAGAAGTACGTCAAGAACTTACAATGTTAGTTGACCACGGCGTTACGATTAAAGACGTAAAAGTTGAGCATCCTGTATACGGTGACTTAACAGCATCGATTATGGTAAGTAATCGCTTTGATGTAGAGCAATATTTACAAAAAATCGAAAACACTAACGCTTCTTACCTTTCTCAGCTAACAGATGGTATTCACTTACATACAATTGAAGCAGATTCTAAAGAAAAATTAGATGCAGCTTGTGATGCACTAGATCGAGCTGGGTTTCTCGTTTATTAATGTAAAGCACAGAGTTTTTCATCAATCTCTGTGCTTTTATTTTGTAGATGATATAATATTGTAAACAATTATAAAGGAGATCAACTATGGGAATTGAACTCGTTCACTTTAGCATTGGCAAACCGAAACAAATGAAATATAGCGAAGATAAAGAAATGATTACAGGTATATGTAAAGAACTTACAGAAGAAGCTTTTCTCTCAAAAGACGGCTTCCGTGGTGATGATGTAGCAGATTTAAAACATCACGGTGGACCTGACCGCGCTGTTTGTGTGTATCCACATGAACATTACGCACTATGGGAAAAGGAATTTCAAACAACGCTCCCAGCTTCCACATTTGGCGAAAACATTACCGTAACAAATATGTTAGAGCGTGATGTTTGTATCGGAGATACATATCAACTAGGCGAAGCAATCATTCAAGTCACACAAGCTCGCGTACCCTGTAGCACAATTTCAAAACGTCTTGGCATTCCAGGCATTTTACCACGCATTGTAGCAACTGGATATACCGGCTACTTATGCCGTGTTCTTCAAGAAGGTACCGTACGTAAAGATTCTAAAATTACATTACTAGAACGTCAACCGAGCAATGTTTCTGTTTCTTTCTCTAACGAAATCTATTTTCATAATAGAAAAGATAAAGATAGCATTGAGAAGATCCTTGCTGTCCCAGAACTAGCTGATGTTTGGCGTGAGCAGTTAGAGGATCGTCTTGCGAAGTTAATATAAAGTGAAACTTTAATCAGTGGGGGTTTTGTTCATCCCCCACTGATTATTAGTTGAACCAATCGGGCGTTTACGGGCAGTTGATCTCCCACCTAACTTCTTTGCTCCAGCCGAATTTTGAGGCGGGAGTCTTACTGCCCACAAATAGCGGGATAAAAAATCCCACCATTTACTGGTGGGATTTTATTAATCTAGCACAAAGCATACTATTAAATGAAATTATATCGGCGATTCGACAAATACCAACACCCCTCACCTCTACAACCAATAAGAAGAATAACTCCCCAGCACAGTAACAGAAAACCCAAGTGCTTCAAGTTCCATCGTTACGCCTGGCAATAATACATCATCATATGCTTTATCTACATCGATTAGGAAAAAGTAATTGCCAAGACCTGTTTTCATCGGGCGAGATTCGATTTTTGATAAGTTTAATTTTCTCCATGCGAAAGCTGATAACACTTGATATAGCGCTCCTGCATAATCCGCAGGTAACGTTATCATAAGCGTTGTTTTCTCTCCGCGGTTTTCTCCGTTATTTGGGAGTGCCGCTCTTTTTTTCTTATGCAAGACAAGAAAACGTGTATGATTGTTTTTATGCGTATGAATGTCACGCCTTACAATTGTTAATCCGTACTTTTCTGCCGCTGCCTCATTTGCAATAGCTGCAATTTTTTCTTCGGGATGTTCTTTCACATATTGTGCAGCTGCGCTTGTTGATGTCATATCTCGAACCGTTATGCCTTTTAATTCCTCATTTAAAAACTTATGACACTGTGCAATAGCATGTGGATGAGAATGCACAGCATATACTTCTTTCCACACTTCTTCATAATGTGGATGCACGAGTAAATGTTGCTGAATTGGCACTGTAATTTCTCCTACAATAGAAAGCGGCTGCTCATGTACAAGATAGTCAACCGTTATATTAACCGAACCTTCTATGGCGTTCTCTAACGGTACAACCGCATAATCTACATTTTCATTTGCAGCTGCATCAATACAATCTGGAATCGTTCGATACGGTACATGCTCTGCTTCCGGAAAAAAACGACTCACCGCCATATTTGTAAATGTTGCCTCTGGTCCTAAATATCCTACTCGAATCATCGTCTTTTCCCCTCTTTTTCGTTTTCTTACTGTTATACCATACTTTTTTATATTCTTCTATGTAAATTTCGAATATTTAAAAAAGACTAGCATCCGCTAGTCTAAATGTTTCCTATATTCTCTTTGAGCGAAAAAGAAATAAATGATGCATGCGGCGATATAAAACAAAATAAACAAGCCTACTTTTCTTAATGAACCATCCATAAAGAGAGTATTATGAAACGTATATAACGCAACTGCACTATGCATACTCCCTACTATAATTGGCGCAAAAAATAGCATACACAATTGCCAACGAGAAACCTTCCACACTTCTTCCTTCGTCATTCCAAGTTTAGATAGTGCACCGTACTGCTTTCGGTCCGATGCAATATTATGAAACCATTTAAAATATACGATGCTACATGAAGTAAGAAAGAATAATATACTAATGAATGAACCTACAAATAGAGTAATATCGCCGCCTTCTTTCATATTCACATATAACTCCATATTACTTCGAAATGCATTATTATTATCTTGTTTCATATGTTTCCGTAAATCTTCATTTAATTCTTTCGTATTTTCGATATTTGGTAATGTGTATCCTCTATACATCAGTTTTTCAGAATCCGGAATTTTATTTGCTATGCTATCAAAATCTTCATCATTCATGACGAAAAACAGACCGTTAATGTGCGCAGGGTGATGGTTAAATTTCACCCCTTCTTTCTGACCGTTAAATACGAATGGATACGTTTGATTCATTACTTGTAATTGAATCTCTTTTTGATTATATACATTCGGATTATTGCGTTTATTATAATAAACGAGTGTCACTGTACCTTTTTTTGGATGATACGTTTTCTGTTTTTGTTTTCTCGCCTCTTGATTGTATTCACTTTCCTTTATAAACGGTGCAACTTCTGTTTCTCCCTTATTGGACTGAAAAGATGCATACACTCCAACAAAACTCATAGATTGAAAATCATCATACCCATATTGATGCAGTAATTTTTCAACCGTACCTTCCTCAAAGACTTCGTGAGAAGAAGTACCTTTCTCTATGTAAGAAAACGAGTGCACTCCTCCATCTCGCCACATATCTTGCATGCTAGAAAAATATAAGAACACCGTACCTGTTGCTGTAACAACAAACGTCGTTGCCATAGACATCAGAAAGAAAAAGCGACCATTTTCCTTCATTCGATGTGACAATTGATTCACTATAAATAAATACGGATATGTATACATAATCTTTTTATTTCGCTTTATCATTTCTAACACTTGGGTAGCTCCGTGTGTAAAAGAAAAGTACGTTCCGAAAAAGACAAGTATAGACACAGGAAAAAAGTATAATGCTATCGTTTGTATCGTCACTTGTAGCGCTAACGCATATCCCGTCCCTAAACAAGCAAATCCGAATAAACAAAGCCACTTCGATGTTTTTCTTTCTCTTTTATCTGTTCGAAATTCTTTTAATAACCGAATGATTTTTATATTCCATATACGTAAAGCACTTATAAAAGATAAGACAATAAATACGACCATATATGTAACAAACGTTACACCAATTGCTCTTACGTCTAATATGACAGTGAGTTCTTTCGGAAGACGAAGTAACATGCTAAATACCATAAAGAAGAGCTTCAAAAAGATCATGCCAAGCCCAATACCGAAAATGTTAGCAAAAATCCCAATCAACATTTGCTCGGTCATAATTACTCCTATTACGTTAGACCTCGTCGCTCCCATTAACATATATAGTCCTAATTCTTTCTTACGTGCTTCTATGAAAATAGAAGTAGAATACAAAATAAATATAACGAAAAAAGAAATAATTATAACATTACATAGGATAAGTCCCCAGCGTACGTTTTGATACCACATCGTTTCTTGCATATACGGATGTACAATTACAGACATATATGCATAAGAAGCAAATATTGCAAAACAACTACTTAAGAAAAACACTTTATAATTACGCCAATTCCCCTTTATATTTTGCATCGCTAGTTGCCGAATGTTCATCTATCGTCCTCCTGTAACTTACTACATACGTAAAAAGCTAGAGGTTTCCCTAGCTTTTTACGTGTTTTAAATATCCTCTTTGCGCAATCATAAAGTAAATGGCAGAAGCTAAAATATAAGCCCCTATTACAATCGCACCTGATTTCCATAAATCGATATAAAGCATTTTTCCTAACGTATGAAGAGCAAATCCACTATGAATCGCACCGATTATAATCGGGATAAAGAAGATAACGCCCATTTGTCGAATTGCAATTTTGCGGATTTCCTTATCTGTCATACCGATTCTCTTTAACGACTTAAATTGAATACGATCTTGTTCTTTATCGTTAAACCATTTAAAGTATGTCATACTACAAGCGAAGAAGAAGAACAGTACTGCTACGAAGAAACCGATGAACATTGTAATTGCTCCTGCCTCTCTTATATCTTTATAAGCAAGCACTGAGCTTTTCAACTCTCCTTGTTTTTCTGGTGCAATTTCCTTTTTCAAATCTAGCACAAGGTCTTCTGTACTTTTCCAATCTTCAATATAATAACCGTAATATTTCGTCTTTTCTTCATCTGGTACGAGCTTTGCATATTTCTCAAAATCTTGATCATTCACAATGAGATAATCGTCATCATTAAACACCGAATATGAAGTTGGTTCATTTAACTGAACAGACTGTTTTTGGCCATTCATTGTAACTTCATATGGCTTCGTACGATCTATCTTTACTATATCATTTGTCATATCACTCATGATCATCGTCGCACTACCTGGTGCATTATGAACTTCTCTAACTTCTTCCCTTTTTTGTTTACGCACTTCCGCATTATATACTTTCTCTGAAATAACTGCAGTTGGTACTTCATGTTCACTGTTAAAAAACGTTACTTTCTGCGTTGCAGGTAGTTTTACGAAAGTTAATTTTCGAGCATCTTCAAATCCATGTTTTTTTACAATCTCTTGTACTTTATCTTCATTAATAATGTTATGTGTATTTATACCCTTTTCCTCATATGAAATAGCATGCGGCGTAATATCTACCGTTTTCGCACTCATATTTTCAAAATATACGTAAAGTGTGCCAACTGCTGAAGAAACAACCGCCGTAATAATAGAAATGACAAATAGAAAACGAGCATTGTCTTTCATTTTATAAATAAGATTGCTAAGTACGAACATATTTGGGTACGTATAGAAAGATTGCTTTCTTTTTTGCAATGCTTTTAATACGACCGTACTTCCTTGTGTAAATAGTAAATACGTTCCGCCAATTGTCAGCCCTACAATCGGTAAGAAATACATCATAAAATTCATAATTGTTACTTGGAAGCAAAGGACGTATGCAGCAATGAGACATCCTATACCGGCTACACATAGCCATGTAAATGCAAAAGGCTCCACTTTTTGTTTTCTTGCTTCTCTTAATAAATCAATGATTTGCAAGCGTCCTACTGTCCAAACACTAAACAATGATAATATTAAAAAGAGAATAAAGTACACACCAGCTGTAATAAGAATTGCTTTACTATTCCACACAAGCGGAAGTGTTTTATCAACCTTTAGTAATACACTCAGTGCTTGGAAAAACAGTTTTGAACAAAGCATTCCAATTCCAATACCTGCTACAATGGCAATACTACCTAACATCAATTGTTCTAATATAATCATTCTGCCAAGTTGAGACTTCGTTCCGCCTATTAACGTTAATAAGCCAAACTCTTTTTTTCTTGCTCGTAAAAACGTTGAATTTGCATATAAAATAAAGAGTGCTGAGAAGATGACTACGATATAATTCATCGATTCTAATCCTTTTGTAATCATCGTTTTCATACTAATATTACCACTCACGACATCTGGATGATAAATGAAGGAAGCATACATGAAAAATACTACGATTGATAAACAACTACTAATAAGGAATGCTTTATAATTACGCCAATTTCCTTTTACGTTACTAAGCGCGAGCTGGCGAAAGTTCATGATATTCTCCTCCTAGCATCGCAAGTACGTCTAAAATTTCTTGGAAAAAGGCTTGCTTCGTTCTTCCTTTATGTATTTCTGAGAAAATTTCTCCATCGCGAATGAAGAGGATACGTTCGCAATAACTAGCTGCTACTGGATCGTGCGTTACCATTGCAATTGTTACTTTTTTTTGCTCATGTAAATCTTGCAGAGCACCCATTAATGATTTCGCAGACTTAGAGTCTAAGTTTCCTGTTGGCTCATCTGCCAAAATTAATGTTGGGTCATGAATAATTGCTCTCGCTGCTGCTGCGCGCTGTTGTTGTCCCCCAGACACTTCATATACTTTCTTATTTAAAATACCTTCGATATTCAAAAACTTCGCAATCTCAAGTACTTTCGTATCAATTTCATTTACAGATTTCTTCGCCATAACAAGTGGTAAAATAATATTTTCTTTAATGGATAACGTATCAAGTAAGTTGAAATCTTGAAAGATAAATCCTAAATGTGTACGGCGAAATTCCGCTAATTTTGCAGCACGCATTTGATTAATTTCTTCACCATTTACAAGCACATGACCTGAAGTTTGCTTATCAATTGTCGCTAATAAATTTAAAAGTGTTGTTTTTCCGCTCCCTGAAGGACCCATAATTCCTACAAATTCGCCTTCCTCAATTTTAAAATTTATATCATTTAAAGCAGTCGTCGCTACTGAACCTTTCGATTGGTATACCTTTGTTAACCCTTTTACTTCAAGAACACTCATTTCTAATCCCCCTATGTGTTTTCTTCTTACATTTACTATAAGAAAAATAAGAAAAAGAAACGAGTGATTTCCCTTACAAAACGTTTTGTTATCTTACAGTTTTGTCATTTTTCTCATTAATGTATGATATTCCTCATCTTTTGCAAATTGGAACGTAAACGTTGTCCCTTCACCTTCTGTTGATTGTACATAAATTCCATGATGTAAATTATCGCAAATTTCCTTCGTAATATATAAACCCATTCCAGTTGCTTCCCTCGTTTTACGGCCGTTTACTCCCGTAAAGAACGGATCAAATATACGCTGCACATCTTGTTCTGGAATACCGATTCCATTGTCCCTAATATGTAGTAACACCTTTTGATCCTTCTCTTCAATTTGAAATTGAATTTCTTTTTTCTCTGCTTCTGAAATTTTTGTATACTTAATTGCATTTACAACAATTTGACTCATGGCGATACTAAGCCACTTTCTATCAGACGCAATCATACAAGTCTCTTCTTCAAGCATAAGTTTCGGAAATACAGAAGATTGAATGAACGACTTTCGATTTTCATTAATAATATCTCGAATGACATCTATAACATTTACTACTTCTACTTTATAATCCTTCGCAAACTGATCTAATCTTGCCATATGTAACGCTAAATCTAAGCCATTTAAAATACGATTATTTTCTTCACGAATACTTTCAATCGTTCCCCTTGCTTCACGGTGTTCCTTACCATATTTCTGTAACAATAATTCAATAACAGATACCGGTGTTTTCATTTGATGAATCCATTGGTTCATAAAAATCATTTGCTGTTGCTCTTTCGCATGCTGCTTATGAACTTCATTCATATATTGCTGCCTTAGCAACGTGAACGCTTCAACGACCATTTCTTGCTCTAATGTATAAGAAGCATCTATGAGTAAAGCATCGTGTAATGTATGTCCACCGGCAATATACTGTTCTATTCTTTTTAAAAACACACTTCTTTTTCGGTAATCGTAAATAAGGTATACACTAAACACAACTGTCCCTAATAAAAGTCCATATAGCCACGTACTCCAGTCCAATGACCTCTTTTCTAAAAGGCTTTGTAACTGCAGTACAAGCCCAAATAAACAAAGGCTTATAATGTAAGAAAGGATTAAGGAAAAACGGTCTATGAGGTAGCTTTTAACCTTCATGCCCTTCGCCCCACTCTGTAAGGAGCGCATAGCCGTAACCACGTTTTGTTACAATAGCACTTTTAATACCTAGCTCCTCTAACTTCTTTCTTACACGCTTCACATTTACGGTTAATGTATTATCATCAACAAAAGCTACTTCATCCCATAAAGCCTCTAATAGCTCTTCACGTGTTACGTATTGATTTGCTTGTTTCATTAAACATTCTAATAAATAAAACTCATTTTTTGTAAGTTCCGTTTGTTGACCTTTCCACTCTACTGTGTGCTGTGATGGGAATAATAACAACCCATTCACACCTAAACAGTCACTTTCCGCGGCCAAAGCATACTCACCGTATCCGCGGCGGAGTGCACTCTTCACCTTTGCCATTACAATATCTAAATGGAACGGCTTTGTAATATAATCATCTCCGCCATTCTCAATCGCCATGACTTGATCCATCTCCCCTGTTCTTGCAGAGACAAAAATAATTGGTGCATTCGATACTGTGCGAATTTGGCGACACCAATAAAATCCATCAAAATACGGTAAATTAATATCGAGTAATACGAGATGTGGATTTATTTTTACAAACTCATCTTTTATATGACGTAAATCGCTTGCTCTAAATGATTGATATCCATATCTTTCTAAATGTTCCTCTAATATTTCTGCAATTTTCTCATCGTCTTCTACAATTAATATTTTATACATGCTTCTTTTCTCCCCATAAAATATTCTTCTAAAATCACTCCTTTTTCTATTATAAATTGAAACTTTATTTAGTGGGAAGTTTTTCCTATCCCTACTAATTTTCATCCTACACCTTCTTTAATTTTACCGGCAGCCCGATTCTCACCTAACTTCTTAATATCTTCTAGTTTTCAAGGGGTGTTTTATTGTCCGTAAATAAAAAAAAAAGACCGCCGTATTTTGGCAGTCTTAATCGATAAATTCAAATTCATATTCAAGAATTTTTACAATATCTCCATCTTTTGCACCGCGTGCACGAAGCGCTTCATCAATACCCATTCCGCGCATTTGACGAGCGAAACGACGTATAGATTCATCACGTGAGAAGTCCGTCATTTTGAATGTCTTCTCGATATCGTAACCAGAAATAACAAACGTGCCGTCACTTTCACGTGTAATTTCAAATTTAAGACTTTCAGCATCAAATTTGTACATTACACTTGCTTCAGACTCCTCGACAACATCGTACATTGGGAATTCTGGTGTTGTTTCTAATAAGTTCGCTACTTCAAATAGTAAATCACGAACACCTTGTTTCGTTACAGCTGAGATTGGGAAGATTTTTACTTCGTCTCCCACTTTCTCTTTAAATGCTTGTAAGTTTTCTTCCGCATCTGGCATATCCATTTTGTTTGCAACAACAACTTGTGGACGCTCTGTTAAACGCATATTGTATTCTTTTAATTCATTATTGATTGTGACATAATCTTCATATGGCTCACGGCCTTCTAAACCAGACATATCGATAACATGCACAATTACACGTGTACGTTCGATATGACGTAAGAATTGGTGTCCAAGTCCGACGCCAGCGTGTGCGCCTTCAATTAATCCAGGAAGGTCAGCCATAACGAAGCTGCGGTTATCACCCGTTTCAACAACACCAAGATTTGGAACGATTGTTGTAAAGTGATACTCTGCAATTTTCGGACGCGCTGATGATACAACAGATAATAATGTAGATTTACCTACACTTGGGAATCCAACAAGTCCAACATCTGCTAGCACTTTAAGTTCTAGAATGACATCACGTTCTTGACCTGGTTCCCCGTTCTCAGCGATTTCAGGCGCTGGGTTTGTCGCTGTTGCGAAACGTGAGTTACCACGGCCACCACGGCCACCTCTTGCGATTACAGCTGTTTGTTCATGCGTTACTAAATCGGCAAGAATTTGACCTGTTTTTTCATCTTTTACTATTGTTCCTGGTGGAACCTTTACGATTAAATCTTCTGATTTACGACCGTGCTGACCTTTACTCATTCCGTGCTGACCGCGATCAGCTTTGAAATGACGTTGGTAGCGGAAGTCCATTAATGTACGTAAGCCTTCCTCAACAACGAAAACAACATCTGCACCTTTACCACCGTCGCCACCTGCTGGGCCACCTTTAGGTACATACTTCTCACGACGATACGCAACCATTCCGTTACCACCGTCGCCGCCTTTTACATATATCTTGACCTGATCTACAAACATTATTTCACCACACTTTTTTCGATTGGTTGTAATATAACTGAGACTTCTTCGTCTCGTACTGTATAAGAAATGGAATACCATTTATTGTTTTGGTTCGCAAGCCACGTTTGTAGTTCTTCTACATTCGTTAGCTTTCCACGAAAATCAAAAAAGAAACGAGCATTCTCCGCGTCACTTTCAATTGTGATACAAACATAATTTTCAACATATACGTCTAAACTATGCTGAAGCATTAAGAAAAACTGATTCGTCCATGTACATACATTCTCATCGATATGAGATAAGTTATGTAATTCTCCCAATACTTCGTACTCCAATAAGCACGGTTGCTGTTTCCAATTATATGTTAAAATCCACTCTGAAAATAAAGGCATTGATAGCCCCATCAGATTGGATTCTTGTCTCGCTTCTTGGACAAAACGATCGATGAGCTTATGAATCTCTTCCACTTTTCCAAGGGAAAGGTTTCCTTTAACCATCTGCAAACGATTGAGCCAATCATGTCTTGAGTGGCGCAATGCATCTATAATTGTCCATTTTTCATTCATTTAGATACCCCTTAATATAGAAAAACTCTAACCTGCACTCAGGTTAGAGTTTTCCGTGAGTTCTTATGCTTCTTGAGCAACAGGATATACGCTCACTTGTTTGCGGTCACGGCCAAGACGCTCGAAGCGTACTACGCCGTCAACTTTCGCGTATAAAGTGTCATCGCCACCACGACCAACGTTAACACCTGGATAAATTTTTGTACCGCGTTGACGGTAAAGAATTGAACCACCTGAAACCGTTTGACCATCTGCGCGTTTAGCACCAAGACGTTTTGACTGAGAGTCACGACCGTTCTTTGTACTACCTACACCTTTCTTAGATGCGAAAAACTGAAGATCTAATCTTAACATACGTTACACCTCCTGCACTTTTTCTATTAAACGGATATACTTTCCGTAATCAAGTTCGATCGTCTTAAGCGAAACAACCAATCCTTCTAAAAGTATCTGTGCTTTTTCTGCTGTATGAACGTCTAAATCATTAGGCAATTCATACGTTAAGAATCCGCCATCACTTCCGAGTTCAATAGTTGCCTGCACATTACAAAGTTCTTCCACTGCATTTATAGAACCAAACACAACCGCTGTAGTTCCAGCACAGACAAGGTCTTGTCCATGTGGCGCATAATTGGCATGTCCAGTCATTTTAAATGATTGGATACTTCCTAATTTCGTGCGACTTATCGTAATTTTAATCATGTTAACCAGAATTAAGCGTTGATAGCTTCAACAACTAGCTTAGTGTAAGGTTGACGATGACCTTGTTTCTTACGATTGTTCTTTTTCGCTTTGTATTTGAAAACGATGATTTTCTTAGCGCGACCTTGTTTTTCAACTTTCGCAGTAACTGTTGCACCTTCTACAACTGGGCTACCAACTTTAACGTTTTCGCCACCAACGAAAAGAACTTTGTCAAAAGTAACAGTTTCACCAGCTTCAACATCTAATTTTTCAATGTAGATTGCTTGACCAGCTTCAACTTTAATTTGTTTTCCACCTGTTTCGATAATTGCGTACATACTTGCACCTCCTCTTAATTACTAAGACTCGCCAAAAACGAGGTAGACATAAATGCCTTTAGGGAACCTGTCTTGTGCGGTTGTAGCATATAGCCGTTTAGGTGCTATAAACTATAACATAAAGATGTTATCATGAATCATTAACTATTGTCAACAAATGTTCTGCTAACTATTTTTTCCGTTCCATTATTTCTTTTTTACTTCCGAAACGAATTACCGCATACTTCTCTACATCTTCGTCTTTGAAATAAATTTCAAACGGAATATTTTTTTGTAACTCTTTTTGTAAAAATATTTTTTGCACCTTTTTCGAGGCACCAATCAATACAGCTTCATCCTCTATATTACCATAAGTAATAAGTTCTCTCTCTAGCTCGTACGCGATTGTTTCATTAGACATAACGTAGCCTGTCGCTTTACAAGGTGCACACTCTTCTAATAATACGTCACGTAACGAATGTTTCTTGCGCTTACGCGTCATTTCTAAAATTCCTAACTCAGTAAACCCAAGCACTCTCGTATATGTACGATCATCTTGTAAAGCTAACATTAAACTCTCTCTTACCTTCTCTTTATCTTCCCGTCTTTTCATATTAATAAAATCGATTAATATCATGCCGCCAATATCACGAAGTCTCAATTGACGAGCGATCTCTTCAGCAGCCATTTCATTTGTACGAAGTACTGTATCTTGTAAATTTTGTTTTCCAGTAAACTTACCCGTATTCACATCAATTACAGTCATCGTCTCCATTTGTTCCACAATTAGATAAGCACCATTTGGTAGCCAAACAATTTTTTGAAGTGCTTTCTCGATTTCACGTTCTATTCCAAAATGGTTAAACATAGAAGATTTTTCATTATAAAAGGATACTCTTTCTTTCCCTACTTTTTCTTCTAATTCTTTTACTACACTTCTCGTATCTACAACTACTTTTTCAATCGTTTCAATTGGGTTCTCCTGAAATACACGATCTAAAAACGTCGCTGGTCGATGAAGTAGTAACGGTGCCTTCCCTTGGTCTTCTTTTCTTGTTAATTCTTCATATAGTTGTTGCAGTCGCTGCATTTCAGCTTGTATTTCATCAATTGTCCCTTTTTCAGAAGCAGAACGGAATATATATCCTCCTGTCCCTTCCACTTCAATATGAAGTAACTCTTGTCTTCTCTTGTTATTTTTTATTTTCCGAGAAACAGCACGCATTTCATCATACGGCATATACACGACATATTTCCCAGTAATTTCTATCTTCGCCGTTAATTTTGGCCCTTTCGTATCAATTGCCTCTTTCACAACTTGTACAAGTATCGCCTGCCCTTCATGTATGCGATATGAAGATGGTACATCATCGTATGAAAGATATGCATGTTTTTCTAATCCGATATTTACAAAGGCTGCGTTCATTCCAGCAATTGTTCTTACGATACGTCCAACATAAATATGTCCGACAATTTCCTGCTCTTCATTACGTTTCCATAATAGTTCGACAACTTTTCGCTTCTCTTCTATCGCAACACGCTTTTCCGAACCAGTGTAGTTAATATATAACGTCTTCAAAATTCTTTCCTCACTTTTCACTTCTTTTCCTTACAATATAAAAGGTTAGTGTCGTCGTCAACACTAACCAATTAATTCTTCAACAGATGAGGTTGTTCTTTTTTCAGCAAAATACGCATACAACAACTCATTTTCATCCAATGTGTAGTGCTCTTTATATTTTCCATGGACGATAATAGAGTGTTTATATCCTCTGCGAAATTTTGTGAAAATCGTATATAAACGATCTTCTGTTTTCACCTCAATAGGTGCAATCTTTTCAATATCTCTTTTATTCCCATAATAACGTTCTAATAAAAAGCGCATAAATGCGTACCTTCTTTGTTTCCATTCTTGATATAAAGAAATCGCTAGAAAGACGAGTAATACCCACATCATAATGTTATTACTATTCCAAAGTAACTGCCATCCTAATATTACACTAAAAAAAACACATGACAATTTCATCATCTTTTCATGTGCTTGTAAATAAGGAAAACGATATGATAATACATTAAATAATACTTTCCCACCATCAAGTGGCCAAATAGGCAATAAATTAAAACCTAAAATAACGACATTATTCCACACAAAGAAATGATACAAATCATTAGTTACCCAGCCCGCTTGATACAAAATATAAGCAACCGCAATCATCCATACATGCTGAATTGGCCCAGCTATAACGACAATTAATTCTTCTTTTAATGATTTGTTCCCATGTTCTTCAAGCTCAGCTACGCCACCAAATGGCAAAAGCTGAATTTGTTTAATACGCCAATTATAATATGCCGCTGCAAAAGCATGCCCAAGTTCATGAACTAGAACGATACAAAATAATAATATTAACTCTTTAAAACGTGCCGTGAAAATGCCAATAACGATAATAACCCAAAACAATGGATGTACTGTAATTTTCGTTAAAACATCTCTATATTTAATCAAATGAAATCACCTGAATGGGATCAATAAATTTTTCATTCTTTTTTATCGCAAAGTAAAATTTACCGTTTTTATTATTTTCGTCACTATTCACCGTTCCGATTTTCTGTTTTTTTGAAACGTAATCATATAACTTCACTGACATATCACTTAAATTTCCATACCACGATTCTGTACCGTCGGCATGTTGAATTTGAACTGTATTTCCAAGTTCCTCTTTCTTGCCTGCAAAAATAACTACACCTTCATTTACTGACTCCACCGTTGCATTTGTAGCTGTTTGAACAAATACACCTTGGCCGTTTTTTTGAAATCCTTGCATCACCTTTCCAGAAGCAGGAATTGCATAATCTTTTTGCTGAATAGCCCCTTCTTTTTTCTCATTTGGAGAATAGAACACAAGAGGTTTTCCAAACTGCTTTTCATACCATTTCGATATAGTAGCAAATTGAAACTCTTCTTTCATAACTTTTTCTGTAACAGCTCTAGTGCCATCAAAGGAAGGCGGAGCATTTTTAAATAAAATAGCGATTGAAAGAACTAATATTGCTGATAGCAAAACTTTGAAGAGAAAGACTTCTTTTCGAAATAGGGGATGAATTCCCTTTTCCCCTTCTTCAATAAATACCGTTTCGCTGTCAAAATCACCTCCAGCAAAATACTGCTCTTCCTCCATCCTTTCTTGCTCTGCTTTCCTTTTCGCAATCCGCTTTTTAATTTCTTCTACACGTCTATTCTTCATACTGTCTCCTTTCTTTAGTTAGCCTTATTCAAATAGAAACAGTTATATACAGTTTGTACATATGTATGAGCTACGGAAGAAAGATATTCATGCGAAGAAAAAAGAAAGCACTCCGCATATATGCGAAGTGCTTTTAACGGATTCCAAAGAAGTTTTTCATCTTTGTAAATACCGATACTTTTTCTTGTTCAAATGCTTGTAATGGTACATTCTCACCTAATAAACGTCTTGCAATATTACGATAAGCTAGCGCTGCTTTCCCACTAGGTTGCAGTGCTACAGGTTCACCTGTATTCGTAGCACGAATAACTTCATCATCATCCTCAACAACTCCAAGAAGCTCGATTGACAGTGTACGTACGATTTCATCTACATCTAACATATCTTGTTCATGAAGCATATGACTACGCACACGGTTAATAACAAGTTTCGGTGGTTCAATATCCTCTTTCTCTAAAAGCCCGATAATACGATCCGCATCACGCATTGAGGATACTTCTGGTGTTGTTACAACGATTGCTTTATCCGCACCCGCTACTGCATTTTTAAATCCCTGCTCAATCCCGGCAGGACAATCAATTAATATGTAATCATAATCTTGACGTAATACTTGTATTAATTCATCCATTTGTTCAGGTGTTACCGCCGATTTATCACTTGTTTGTGCTGCAGGTAATAAATATAGATCATCAAAACGCTTATCTTTAATAAGAGCCTGAGGTAAACGACAACGCCCTTCAACGACATCAACAAGATCAAATACAATACGATTTTCCAGCCCCATTACTACGTCTAAATTACGTAAACCGATATCTGTGTCAATTAAGCATACTTTCTTTCCAGATAACGCTAAGGCTGTACCAATGTTCGCAGACGTTGTAGTTTTACCTACTCCGCCTTTTCCAGATGTAATTACTATTGCCTCTCCCACAGCTATACAATTCCCCTTTCTAACTTTGTTAAATTAGGTCTAAGATGAGTGAGAAGTTGCAGGCGATCGACAACAATGTGATTGTTCTCATTAATATACGCACATTCCGCCGCCTCAGCTCCGTCTTCTTTCTCTTCCGGAGCCCGCATTGCCACATCACTAATTCGGAGTTGCATAGGGTTCATAATAGATGCAGCAATGACAGCTTCTGAATCTCCATTATACCCAGCATGTGCAATCCCTCTTAATGATCCCACAACAAAAATATTCCCCCCAGCGATAACCGTTCCGCCTGGATTAACATCCCCAATTAATAATAAATTTCCTTTTACATGTAACACTTGTCCAGAGCGAACAATTTTAGAAATAGGGACAATTTCTGTTTCTTCTATCCAAGCTATTGCTTCCGCTTTTGTTATAACATCACTTTCAATAGAATCCACAACAAGGTTCTTCTTATTGCGAATTAACGTACGAATCTCTTCTTGTTGAACTTCTGTTAAATAACGATTTCCTACTTTAACATGCACTTCAATTAAAGAGCGTCCGTCACCGTCATAGTAATGTGTAGAAAGCTTCTCGTCCAATTCTTTCAGTAATTCTGAGAATGAACAGCAATCATCTAAATGAAGTGTTATTCCATCTTTCGTCCCTTTTATCGTTACATTTTGTTGCTTTTTTTCTTCCACTAAAGTTCACCCCACCGATTCAATTCGACATAAAATTAGAAAATCCTTTTTTCTTTTTCTTCCATCGCTTTTGAAAGACGCACTAAATATCGTCTCAGTGGGAAACAAACTATTAATAAGAAAATTCCATTTAGCAATAAAGTAGCAAGGAGACGATCGGTGAAAAAGACATGCGCCGACATATGAGTACGTCCTAACAAAGTTAAAAATCCATACACATAGTACTCTAATGCTGCAATACCAGCTAATACGATAGAAACAACAATAAATAAATTCAATTGTAATACCTTCATCGCACTATAAACTAAGTAAGCTAAAATTGGATAAGCAAATATATATATACCGACAAGCTCTGTGTATACGGTATCAAATAAAAAACCAAACAATAGTCCGTAGTAAATCCCTTGAATCGGACTATAGTACACTGTAATAAAACAGAGCACAATTATAAAGAAATGCGGCGCTGCTATACTGCCTTTCCAAAAAACTTCCGTTGGAACAACAGTAGAGAACATATTTTCAAATAAAAAAACAAAAAGGAGCAAAAGAGGAAGAGCTGCTCTTTTTAAAATCTTTATCATCTCTTCTTCCCCTCCTATTCTAACGGTGCTGTAGGCGTAGCGCGTTTGGCAACCGTAATATGCTCTACGTCATTTAAATCAGCAGCAGGTTTCACATAAGCTGTTTTTGTTAAACCGTATGGATCTGGCTGAACATCAACGATCTTCCCAATTACAAGACCTTTCGGGAAAATATCACCAAGTCCAGATGTTACAACTAGTTGATCTTTTGCTACTGGTGCATCAGAGCCAATCTTTGTGAAAAGAAGTAATTGTTTTTCTTTATCATAACCTTCAATCAATCCAAAGATTTTTTCTTGTCCTTGTACAATAGCAGAAACACGGTTTGTTCGGCTCATAGAACTTAACAACTCTACTGACGATGTAAACTGCGATACACTTTTCACTCGTCCAACTAAACCTTGTGAAGTGATTACAGCCATATCTTTTTTAATTCCTTGCTGTGCCCCTTTATCAATTCCAATTAAATCGTACCATTTATCTGGATTACGAGAAACAACAGTAGCTGGAATTTCAGTATAATCGCTATTCAACTCTTTTTTACCAGTTAACTCTTGTAATTTCTTTTTATCATCTTCTAATTGCTTTACTTTTCCTGATAGATCTGCATAATTATCTAATTTTGCTTTTAATTCTTTATTCTCTTCATACGTGCGCTTTACATCTTCTACGTTTTCGAAGAATCCGGCAACATAATTCGCTGGCTTTTGGAATACACGTTCTACAACACCGACAGTATCTTTAATAAACTGCTCTGGCCATGTTAAACTGTTCCGTTCTTTCAATGAGATTCCAATCAATGCCACGAGAAGAATAATACTAACTAACAAAACAATTAATCTTTTGTTTAAGAAAAACTGTGGCACGTTCACACCCTCTTAATTTCAGTGATTTTTATTTTGCAATATTATCGAGCAGCAGTTTTGAAAAGATCGATATTGTCTAATGCTTTACCCGTTCCAATTGCTACGCAATCTAATGGGTCCTCTGCAACAAGAACTGGCATATTTGTTTCTTCACTAATAACTTTATCTAAGTTACGAAGCAATGCTCCACCACCTGTTAATACAATACCACGGTCCATAATATCTGCCGCTAATTCAGGTGGAGTTTTCTCTAACGTATTTTTAACTGACTCTACAATCGCATCTACTGTATCTTTTAATGCATCTGCAATTTCTTCTGGTTGAATTAGTACTGTTTTTGGTAAACCACTTACTAAATCACGACCGCGAATTTCCATCGGCTCAATACCTTCTGGCTCGCCTGCAGAACCGATTTCTAATTTTAATGCTTCTGCAGTTCTTTCACCGATCATTAAGTTGTAGCTTTTCTTAATGTACTGAATGATTGAATCATCCATATCATCACCAGCAACACGAACTGATTGACTTGTTACAATACCACCTAAAGAAATAATTGCAACTTCTGTTGTACCACCACCGATATCAACAACCATACTACCAGTTGGCTCCCAAACAGGTAAGTTCGCACCAATTGCTGCTGCAAATGGCTCTTCAATTGGGTATGCATCACGAGCGCCCGCTTGACGAGTCGCATCGATTACTGCACGTCTTTCTACAGCTGTAATACCAGATGGTACACATACCATTACGTATGGTTTACGTGAGAAAAATCCATTTGATTTTTGAGCTTGTTGAATATAATATTTCATCATTGTTGCTGTTGTTTCGTAATCAGCAATTACACCGTCTTTCATAGGACGAAGTGCCACTACGTTTCCTGGTGTACGACCAATCATTTGTTTTGCATCGCTACCTACCGCAACGATTTGTTTCGTATCAGTTTGTAATGCTACTACTGAAGGTTCACGTAAAACTACACCTTTTCCTTTCACATATACAAGCGTGTTCGCTGTTCCTAAATCTATTCCAAGATCGCGAGTAAATCCACCAAATCCAAACATATCATCTATCTTCCCTTCTTATTTTCACGGACTCATTTTTCTTACTTTATATTTATAAAAACAGTACGTTTTTTATATTTGTATCCTTTTTGTAGATAATTTTCTACAAAAAACTCATAAATCACATTATAAAACAAAATAAGTAAAAAGAATAGTCTTAAATATGACCTTTTTCCTTTAAACTCACGAATTTATGGTCACCTATTATGATATGATCAAGCACTTCAATTCCGATAATTCGACCACATTCTACTAATCGTTTTGTAACTTCAATATCTTCACGGCTCGGCGCCGGATCTCCTGAGGGATGGTTATGAAGACATATAATAGAGGCTGCTGCACGACGGAACGCTTCTTTAAAAACTTCCCTCGGGTGCACAATCGACGTATTTAAACTTCCAATAAAAATCGTTTGCCTATGTATAACTTGATTTTTCGTATTCAAATATAAACAAACAAAATGCTCCTGCTGCAAAAAACGCATTTCTTCCATCATATAGCTCGCACAATCTTCTGGACTTCGAATACTATATCTATTTTGATATTCTAAACGTACCATTCTTCTACCTAATTCGAAAGCAGCCACAAGCTGAGACGCCTTTACGATCCCAACACCATGAATGCTCATCATCTCTTCTAACGTTGCATCTTTCAACATTCGTAAGCCATCAAAATGATGTAAAATTTTGTCTGATAACATTAAAACCGTCTCTTCTTTAGAACCCGTTCTGAGTAAAACTGCAAGTAGTTCTCGATTCGATAAACTTCCAGCTCCTTCTAACAATAAACGCTCCCGTGGCTGTTCTTCTCTCACAACATCACGAATACCGTTCATCTCTCCACCCCTTTTTTACGATTTCTCCCAAAGAAAACCCCATGCAATTTTACGCATGGGTTACATCGCTATCAAACTGCTTTAATTCACGGACAAGACGCGCAATTGGCAATCCAACTACACTGTAGTAGTCCCCTTGAATATGCTGAACAAAAATAGACCCTTTACCTTGAATCCCATAGCTTCCTGCTTTATCAAGTGGTTCCTTCGATGCAACGTATACGTCAATTTCCTCTTCTGTTAATTCCCAAAATGTTACTTCTGTACGCTCATAAAAAGTTGCCGTTTTCTCTTTTGATATAATGGCAACACCTGTGTATACTTCATGTGTTTTCCCCGATAATAATCGTAACATTTCTTTCGCCTCAGCCTCATTAGACGGCTTTCCAAGAATATGCGAATCATATGTAACAATTGTATCTGCACCTATTACAACGTGATCACTATGATTTTCCGCCACAGCAGATGCTTTTTGCAAAGCAAGCGACATAACAATATCAGAAGGTGATGAATATGCACCAATCGTCTCTTCTACTTCACTAACAACAATTTCAAATGGCACATCAGCTAATTCAAGTAATTCCTTCCTCCGGGGTGATCCTGAAGCTAAAATAATTTTTCTCATATTTTCTCCTTCCTTTCTCATATGCAGCAGAACAATTCAAATCAATCGTATCAAAGGAATAGTTTCCCCACAAATTATAGAAATATCATTTTCTCTAAATAAAATAATGATTCTTTTTAAATGCGATTATATTCTGCCATAAAGAAAGCACTTTGCTCTAAATTCAAAAGAAAAGAAAGAAGTATACATACTTCTTTCTCCTTCATCTCATTATCTTATTATTTTCCTTTTTGTGAAACCATTTTTTCGTACGAAAGTAATCCATCCATAATAACTTGATTTAATTTAGCTACAGATTCCTTATCGCTCTTTCTTTCCTTAATCGTTTGCATAGCCACAGATGTATACGTATAAAGCTTCTTCGCATCTTCACGCTTCATACTCTTCCCTTCCTTTTCAATGGCTTGCCATTCTTTTTCAATCGCCTCTACATCTTTTGAATTACTCTTTCCACTAGTTTGTACGGTGGACACATATTTTGTTAAATGAGTATATAATGGCTGCACTTTCGCTAAAAACCCACCTACTTCCTTATCATTTTTGAGTAATGCTTTATCTGTAATATCCCAATTCTTTTTCAAAACTGAAACGCCATCTTGCTTATACTGATCTATTAATTGATTAACTACCTGTTCATCACTCGCAACTCCAACAACTAGCGCATACTTATCACCACTTGGTTTCAAAGCAGCAATACCTCCATTACTTTTCCACTCTTCAAGAGCGGCCTGTCCCTTTTCTTCAGAAGAATAAAGCCCTCCCTGAACAAAAAATAATTTCATTGGTTCTAATGAAGCCCCTTGCGCTTTTGGTTTTTCCTCTTTTGGTTCTGTCGTTCCGCCCACCTTTTTTTCCTCATTCCCCATCTGCTTCGAAGTTGTTGCCGTACTTTCTCCTGTTGTCCCTTGTCCCGTTAGCAAATGAAGCATCCCCATTCCAAATGCCGTACCAATAATAATTGCAGTTGCAACTATTACGATTAGTGTATTACTCCATTTCTTTCGGTATTTTCCCATATGCGCTGCCTTCGCTTTTTGAAACGGCACGACATTTTGCGGTCTTTCACTTTCTACTACCATCCATTCAAACTCATCTTTCTTCTTTTCCTCATACTTCGCTTCTGTTCCATTTACTTTCACCGAGATTGTTCGTGATTGCTTGTCCATACACTCACACCTCACCTCTTATCGTTGTCCGCATCATATCATATTCATTTCACAAAAAAACGAGATATTTGTCAGAGGAATTCGCCAAATTACCCTATATAATTATCTTATATGTATGCATTTGACTTCATTTGTAGAACAAAAAACTAGATAGCAAATACTATCTAGTTTTTCTTGCGAATATATTTTCGAACTTCAGAAATGAAATATAGAGAACCTGTTATGATGAAGACATCATTTTCTCCTATCATTTCAATCTTCGTATCAATTGCCTCTTTCCAATCTTCAAAAATTAATTTTGATTCTTTTTGTGAATACGATGCAAGTTTGTCAGCAGAAATAGCACGATCAAAAGCAAATGTCGTAAATATTATTTCATCAGCAATTTCTTCTAATTGTCCTACCATGTTATGCAACTGTTTGTCTCCAAGAGCAGTAAATAAAATTATTACATTTTTATCTTTATAATGTGCCTCTACCGTTTTCACAAGACTTTCAATACCTTCTGGATTATGAGCACCGTCTATTATAATATCTGGATTACTTTGTAACTTTTCAAATCGACCAATCCAGTACGCTTCTTGTAATCCAACCTTCATTTCCTCTTCATTAATTAAAAATGATAAATATGTTTTCAAATACATAATCGCCATAAGCGCTAGTGAAGCATTCCCTACTTGATGACTCCCTTTCATTGAAATCCGAACATCTTCAAACGAGGCAAATGGACAAGAAAAATCAAAATGTTCCCCATCTTCATTAGAATGTTTATGTAGTGATGTAAACTGTTTGCCAAGTTCATATACGTTTGCATGATTTTCCTTCGCAACTCTTTGAATTACTTGCAATGCTTCTTCATCTTGCACACCAGTAATAACCGGCACACCAGACTTAATAATCCCTGCTTTTTCATATGCAATTTCTCCTAGTGTATTTCCTAAAATATGCATATGATCGTGACCGATATTCGTAATAATCGTGAGAACAGGATGAATAACATTTGTAGAATCAAATCTTCCCCCAAGTCCCGTTTCAAATAAAACAACATCACAGAAATTAACTTTACCGAAATAACAAATTGCCATTACTGTAATAATTTCAAACTCTGTCGCTTCCCCTAAGTCCGTCTCATCTAATTTTTCAACGACTGGCTTTACCATATTTACAAGTTCTGCAATCTCTTCATCTGCAATTGGTGTTCCGTTTACACTTATACGTTCATTAAATGTTTCTATATAAGGAGATGTAAACGTTCCTACCTTATATTTTGCACCTTCTAACATGTAGCGCATATATGTTAAAGTTGAACCTTTTCCATTTGTGCCAGCAAGATGAACACATTTTATGTGACGCTCTGGATTTCCGAGCTCTTCTAGCATCCATCTCATTCTTTCTAATCCTGGTTTAATACCAAACTTCAATCGGCTATGAATCCATCCTATCGCTTCTTCGTATGTATGTATCACGTATGTTATTCCCCTTTCAAAAGACAACCTTCATAATTCTATTATACGCAAAGAAAAGAGACTCACCAATATAGTGAGTCTCTGAAAAACATTTTTATTTCTCTAGGTCAGCTAGACGTTGACGAACCGCTTCACGTTTTTCTAGATAATCTTGCTCTTTCGCACGCTCTCCATCAATAACTGCTGCAGGAGCTTTCGCTACGAATCCTTGGTTTGAAAGTTTCTTCTGTACACGTTCTACTTCTTTATCGAATTTCTCAAGTTCTTTTTCAAGACGAGCTTTCTCTTCATCAAGATTGATAAGATCAGCTAACGGTAAGAATAACTCTGCACCTGATACGATTGCAGTCATCGCTTTTTCTGGCGCTTGTAAATCAGTTTTAATTGTTAATTCACTTGGATTACAGAAACGCTCAATGTAAGAGCTGTTTTTCGTAAGTTGAGCTAGTACCGCCTCGTCTTTTGCTTTAATTTGCATTTGAACTTTTTTACTCATTGGCGTATTTACTTCTGCACGGATGTTACGAACAGAGCGAATGATATCAACTAGAAGGTGCATTTCTGCTGCCGCCTCTTTATCTTGTAAATCTTCGCGAACTGTTGGCCATGCAGCTACTGTAATAGACTCACCTTCATGTGGTAAGTGTTGCCAAATTTTCTCTGTTACAAATGGCATGAATGGGTGTAATAGACGCATTGTTTGGTCTAATACGTAAGCTAAAATAGAACGAGTTGTTTTCTTAGCTGCTTCATCTTCACCATATAGTGGAAGTTTCGCCATCTCAATGTACCAGTCACAGAAATCATCCCAGATGAAGTTGTATAATGAACGACCAGCTTCACCGAACTCATATTTATCCATGTTACGTGTTACACTTTCGATTGTTTCGTTTAAGCGAGTTAAAATCCACTTATCTGCAACTGATTTTTCACCAGTTAAATCAATTTCTTCATACTTCATATCATCCATGTTCATTAATACGAAACGTGATGCGTTCCAAATTTTATTAATGAAGTTCCAAGTAGATTCTACTTTCTCCATGCTGAAACGTAAATCTTGGCCTGGTGCACTTCCTGTTGATAAGAAGTAACGCATTGCATCTGCACCGTACTTCTCGATAACATCCATCGGGTCGATGCCGTTACCAAGAGATTTACTCATTTTACGTCCTTGCTCATCACGAACTAAACCGTGAATTAATACATCTTTAAATGGACGCTCTCCCGTAAACTCTAAACCTTGGAAAATCATACGAGATACCCAGAAGAAGATAATGTCATAACCAGTTACTAGTGCATCTGTTGAATAGTAACGTTTAAAGTCTGCTGCATCTTCGTTTGGCCAACCAAGTGTTGAGAATGGCCATAAAGCTGAACTGAACCATGTATCAAGTACGTCATTATCTTGATTCCAGTTTTCAATATCTGCTGGCGCTTCTGTACCTACGTATACTTCACCAGTTTCTTTATGATACCAAGCTGGAATGCGGTGTCCCCACCATAATTGACGAGAAATACACCAGTCATGAATGTTTTCCATCCAGCGTAAGTATGTGTTTTCAAAACGCTCTGGTACGAACGTTACTTTTTCTTCTTCTTTTTGTTGAAGTTCTACCGCTTTTTCTGCAAGTGGAGCCATTTTTACGAACCATTGTGTTGATAAGTAAGGCTCAACAACTGCACCGCTACGCTCACTATGACCTACTGAGTGCATATGAGGCTCGATTTCTACTAATACGCCAGCTTCTTGTAAGTCTTTCACTAACGCTTTACGGCATTCGAAACGATCCATACCGTTGTACTTACCAGCTTTTTCGTTCATCGTTCCATCTTCGTTCATTACTAAAATACGTGGTAAGTCATGACGGTTACCTACTTCAAAGTCATTCGGGTCATGAGCTGGTGTAATTTTTACAACGCCTGTTCCGAAGTCTTTTTCTACGTATTCATCAGCAATAATCGGAATCTCACGGCCTACGATTGGAAGTGTAACTGTTTTTCCGATTAAATGTTTGTAACGATCATCTTCTGGGTGTACTGCTACTGCTGTATCACCAAGCATCGTTTCTGGACGAGTTGTTGCAAGACGAATGTGACCAGAACCATCTGTTAACGGATAGTTCATATGGTAGAACGCACCTTGAACTTCTTTATGAATTACTTCAATATCAGAAAGAGCCGTGCGTGTTGCTGGGTCCCAGTTGATAATATATTCACCGCGGTAAATTAAGCCTTTTTCGTATAATTGAACGAATACTTTATTAACCGCATCGGATAAACCTTCATCTAATGTGAAACGTTCGCGAGAATAGTCTAGTCCTAAACCAACTTTCCCCCATTGTTGACGAATGTGAGAAGCGTACTCTTCTTTCCATTCCCAAGCTTTTTCAAGGAACTTCTCACGGCCAAGATCGTAACGTGAAATACCTTCTTCACGAAGTTTTCCTTCTACTTTCGCTTGTGTTGCGATACCAGCATGGTCCATTCCTGGAAGCCATAATACATCGTAACCTTGCATACGCTTTGTACGAGTTAAAATATCTTGAAGCGTCGTATCCCAAGCATGACCTAAGTGCAACTTACCAGTTACGTTTGGCGGTGGGATTACGATTGTATAAGGTTGTTTCTTTTCATCTCCTGTTGCTTCGAAATATTTGCCTTCAAGCCACCATTGATAAAGGCCTTCTTCAACGGACATATGATCATATTTAGTTGGTAAATTCTTTTCCGTGTTTGACATTATTTTCCCTCCTTAAAATAAAAAATGTCCCTCATCCAAAAAAGGACGAGGGACATCGCGGTACCACCTTTATTTACAAACAAATTCAGAATTTGCTTATACTCTTAATTTGATAACGGACAAATCCGTCTTTTCCTAATGAGAATCATTCCGTTCAGAAAAGATGCTCCAGGGCTACCTTCTAACATAACTATCTAGAGAATCTCTCAGCTAATGATTCCCCTCTCTGAAGACGTTTCATGTTATACTCTTCCCCTTCAATGCATTTATATGATTGTTAATTATTATATACAATAGTGTAAAAAACGAAACCTTATTCGTCAAGATAAATTTGAGACTACGACTTTTATCTCACAAAAAAAGACAAGCAGAGCACGCCCTACTTATCTTCTTTATCCGTTCCCTTGCTGGGCAGCTTGTAATTGTGAAAGGAAATATTCTGTATTGCTAACGAGCCAATGCGATTGTTGCAGGCTTTTCACTCCGCGGAGCTCATTTTCTTCATTACGACTCTGTCTTCTTTTCGTATAAGACTCAATTTGCCGAATAAAATGCGATGGGTACGTCATATACGCAAACATAAGAAGTTGCTCCTCTTTCGTAAACGGAAAATTTTTTTGATACATTTGATACCATTCAAAGCGGTCACTCCGTGCAATTGGATATGTGTTCAAAGATCTTGAATAAAAGCTAACGATATCTTGTACGGGTGTGGCAAACTGTGATTTTTCTAAACTAATAAAATAACCGTTTCGTTCATAATCAAATAAAAAATGGTTAAGCGATACATTTCCGTGAACGAAGGTAATACGTGTTTTTTCCTTTTCTTTCATTGCATCATGCCATTCATTTAATTGTTTCGTTGCGAACTCACGTGCTCTCATAACATGGTGATAATACGTACAATATTGTAATTCAAATGGAGACATATACCACTTCGCTTCAGATTCTACAAGAAACTCTTCTAACATCTCACCATCATTTTCCCAGCGTTCCGATATATTCGTATAATGCTTTTCTAAATCTTCTTCTGTATAAGTCTCCTCTTTCACCGTTTTTTGATGCAACATTCCAAGTGTCTGGAACATTTTATGATATTGATCATTATCCTCGCCGTTGCCTTCTACACGTTCTAACCAAGGCATTAAATAATAACTATACGTCCCATCACTTAAAATATAGTTCCCGTCCGTCGCATGATATATAGGTACATAATTCGAAAAACCTTTCTCCTTCAAGTATTGAATGTGATGCAAAAAGTTATTCCGCTCTAATTTCCTATCTTGTATTCTCTTTAACGCATACGGACCTTGATTCGTATAAATTTTCATTACACTTCCGTGCTCTTCCATATGCTGAGTGTCCAATCTATATTGCTTCACAATGGGTTCATAGCGATTTCGTAATTCAATATCCATACGAATAACCCTTTCTTATTCAAAACATAGCTTCTAGGAAAAGAAAAGAGGTGAGTGAAAAAAACTCACTCACTTATTTCACCTTTGCTTTTGAAACAGGAATATATATAATTTGCCCTGTAGTTAAATATATATCTTCTGTTTGATTTACACGGTATAGGTTTTGTACAGACGTTTCATAACGTTCTGCAACTGATTCAATTGTATCTCCTTCTTGTACGAAATACATTCTTAACTTCGTAAATTCTTCTTCTGGTTCTTTCGTAAATATTTTCGTTAAATAAAGTGCGTTTTCATCTCGCTGCGAGTAAGCTTCTTCCTCTTGCGCTTCCTGCTTTTTCGCTTTCTCTTTCTTAAAATCTTTTCTTCCGAACAATTCAAACTGTGGCGCTTTTTCTTGCTCCTCTTCACGCGCCACATTCTCAAACTCCTCGACTTCGACTTCGACTTCCTCTTCCTCTATTTCCTGCTCTTTCCTTTCTTCTAGCTGGAACGGTTCAAATGCGTAATCTTCCCATCCATCTGATTCTTTATAAGCTGATACTTCTTCAAGCTGCGCTGGTCTACTTTCCTCTTCTTCAGCTTGAGTATCCTCTTCTAACTCAGCATATCCCTCTTCTTCCTCTTCTTCCTCAATTCTTTCTTCATCACATAAACCTGAAATGGATATATCCGCTAATAGTTGTAAGCAACCATGTTCCTTTAACTCATAATCAAATTCCTCGATTGATACATATAACTCTTCAATTACTTTCACTCGATTTCTTGGAATTGATATTTCGAGTGGAAAGGAATGGACAAGCTCATTAACCCCGTCTTCCCTTGTTTCTACATAATCAATTGCCTTTGCTGGTGATAGTTCCCTTAATGAATAAGCTGAATCATCTTGCCTTGCAACGTACTCTCCCGTTAAATCTAATTGCCCTCTCACGATAACTTCATGATCGAGTTCTTCTATCTCAACGTCTGGATCTAACGAAATTGACAAAAGTTCTTCGACTTCCTGTCCTTTTTGGAACCAAACAGATTCTTTTAACGAAAATCGTAATGAATGATCTGTTGCCACTTCTTTTCCCCCTCCCAAACTATATGTCATTACAGATTTATGTTTCTGAAGACCACTTTATGAATAAAAAAAATCGCTCCCCTTATGGAGAGCGATTTTCTCTAAGAAATTATGCTTTTAATTTTGACATTGCAATTTCAGCCGCCGCAATTGTCGCTTCAATATCTGCATCACTATGTGCTGTCGATAAGAATAAACCTTCAAATTGAGAAGGTGGTAAAAATACACCTTGTTCTACCATTTCACGATAGTAAGCTGCAAAGAATTCTAAATTCGAAGATTTTGCTGCATCGTAATTGATTACAGGCTCATCTGTAAAGAAAATACCAATCATAGAGCCTGCGCGGTTAATATGATGAGGAATGCCATGTTTTTCAGCCGCTTTACGTAATCCAGCCTCTAACATTTCTGCTTTACGCTCAAATTCCACGTACGATTCTGGTGTTAACTGTACTAACGTTTCATAACCTGCTGCCATTGCAAGTGGATTACCTGATAATGTACCCGCTTGGTAAATCGGTCCGCTTGGCGCAACCTGACGCATAATTTCTGCTTTACCACCGTATGCTCCTACCGGTAAACCACCACCGATTACTTTACCTAAACAAGTTAAATCAGGTGTTACGCCGTAGTAACCTTGTCCACAGTTGTAAGCAACGCGGAATCCTGTCATTACTTCATCAAAAATAAGCAGTGAACCGTTTTGCTCTGTCACTTCACGAAGTCCTTCTAAAAATCCTGGTTGCGGAGGAACAACCCCCATATTTCCTGCCACTGGTTCTACAATTACACAAGCGATGTCATCACCGAATTGTTCGAAAGCATATTTTACACTTTCTAAATCGTTATACGCTACTGTAATCGTATTTTTCGCTACACCTTCTGGTACACCAGGGCTATCTGGTAAACCTAACGTCGCTACACCCGAACCTGCTTTAATTAATAAAGAATCACCATGACCGTGATAACAACCAATGAATTTCAAAATTTTGTTACGCCCTGTATAACCACGTGCTAAACGTAGCGCACTCATTGTCGCCTCTGTTCCAGAGTTAACCATACGTACTATCTCAATCGATGGCACGCGCTCAATAACAAGTTTTGCTAGTTTATTTTCAATTTCTGTTGGTGCACCAAAGCTTGTTCCTTTTTCAGCAACAGCTTTTAAAGCCTCAACAACACGATCGTTCGCATGACCATGAATTAAAGGTCCCCACGATAATACGTAATCGATGTATTCATTACCATCGATATCATATACTTTAGAGCCTTTTCCACGCTCCATAAACAATGGATTCATACCAACAGACTTAAAAGCACGAACAGGACTATTTACGCCCCCAGGCATTAAATCTTGTGCCTCTTCAAATGCTGCAATCGATTTATCAAACTTTTTCATTATTTAGCGCCCCCTTCTTGTAACCATCTTGCTGCGTCTTTCGCATGATACGTAATAATTAAGTCTGCTCCTGCGCGCTTCATGCTTATTAATTTCTCTAATACAACTTCTTTTTCGTTAATCCAGCCATTTTGTGCTGCTGCTTTAATCATAGAATATTCACCACTTACATTGTAAGCTACGACTGGTAAGTTAAAGTTATTTTTCACATCACGAACAATATCTAAGTAAGAAAGAGCTGGTTTTACAATTAAGAAATCGGCCCCTTCCATTACATCTGATTCTGCTTCACGGAATGCTTCCATACGATTTGCTGGGTCCATTTGATATGTTTTACGATCACCGAACTGCGGTGCACCATGTGCTGCATCACGGAACGGTCCGTAAAATGCTGATGAATATTTCACAGCGTACGACATAACTGGTACGTGTGAAAAACCATTTTCATCTAACGCGTGACGAATTGCCGTTACAAATCCATCCATCATATTAGATGGAGCAATAATGTCTGCTCCTGCTTTCGCTTGGCTTACAGCTGTTTTTGCAAGAACTGCAAGAGACTCATCATTTAAAATAACGCCATCTTCAATAACACCGCAATGACCATGGCTTGTGAATTGGCATAAACATGTATCTGCAACTACTACTAGCTCAGGGAACTCATCTTTAATTTGTTTAATTGCAAGTTGTACAATTCCATGCTCACAATATGCTGATGACCCAACTTCATCCTTTTCAGCAGGTAAACCAAATACAATAACAGAACGAATACCTAAATCAACAACTTCTTGCATTTCAGCTTGCAATAAATCTAAAGAGATTTGATATACGCCTGGCATAGAAGGAACTTCATTACGAGTATTTTCTCCTTCTAATACAAAAATAGGGTAAATAAAATCTTCTGTATGTAAAAAAGTTTCACGCACAAGCGCACGCATGCCCCCGCTTTGTCTTAAACGACGATGACGATTAAATTGTAAAGAATTCATAGATTTCTATCCCCATTCTTTTATTTTGATTATGCATGTAAAGTAGATTCACAAATGCAGTGTATTAACGATTCTATTGTGTATTCTTCCGGTACGATAACATCTGAGAAATAGCTCCTTGCCTCTTTTGCTGTTATCGGTCCTATACAAGCAATTGTACATTTTTTTGTCCATTCTCTCCAGTTTGTACCCTCGAGTAAATGAACAAAACTATCAACAGTTGAAGGGCTCGTAAATGTAATAATATTTACTTTCCCTAATTTCAATGCAGTTATAAGCTCTTGCTTTTTCCCTACATTCGCTTTCGTACCGTATACGATTAGCTCATCTAGAAAAACACCAAACTCCCTTAACTTTACCGGGATTACATCTCTTGCTAAGTTCCCTTTCGGAAATAAAATGCGTTCGTTTCCACTTAACTCTTTTACAAACTCCTCTGCAAATGCCTCAGCGACAAATGACGATGGAATAAAATGAACTTCATAGCCTCTTTTTTCCAACTCTAATTTTGTTTTCACACCTACTGCAGCAATTTTAATAGCTAAAGGTATTTTCTTTCTCAAACCATCCAGAAAAAAAGTTACACCATTTTTACTCGTAAAAATAACCCAGTCATACGAATGTAGTTGCCTTGTTGCACGTTGAATTTGTTGCTGAGATGTGCCTTCCATACGCAAAAGCGGAATTTCCAATGGAATTCCGCTCCTTTCTTTCACCGCTACACTCATTTGTTTCGCTTGATGCTGGGCACGTGTAATCAATACTGTTTTGCCAGCGAGAGCATCCATATTTATTGTTGCTCCTTATTTGCAGCAAGGATGAGCTCTTTTGCTCCTTGTTTAATTAAACGGTCTGCAGCTTCTAATCCTACTTGCTCTGGATCAGTTCCTAATACTGTCTCTTTCAATAAAACAGAACCGTCCATAGAACCGACAAGCGCAGTTAATTCAATTGCATCATTTTCTTTAAGGGTTGCATATCCAGCGATTGGAACTTGGCATCCACCTTCAAGTTTATGAAGGAATACTCGCTCTGCTGCCACTGTTTTTTCTGTTACTGCATCATTAATATGTGATAACAACTCCAGTAAATCCTTATCGTCTTCACGACACTCAATCGCTAATGCACCTTGTCCTACGGCTGGTACACATAACGTTTCATCTAAATGTTCTGTAATAACTTCATCATCCCAGCCCATTCTCTGTAATCCAGCTGTCGCTAAAATAATTGCATCGTAATCTTCATCTTTCAACTTACGTAAGCGTGTATCGATGTTTCCACGAATCCACTTCACTTGTAAATCTGGTCTCGCAGCTAGTAGTTGTGCACTACGTCTCAAGCTACTCGTCCCTAATATCGCCCCTTCCGCTAAGTCTTTAAACGATTCTCCGTTTTTAGAAATAAAAGCATCACGAGGGTCAACACGCTTTGGTGTACAACCAATCGTTAATCCTTCTGGCAGTACAGCCGGCATATCTTTCATACTATGTACAGCCATATCAATTTCTTTCGTCAGTAACGCGTGTTCAATTTCCTTTACAAATAAACCTTTTCCGCCTACTTTTGAAAGAGTAACGTCTAAAATAACATCACCTTTTGTAACGATTTCTTTCACTTCAAATTCATATGGTAAGCCGAACGCTTTTAACTGATCGATAAACCAATTTGTTTGTGTTAATGCTAGTTTACTCTTTCGTGAACCTACAATAATTTTGCGCATAATTCTCTCTCCTCATTATAAATACCAAAAGTGGAAATTAGATAAACTGCTTAATAGAAAAATGTTAACTAGCATTACGAGAAATGCCCCGATATTCCACTGCACAATTTTCTTACCTTGCAACACATCTGCCGCTCGTAAATATAAGCCTGCACAATATGTAAATAGGACGACAAAAGACCCGATTACTTTCGTATCATACCAATGGAAATTATCCAACTTTGTATATCCCCATATGCACCCTAATATAATTGCTAATAAGAAAAACGGAACAGAAAATAAATTTAATCCATAAGACATAGATTCAAGCTTCGGCAAATTTCCTAATCTTCTTAATCTCGCATTCCATTTTTTCTTTTTTAATAGCCGATATTGCAATAAATACATAATAGAAAAAATAAACGATACAGTAAACGTTGCATAGGAAATAATCGCCATACCGACATGCACGTATACAAGTTCTGACACTAATTGTTCTGCAAGTACTGGCGACATCTTTCCAAGCGGTGTAAAAATAGAAAAAGCGCTTACGCCAAATGCGACAACGTTTGTAAAAAAGACTAAAAAGTCAATTCGCATAAATCGATTAATGATTAATGACATCGTAATCAATAACCAAACATAAAAATAAATCCCTGATAATAAAGTTAAAATGGGATTCGTTTCTGAATCAGTAGCCCTAAGCAACATAAAAATAGACTGCAGAACCCATACAATCGAAAGTAACCAAAAAGCAAATCGATTCGCCTTTCGGTTACTTTGGAAATAATCTATAAAATATAAACTAATGCTACAAGCATATAAAATAATTGCAATATGATAAATAATACTGTTATTTAAAAAACTCATCCGATCATCCTTCCAAATTATAAAGATGGAACGGATGGTGTCCACGCTCTTTTATGTTCTACTTCTTCCGTATCTTCTGCGGTTTCTTCCGCTTCTAAATCAAAAATCTTCGCAAATAGAGCTAATTTTTCGTCAGCTCCCTCTTCAGCAGCTAGTTCTTTAGCTACTAAAATTGGGTCTTTTAACAATTGATTAATAATACTTTTCGTATGTTTACTAATTACTTTTTTCTCACGATCACTAAGAGTTGGTATTTTTCGCTCAAGACTTTCCATCGTGTCACTTTGAATTGCTAGCGCTTTATCACGAAGAGCAGATATTAACGGTACAACACCAAGCGTACTTAACCACGTTTTAAATAACACAATTTCCTCTTCAATCATAAATTGAATTTTCTCTGCTTCTTTCAAACGTTCAGCACGGTTTGCTTCCACTACACCTTGCAGATCATCGATATCATATAAGAAAGAGCCTTCTAGTTCATCAATTGCAGGATCAATATCACGTGGTACTGCAATGTCAACCATAAATAACGGACGACCAGAGCGCATTTTCTCTACTTTCGTCATCATCTCTTTCGTAATGACATATTCTGATGCACCAGTTGAACTAATTAAAATATCTGCTTCTAATAATGCACATTGCAATTCACTTAAAGGCTTTGCATGTCCCATATATTTCTCAGCCATCACTTCCGCTTTCGTAAGCGTCCTATTCATAACTGTTACTTTACGAGCTCCACTTCCGTATAAGTTTTGCAATGCAAGTTCACCCATCTTACCAGCACCAAGAATAAGTACATGACAATCTGTTAACTCGCCAAATATTTTCTTTCCAAGCTCAACAGCAGCATAACTAACAGACATCGCACTTCCACCAATTGTCGTTTCTGAGTGCGCACGTTTTGCTAATGTAACCACTTGCTTAAACAATTCATTAAAAATTGTACCTGTCGCTTTTACTTGTTGTGCTTCTAAAAAGCTATCTTTTATTTGACCTAAAATCTGTGTCTCTCCAACAACCATAGAATCTAAACCGCATGTTACGCGGAATAAATGATCTATTGCGCCATCTTGTTCAAAAATAGACAAGTATGGTGCGACTTCTTCTATTTCAAGCTGAAACCAATCAGCTAAAAACTTCTTAATGTAATACCGTCCCGTGTGTAATTGATCCACAACAGCGTAAATCTCAGTGCGATTACAAGTTGATACAATGACATTTTCTAGCACGCTCTTTTGATTTTGTAATGTAGTCATTGCTTGCTCTAGCTCTGCTGCCTGAAATGTGAGTTTCTCACGAAATTCTACAGGGGCTGTTCGATAATTTACACTAACAACAAGAATATGCACGCAGCATGTCCCCCTTCACCCGTTTTATCACTTTATCTACTATCATAATACAACTTTCCTCTTATGAATCTGACAATCGTGTGAACAATCGATTGTTTTTATATATTCTCCGTATGTAGTACAGGAGATTCAGTAAATCTTATGAAATAACTTTCTACTTTATAATAATTATAAAATAATAACTCTATTTGTACGTTACCAAAAAAAGTCCTCATAATCAAGTGATGGAAACTATTCCATATTAATTATACCATCATCTTTTCTATCTTCTTTCATAACGAAGGAAAATATGTATGATTGTTCCAAAATATAGCACTCACTTTCTCAATACAATGTATTTGACATTGTATTTCTTTTTCGTTATATTAATTTTACAAAATTAAATTGTACACAATTTAAAAAGGAAGGAGTTACTCATGAAAAAAGATTCTTTGCATCTAGATAAACAACTTTGTTTTTCTATTTACGCTTGTTCAAGAGAAGTTACCCGTTTTTACCGACCATATTTAGAAGAAATGGGCATTACGTACCCCCAGTACATTACTTTACTCGTACTATGGGAACAAGACGGACTAACAGTAAAAGAAATTGGAGAACGTCTATTTTTAGATTCTGGTACTTTAACACCTATGTTAAAACGGATGGAATCATTAAAACTTGTAAAACGTGTTCGTTCAAAGGAAGACGAGCGAAAAGTTTGTATCGAATTAACGGAACAAGGTAAAGATTTAAAAGAAAAGGCTTGTTCATTACCGACAACGATGGCTACAAATTTAGGAATTACAGAACAAGAATATCGTTCTTTATTAATCCAATTAAATAAATTAATTGAAACCATGAAAATAATTAATGATAGAAAAGGGGAATAAACATGGATAAATTATATACAGCTTCAGTAACAGCAACAGGTGGAAGAAATGGGAAAGTAGTTTCAGATGATGGCATATTAAATCTTGATGTGAAAATGCCAAAGGCACTAGGTGGCGTAGGCGGAGAGGCAACAAATCCAGAACAACTATTTGCAGCTGGTTATGCAGCTTGCTTTGATAGTGCATTACAACTTGTCATTCGTACAAAACGTGTGAAAGTGGAAAGTACAGAAGTTACTGCACACGTTTCTATCGGTAAAGATACAGATGGTGGTTTCGGACTATCTGCTGTACTTGATGTACATGTCGCTGGCGTTTCTCATGCCGAAGCACAAGAACTTGTAGAAGCTGCTCACGGTGTATGTCCTTACTCTAAAGCAACAAGAGGAAATATTGAAGTTACATTAAACGTACGCTAAAAAGTTACGTAAATAAAAAAACGCGCGACATTCGTCACGCGTTTTTTGTTTTTGTCATTTTATGAATTGCTTTCCATGCCTCTTCTTTTCCAAGTCCTGTTTCAGAAGAGAATAGAACGATTTCATCGCCAATTTCAACAGCAAGCGTTTCTTTTACAACTTTTAAATGCTTTTGCCATTTCCCTTTCGGAATTTTATCGGCCTTCGTTGCAATAATGATTGTTGGGATTTCATAATGCTTTAAGAAATCATACATCATCACGTCATCTTTTGTTGGTTGGTGACGTAAATCAACTACTAATACAGCAGCGTCTAATTGCTCACGTGTTGTAAAGTAAGTTTCAATCATCTTACCCCATGCCGCACGCTCCGATTTAGATACTTTCGCATATCCATAACCTGGAACGTCAACAAAATGCATCATTTCATTGATTAAGAAAAAGTTCAGCGTTTGCGTTTTTCCTGGTTTAGAAGAAATACGTACTAACTTTTTACGATTTAAAATTTTATTAATAAAGGAAGACTTCCCGACATTAGAACGACCCGCCAAGGCAATTTCTGGTAAATCACTGTCTGGATATTGTTCCGGTTTAACAGCACTAATTACAATATCTGCTTTTGTTACTTTCATTGTTTCACTCCTACTAATGCGTGCTCCAATACTTCGTCTAAATGAGATGCAAGCACAAACGTAAGGTTTTCTTTTACGCTCTCTGGAATATCATCTAAATCTTTCTCGTTCTCTGCTGGCAAAATAATTTTTGTTAAGCCTGCGCGGTGAGCACTTAATGTTTTTTCTTTCAAACCACCAATTGGTAATACACGACCACGAAGTGTAATTTCACCTGTCATACCAACTTCTTTACTTACAGGAATACCTGTTAGTGCCGAAATAAGTGCCGTTGCCATCGTAATACCTGCTGACGGTCCATCTTTTGGAACCGCTCCTTCTGGAACATGAATATGAATATCGTTTTTCTCATGGAAATCCGGATCAATATGAAGCTCTTCTGCACGAGAACGAATATAGCTAAACGCTGCTTGTGCGGATTCTTTCATAACATCCCCAAGTTTCCCTGTTAAAATTAATTTCCCTTTTCCTGGTGCTACAGACACTTCAATTGCAAGTGTATCTCCACCAGCTGCTGTGTAAGCTAAACCTGTCGCCATACCAACTTGGTCTGTTTTTTCAGCTTGCCCATAACGGAATATGTGCTTACCAAGTAAATCAACAACATTTTTTTCCGTTACAACAATGCGCTTGCGTTCTGCTGTAACAATAATTTTTGCTGCTTTACGACAAACTTTTGCAATTTGACGCTCTAATGTACGAACACCAGCCTCGCGCGTATAATAACGAATAATTTCAAGAAGCGCTTCATCACGCACTTGTAAATTACCTTTTCGTAAGCCGTGCTCTTTTAATTGTTTCGGCAGTAAATGCTCACGAGCAATGTGCACCTTTTCAAGTTCTGTATAACCAGCAATCGAAATGATTTCCATTCGATCCAGAAGAGGGCCTGGAACACTTGCAAGTGTATTCGCAGTTGCAACGAACATAACTTTCGATAAATCATATGGCTCTTCAATGTAATGATCACTGAAGTTATGATTTTGTTCTGGATCTAACACTTCAAGTAATGCCGCTGATGGGTCTCCTCTAAAATCATTAGACATTTTATCAATCTCATCTAATAAGAAGACTGGATTAACTGTTTTCGCCTTTTTCATACCTTGAATAATACGTCCTGGCATCGCTCCTACATATGTACGACGGTGACCACGAATTTCAGATTCATCACGTACACCACCAAGAGATACACGAACAAAATTACGATTCAATGATGTTGCAATAGAACGCGCTAATGAAGTTTTCCCGACCCCAGGAGGTCCTACTAAGCAAAGGATAGGTCCTTTTAATGAATTCGTTAACTTCTGTACAGCTAAATATTCAAGTACGCGCTCTTTCACTTTTTCAAGACCGTAATGATCTTTGTTCAAAATCTCTTCAGAATGAGCAAGATCAATTAAATCTTCTGTCGCTTCAGTCCACGGAAGTGCTAATAACCAATCAATATAATTGCGAATTACGCCGCTCTCCGCAGAACTTGCTGGTAACTTTTCATAGCGATCTAATTCTTTCAGTGCAGCCTTCATTGTTTCTTCAGGCATTCCCGACTGTTCGATTTTCTCACGAAGTTCTTCAACTTCCCCGCCCTTGCCTTCTTTATCACCAAGTTCAGTTTGAATCGCCTTCATTTGCTCACGTAGGAAATATTCTTTTTGCGTGCGCTCCATTGAACGTTTCACTTTTTGTCCAATTTTCTTTTCTAGGCTAAGTAATTCTTGTTCATCTTGAATAATTGAAATAAGTGTATGTAATCGTTCTTTCACAGATACAATCTCTAAAATCTCTTGTTTCTGCTTCGTTTTAATCGGCAAGTGAGAAGCAATTAAATCAGCTAGTCTTCCTGGTTCTTCTACATCAGCTACCGTTGCAAATGTTTCATTTGAAACTTTTTTCGAAACTTTAATATATTGTTCGAAATGCTCCAGTAACGTACGCATAAGAGCCTTCTCTTCTAAATCATCTTCTACTTCTTCAGTTACCGTTCTAATAGAAACTTGTACTACATTTTCTTCTTCAATAAACTCTATTACTTCTGCTCTATGTAAACCTTCTACAAGGACACGAAGCGTACCGTTCGGCAATTTTAACATTTGCTTCACTTTCGCCACTGTACCTACACTATATATGTCATCTTCTTTCGGATCGTCGATATTCATTTCTTTTTGCATTGCTAAAAAGATGATATTTTCATCCATTGCCGCCTGCTCTAGTGCTTGTATCGATTTATCACGTCCTACATCAAGATGCAGAACCATCGTTGGATATACGAGAACGCCTCTTAATGGTAGGAGGGGCACGATTCTTTCGTTCGCATTCATACTAGACATAGCACCTCCATAATAAATTAAACTCCTGTTCAACTATTTTATATTACAATACATCTAGATGCAATTGCAGAGATTCTTCGTAATTGTAAATCCCCTGTTTTTTTCTGCCTCATGAAAAGAAAAAGAACTCCGCTTAAGCATACAAACTTAAACGAAGTCTGGCAAATTTTATTATTATTTATTCTCACATTGATTGTGCATCTGTTTCGTCCAAAGTATTATGTACATCAAGCTCACGATGCTTGTTTTCCTGCATAAATGTTAGCTCAAATACTTCTTTTAGTTTGCGAACGGGAATGATTTCAATTCCCTTAATAGTATACAAAAATGGTTGCATGTTTTCCGCAGGAATGATGACTTTCTTAGCTCCTGCTTTTTTCGCAGCTTTTATTTTTGCGTACACACCACCAATAGGCTTCACCTCTCCGTGGATACTTATCTCACCTGTCATCGCTACTTCATTGTTCACATACGTACGATGCACCGCTGAATAGACACCTGTTGCCATAGCAATCCCTGCCGAAGGACCATCAATCGGGATACCACCTGGAAAATTAATATGTATATCATACCCTTCTGGCAACACATCTAGAGAACGAAGTACTGTTAACACATTATCAACAGAACCTTTCGCCATACTTTTTCGACGAATCGATTTCGTTTGGCTACCAATACTTTCCTCTTCTACAATTCCAGTTACATTTACTGACCCTTTATCTTTCGCAGGAATAGCTGTTACCTCAATTTCTAATAACGCGCCTGTATTCGGTCCATATACAGCAAGCCCGTTTACAAGACCAATCCTTGGAATTGGATAAATACGTTTTTCGTACTTTGGTGTAAGTTGACTCGAATGAACAACCCACTCAATATCTTCATCTTTAATGAAAGAACGTTCTTCATTTATCGCCATACCAGTAGAAATTTGCACGAGATTAATTGCTTCCCGTCCATTTCTTGCATACATTCCAATCATTTCAATACCGTTTTCACCTATTTGCATTTCCACCTTATCAGCTGCATTTTTAGCTACCTTTTGGATTTCTTCTGTATCTAATTCACGGAAGAACACTTCTAAACAACGCGACCGAATTGCAGGTGGAATCTCCTCTGGTGAACGTGTCGTTGCACCAACTAGGCGAAAATCTGCTGGTAAACCTTTTTGAAAAATATCATGTATATACGTTGGGATCATCGAATTTTCTTCACTATAGTACGCACTTTCCAAAAATACTTTCCGATCTTCTAACACCTTTAGCATTTTGTTCATTTGAATCGGATGTAATTCACCAATCTCATCAATGAACAAAATACCACCATGTGCATCTGTTACAGCCCCTTTTTTCGGTTGTGGGATACCCGCTTGCCCCATTGCACCCGCTCCTTGATAGATCGGATCATGCACTGAACCAATTAAAGGATCTGCAATACCACGTTCATCAAACCTAGCTGTCGTCGCATCAAGTTCGATAAATGTTGCATTCGTACGAAATGGAGATTTCGGATTTCGTTTTGCTTCTTCTAATACAAGGCGTGCTGCCGCTGTCTTTCCGACACCTGGCGGACCATATATGATCACATGTTGCGGATTAGGACCACAAAGAGCCGCTTTTAACGACTTAATTCCGTCTTCTTGCCCTACAATGTCTAAAAAGGATGTAGGACGTACCTTTTCCGCAAGTGGCTCTGTTAAAGAAATCTCACGCATTTTACGAAGTTGCTCTAATTCTTTTTTCGATTCTCGATCAATTGAAACTTTTTGTGTTCGCTGATTTCGAAGTAAATGCCAAAAATACAATCCGACAATTACGCCAAAAACAAGTTGAACAAGTAAAAATATATTTGTCCAGCTCATAATTCATTTCCTCCCGCTATGTTTTATCTTTTAGTATTTCCTGGGAGGAATAGTGCTAAACATAAAGAAAAACAGCAATTATAAAAATTGCTGTTTCTCCTTCACATTATGCAGATGTTTTTGTATCAAGTACAGTACCATCTTGTAACACCAATTTCGGTGGCTCATTATCAGCTACTGTTTCTTTTGTAAGAATACACTTCTCGATATCTTTGCGAGATGGAAGTTCGAACATTACATCAAGCATTAAGCCTTCAATAATTGAACGAAGTCCACGAGCACCTGTTTTACGTTCAATTGCTTTTTTCGCAATCTCAATCAGTGCACCTTCTTCAAACTCTAACTCAACATCGTCAAGCTCCAATAGTTTTTGGAATTGCTTAACAAGTGCATTTTTGGGTTTAGTTAAAATATCTACAAGAGCATCTTCATCAAGCGGCTCTAGGTTCGCAATAACTGGAAGACGACCGATAAACTCCGGAATTAAACCGAATCTTAAAAGGTCCTCTGGTAAAACGTGAGATAAAACATGCTTCTCGTTTACATCAGCATTTTTCTTCTCAGAACCAAATCCAATTACTTTTTCACCAAGGCGGCGTTTAATAATTGGCTCGATGCCATCAAACGCTCCACCACAAATGAATAAGATATTCGTTGTATCAATTTGAATAAACTCTTGATGCGGGTGCTTACGGCCACCTTGAGGTGGAACGCTTGCTACAGTACCTTCTAAAATTTTCAGAAGTGCCTGCTGTACACCTTCACCAGATACATCACGTGTAATTGATGGATTTTCGGACTTACGTGCCACTTTATCAATCTCATCAATATAAATGATTCCTTTTTCCGCTTTCTCTACATCATAATCAGCCGCTTGGATTAATTTTAGTAAGATGTTTTCTACATCTTCCCCAACATATCCAGCTTCTGTTAAAGATGTTGCGTCCGCGATCGCAAATGGAACATTTAAAATACGCGCTAATGTTTGTGCCAATAATGTTTTACCACTACCAGTTGGCCCAATAAGTGAAATATTACTCTTCGCTAATTCTACATCATCAATTTTGCTGTTAGAATTAATGCGTTTGTAATGGTTATATACCGCTACCGCTAGTGCTTTTTTCGCGTTATCTTGTCCGATGACATACTCATCTAAGATTTCACGAATTTCTACCGGTTTCGGTACATCTTTGAATTCTACTTCTTCATCCTTCGCAAGCTCCTCTTGTACAATTTCAGTACAAAGCTCGATACACTCGTCACAAATGTAAACACCTGGACCTGCAACTAACTTACGAACTTGCGTCTGTGTTTTACCACAGAAAGAACATTTTAATTGCCCTTTTTCATCATTAAATTTAAACATATTTTCACACCCCTTACAAAGTGCTAACCTCTTGCCTTCGTATGTACACGATAAATGTATCGTATGTAAATACATATTATGTCACTACGCGGCGAGAAATACAAATAATATGACTAGTTATGTACAGATAAAATTTTTTGAAACTTTTGAAATATGTATATTCGACTTATAAAGGAACTTTTCCTTCTTCATCGAAAAGTTTTATAAATATATTTCTATATTTATAAAACAAGGCACGATTAAAATCGCGCCTTGTTATTTTATTATGCAGCTTTGCTGTTGTCTACTAAGAAGTCTACAGCTTTACGCACTTTAAGATCTTCAGATAAAGCGTCTACGCTTCCAAGAGCTTGCTTGATAGCGTCTACTGGCATACCGTACATTTCAGCCATTTTTTCAACTTCTGCAGTTACTTCTTCTTCAGTAACTTCGATGTTTTCAGCTTCAATGATAGCTTCAAGAACAAGGTTGATTCTTACACGTTTTTGTGCATCCTCTTTCATTTGCTCTTTTAATTTGTCAGCGTCAGTACCTGTGAATTGGTAGTAAAGCTCAAGGTTCATACCTTGTTGGCTTAAACGTTGCTCGAATTCACGAACCATACGATCTAACTCTGTGTCGATCATAGCTTCTGGAATGTCGATTTCAGCGTTAGCAGCAGCTAATTCTACTACTTCGTCACGTACTTTGTGCTCAGCTTCGTGCTTTTTGCCTTCTTCTAAGTTTGTGCGAAGTTTTGCTTTTAATTCATCAAGAGTTGCAACCGCTTCGTCAGCTTCTTTAGCGAACTCGTCGTTTAACTCAGGAAGTTCTTTTGTTTTGATTTCGTGAATTGTTACTTTGAATGTTGCTGGTTTACCAGCTAATTCAGCAGCATGGTACTCTTCTGGGAATGATACTTCAACTTCTTTAGAATCACCAGATTTAAGACCAATTACTTGCTCTTCGAAACCTGGGATGAAAGTACCAGAACCGATTGCAAGAGAATAGTTTTCGCCTTTTCCGCCTTCAAATGCTTCGCCATCAACGAAACCTTCGAAGTCGATTACAGCTGTATCACCGTTTTCAACAGTTCCTTCTTCTTTAACAACTAGTTCAGCTTGACGCTCTTGTAAAGCTTTTACTTCGTTCTCTACATCTTCGTCAGTTACAGTTGTTTCAACTTTTTCTACTGCTAAACCTTTGTAATCACCTAATTTAACTTCAGGTTTTACTGTAACTTTTGCAGTGAAAATTAAGTTTTGGCCTTTTTCGAATTTCTCGATGTCAATCTCAGGATGAGCAACTGGGAAGATACCAGCTTCATCGATTGCTTCACCGTATGCTTTTGGTAAGATGATATCTAAAGCATCTTGGTATAAAGATTCAATACCAAAGCGTTGTTCGAATAATGGACGAGGCATTTTTCCTTTACGGAAACCTGGTACATTAATTGTTTTTACTACTTTTTTGAATGCAGCGTCGATAGAGTTGTTTACTTCTTTAGCATCAACTTCGATTGTTAAAACGCCAACGTTACCTTCTAATTTTTCCCATTTTGTAGACATTTATTCTTTCCCTCCAACTATAATAATGTATGCACATACCTCTATAGATTAAGATTTTTATTATCTCTTTTTTGAAATAACAAATGTACAAATAATCCTCTAGCAAAAGCTTTCAGATATAATGTTCCAATCTACTAATTGTCTAAAAGACAACTACGGTATATTTTGTTCGAGACTAATATGAAACATATTAAGTAAGAGAATTATACTCCTCTTCTCTTACAAACAGGCAGTTTTCTGCCTTTTGCAACCCTTACATTATAACATAGAATATGCTCGTTTCAATAACTGAACGATTCTTTTTCATAATTATACGGGCAAATACCCTTCTCTTTCAACGCGTAGTAACCATTGATAAGCAATATGAAATTCCTCAAACTCGATATTGTATGCTGTCATAAGTTCTTCTTCATCAATAGCCAATCCGAAACGCTTTCTTCCAATTCTCTCTATGACGGCAGCCCAAATTTCTACTTTATCCATTAATAGAGGGAATGGGAAAATGCTAATTTGTAATTCTTTCCAGTATGTAACCATTGTATCAAATATATCTGGATAACTTTGCTCTAATCGGCTTGATAATTTATGTATAATTTTATCGGATTGCTCCTCATTATGACCTGTAAATGCTGGTATCACCTTTATCGTATTTCCAAACTTCTCTACTTCTATCTCTTCTTCTATTTGATTTTCTACCATTTTATACAAAATAGAAGTTTTTAAATACGGGTGCTGATCTTCGTCTATTAAAAATTTCTTTAAAGCAGGAAGTGCAAGATCAAGATCTTTTAACGAAAGCTTCTGAATTACCCTTAATTTTTGACCAAAGTTTTCTCCAAAAAGTTCATCGGTAAATTCCCCCAATTCAAAATTCGAATCCACTAGCGGTATATCTCCATCATTCAGCATCCCTTGCGCAAACAAAGCAAGCTGCGCTAGTTTTTCCTTTTGCTCTGGAATTATATCTTTCGTTTGCAAAACTTCCTCAACAGTTTCGATAACACCTTCATAATCATTTGTTTGAACTAAAATAGTTACATACGTTTCAAGAATATCACCAAATAATACAGCTCCTGTTTCAAGCAACTGCTCACATTTTTCTTTCGCTTCTTCCATACGTTTTAATTCTAGCAAACAAATAACTGAAGCTAATTCTGTTTGTTCCGTTTCTGCATTATACTGACGTAATATTTCAAAGCAGCGCAATGCATCTTCGAATTTTCGCTCTTTCAGCGCTAAAAAACCTTCGTCAATATAGCGTTCTGATAGTTGCGGAAACAATACGACCGTATTTTCTTTTTTATCCATACGTCCGCCTCTTTTTCTAGATTTTAATTATCTTCACAGTAAATATATCAAATGCGTAATGAGAACACAACATTCCAAAACTGTTTATTTGAAATATAGGAATATTTAATTTTTATAACAAAAAATCAACAAACTGTTACATAAAATTCATTTTTTCATAAACAAAAACCCTCAGCAACAGACGCAGAGGATTCATCATTAATGGAAAGCTTTTATAATTGTGGGATATATAACAAGGGTAATAATTTGGAGAACAATAATTGCCATAACAATCATGCTAAAAAAGAAGATTGGTTTACTTCGCTTCATTAAAAACATAATAATAAGCATTGTACAAGCAAACAAACTTAAGAAGAACAAACTTGTTGTCGAACTAAGTATACCACTCGGGACAAAGAACAATAAAACTACACTACAAGTACCTATAATTCCGAATAACCATTCCATTCATTCACTCATTCCCTTTCCCTCTCATGGTAGTTTTTCTAAGCTACTAAATGTTTTACAACGTCAATTACATACGTTAATTTCTCATATGCTACAAATCCAAACGCTACTGTTAAACCCGTTACGATTAATCCTTTCATCATCTCTTCCTCCTCATTTATCGTTGTTATCTTCATTATAGAGGATTCGTAATTTGTTACCATCGAACTTCCTTACACTTACCTTACAGAATTGTAAGATTTCAAAAAAGACAAACAAAAAACCTTGTTATCAAAAGATAACAAGGTTTTCTTAGCGTCCCAGGAGAGATTCGAACTCCCGACCGACGGCTTAGAAGGCCGTTGCTCTATCCTGCTGAGCTACTGGGACATGGAGCGGGTGAAGAGAATCGAACTCTCGACCAGAGCTTGGAAGGCTCTTGTTTTACCACTAAACTACACCCGCATATGTTATTTTATTGTTTGTTTTTAGCGCCGATGTCCTATCGACAATATTTATTATATGTATATCCACACATAAAGTCAACACCTTTTTTAAAAGAGGATAATTTTTCTTATCCTCTTTTAAAAACTGCTTGTTCAACTAGTTGTCCATCTAATGTTTCAAAACGAACTTCCATTTGATTTTCATCCATTTCTAATAAAGCAAATGTTTTTTCTACACGCTGACGTGGTAATAAAACACTTCCTGGATTGATAAATAAAACGCCATCAATGAATTCCGCACCTAATACGTGAGAATGTCCGAAGCATGCAACTTGTGCTCTCACTTCTTCTGCATGGTACGCTAATGTTTGTAATGTCATTTTCACATTATGACGATGTCCATGTACAACTAAGAAACGAATGCCCTCTACGTCAGTTACAATTTCATCTTGAAAGTTAGCATAATCACAATTACCTTTTACAACATCGAAACCTTGCAGCTCTTCATGAGCAGGCGTTAACTCTGAATCACCGCAATGAATCATGACATCTACTTTCCCTTCGTATTTCTCTTTTAACTGCTGTAATTCCTTCACAGAGCTATGACTATCGCTTACGATTAAAGCTTTCATCAATCTCTCTCCCTTACTCTTCTAAAAACCATTCTGGGATTTTTTCTTCTAATTTACGAAGAGCACGCCCACGGTGACTAATTGCGTTTTTCTCATCTGAACTTAGCTCAGCCATCGCTTTTTTATATTCTTCTACATAAAAAATCGGATCGTATCCGAAACCATTTTCCCCGCGGCGCTGTTCTAAAATCTTCCCTTCGCACGTTCCGTTTACAATAACCGGCTCTTTATCCGTTTCAGGGAAGGCAACTGCTAACGCACAGTAAAAACGAGCAGTACGTTTTTCTAAAACGATGTCAGTTAACTCTTGCAAAACTTTATCGATATTCGCTTGATCATCTTTCGGTTCTCCAGCAAAACGAGCTGAATATACACCTGGTTTCCCGTTTAAAGCATCTACAATAAGACCAGAGTCATCCGCAATTACGATGGAATTCAATTGTTTACTAAGACTATCCGCTTTTAAAATTGCGTTTTCTTCAAATGTTTCACCAGTTTCTTCGACTTCTTCAATATGAGGAAAATCGTGTAAAGATTTCACTTCTAAGTCAAATCTCTCAAATAACTCAGCAAACTCACGCACTTTCCCCACGTTTTTTGTCGCTACAACAACTTGCTTCATATTTCCCACCTCTACTCTATATGAGATACGATGTCACCTAACGCTTCTTTTTGCTTTTCAACAAGTTGGAAAATCCCTTGTTCAGCAGCATCAAGTAATTCATTTAATTCCGCTCTACTAAACGTCGCTTCTTCTCCAGTTCCTTGTACTTCAACAAACTGACCTTTTCCAGTCATAATTACGTTCATATCAACGTCTGCTTTAGAATCTTCTATATAGTTTAAATCTAAAACGACACCTTGCTCTTCAACAATCCCTACTGACGTTGCTGCTAAATAATCTTTCACAGGGATTTTAGATACTTTTTCTGCTTGCAATAATTTTTCAAAAGCTAATACCATTGCTACATAAGCACCTGTAATAGAAGCTGTTCTCGTTCCGCCATCCGCTTGAATTACATCACAGTCAATCCACACTGTTCTTTCACCAAGCGCTTCTAAATCAACAACCGCACGTAATGCTCGTCCAATTAAACGCTGGATTTCCATTGTACGACCCGTTACTTTCCCTTTACTTGACTCTCGAATTGTACGTTGCTCTGTCGCACGTGGAATCATTGCGTATTCTGCTGTTACCCATCCTTTTCCTTCTCCACGCATAAATGGCGGTACACGCTCTTCAATTGTCGCTGAACAAATTACCTTTGTATCCCCAACTTCAATTAGTACCGATCCTTCTGGATGTTTTAAATAATTTGTATGAATATGTATATGGCGTAGTTCCGCTTGCCCTCTACCATCTACTCGCATAAAAATAACCCCCTCTTAACTACTACTCATTAGTATAGCCAAATTTAAATGTATGATATGTATAACAATAAAAGAAGGGGAACTCAAAAAGCAATTCCCCTTTCTTACATAATTATATCAAATTATTCACGATTAAAAACTACCTGTATTCACGTTTTGTGGACGATCAACAGGTTTTATTAATTTTTCACCTTTCTCATCCATAAGATTCGCTTTACCATTCACTTCAATAGAAACATTTTTTACACCTTGTTTTTCCGTTAAAGATAATACTAACGATTTCAGTACGTAATTTGAAATCATATTTTTGTCTTGATTCGCAAATATATTTTCATTAAAGTTTAATGTAATATTTCCGTTCTCTACTTTTGGATTCGTAATAAGCTTAACCCCTGGATTAAAATCATTTAGTAGCGAACCTTGAATCGGACCTTTTACAAGCTCATTCACAATTGTCGAATAATCATTCTCTTTCCCATCTGCAACGCGGCGTGTTACTGGTACATAGTATTGTTTCTTATTACTTTGCGCCATAAAATAAAGTGTAACCGGTTTTGTATTCGTTACATCTGCTACTTGTTCATCATCAAAGTTAATTCCATTTGCACGGCTCACACCTTCACCAAGCGGCGTACCCGCTACAGGCATCTTCGCTAACTTCTCACCATTTATTTGGAACTGCACTTGTTTTATCTCTTTAAATTGCGTCAAAGTCCACGCTACTGATTCAACAATTTGACGCTCTTCTTCTTTTGCATAGTTTTTCATTTCTTTAGAGAAATCAATTACCGCTGTCCCATCTTTCTTCAAATCTAGGGTCATCGTTGTATTTGCTGGGAGAACCGCTCGAAATCCATTCGGCAATAAATCTGTGACTGGTCCATCTTTCACAAGATATTCTAACGTTTGCTGTACAACTTCATTCGCTTTCGGAGTAGGCATTGCAATAGTTTGCGGTACAACATACCCATTTTTATCAACGAGGTATAACTCTCTATTTACTGTTTGCCCTTGTTTATCTTTTTTAGCTGTTTCTTTCTTTTCACCTTCTGTATACGTAACTTTTTTCGGCGGATCAATTTGCTCTTTCGCTTTCTCCTGATTTAATAAGCCACACCCTGTTAATAAAATTGCACTCATAGTAGCACCAACAACCCATTTAAAAGTGGATTTAGGCATGCCATTCCCCCCTAAAATCTAAGTTTGTACTATTATGTATACGAGCTGTTTCATGTTTTAGAACAAGCTATGGCTACTTATACAGAAAAAACCCCTGATTTCTCAGGGGTTCTCTTATATGAATCTACTATTATTCTGTTTCTAAATTAATATGCTTCACATTTTCAATCGGCTGACCGAACCATTTTGAAGCGATTTCTTTAAACAAACCTATTTTACCAGTTGTTAAGAAGAGGTGGTCACTTTGTTCTTCTCCCTCATTTAGCATCTTACTATGGTATAGGATCGTACTTACTTCACGTGCTGTTTCATCACCCGAACTAATTAATTGTACTTGATCTCCCATTACCTTTTTAATAACAGGACCTAAAATAGGATAATGTGTACACCCTAAAATTAGGGTATCAATATCAGTACTTTTCAACGGTTGCAATGTTTCTCTTACAACTTCATATGCCATTTCACTTTCGAAATTCCCACTCTCTACAAGTTCTACGAAAGGCGGGCACGCTAAACTTTCTACCATAACACGGTTATTAATAGACTTTAGCGCCTCTTCATATGCACCACTTTTCACAGTACCAATCGTTCCAATAATCCCAACATGATACGTATTTGTCATTTTTAAAGCTGTACGTGATCCAGGATGAATAACTCCAACTACTGGAATTGGTAATTGTTTTTGCATTTCTTCTAACACAACCGCAGTTGCTGTATTACATGCAATAACTAACATTTTGATGTTTAGTTCTAACAAATGTTCTGTCATTTCCCACGTGAATTTACGCACTTCTTCACGAGAACGCGGACCATAAGGGCAACGCGCTGTATCCCCTAAATATATAATACGTTCTTTAGGTAACTGACGAATTAATTCCTTCGCTACTGTTAATCCACCTACTCCTGAATCAATGACACCGATCGCTCTATTCAACTTAATCACCCGTTTTCTCATTCATCATCTTATTTTATGTTTATCAGTATATTTTACACACTTTAAGTTCGCTAACTTAAAATGCCCCTGTATAAAATTTTTCATTTGTACCTGTATAGACCAGGACCTTTTTTATTTTGCTCCTTTTTTTCATAATTTGCAAGACAGAAAAATAACCGACTCTTTTTATAAAAGTCGGCTTCTTCTATTATAGTTCGAGCTCTCCCATACGAAGAAGCTCAACAACTGCTTGTGAACGTCCTTTAACACCTTGCTTTTGCATTGCGTTATTAATATGATTACGGACAAACCTTCTTGTTACTAAATAATGTTTCTTCTATCGGAAATTCTCTTCCCCATTCTTTTTCAATTAAATCTATATTTTCTTCAATAGGATAAAATACACACATAACATCAGAAGATACTTCCATTCCAGGTGAAACAACATATTGTTTCAAGAAATCAAAGTTACTCATGTTCTTTTTCTCCTTTTAAAAGATCTATCTAGAAAAATTTCTCTAACTGAACTTCCGTATCTGTGAATACTACAACAATAATTTTTCTACCCCCATGCCGTCTACTAACAGCGTTTTTAATGAATGGGATATTTTAATTGCTTCTTCAATATCTAAATTTCCAAACTCTACAATATACAGTCCGAATCCTTCATTCCCACCTGCATATAATAATGCTTTTCCACCTTCATCATCACCAATAGCCAATGAATTTGGTATATACTTTTGAATATTATGTGCTTCATTTATCTCTATACAGTCAACTGGTCCCCAAATGCGTATATACATTTCATTATTCACATTAAATTCTGCATTTGTACTCTGTTGAATTATCTCTAAATAATCAGCTGGCACATCTATTAAAGAAAATTTTTTTAATTCTTGAATGGCTTCTTTAGTTGCTGGTGGTTCCTGTGTTTCTAATACGAAAACCTCATTTGAATTTTTTATTATATTCATTAAACATTCCCCTTTCAAATTATCAAGCATTTTATACTATTGTTTTAAAGTTTCTTTGACAAATCCAACTTCTTCAAAATACAAACAAAAAAACAGCCGACTCCTTGTATCAAAGTCGGCTTCTTTCTTATCGTTTGAGGTATTCCATACGAAGAAGCTCACCTACTGATTGCACACGCTATAGTTCTTATCTCCAGCGCCATGCAATCGTTGTATCTTCCATATGAATAGCAGGAATATTAATCCCTAAATATCGTCGCTCACCCTCATCAAAAACAGACCAATTTTCGTCATCTAGAAATTCACGGTCTATGCTTTCAAAATCAAATGTACTCTCTTCGTCTACCATCTCGCGAAAATATTTTTGAATTGGTTTACTATTCTCGTATAAACGAATTGTTCCATACATCCATGGCATTTCTCCAAAAACATCTTTAATTTCACCTATCTCTATATCTTTAAAATACAATTTCATATTTACACCTTCTTATTCATGAATAGCAAAGATACCTACCTGGAATACCTCATCATGTTATAAAACAGTTATTTTCAACGCTCCTTCAAGCATTGTATTGAAATCGTTATATGTTTTCATCACTGTACCTGATGGCTTATCCAGTTCTAAATAAGTACCATCCAATAAGTTTTTACAAAACCACGCAATAAAGGATTCTTCCTTCCTTAACATATCTTCTATCTCAAAATCTGAGATACCTGCTTTTTAAGTTCAAGAACCTTTTCCCACTTCAAAATATAAACAGAAAAATAGCCGACTCTTTTTATAAAAGTCGGCTTCTTCTATTATAGTTCGAGTTCTCCCATACGAAGAAGCTCAACAACTGCTTGTGAACGTCCTTTAACCCCTAGCTTTTGCATTGCATTTGAAATGCGTAGTGTTTGCAAATAAATGCCTGCTTTATTAGGTTAGTTGAACAAGAGGTTATGATAAAAGGACAAGGAAAATTCCCTTATCCCTTTAAACATCCTGAATATGTTTAAAATCGGTCACTTCTTGACCATCATGAGCAATTCTTATTGTAATTTCATCAATTCCATTTCCTGTATGGGCTCCATAATAAGAATGAACTCTAACTGTTACTTCATAAATACCTCCAACACCAGTCAATTGTTTTATATTTATAATCTCAGTCTCCCATCCTCCCCATTGAGGAACTCCCTTTGAAGCATCCTTATAAATTTCTGCCAAAGCGTTATTAATTGAAGGTGCGAGACTTACAATTAGGGCGTACTTAACCATTTCATTGGTGGTTTCTGTTTCATTCGCTTGAACAGGGGCAGAAAAAAGAGAAAAAATAAGCATTGATACACTAATTAAAACTAAGATTTTCTTCATAAGCATCACCTAAACCTAATATCCTTCTTTCAAAGAATCTTATTCAACTAATGAGGAGCTCAGTGGAATAACATATGATAATTGGTTGAGGTAAAAATTTTGAAATGCGTAGTTTTTGCAAAACAATACACAGGAATCTAAGTTATTAGCAGCTTCCGTTTTGTTGATGTGAAAATTTATTGAACTAGCTACATATACAATCCAAAAGACAAAACATAGATATTAGCAGGATATCTCGATAAAAGATAAGGACCTTTTTAAATATTATCAACGATATTATTATTTTTCTTTTTTGAAGATGAATTAAAACTTTGTTGTTGTACAATAAGAATGAGGTGATACATAATGAAAAAATGCTACAAAATGTGCTCAAAGAGTATGGTATCGTACATCTAGAGAAGCGTATTTTAGATACACTTGAACCAACGATTCAAATACACTTATGCCAAGAAGCTGATGAAAAAATAGCAGTGGGAACATCAAAATTCGGAGGTTTTCCTGATTTACCTGATGAATTAGAGATTCCAACCAAAAATGACATGCCTCTATATTTTATTGGACAACTGAATTTAGAGGAAGTGCAATCCTATCACAAAGGAAATCCATTACCTACGAAGGGCATGTTGTATTTCTTCTATGATGTAGAAGAAGAACCGTGGGGGTTTGATCCAAAAGATATTGGAGGACATCGTGTTCTGTACACAGAAAATATAGCAAATCTAAAACGAAGAGAAATCACAACAGAAGTATTCCCTTCTTCATTAATTTCATTTGAAGAAACATGGACATTGGCAAAAGAAAAAATTGGAGAAACAGGTTTATCAGATGATGATGAATGGGATTTTTACGAAGAAATAGAAGAATCGTATATCAGAGAAGAGAACGATGGATTTCATCATTTACTTGGTTCAGCACAAGCTATACAATCAGAAGAAATGGCTGAAGAGTGTCATCTTGTTACAAACAGATTTTATTTAGGAAATGCGTCGTATCCTTCAGATAAAGAGATAAAACGTTTACCTGGTAGCCCGCACGATTGGATGTTACTTTTGCAAATTGATACCAATGATGAGTCGGAAATGTATTGGGGAGATTCTGGTCGACTATATTTTTGGATAAAAAAAGAAGACTTATTACAAAAAAACTTCGAAAATACTTGGTTAATTTTACAATGTTGTTAAATTAAAAAACACCTATTATAGTAGTTCAGATAATGTAGAGAAACATAATAAATAGCATAGGAAACAACATGTGTATCCTATCCATAATAAAAACAAGAAGGGATATGTACACTCCCTTCTTATAATGGGCTTTCAAAAGTATACGTAATATCCACCGTACCATCTTGATGAATACTAATTTTTTGAATTAACGTCTGAAATACATGAATCAAATCTTGCTCCTGATGTTGCAACTGTTCAAAAGCTTGTTTTATTGTTTTAATATCCATTTGTACAGCATCACTATTTTGTAAAATAAGCAATTCATGATTCGCTTTCGTTATTTCTGTTTCAAGATCGTCTCGTTTTTTTCAAATTCTTCTTTATTGATGGGTCCTTCCAAATATAGATCCAGTAATGCTTTTTTCTTTTGTTCGTTCATGTTCATAAGCTGTTGTAACTTTTTTATTTTTTTCTCTTGTCCCTCTTCGACATTTCTTTGAAATTTTAAAGTGACAGACGCTCCTTTTTTCACTAGCAAATCCATAATGAACTGACGAAAATCATGATATTGAATGGGTACATGATTTACACAACCATGCTTCCCAGCTCTCCTATACTGTGAACACTTTAAATATTTCCATTCTGTCCGCTCACCACTCTTCTTTCGAAGGTGGGATTGTACAATAACCATATTCGAACCACAGACTGCGCATTTTGCTAAATTACGAAATTCATTCTAGGCTGTAATTTTCGTTTTATTATCCGTTACATTTCTCATATTATTATATCTTACATGCTATAGATTCTATAATGTCAAATTATCCTTGTTAATAGATTTCCAAATATGTACCTGTATAAACCAAGACTTTTTATTTTGCTCCTTTTCTCCGCAATTTGCAAGACAGAAAAATAGCCGACCTTTTATAAAAAGTGGGCTCACTCATTATAATTCAAGTTCTCCCATACGAAGAAGCTCAACAACCGCTTGCGAACGTCCTTTAACCCCTAGCTTTTGCATTGCTTTTGCGCAAAATAAAACAAGTTCCCCATTACCTTCAATCACCTTCCATTACACACCTTAAATCGGGTTGATACAGCTCTGTCTCTATAGCATCTCCTTAGACTTCACAAGAAAATGATATATAACAAAATGAAATCGCCCATTAAATTACATAAGAACAAAGCATAACAATTCGATACCACTTTTTGCATTAAGTAAAAAAGTGAGTATAAAAGAAACAATGTAAGTCTCATCCTAAATATCTATTTCTAGGCAAAAATGTTTGTATAGACCCACCCACTTATTATTTGATAAGGTATGAAAGGACTTTAACGGCTCTGAAATGTAGTATGTTTTTCTAAAGAATATCCTGACAAAGGAAGAAGGAATTTAAAAAATACAAAATCAAATAAATTAGTTGCATTTTATAATCAAAAAGCAAGGAGAACAAAAATATGAATGAAAGTCGTAAATCCTCTTTATTAGCAGCCTGGATTAGTGTTATAAGTAATATACTTTTAACTCTCATTAAAATAACAGTTGGGATCCTTTCCAAAAGCCAGGTATTACTAGCTGATGGTATTCATAACGCTGCTGATGTTGTAGCGTCTGTAGCATCCTTAGGATCAATGAAAATTTCAAATCAACCTGCCGATGAAGACCATCCGTATGGTCACGGAAAAGCTGAAGTCATTTCCTCAGGAATTGTATCTATTATTTTAATTTTAGCAGCTTTATTTATGTCTTATGAATCAATAAAAGCATTATTTCACCCAGCGACCGAACCCCACATGATTGCTTTTATAGCAGCCATTGTTTCTTTAGTCTGGAAACAAATTTTATATGTATATACAATCCGAATTGGTCGACAAGTAAATAGTAAAGGGCTTATCGCAACCGCTTATGACCATCTCGCTGATGTTTATGCTTCTATTGCGGCTGTGATTGGAATTGGGGTCTCTTTACTAAACAATATATATCCAATCCCATATGCAGCTTATGGTGACCCATTAGCTGGAATCATTGTTTCCTTTTTTGTCTTAAAGCTTGCATTTGGTATGGGGAACGAAGCTGTATATATATTGATGGAAGGCGGTCTTCCTACTGAAAAGCGTGGTGAATATAAGAAAATAATTCAAGCACATCCATATGTGAAAAGAATTGATAGAATTCGAGCTCGCGAACTCGGTCACTATATTTTGGTTGATGTTAGGATTAGTGTCCCTGCATATTTAAGTATCCAGCAAGGACACGATATTTGTAGAGAGATAAAAACAGCAATTATGGAACAGGATTCGGAAGTATATGAGGTACTCATTCACTTAAATCCATGGTATGAAGAAAAATAAGTGCATAAGAGTTTTGAATAATAAAGCCAAGCAATTATAAGACGATTGCTTGGCTTTATGGAATCATCTTAGTATTGGAGGCATATTAGTTTATATAATCTGTCTTTCAGCATAAGAAAAATAAAATAAACAAGTGGAACAACCGGTAAAATAACTTTATTCCGTAGCTATATGCATTTACTATTTAATAAAACAAAAAGCATCTTATTCGATAAGATGCTTTTTGTTTTATTATTTTAGTTTTCCTACTTCAGTTAACACAGTATCTAAATCTTCCGCTGCTTTATTTAGAGTTTGTACATCAAGCGGTTCAGCTTTTGCACCTGCTTCGATTGTATGAAGCGGTGTTTCTAATTTTTCATATAGATCAGCATTTTTTTCTTTTACTGTATCTTCAAACGTTTGCCATGTTTTCTCTAATTGTTCTGCATCGTCTTTTACTTTAGCAGCATCTTTTGCCTGTAATTGAGCTTTCAAATCACTCACGGTTTGTTTCATACTAGTTGCTCCATCAGCAATAGAGACTGCTTGTTTCGCAGATGCCTGCTCCGTAGTTTTCGTGCTTTCAGCTTTCTTTTCTCCTTGCGTTCCGCAAGCCCCTAGTGCTAGAGAAGTTGCTACTATAACCGGTAAAATTAGTTTACGAGATTTCATACTATTTCCTCCTATTATGCCTGTTTTTTTTGTTGTTGTGGTTCTAATTTTGTATCTTTTTTCTTATTCCATACTGCAAGTATTACTGCAACCACAAGAAGAATGAATTGTGGAATCGTACTTTCCCATGATGGATAAATCGCAAAAAAGTCTATAGTTGGAATTGAAAGGTGCGTAGCTGGCAATAATCCAGCAAGTTGCAAGCCATGAATACCCATTCCTGTGAATTTAAAGCACAAGTAAAACATGAGAATACTTGAAACTAAGAAAAATGGACGCATCGGAATTTTCAAGCCTACCTTTAAAATTAAATACGATAGGATGATGAGTATAAAAGCTCCAAGCGCAATGCCGATTAGCAGACTTGATATTTTAATGGAAGATGCCATACCAATGAAAAACAATACAGTTTCTGTTCCTTCACGAAATACCGCAAGGAATGACAGAATCGCTAATGACCAGAGACTTCCTGTATCCAATGCTTTTGTACTTTGGCTACGAATATACCGCTGCCACTCCGCGATACTAGATTTACTATGAAGCCAATAACTCATGTACATCAGCATTACTGCAGCAAATACTCCCGTCCATCCAGCAATGAGAAAGTTATTACTTCCAAATGCCCCTGCGGAGAAAAGCATATTTACAATAACACCGAGAATGATACTAACGCCAAGCCCTGTTCCAACACCAAGCCAAATCCATTTGCTTTTTTCTTCATGTCCAGCCTTTTTCAAGAATCCGAGCAACGCTACAACAACCAATAGCCCTTCTAATCCTTCTCGCAATAGAATAGTAGTTGCATCCAACATGCTGTAGCTCGTTTTCTCAACAAGCGGCGCTAAGTAATTCCGCATGTCTTCGATTGTTTGTTTAGCCCCTGCTATATCAGGAGAATCGGAAGAAAGCATAGCATACGAAGTAACCATATCACGCTCAGCATCTCCATATATTTTGGAGGACTGCGTCAGCACTACGCCTTCTACATCCAGCCATGAAGAGCGGAATGTCTCAATATCCTTTTTCGCTCCTTCAATGTCATGTTTGTCGATTTTGGAAAGCGAATCATCTAAAAGAGCAATCAAGCTAGCCACATCCGCTTTTTTTGTATTTCCCTCGTCTTTTTGAGTAGATGTAGCAGAGAACTTACCGGCAATAAATTTATCATCTACGTCCTTTAATTTTTGAAGTGCTGTCTCTACTTTTTCTTTATTTGCTGGTTGCTGAGCAAATGCAAATTGCACCTGCCCCATCGCATCTTCAACATCGCGATACACTTGTGAAGATTGTTTTTTAATTCCCTCTTCAATGGAAAGCCACGTGGACCTAAAGGCTTCATATTGTTTGGAAGCTCCATTTATATCCCCTTCTTGTACAAGCTGAAGTGCTTGTATAACGGATTTATTTGCTTTTCCCAAATCATCTGCCGCTGTTGCAGCAAACCCACGGAATGGAAAACTTATGAAACCTAATAACATAATTAGTAAAAAAGTATGTACTTTCCACCTCATGCTAACCCCTCATTTCTATATATCAACAATTTCCATTAAATGAAATATAATCAATATTGAAAATCATTATCATTGAAATCGCTAACAAAAGTATAGGTCTTTACATTTTAGATGTCAATAAACTTTTTTCACTTGTAAGAATTTACCGTAAATTGATACAGAATCTCCTCATTGGCAACGTATATGTAATTTTATCTCCTTCAAAATAAGCATTTATAATATCCATTTTCTTTCCACGTCAATTACAGCTATGCAAAGCAAAAGAATATATAACTACTTGTACAGTTAATTCTACCCCCAACAAAAATAAGAAGGGATATGTACATCCTCTTCTTACAATGGACTTTCAAAAGTATATGTAATATCCACCGTCCCATCTTGATGAATACTAATTTTTTGAATTAATGTCTGAAATACATGGATTAAATCTTGCTCTTGGTGTTGCAACTGCTCAAAAGCTTGTTTTATTGTTTTAATATCCATTTGCACAGCATTACCATTTTGTAAAATAAGCAATTCATGATTCGCCTTCGTTATTTCTGTTTCAAGATCGTTCCGTTTTTTTCAAATTCTTCTTTATTAATGAGTTCTTCCAAATACAAATCCAGTAGTGCTTTTTTCTTTTGTTCGTTCACGTTCAGAAGCTGTTGTAACTTTTTTATCTTTTTCTCTTGCCCCTCTTCGACATTTCTCTGAAGTTTTAAAGTAACAGACTCTCCTTTTTTTACTAGCAAATCAATAATGAACTGACGAAAATCACGATATTGAATGGGAACATGATTTACACAACCATGCTTCCCAGCTCTTCTGTACTGTGAACACTTTAAATATTTCCATTCTGTCCGTTCACCACTCTTCTTTCGAAGATGAGATTGTACAATAACCATATTTGAATCGCAGACTGCGCATTTTGCTAAATTACAAAATTCATTCCATGCTGTAATTTTTGTTTTATTATCCGTTATATTTTTCTCATTTACTTGGCTCCAAGTTTTCTCATCTATAATTGCTGGATGATGATTAGGAAAAACAAACCACTTTTCTTTTGGATTTCGAATTTGCTTTTTTTACCGCCAACTTTAACCGATGTATATTGATTTAAAATAAAAGTTCCCTTATAAATCGTACTTCGAACAATTCTTTGCACGGATGTCATTTGCCAGACACTTTTATTTTTAGGCTTTATTCCTAATCGATTCAATTCATTTGTGATTCGCTTGAATCCCCATCCAATGTTGTACCAATTATAAATATCTCGAACAACCTTAGCTTCCTCTTCATGAATGACTAGTTTTTGATTTACGCGATCATACCCATACGGTACCCTACCTACATATAGAGCATGAAACAAACAGAAAAATAGCCGACTCTTTTTATAAAAGTCGGCTTCTTCTATTATAGTTCGAGTTCTCCCATACGAAGAAGCTCAACAACTGCTTGTGAACGTCCTTTAACCCCTAGCTTTTGCATTGCATTTGAGATGTGGTTGCGTACTGTTTTTTCACTTATAAAAAGTTCACCTGCAATTTCCTTCGTCGTTTTATCTTGAACCAGTAATTCGAATACTTCTCTCTCTCTCTTTGTGAGTAAAGGTTTAGATTGATACGCTTTTTCCTTCAACTGGTATAACCCTCCTTGCTTAAGCCAGAGCTGTGTAGGTGTAAGTTGGGTGTTTATTTAGTCAAGATATTGTATGAACGAAATGTGCAGGTGGTGAATGAAAATGGGCTTTATTTCTTATGTTATTTTAGACTTTTATACTGTTTATGCACTCGTTTTATACATTCACTTCTCCGTACGCCATATTTATTCTAACAATATACTTACAACGGTCCCTACAAACAAACCGTTACCGAATATATATTGCATAACAGATGACAATGACTGGAGTGCTCCAAACGGTAAAAACATAACGCCGCAAAAAATCGTTACATTCCTTTCGCTAAGTTGAATTTTTTTATGTTATGAAACCCAATTCCAATTAACTGTACGAACGAAGCCATTAAAACTGCAGATGCGACCGCGGATGGCAGAGATGCTAGGTAGCGGATAATACTTGGAAACAGCGACATAACAACTAGTAGCACACATGCAAATAAGACCCCTTCTCAAAACGTCTAAACGATTCTTCTATACAAGATTATCTAATTTCACTTGATCTAAATTCCCCATAACGACATTCCCCTTATACATAACTACACATTTCTCCGTTTGACGAGCTACTGCTTCAGCGACACATGTTGCATTCGTTAAAACAAAACTTGCTTCATCCCCTGCATTAGGCCACACTCGCTCCCCTTCATTATTTAACGTTTCTTTCCCTCCTGTAATAAAACGAAGAGCTTTTCCTAAAGATCTTTCATCACTCCAACCAAACCGTTCCGCCAATCGATTCGCTTTTTGAAGCATATCTCCCGTTCCAAACGGAGACCAATGATCTGTAATACTATCATTTCCTAATGAAACTTTAACTCCTTTTCGATCTAATAATGGAATTGGGATTACTTGTTTACCAATTGGAACAGTTGAAGTAATATCGATCTTTAATGCCGCTAATCTTTCTGCCACTTCTTCAGCTTCTTTATCAGTGACGCCTCCAAGTCCAAGTGCATGGCTAATCGTTACACGCCCTTGCCATCCTGCTTCCTCTGTTAGGCTTGCCAATCTCTTCATCGTAAACGTTCCAAGGTTATTTGCATCATGCAGATGAATGTCCACATCCGCATTAAACTCTACTGCAATATCCATAATTGTATGTAATGATTTTTCGATGTCATTATCTACAGTAGCTGGGTCCACTCCGCCAACTAATTGCGCGCCCATACGCATTGCATCTTTCACAAGTTGTACAGAATTACTGCGCAATAATCCATGTTGCGGAAATGCAACTATTCTACCAGACAACCGATCTTTATATGTTTCTAAAGCCGCTAATGTTGCTTCCAAATTACGAAGTCCAATAATTGGATCAACATTACAATGCGTTCTAATATTCGTTGCGCCATTTCGGAGCAGTAACTCTAACATATTTTCCGCCCTATGTTGAGCAGTTGCTAATTGCTTTGGCAAAATCGTTTCTTCTTCATTAAAACGTGTAAAAATATTTTCCGCTTGCATGCAAGCTTTCCAAGGCCCACCATAATACGTTTTATCGATATGAATATGCATCTCTTCGAAAGCTGGTAAAACTAATAAACGATTAGCATCAAAAATTAAAGTTCCTTCCTCTTGAACGATTCCCGATATAATTTTTTTAATTATGCCATCTTCAATAAGAAGACTGTATATCTCTGTTTCCGTTTGTGAAATTTTCGCTTCTTCATATGTATAACCTGTTTCAAGCTTTACATTAGTCAACCAATACAATGTCATTACCATTTCCCCACCTTATATTAGAAAATACGTCACACCCTCATTTTCATTTTAATATCAACTGAAAATTAAGACAATTAACAAGCTATGAACCTCTTCGAAAAAAATAATATAATCAAATGGTATTCCCGTAAATTCCCATATAGAATAAAAGTACATACGCACACATAAAATTTTCACAATGATGATATAAAAAGGGGAGGATCATTATATGTCGAAGAAATTATGTAAATCTGAAACTGACAAAATGTTATTTGGTGTATGCGGAGGTTTAGGCGAATATTTTGATATTAGCGCTACTCTCATTCGCATCATCTGGCTTATTGCCGTTCTATGTTTTGGAACAGGGTTTTTAGTTTATCTCATTTGTTTATTACTCATGCCACGTTCGTACTAATAACATCATTCACTATACTTTAGCAGTGCATATAAAAAAATCACCTATAGAATTCTATAGGTGATTTTTTTATGAAGAATATTTCATCGTTAAATGCAATACCGCCACTTCATCCTCTTCATTTTTATAACTATGTTTCTTATTCGCTTCAAATTGAATGGAATCAAACTCATTTAGCTCATACACATCATTCTCAACTTGAATATAAACTTTCCCTTTCATTACCGTTACAAGCTCAATTGCTCCTTCATGATGAGCTTCAGGCTCATATATACTATGCGCTCTTAAACAAGCCCGGTGCATTTCCATCCCCGTTTCTTTCGTGTAACGGAACATTGTTTCTAAGTGCCACGCCTGTCCCACATCTACTGCAAACCCTTCTCCGCAGCGTGCAACAGCTACAGGCTCTCCAACAACCATCAATCTCGATAAAGGGATTGATAACCCTTTCGTAATTTTCCAAATGACAGCTAATGTTGGATTCGTTTCACCTCTTTCAATCTTTCCTAGCGTTAATTTACTAACACCTGTCTTTTGGGCTAAATCTTCTAAACTTAATTTTTGTTCATTTCGAATTTGTCTTAATAGCTGACCTACTTGCTGAATGACTTCTTTCGTTTGCATATCCTCATTTTCTTTCATCTTTAAAAACCACCTTGAAGTATAAAATAGTTTACTTTTTAATAATTAAAGTATATTATACTATACATAATTGTTTATTTCCAAAAGGAGTGTTATATTTCATGCGCGCAATATTACTAGGTCTTTTATCATCGGCCTTTTTTTCTGCAACCTTTATTATTAACAGAGCAATGAATGTATCTGGAACAAGCTGGGCTTGGACTGCTTCCTTCCGTTTTCTATTTGCTCTCCCTATTTTATTCCTTATCGTTTTATTTCGCAAAAACTTAGGAGCTTTATGGGCAGAGTTAAAGAAACATCCATTTGCATGGATTGGGTGGGGCTCCGTCGCTGGCATCGGCTTCTATTCTTTATTAAGTTTCGCAGCTGTTTTTTCTCCAGCTTGGCTCGTTGCTGGAACTTGGCAAGTTACGATATTAGCAGGTTTACTTTTATCACCATTATTTTTCATTAAAATAGAAACAAAGTCTGGTACAAAACTTGTACGCGGAAAAATTCCACTGCGCAGTTTATATGTAGCATTATTTATTTTACTTGGTGTAATTTGTATGCAAACTACTGCAGCAGGTCATATTACAATGACTCAGTTCATTTCTGGTTTTTTACCCGTCGTTTTAGCAGCTTTCTTATATCCCTTCGGTAACCGAAAAATGATGGAACTTGTTGGCGGGCGTCTTGATACATTCCAACGTGTATTAGGAATGGCGATTGGAAGTCTCCCTATTACAATTTTACTTGGTATATACGGATTTTCCACTACTGGTATTCCATCATCAAGTCAAATGCTGCAAGGGTTTTTGTTAGCATTATGTTCCGGAGTTATTGCGACGATGACATTTTTCTTTGCTACTGACTTAGCAAAAGACAATCTTGGTTTACTTGGAGCTGTTGAAGCAACACAAGCTGGAACGATGGTCTTTACCGTGCTCGGTGAGATTATTTTCTTAAATGGTTCATTTCCTGGTGGTCTGTCACTGATTGGGATGATTATTATCATGCTAGGCATGGTCGTAAATAGTGTTTTAAACCGTTCTGTTCCAGTCGTTAAACAGAAAAAATTAGCATAAAAAAAGCATGATTCTTCTTTATAGAATCATGCTTTTTTACTGTCCCCCTATTCAGATTTATCAGAATAGAATTTCATTAACTATTTATACTAAAACCTATGTTATAATACGTTTCATGTGCATTAATAGGAGGTAAATTATGTTAAAAAAAGCAATTGCTGAGTTTATTGGTACATTTGTACTTGTACTATTCGGAACTGGAGTAGCTGTCATTGGCGGCGGAATTGAAGGAATTGGAACATTAGGTATCGCTATGGCTTTCGGATTATCTATCGTGGCTATGGCATATAGCATTGGAACAATTTCTGGATGTCATATTAACCCAGCAGTATCAATCGCTATGTTCATCAACAAAAGAATGAACGCTATGGAACTTAGCTATTATTTATTAGCTCAAATTTTAGGTGGTTTATTAGGAACTGCAACGTTAGTAACAATTTTACGATCTGCTAAATTATCTTTAGATAATTTAGGACAAAATAGTTTTGGAACTCTTGGTTTATCTGGAGCATTTTTAGTTGAATTCATTTTAACTTTCGTATTTGTTTTAGTTATCGTTGCTGTAACAGGTAAAAAAGGAAGTTCTTCTTTAGCTGGACTAGTAATTGGTTTCACGTTAGTATTAATTCACTTATTAGGTATCCCGTTAACTGGAACATCTGTTAACCCAGCTCGTAGTATCGCACCAGCTTTATTCGCTGGCGGAGAAGCAATTTCTCAACTATGGGTATTCATCGTTGCACCAATTCTTGGTGGTATCGTAGCAGCTGTTGTAGGAAAGTTTATTTTAAATACTGAAAAATAGAATTTTCAATATTTCCGAATAAAAAAAGGCGAGCCCTCATTATGAGGATGCTCGCTTTTTTATTCTTTAATTTTAGACTTCAAATTTGTAACTAATTGGTCTACCGTTACATTTGCAAGTACGTTTTCCATCGCTTCTTGCGCTTGCATTAAAATAATTTCTAATACCGATTGAATATTAGCTCCTACTGGACATTCAATGTTGGGATTTTCATGGAAAGAAAATAGGTGTCCTTCTTCTACAACTTCCACAGCTTTATATACATCAAGTAATGTAATTTCATCTAAATCACGAGCAAGTGTCGTACCACCTTTACCAGCTTGTACATCAACAAGTCCTGCTCTCTTCAACATTCCTGTAATGCGACGAATCACAACTGGATTTGTATTCACACTACCAGCAATCCATTCAGAGGTACAGCGAGAGTTTCGATCTATTGCAAGTAACGTTAACATATGAACACCTACTGTAAAACGACTACTAATTCCCATCTGCACACCCTCCTTTTTATTCATTCTATTAAAAGACAACTCTTATTATTATATACTATTTTTAATTTATACATAAAGAAAAAGCATGATTCCACTAGAAAATCATGCTTTTCTCTCCTTATTGACGCTTTATAAATTTCGCTAAATCTTTAAATTTCACTTTGTCGGAGTAATTCATTACACCGTTTACATAAATACGACTTGTAATAGCATTTAATATACCAATTGTCGCCAATAAAACTACTAATGTTATCGTAATTTCTAACATACCTGCTTCACCAGCTACAATACGCGAGAAGGTAACCATCGGCGTGAAAAACGGAACATACGAACTTACAACGACAATAGTACTATTCGGATCACTTAATGATTTAATACTAATGAAGAATGCAGCCATAATCAAAATCATTACCGGGAAAGATACAGCTTGTAAATCCTCTGTCTTAGACACAACAGCTCCAGCCGCAGCGTACATCATCGCATAAAGTAAATATCCCGTAATGAAATAGACAAGAAACATACTTATAACTTTTGCATCTAATTTTGTAAAGTCAATTGGAATCCCAAATAATGAGGCACTTTCTAAGTCGACCCAACCTAACAAATAAGGTATAAGATAACCACACGCCAGTATTACAAGTTGTAGTAATGCCGTTGAAACAACCGCTAAGATTTTCGCATACATCATCGTAAGAGGTTTTACTTTCGGAAGCATCACTTCCATTACGCGTGACGCCTTTTCAGATGCAATATTCATTGCGATTGTATTCCCGAAAGCAACAATAAACATATACAAAGCAAATGTAAAGAAATACGCAATTCCGAAAGAAGACGTACGGTCTTTTATCGCTTCTTGCTTTACTTGAATTTCTGCTTGTAATTGCTGTGCAATTTCCGGCGAAACATTATTTTTTGCAATCGTCACCATTGTATATTGTTGTTTTAAATACCCCGCCATAATTGCAGAAGTTGCTTGGCTTGGGAATCCATTATACATATATGTAACCGATGGGGCTCCATTCTTCTCCGTCACATGGAATAGACCATCTAAATCGCCTTCTTCTACTTGCTTATGCAGTTTATCAAAATCAGCCTTTGAACCAACCGTTATTTTTGCTGATGGTAATAACTTATCTAACTCTTCTTTTTGTATTTTGTAGGTGGAACTCTCTGTTACAACTGCAATTTTATCTTTATCCTTATTTTTATCTCCACCGGAAGTAAAATGATTAAATGCAAAAATACCAAACACAACTAAAAATAAAATCGCACTTGTAATTAATGATTTTTTAGATAAAAACGCTTCCCTAAAATAAAATGAAAATACATGAGAAAATTTACGCATCTTTATTTCGCCCTCTCTACAAAGATTTCGTTTAATGTCGGCTCTAACATTTTAAATTGTCGTAAGCTAACACCTTGTTCTTGCAACTGTTGCAAAATCTTTAGAGCTTCTGCATCGTCTTGTATTTTCACATAAAGAAGGCCTTGTTGTTTTTCATACGGAACATCTATAACTTCGAGCCCTTTTTCATTCTCTACTGTATCTTCAACCGTTAAATTACGAAAACCATATTCTTTCTTTATATCACTTAATTGACCTTCTACGACCGCTTCACCTTTTTTCAAAATACATACATGCTGGCAAAAAGCTTCTACTTGCTCCATACGATGACTTGATAAAATAATTGTCTTTCCCCTCTGTACTTGTTCTTCAATAATACTAGCTAGCATCCCAGCATTAACTGGATCAAGTCCACTAAATGGTTCATCTAAAATAAGAAGCTCTGGATCATGAAGAAGAGCAGCAATTAATTGAATTTTTTGCTGGTTTCCTTTCGAAAGTTCTCCCGCTGTTTTGAATTTATATTCTGGGATTGCTAATCGCTCTAACCAGTGATCAATTGCAAGATCCACTTCTTTCTTCGTCATTCCTTCTAATCTACCAAAATAGCGTAGTTGATCTATTACTCTACTTTTTGTATATAATCCTCTTTCTTCTGGTAAATATCCAATCGTTACCCCGCTTTTACCAAATTCTTTTCCATCCCACGTAATAGAACCTTCATTTGGCGTTAATAAACCTAGTAACATTTTAATCGTCGTTGTTTTCCCTGCACCATTTCGGCCAAGTAACCCTAACACTTCACCTTTTGGTAACGAGATTTGCAAACCATTAACTGCTTTTGATTCTCCAAATAGTTTCGTTAAGTTTTGAATTTGTAAACTCAATGTATATATCCTCCCCTTCAATAGCATTCTCGCTTTCATAATATGATTGTTTAAAAAACAACATATAGTAACCTTATTCCATCTTCTTATATACATTCCTTTTCTTCAGCTACTTAGTTTTTATCGCATCTTTTTTATGCATCTTATCTACTATAGGACAAACTACTATATATACAAAAGACAATATGCAAATGTTCATAAAAAAAAATACAAAAAATATTATATTTTAATATATAATATTAATTGATTTTCTAACATCAAGGAGGATACATATGAAGATGAAGAGGGGTATTACCACTTTATTATCTGTAGCCGTTCTTTCCACATCGCTTGTAGCATGTTCAGGAACAGCTGAGAAAACAGTGGCAAAAGAAGAGAAAGTAAAATTAACAGACCAGCAATTGATGGCTGATTTATGGTATCAAACAGCTGGCGAAACGAAAGCGCTGTACTACCAAGGATACAATATTGGTCAATTGAAGCTTGATGCAGCTCTTGCAAAAGGTACAAACAAAAAACCTGCTATCGTACTTGATTTAGATGAAACTGTTTTAGATAACAGTCCTCATCAAGCAATGAGCGTAAAAACAGGAAAAGGCTATCCTTATAAATGGGGCGATTGGATTAATAAGGCTGAAGCTGAAGCCCTTCCAGGCGCGATTGATTTCTTAAAATATACAGAGTCTAAAGGTGTAGATATTTACTACATCTCAAATCGTAAAACGAATCAACTAGATGCAACAATTAAAAATCTCGAGCGCGTAGGTGCTCCTCAAGCAACGAAAGAACACATATTACTACAAGACCCGAAAGAAAAAGGAAAAGAAAAACGCCGTGAACTTGTTTCTCAAACACATGATATTGTCCTATTCTTCGGTGATAACTTATCTGATTTCACTGGTTTTGATGGAAAATCTGTAAAAGATCGCAATCAAACAGTAGAAGAATCAAAAGCACAATTTGGTGAGAAATTCATCATTTTCCCTAATCCAATGTATGGTGATTGGGAAGGCGCTTTATATGACTATGATTTCAAAAAATCAGATGCAGAAAAAGATAAAATTCGTCGTGACAACTTAAAATCATTTGATGCAAAATAACAAAGAGGATGGCTTTCGCCATCCTCTTTTATTGCATATTTCTTGTTAAAGGTAAAATAAATACTTCTACACGTCTATTTTTTGCTTTTCCTTCTGGTGTATCATTTGGTGCAATTGGACGGTATTCTCCGTAACCAATTGCACTAAATTTTTCTGGTTGCAATTCTTTATTTTGAAGTAATACCTGCATAAAATTTACTGCACGCTGTGTACTTAACTCCCAGTTTGATGCAAACTGAGCATTTGCGATAGGAACAGTATCTGTATGACCAGATACTGTGATTTCACGAGGTGATGCCGAAACAAGTAGATTCGACATCTCTTTTGCAATCCCTAACGATTCCAACTTCACATCCGCTTTTCCTGAATCAAATAGGACATTTTCTAATATCGTTACCATTAACCCTTTTTCTGTTAAATCAGTTTTAAAAGAAGAAGATAATTGATTCTCAGCAATATACTTGTCAATACTTTGTTGTACTGCTTTTAATTCATTCATTTCTTGCTGCTTCACTTCAGCTTCAGCATTTTTTTTCATATTCTCAGATTCCAAACTGCTTGCCGATAATTCCTTTTCTTTCTTCGGTTTTTGATCACTTAAAAACTCTTTATTTCCTGTTCCACCTGCTAGTTCACTGCGAAAAGCTACTGCCATCTGTTTAAATTTCGCAGCATCTATACTACTCATTGCAAATAAAACAATAAACAGCGCAAACAACAACGTTAGCATATCAGAATACGGAATTAGCCAAGTTTCATCAATATGCTCATCGTGTTTTTTCTTTTTACCTCTTCTATTTTTCTTACTCCGCATTTTTTTCCGCTCCTTTTTCTAGCTTCTTACGCTCAGTCGCAGAAAGCGCACCTAAAATGCGGTTTTTCATAATAAACGGATATGTACCTTCTTGTAACATTAATAAACAATCAATAATTAAACGCTTCTTCTCTAATTCAGCGGCAGACTTTTGCTTTAATTTATTTGCAAATGGATGCCATAACACATAACCTGAAAAAATACCGAAAATCGTTGCAATAAATGCACCTGAAATAGCATGCCCTAGCTTCTCAATATCAGTTAAATTTCCAAGTGCAGCTACAAGACCAATAACAGCACCTAAAACCCCTAATGTAGGTGCATATGTACCAGCTTGCGAAAAAATAGCAGCACCTTTTGCATGCCTCTCTTCAATTGCTTCTAATTCAGCTTCTAAAATTTGTTCTAAATCTTCCGCAGATACGCCATCAATAACAAATTTCATACCACGCAAAAGAAACTCATCTTCAATTTTATCTAATTGTTGCTCTAAAGACAAAATACCATATTTTCTACTCTCAGATGTCCAATGAACAAATAATTCTAGCAACTGTTCATAACTTAAATCTTTTTTATTTGAACCAAAAAGAACTTTAAATAATTTTGGAACCCTCTTAAGTTGATTCATCGGAAATGCAATACAAACTGCGGCAAATGTACCGATAAAAATAATTAATGCTGCGGCAGGATTCAATAAGGCTGTTACGTCAGCGCCCTTGACGAACATCCCTACTACTACCGCTACAAATCCTAAAATGAGCCCAATAATTGTTGCAAAATCCATTCTCATTCACTCCTAGTCTATACAAGAAGTCCTTTATTCTCGATAATCGCTACATCTTCTTATACATATATATTACATAAAAAATGAATTTCATGAAAGATAAGAAATGAATTATGTGAAAAAATTCTACAATTTCACACATTTTCTGACATTTTCTTTGCATTTCTATTACGTTACGACTCTTATATTTCTTTTTCGACAAACTAGATTTATAATCAATAATGATACAAATTTTATTAAGAAAGGACTGTGATTACAGGGCATCATGAAAAAAATAGTAATTATTTCTGCCGCTACTATTGTAATCGGTATCACATCTTTCGCTTACTTCGGTTCTAAATCACCACTACAGAATGAGGCGAAAGCTGTCGAAAGTCAAAAACATAATAGCCATCAAAAAGAAGAGATTCCTGCTTTTCCAAAAGCTGATCATAATGCAAAGAAACTAGATGATAATTTTTCCGTTGTAACAAATCCAGATTCTGATCTTGTATTGGTCAATAAACATCGTAAATTACCAGATGGGTACATTCCAGAAGATTTAACTAAACCGAACGTACCATTTACTAGTCCAAAAGATAAGGAGAAAACATTACTTCGTAAAGATGCTTCAGACGCGCTCGAAAAAATGTTCCAAGCAGCGAAAAAGGAAGGCTTAGAACTTACAGCAGTTTCAGGTTACCGTTCTTACAAACGCCAACAATCATTACATAACACATATATTAAACGCCAAGGAAAAGCTGAAGCTGATTCAGTAAGTGCAATTCCTGGAACAAGCGAGCATCAAACTGGTCTAGCAATGGATATTAGCTCAAAATCTGCTAAATTCCAATTAGAACCAATCTTCGGAGAGACCGCAGAGGGAAAATGGGTTGCAGAACATGCCCATGAGTTCGGATTTGTCATTCGTTATTTAGAGGATAAAACAAAGACAACAGAGTATGCATATGAACCGTGGCACTTGCGCTACGTTGGTAATCCATACGCCACATACATATATAAGCACCATCTAACATTAGAAGAGGCGATGGAGGACAAAAAATAAGAGAGCGAATCGCTCTCTTATTTTTCTTTCATTCTATTATTGTAGCAACTTCTTCTTCCATTCTTCAGGCCATGGTTCGCCTCTTCCAGTTTTTTTCGATGCTTGCACCATTGTTCCACGCCCAACTAAACAAACTTCTCCCTCTGCATTTTTGACCATATAGTGTAAATCTAAAGAAGAATTCCCAACCGTTCCCGCCTTTACATATACCTTCAAATGCTCATCAAAATAAATTTGTTTTATGAAATTGCATTGTAGATCTGCGACGACTATCATCGTTTCTGAAGATTCATGTGTCCATTCTTGCATAAATCCAAGTTCTTTAAACAATGCGATACGCGCTTCTTCAAAATATGTAAAAGCAATGACGTTATTCACATGGCCAAACATATCTACTTCACCAAAACGAACTTTAACAGGATTATAAAATGAAAAACCACTTTCCCACTGCTCAAAGTCTTCAATATAAGAAATTCTCTTCATTGTTCCCTCTCCTTTTCTTTTATAAATACACAGAATAAACAGAAAAATCAAGCTATAAATATTGCCTCTTCAAAATGAAGAGGCAATATTCATTAATAGTTATTGTCGCTACCAAAGAAATCTTTGAACGATTGAATTGTTGTATCACGGTTTAATGCTGCAATTGAAGTTGTTAATGGAATACCTTTCGGACATGATTGCACACAGTTCTGAGAGTTACCACAGTTTGCAAGTCCTCCATCACCCATAATTGCACGTAAACGATCTGCTTTATGCATTTCACCAGTTGGATGCGAGTTGAATAAACGCGCTTGTGAAAGCGGTGCTGGTCCAATAAAGTCAGATTTACTGTTTACGTTCGGACATGACTCTAGGCAAACACCACATGTCATACATTTTGAAAGCTCATATGCCCATTGGCGCTTTTTCTCTGGCATTCTTGGACCTGGTCCTAGGTCGTACGTACCATCAATTGGAATCCAAGCTTTCACACGTTTTAACGCGTTAAACATGCGACTACGGTCAACTTGTAAATCACGTACAACTGGGAATGTCTTCATCGGCTTTAAGCGAATTGGTTGTTCTAATTGGTCAATAAGAGCTGTACATGATTGACGTGGTTTTCCGTTAATCACCATCGAACATGCTCCACATACTTCCTCTAAACAGTTCATATCCCATGCAACTGGAGTTGTGTGGTTTCCTTTTGAGTCAACAGGATTACGACGAATTTCCATAAGCGCCGAAATAATATTCATATTAGGACGATACGGAATTTCAAACTCTTGTTCAAACTCTTGTGCATCTGGTCCATCTTGTCTCGTAATGATGAGGCGGATTGTTTTCTCAGACATGTTGTTTATCCCCCTTCTCTTCACCCTTAGCAGCTACATCATGTTTTGAAGAATAGTCACGTTTACGTGGTTTAATTAATGAAACATCCACGTCTTCGTAATGGAATGCTGGTGCATTTCCTTCTCCTTCAAATTTTGCCATCGTAGTTTTTAAGAAGTTTGCATCATCACGATTTGGGAATTCTGGTTTATAATGCGCTCCGCGGCTTTCATTACGGTTGTATGCCCCAATTGTAATAACACGCGCTAATTCAAACATATTTGCAAGTTGGCGTGTAAATGAAGCACCTTGGTTACTCCATCTTGCTGTATCGTTAATGTTTATGCGTTTGTAACGAGCCATTAACTCTTCAATTTTCGCATCTGTTTCTAGTAATTTTTTATTTTCACGAACTACTGTAACGTTATCTGTCATCCATTCTCCAAGCTCTTTATGAAGAACATATGCATTTTCGTTACCATCAAGCGTTAAAATATTGTTAAATTTCTCTGTTTCGATTAATTCATTTTGCTCATATACAGTAGATGACACAGCATCAGATGATTTAGAAAGACCTTTCATATACTCAATTGCATTCGGTCCTGCTACCATACCACCGTAGATTGCTGATAATAGTGAGTTCGCACCTAGACGGTTACCACCGTGCATAGAATAATCACACTCACCTGCTGCAAATAAACCTGGAATACTTGTCATCTGCTTATAATCAACCCATAATCCGCCCATTGAATAGTGAACCGCTGGGAAGATTTTCATTGGTAGTTTACGAGGATCATCACCTGTAAATTTCTCATAGATTTCAATAATTCCGCCAAGTTTAATATCTAGTTCTTTTGGATCTTTATGAGAAAGATCTAGATATACCATGTTTTCACCGTTAATACCTAGTTTTTGCTCTACGCAAACATCAAAGATTTCACGCGTTGCAATATCACGAGGTACAAGGTTTCCGTAAGCTGGATATTTTTCTTCTAAGAAGTACCATGGCTTACCATCTTTATATGTCCAAACACGTCCACCTTCACCACGTGCAGATTCACTCATAAGACGTAACTTATCGTCTCCAGGAATTGCTGTTGGATGGATTTGAATGAACTCACCGTTCGCATAATATGCACCTTGCTGATATACAGCAGATGCTGCTGTACCTGTATTAATAATGGAGTTCGTTGATTTTCCGAAGATGATACCAGGGCCCCCTGTTGCCATAATCACGGCATCAGCTTGGAAACTTTTAATCTCCATAGTTTGTAAGTCTTGTGCAACGATTCCTCGGCACACACCTTCGTCATCCACAACAGCTCGTAAGAAATCCCAACCTTCATATTTCGTTACAAGTCCTGCTACTTCATGGCGACGTACTTGCTCATCTAATGCGTATAGTAATTGTTGACCAGTTGTTGCGCCAGCAAATGCTGTACGGTGATGTTGTGTTCCACCAAAACGACGGAAATCAAGAAGTCCTTCTTCCGTACGGTTGAACATAACACCCATGCGGTCCATTAAATGAATAATACCAGGTGCTGCTTCACACATCGCTTTAACTGGTGGTTGGTTCGCTAAGAAATCCCCACCATAAATTGTATCGTCAAAGTGGATCCATGGAGAATCCCCTTCACCTTTCGTATTTACGGCACCGTTAATTCCACCTTGGGCACATACAGAATGTGAACGTTTTACTGGTACTAATGAAAACAGTTCAACATTTACTCCTGCTTCTGCCGCTTTAATCGTTGCCATTAAGCCAGCCAAGCCACCGCCGACTACTATAAGTTTCCCTTTCATGCTCTCCCACTCCTTACTGGTTTGCTAGCTGTGGATCGATGAACGCTAATAATGCACTCACACCTACATAAGATAGACCTAAGAAAATAGCTAATGTTACATAAGTAGAGATTCTTTGTGAACGTGGAGATACTGTAATTCCCCAGCTTATGCAGAATGTCCATAGTCCATTTGCAAAGTGGAAAATAGTTGAAACAACACCAACTAAGTAGAATGCAAACATAGCTGGATTGCTTAAAATATCTGCCATCATATCATAGTTTACCTCTTTACCTAACATTGCTTGAATACGAGTTTCCCAGACGTGCCAAGAAATAAATATCAGCGTAACGATACCTGAAATTCGTTGGAAGACGAACATCCAGTTACGGAAATAACCGTAAGATACCGCATTGTTCTTAGCTGTAAATGCAATATATAAGCCATATATAGCATGGTACAGTATAGGTAAAAAGATGATGAAAATTTCTAGCGCATACCGGAATGGAAGGAGCTCCATAAAGCCTGCAGCTTTGTTAAAAGCCTCTGCTCCTCTTGTTGCAAAGTTGTTTACTACTAAATGTTGCGTCAAAAAGACACCAACCGGGATGACCCCCATTAATGAGTGCCACTTACGAAACGTATACTCGCGGCCTTTCATGTCCCCATTACCCCCCTTGAATGTTTGACTGCTGTTTTCAGATTAGTTTACAACAATAATGTTTTTTCACTATTGGCATAAGAAAAACTGAAAAAATTATTCGAAATATTTCAGCATAATTTGATACCAAGTTCATTTTACTCCTATTTTTGTCGAAGCGTCAAGAAAACGTATACATAATTTGCATATAATTTGCCATTTCTTTTTTTCTTCTTATATATTCAGATTTCCCAAAGAAAAATCTGTTTTTATAAATGAGAAATGTTATATAATAATCCCTATAGAAAGAGGGGAATATTGTGAGCAAAAATACAATCGATATAACATCTTTAGAAGATGTTTCATTGAACGCCTTCGCTTATGAATTACTGCGTGAAGAACTACTACCTGATTTAATTGGTAATGATTTAGATGGAATTTTATACTGGTCCGGTAGAAATCTTGCAAGAAAATATCCGCTAGAAACGATTGAAGAAGTTATTCAGTTTTTCGAAAAAGCCGGTTGGGGCACTTTAAGCATCGTTGAGCATAAACGTCGTGAAATGCAGTTCCAACTTAAAAGTGCACTCATTGCTGAGCGTCAAAAACAAAAAAGACATTCTTCTTATCAATTAGAAGCTGGATTTATCGCCGAGCAAATTCAAAGACAAAGAAACGTTATTGCCGAGTCCTACGAAGAACAGAAAAAACGTTCAGACTCTATTACATTTCTTGTTAAATGGGATATAAAAGATCTCATTGAAGTGTAGCATTTACCTACAGTCAACTAAACTAGACATATACGTTTAGTTGACTTTTTTGTATATTCATTCAGGTGTGTTTATTTCAAATCTTCAGAAATTATACCAAAAAACAGAAGACATTGTAAACTACAACGTCTTCTTATCTGTTAAATAAGTATAAATCGTCTCCGCTACATTTTTCGGCATACCCGCTTCGACAAATTCCGATATGGAAGCTTCTTTCATCTTTTTTAATGAACCAAAATGTTTTAACAATACCTTTTTCCGTTTATCACCGATTCCCGGAATTTCATCCAACGCGGATTGAATAACAGATTTCCCGTGTAATTGACGATGGAATGTAATTGCAAATCGATGCACCTCATCTTGAATGCGCTGCAATAAATAAAATTCTTGGCTATTCCTCGCAAGCATAACGGGCTCAGGTGGATCCCCAATAATTAAATGTGATGTTTTATGTTTTTCATCTTTGACAAGCCCTGCCATTGGAATATATAATCCAAGCTCGTTTTCAAGAACATCACTTGTAGCCGCGAGATGCCCTTTTCCCCCATCGATAATTATTAAATCTGGCAAGGGTAAATTTTCCTTTAATGCCCTCGTATAACGGCGCCTCACAACTTCCCTCATAGACTCGTAATCATCTGGCCCTTGGACTGTTTTAATTTTATATTTCCGATATTCTTTCTTCGCTGGTTTCCCATCGATAAAAGCAATCATTGCTGAAACAGGATTTGTCCCTTGAATATTCGAGTTATCAAACGCTTCAATACGATATGGCGTTTCAATACCGAGCTGCTTCCCTAAATTGTCAACAGCTTTAATCGTCCGCTCTTCATCGCGTTCAATTAAGTAAAATTTCTCTTCTAGTGCAATTCTCGCGTTTTTATTTGCTAATTCCACAAGATCTTTTTTCTTCCCACGCTTCGGCTGTGTCGCTTCAACTTCTAAAAAGCGCTCTACTAATTCTGAATCTATACTTCCTGGAACGACAATTTCCTTCGGCTTAAAATGACTACTGTTTTCATAAAATTGACCGATAAACGTTAAAAATCCCTCTTCTGGTTCATCATAGATTGGAAACATAGAAACATCACGTTCAATTAGCTTTCCTTTTCGAACGAAGAAAACTTGAACACACATCCACCCTTTATCAACTGCATATCCAAACACGTCACGATCCACTAAATCACTCATAATCATCTTTTGTTTTTCCATAATTGCATCAATATGAGCAATTTGATCTCGCAACTCTTTTGCCCGTTCAAATTCTAACTTCTCTGAAGCCTCATACATTTTTGCTTCTAATTCTGAACGAACTTCTTTATGTCCACCATTTAAAAACTTAATAATTTCATCTACAATTTCTTTATTTTGTTCTTCCGTTACTTCTTTTACACAAGGTGCTAAACATTGTCCCATATGATAATAGAGACAAACTTTATCCGGCATATTGGTACATTTACGAAGCGGATACATACGATCTAATAACTTTTTCGTTTCATGAGCTGACTGGGCGTTCGGATAAGGACCAAAGTACTTTCCTTTGTCCTTTTTTACATTTCGCGTAATGAGTAAACGCGGCTGCTTTTCAGCTGTAATTTTAATAAAAGGATATGTTTTATCATCTTTTAATTGAATATTATATTTTGGATCATACTTTTTAATTAAATTTAACTCTAAAATAAGAGCCTCCAAATTTGAGGAGGTTACAATATATTCAAAATCTACAATTTCTCCTACAAGCCTAAGTGTTTTCCCATCATGCGAACCAGTAAAGTACGAGCGTACACGATTTTTGAGTACCTTTGCTTTTCCGACGTATATAACCGTTCCCTGTTTATCCTTCATTAAATAACAACCAGGTTGATCGGGCAAAATTGCTAACTTCTCTTTTAAATGCTCGTGCACTCGTCTCCCTCCATTCCTACATGCTTATCATTTTTATTTTCATACGAAAACATACTATGCTAAAACACCCAACATACGTTCTTTTATTGTAACGGAAAGAGACAGAAAAAGAAAATATTATAAAATAAAAAAAGCTGCCTCATGGCAGCTTTTTTTATTAGAAGTGTTTAGAAACTAATTCTACTAACGCTTCTTTCGGTTTGTAACCTAACGCTTGATCAACCACTTTACCATCTTTTAACACGAAAAGAGCTGGAATGCTCATTACTTCGAATTGACGAGCAGTTTCTTGGTTTTCATCAACGTCAACTTTTACTACCTTTACTTTCTCGCCTAACTCTGCATCGATTTCCTCTAATACAGGAGCGATCATTTTACAAGGTCCGCACCAAGGCGCCCAGAAATCTAATAATACAACACCTTCGCTAGTTTCAGCTGCGAAGCTTTGGTCATTTGCATTTACAATTGCCATTTTATTTCCTCCTTCAAGTATATTCTACCAAGAGTATATCATTAACTTATATACGTGGCGAATATTATGTATCGTTATGTATTGTAACAAAAAAATGTTCCTTTATACTATATAAAAATACGGATTAAATACTAAAAAGATGAGAGACAGGGGATCTCTCACCTTTTTCTATATATAGGGGTACTTCACTTGGAACTCAAGGGTACTCAAATCATGAATGTACTTTTAACTTTTTAAACTCTTCTGTTAAAAGAGGTACTACTTCAAATAGATCACCGACAATACCGTAGTCAGCTACTTTGAAGATACTAGCTTCTGGATCTTTATTAATCGCAACAATTATTTTTGAGTTAGACATACCAGCTAAATGCTGAATCGCACCAGAAATACCGCATGCAATGTATAGGTCTGGCGTAACAACTTTACCAGTTTGACCAATTTGTAATGAGTAATCACAATACTCAGCGTCACAAGCACCACGAGATGCTCCAACAGCGCCACCTAATACGTCAGCTAACTCTTTTAATGGTTTAAATCCTTCTTCACTCTTCACACCACGTCCACCAGCGATAATAACTTTTGCTTCAGAAAGGTCTACACCTTCTGCTGTTTTACGGACAACATCTTGAATAATTGTACGTAAATCTTTCACATCTACTGTAATAGAAGACACGTCACCGCTGCGAGACTCATCTTTTTCAAGAGTTGCAATGTTATTTGGACGCACTGTCGCAAATAAGATACCCTCTGTTACAATCTTCTTCTCAAACGCTTTACCAGAGTAAATTGGACGAGTGAAGATAACATTTCCACCTTCAACCTCTAAAGCAGTTACGTCAGAAACTAGACCAGCTTCAAGCTTCGCAGCTAATTTTGGTGATAAATCTTTACCAAGTGCTGTATGTCCAAATACAATTCCTTCTGGTTTTTCTTCAGCATATACAGCTAAAAACGCTTGTGCATAGCCATCAGATGTATATGATTTTAATTTATCATTTTCAACTGTCACAACGCGATCTGCACCGTAATGAATCAATTCATTTGCAAAAGAGGTAACGCTGTCTCCAACTAGAAGACCTACCACTTCACCGCCTTCTGCAATTGTTTTTGCTGCTGCTACCGCTTCAAACGAAACGTTACGTAGCGATCCGTCACGAACTTCACCCATTACTAATACTTTACGAGCCATAGATTTTCCCTCCTGCATATATAATTTCGTATTTTATTAGATTACTTTCGCTTCTGTATGGAGCAACGATACAAGTTCTTTTACTTGATCTTGCAGCTCGCCTTGTAACACTTTTCCTGCATCTTTCTTAGGAGGCAAATAGATTTCAATTGTTTTTGTTTTTGCTTCCACATCATCTTCTTCTAAATCTAAATCATCTAATTCTAATTCTTCTAGTGGCTTCTTCTTCGCTTTCATAATACCTGGAAGCGATGGATAACGCGGTTCATTTAAACCTTGTTGCGCTGTTACTAAAACCGGTAATGATGTTTCAATTACTTCTGTATCCCCTTCAACATCACGCTCGATTTTCACATTTGTACCATCAATTTCAAGCTTTGTAATTGTCGTTACATATGGAATATTTAACGCTTCAGCTACACGTGGACCAACTTGTCCAGATGCACCGTCAATCGCAACGTTTCCACCTAAAATTAAATCTACTTCTTTATCTTTCAAATATTCAGCAAGCACTTTTGCCGTTGTGAACTGGTCACCATTCTCAACATCATCTTCAATGTTAATTAATACCGCTTTATCGCAACCCATCGCTAATGCTGTGCGAAGTTCTTTTTCACTATCCTGGCCACCAACTGTTACAACAGTAACTTCTCCACCTTGTGCATCTCTTACTTGAATTGCTTCTTCAATCGCATATTCATCGTAAGGGTTGATGATGAATTCCGCTTCGCCATCGTAAATTGCACCGTTTTTAATTACGATTTTTTCTTCTGTATCAAATGTTCGTTTCATGAGTACGTAGATGTTCATTCCATTTACCCCCTTATTTTTCAGAAAGATTCTATCAATTTTAAAATTCTGTTAATTTATATTAAAAAAATATTTGGACTACCTACCACTAAATGAAGGCTTACGTTTTTCTAAAAATGCTGCTACGCCTTCTTTTCCATCTTCACCCGTAAATACTTCACCAAAAATCTGTGATTCACGTTGTACACCTTCATAATAATGAGACGATTTTGTTGTTTGTAATAACTCTAGCACAGCACGAATTGTTGCCGGGCTTTTTCCAGCAATCTGCTTTGCAATTTTAAGCGTATCTTCTAAAAGTGATTCTTCAGAAAGTACCCCGTTAACAAGTCCCCATTTCAATGCCTCTGCACCAGTAATTGGTGTACTTGTTAACATCATTTCACAAGCTTTCGCTTTACCAACATAACGCGGTAAGCGCTGTGTACCTGCAAAACCAGGAATTAATCCAAGTGTTAACTCAGGTAAACCAAGCTTTGCACTTTCAGTTACAAAGCGCATGTGGCAAGACATAGCAAATTCAAGGCCACCGCCAAGTGCCGCTCCATGAATTGCCGCAATAACTGGTTTTGAACATTTTTCAACACGCTCAAACGTAACTTGCCCAAGCTGTGCTAATTCTGTCGCTTGCTTCGCTTCAGTAACAGATGTAAATTCTTTAATATCTGCTCCCGCTGAGAAGAAGCGCCCTTCGCCATGTAGAACAACAACACGAATGTTATCATCCTTTTCCACTTGATCGATTAATTTAGTAACGTCATGCATAACTTGTGAAGACATCGCATTAGCTGGCGCATGGTTTAACGTCGCCACGGCGATATGGTCTTCAACTCTTACAGATAGGAATTTCAACATGATCCCTCCCATTATTGACGATAACCACAAGCTGCAATAAGTAGCCCATGTACCGTTTTTGAAAGTGCGACCAGATCATACTTATGATCGCTCATTACCCAATTGGTCACAACTTCATCTACTGTTCCAAAGATCATTTGTCTTGCCACGCGAACATTTAAATCCGCCTGAAATTCACCTTGCTTTATACCTGTCTCTAAAATCTCATCCATAACTTGTAAGTAGCCTTTTAATACTTCATTTATCTTGAGGCGCAAGTCTTGATTGGACTGTCTTAGCTCTAATTGTGTAACGATAGCAAGAGGATCATTTTGCGACAACAGCAAGAAGTGCGTTTCTACCAACATAAATAACTTCGCTACAGCGCTTTCAATTCCTGCTATTTTTTGACGAATTGTTTCAACAAATTCTCCCATCTTCTCTTGGAATAAGGATATTAATATATCTTCTTTATTTTTAAAATATAAATAAATCGTGCCATCAGCTACCCCAGCTTGCTTTGCAATTTTAGAAACTTGCGCTTGATGGTATCCATTCTCCGCAATCACAATGACTGCTGCATCAATAATTTGATTGTATTTCGGTCTATTTTTCTTCACTTTACTGTCCCCTTCAAGAAGATGACTGAATGAATAGTCATTCATATTCTTATAATACTGACTATTTAGAAAAGTGTCAATCCTATTTTTTCAAAAAGAAAGGGCCTTAGCCCGTTTGTTCATCCTCATTCTTTCTCTTCTCTTCATCTATTAGGACACGTCGTAAAATTTTTCCAACTGTCGTCTTCGGCAACTCACTTCTAAACTCATATACTTTCGGGACTTTGTAAGCTGCTAAATATTTACGTGCAAACTGATCTAATTCTTCTTCAGAACATTCGACGCCTTTCTTCAAAACAACAAACGCTTTTACCGTTTCCCCTCGATACGGATCAGGAACACCGATTGTTACCACTTCTTGCACCTTTTCGTGTTCATATAAAACCTCTTCTACTTCACGAGGATATACATTAAAACCGCTAGCAACAATCATATCCTTCTTACGATCTTTCACATAGAAAAAGCCATCCTCATCCATGTATCCTACATCACCTGTATGGAGCCAGCCATCTTGCAATACAGCCGCTGTTTCCTCTGGCTTATTCCAATACCCTTTCATAATTTGTGGGCCTTTTACAACAATTTCACCAATTTCACCCGGAGGTAATGCCTCTCCCGTTTCAAGTGACATAATGATTGCCTCTGTGTCTGGCCACGGCACCCCAATACTTCCCGGCACGCGTTTTTCCCACAAAAAATTCCCATGTGTAACTGGTGATGACTCCGTTAATCCATAACCTTCTACTAATTTACCACCTGTAACTCTCTCAAACTCTTCCTGCACTTCTACCGGAAGCGGCGCAGATCCACTAATACAAGCCTGAATAGAAGAAATATCGTATTCTTTTAAAAGGGGACTATTTAATAAAGCAATATAAATGGTTGGTGCTCCTGGAAATAGTGTGACTTTATGTTTTTTAATTGCTTCAAAAACCATTTTCATATCAAACTTCGGAATAAGCACCATTTTATATCCTTGCATAATACTTAAATTCATTACAGCTGTCATCCCGTACACATGAAAAAACGGAAGGACACCAAGGATTACTTCTTCTCCTTCTTTACAATTGTATAACCAATGCGCTCCCATTAAAGTGTTCGAAACGAGGTTTTTATGCGTCAACATAACCCCCTTTGGAAATCCTGTCGTTCCCCCTGTATACTGCAAAAGGGCTAGATCATTTGCAGGATCACACGGTACTTCAACATCCGTATTTACTTCTCTTTCTACTGAATCCCAAAGATGAATCGTTTCACTTTCTGATACTTTCACAACTAAATTCGACTGTTTCTTCTGCACAAATGGATACAATAAATTTTTAGGGAAAGGTAAAAAATCTGCAATACGGGTTACGATAATATGTTCAAGCTTTGTCGTATTTTGAACATTCGTCACTTTCGGAAATACTAAATCCAGGCAAAGAATTACTTTTGCTCCCGAGTCACGAAGCTGATACTCCAGCTCTCTTTCTGTATAGAGTGGATTTGTTTGTACGACAATTCCTCCCGCAAGTAATGTACCATAATAACCAATTACAGATTGCGGACAGTTCGGCAACATAATGGCAACTCGATCCCCTTTTTCCACACCTAGCGTTTGAAGATAATTTGCAAATCTCTTCACCTTATCATGGAAATCTGAAAATGTAATATCCTTCCCTAAAAAGTGAAGCGCTTTCTTTTCTGGATAACGAGAAGCCATCTGTTCTACATATCCATGAAGCGGCTGAATATCATAAGAAATCGTACTTGGAATTTCCTCTGGATAATTTTTCAACCAAGGTTTTTCCACTCTCATTCCCCCTTCCAATATTTGAGAAAATAAATGAATGTTCATTCATGATGGTTGTTTTCATTATATTATAGTCATAACAACGTTACAATCATAATATTCTGACTTTTGTATAGCTATGCTTTACTTCATTAACTTCTTCTTATATGTATAAACTCTCCTAATTTTAATAGAATAAGAGAGTTATTAGTATTTAGCTTAATCTTATAATTGTTAATACCGCTTCTGGAGTAGCTGTTGATAATGTTGCAACAGCTACCAAACCAAATAATTGCAAACTAATGGCACTTCCAGCTGCAAGAGTTGTAATTATTGTTGCACTAAAGGAAGTCGTTGCAAGCAATGCTAACATGTCTCTTTTTCGTAATCCCTCTACTATCTCTATTTCTTTCATCCTTATCACCACCCTTTATTCCATTCTCTACTCACTAAGTATACGAATGAACTCGTCAGTTTCCTGACACTTCCACAAATATTTCCTAGTTATTTCTATATTGTAGCAATACTTAATTAAGTGTTCTTTATTAAACAGGGATTATATTATCTCTCACGAATTTAATTTATGAACGAAAATAGGGGGGATAACATGTACCAAACAATTGAAAACTTTTTACAATCATGGAAATACGAAGCTGAGTCTACTCAGAAAATGTACGATGCATTAACGGATGAATCTTTATCACAGGAAATTGCGCCTGAACACTGGACGTTAGGTAGAGTTGCTTGGCATATCGTTACGGCAATTCCAATTATGCTATCAGGGACAGGATTAAAGTTTGAAGGCGAAACGAAAGATTATCCTGTTCCGACTTCAGCAAAAACAATTGCTGATGGGTATCGCAAAGTGAATGCAGCTTTTGTTGAAGCACTTCAAAGTGAATGGGCAGATAAAGACTTATCTACTATTAATGACTTCTTTGGTCGCCCTATGCCGAATTCTATATTTTTAATGACACTCATTAATCATCAAAATCACCACCGCGGGCAGATGACTGTTTTAATGCGTCAGGCTGGATTAAAAGTTCCTGGCGTATACGGTCCTTCCAAAGAAGAATGGGCTGCTGCTGGAATGGAAGCTCCTAAAATGTAATGACAGAAAAAGACACGGTGTTTGCGCACCTTGTCTTTTTCTGTAACTTGTTTCATGTGAAACTATTTTTTGCTAAATGGTTGTTTTATGGAAAAAACACGTTAAAATGAATACATATTATGAGGAGGGGTAACCAAATTGAATACAAAAAATAAAAAAATAGCTATGGGAACTCTTTTACTAACTTCTATTATTGGAGTTATCAGTATGTCTCTTTATTTCACATATTGTGGTACCCCTTGGGGAAAACAAACAGCAATTACGGAATCAAAAGAATATATTACAAAATACTTCGATCTAGATGCGGAAGTCAAAAATACTTCTTACGATGCTAAAATGAATAGCTATGCAATCTCCTTTGAAACAAGTAAAGACGGAGAGTTTGCTATCGAATATAAAAGCCCTAATAACTTTAATATTTCCCCAGGAGTGCAAGCGTATTTAAGCAAACACTCCAAATTTACAGAGTAGTAACGAAGCATACATATATAAAAAAAGAGTTGGTGTAACGCCAACTCTTTTTCTTATTCTTGTCATACAGTTACATCCTCCTTCTCTATATTTTTAATTCCGTAATATGCAATTACAACTCCAATTGCTGCAAGTGCTAGTTGAAGTGGAAGAAAAGTTGCTGTAGAAAACACTGGGTTTCCATTCATTGCAATTGATACAACGATAAGAGATGAAACAATTGTAGCTGGCACTGAACGTTTACGCATTCCGAAATATAATGGGATTAAACTTATTCCCGCAGTGGCAATGGCTAAAGGAACAAGGTTTATCCCTTCTTGCTTCAATTGATCTACTGTAAATGAATTAGGAAGAATTGAAAAATAGCTATCTATCCCAAAGAAAACTCCTACTACTAAAATGTTCGATAAGATGACTGTTATAAATGTTACTATCGCTGTAATGGCTAACTTACTACTCATCATTTCCCTCCGATTAATAGGATAAGAAAACATAAGTAGGATTGTTTTATTTTTATATTCACTAATTATTAACCTTGCGATTAACACACTACCAAAAATAATAAATGTTGCTCTTACTAATGTACTAGCCATTAACAAAATCATCTGTGGATCCCTTATTTCCGGATCACCTTCTACTTGAGCAACGACGCTCGTAGAGATCATTAATGCCAGTATAGCGATATTTGCAATAATCGCTCCCCTCACATACCAGCCAAGCTTAAACTTTTTCAATTCTAGCTTCATAAGACGTAGCATAATAGTCCTCCTTTCATTTAAAATTTAATCGATATAAATCGCTCCTGTTTTACTTAAAATCTTCACTTCGTTTTTTGCATCACCTATGGTTCCTGCTTTTACCTTTTCTGTATTTTTATCTTTCTTAAGTCCTTTTACATTCACCATTACGTCAGACGAATTACTTTTAGCCGTAAGTTTCAAAGAAGCCGGAACCCCTTTATACCGTACGCCAATATCTCCTGATTTTGTCTCTACAGATAATGATTTTCCTTCTGTCATATCTTTCAGTAATACTTCCCCAGATGTTGAAGTGATGTTCATATTTGAGTTACTTACATTTGTTATATAGTTATCACCAGTCGTAGACTTTATATTTAATTCTTGCGCTGAACTATCTTTTACAGCTAACTCTCCACTTTGCGATATGAATTCACCTTTCTCGGCTGATAGTCCTACAACCATTTCATCTCCAGACTCACTTTCTGTCACGATATTTTTCACTTCTATATCGCTTATTTTCACATCACCCGATTTATTATTTAATACAATTTTATCTATTTCTTTCTTCGGAATAGCTATAGATATGCTATTTTTCTTCCGAAACGTAAAACCATTAAAGAATCTGGTCACCTTTTCTTTTTGCTTAACTATAACTTTATTCCCTTCATGTTCCATTTCGACGGGATCTATCTCTTTATCTACTCGTTTACCTTGAGCCGAAATTACTATTTTGTTAGCATCTGTACTTTTAAATTCAATATCCCAGTTTTCATTGTCCACTTCTATTTCTTTTATATGATTTATCTCAAAAGATTTTTCTTTCTTAAAATCTTTCCCCTGAAACGTCTTAAAACCAAAAGTCACACTAGCAATTGTAATTAATAATATTGCAATTACTATTATTTTTTTCACTGTTCATACCCCAGTTCGTCGTTGTTTTAAGCTTCCTTCACGCTACATCGATCTTATCGATGTTACGATACGATAGATAACTAATAAAAATTCCTAATAAACAGAGTACAATTGGGATAAATATAAAATCATACATACTTACTTGACCGTTCCCAGGACCAACGTTACTGTTCATTAGCATCCCAATTATTACTGCAGAAGTAATCGTTGTCGGTGTCGATTTCTTTCTCATCCCAAAAAATAAAGGAATTAAACTTATTCCAGATATCATAAATGCACTTATAAAAGTAGCTGGAACGGTAGCTATTATCTCGCCCATCGTAATAGGTGTTTCAATTAGCCCCATCATTGGGTTCATAAAAAATATGAGCAAGCTAATACTGAAAGTAGCGATAATCATGCTCACAAAACAAAAACAAAAAACAATTGTTAATTTCGCTCTCATTAGCAGTTTCCTTTGTAGTGGGTACATAAATAGTAGTTGCATTGTTTTATTCTTATACTCATCAATTACTAAACGTGATAAAATGACCGCACTAAAAATAAGAAATGTCATCCTAATAAATAGGTTTGCTAAAGTCATATATTTTGTGAAATCAGTGAGCGCCGCATCTGCTTCACTTTTCGCTCCCAACCCCATAAGACTTACCGCAGCAAAAATTGCTATAATACAAATGGCTACCCCTTTAAAATAACTAGATAATTGATGTTTCTTCCATTCAAGTTTCATTAATTTAAACATATAAGCCACGCCTCCATTCCTTATATAATTATCTCTACGCTACTAACATTCTAATTCCAGCTGTACTTACGCTTAATATCCCTATCACTAGTAAAATTAACGCCCATTTCCGCTCTGGTTTTCTATAATATAAAATCCCACTTATGAACATTACGATCAATCCACTTACTAGATTCAACAACAACCCATTAAGCATGAATACCCTCTCCATCCATTACATTTAAGAAATATTCTTCTAAGGAACTATGTTTCTTATTAATACTTTCAATTTCCACATCGTTCATAATAAGTGCTTTTGAAATTGCTTGCTGCGTCACCGCCACTTCATAAACACGAATCATATTTCCACTCATTATTTTGTAATTTTTTATACCGAGTTTATCTTCTAAAATATAAGCTGCACGTTTCACATCAGGAATAGTAATTTCAATGTACTCTGTTTGTTTTCCGTTAATACTCTTCATTGAAACTTCTTTTATTAGTTTTCCATTTTGAATAACACCAATTGTATCCGCCATTTGTTCCATTTCACCTAAAATATGACTAGAAACTAATAAAGTAATGCCATATTCCTTACAAAGCATTTTAAATAAATCTCGTAATTCTTTAATACCAATTGGATCTAAGCCGTTAATCGGTTCATCTAAAATAAGAAGCTCTGGTTTTGTCATGATTGCTCTTGCAATACCCAGTCTTTGTTTCATCCCTAATGAAAAATCTTTTACTTTTTTATTATCGATGCCATGCAACTTAACAAGATTCAAAGCATGATCAATTGCGTTCTTATCGTAATAACCCATGTATTCACAATGTAAATCCAGATTCTCCTTCGCCGTTAATTTATCATAAAAAATCGGATATTCAATAATCGTTCCCATACGCTTTAACAATTCATAAGATGTATCCGTTAACTTCTCACCAAAAATTTCAATATCACCGCTCGTCGGTTTTATTAAATTTGTGATCATTTTCATAATCGTTGTTTTACCTGCACCATTCGGTCCTAAGAAACCGTATATCTCTCCCTTTTTCACATGCATGTTAACGCTAGAAATAACTTCTTTCCCTTTAAACACTTTCGTTAACTGATTCGTTTTTAATATATATGTCATGTCACTGTCTCCTTTCGCACTACCTTATACTTCTATAATAGACAACGGAAATCTCTTTTTTCTTACCCGTTCCTTACAAATTCCTTACGCTGAAAAAAAGCTTGTAGAATCTACTTCTCTACAAGCTAAAACAGCATCTTTTTTAATACAACTGTAAAAATTGTTTTTTCATACGGCTTACTAGAAAGATGTATTTCTCCGTCCATCGCTTCCACAAGCCTTTTCGTAATCGTTAACCCTAAACCGCTCCCTTGGTACAATCTATTTCTTGAATCTTCAAGTGTGTACATACGCTCAAATACTTTATCAATATGAGATTCATCAATTCCTTTCCCTTTATCCCATACGTCTATATACACACTCGTTTCATCCTCTCTTAATACCATACCGAGCGCCTTCCCATCATATCCATAGGCAATCGCATTTGATATTAAATTGTTTAACACCCTTCCAATCACTTCTGCATTTCCAAATGCATATATATTTCTCTCTGGTATATCAATATGAACCTCGAATCCTTTCGAGGTTACTAAATCATAAAACGATAAAATCTTTTCCCTGCATATTTCATTCATGTTTATCTTCGTTATTTCAATTGCTTTATCACCAGATTCCAATTTTGCTAAATCGAAAAACTTATGAATCAGTTCCATTACTTCTAATGTTTTCACATGTACCTTTTGTAATAATAATTGCCGTTCTTCCTCATTCATCGTTTTATCTATATTTAACATTTCTGTATATCCAAGAATGACGGTAAGCGGCGTTTTTAAATCATGTGAGATGTTCGAAAGCATTTTTCTCATCGAAATTTCTACTTTCGCATGATCTGCATTCGTTTTCTGTTTCGCATCTAACAAATGATTAATAGTAACTAATAGTTTTTGCAGTTCCTTATCATCTGTCATAACTAATAGCTTCTCACCAGTTTTCTCTTTTACAATATCCTCTAATTTTTCATATGTATAACGTAAATTTCTACTATTATTTTTCCGAATTTTATATTGTACATAAATTATTATTAGCAATATAAAAATAACGGCCGTTAAAAAAGTAACCATACTACATCCCTTCCAGCTTATAACCGATGCCCCACAATGTTTTTACATACGCTGGGTTAGATGGATCCGTTTCAATTTTCTCGCGCAATCTTCTCATATGGACATTAATAACGTTGTCATCACCATAATATTCTTCATTCCAAATTAGTGAATAGATTTGCGCTTTCGTAAATACACGATTTTGGTTCTTTACAAACAGTTTTAAAATCTCAAATTCTTTTAAAGTAAGTTTAAGCTGTCTTCCCTTTTTCTCCACAGTAAAATTAATTGGGTCAATTATTAAATCACCAATCTGAATGGTCTCATCTTTTGATTCCACAGCTGAATACTTTGTAGATCTTCGAATAGCAGCTTTTACACGCGCTGCTAGTTCAATCATAGAAAACGGTTTACAAATGTAATCATCCGCTCCAAGACCTAAACCAACTGCCTTATCAACATCTGTATCCTTCGCTGACATCATTAAAATCGGAACGGCACTTTTCTCTCGAATGATTCGCACAACCTCTAAGCCATCTAACTTCGGCATCATAATATCGAGAATGATCAAATCAAATGAACCTTTTAAAAATGCGGTAACTCCTTCTTCTCCATCAGATGCGATTGTAACTTGAAAACCTTCTTTTACTAAATATGTTTCAACCATCTCTTGAATTGAGACATCATCTTCAACTAATAAAATATGATGTGACATATTCTCATCCCCTTTTTACAAACATTAACATTTCAATTGTATCGTAACGAATGAATGCTGGAAAGAATTATATGAATTTTCAAACCAACTTCCCTTCCTTCCTTAACAATGATATGATGAAATTCACTACTATTGTTCATAATTAACTTTATATAAAGGAGACTTATCATGTCAGAAAACAAAAAAGTAAGCTTAGCTGATTTAATGCGCGAACAACTTGCAAAGAAAAAGCAAGGAAATGGAAATGGTTCAAATAATACAAATCAAAGCCAAGCAACGAAAAAATTACAAAACCAACAAACGAAGAAAACAAACAACCAACGTAGACGTACAGGTGTGTAAATGAACGGGCAAAAACGATCTAACATCGCGCCAGGTCTTGAAGTTGATATTGTGTTAAAACAAGATCAACGAACTGGTAAGTTAACAAGAGGAATTGTAAAAGATATTTTAACGAATTCCCCTTCCCATCCGCACGGCATTAAAGTAAGATTGCAGGACGGACAGGTTGGTAGAGTACAAAATATTGTTCAATAAAGAAAAGGAGCTCATTTAAAATTGAGCTCCTTTTCTTATTTTCATTACCCTTTAATTTTTTCGACGAAAACTACTTTTAAATAGTCTCCCTCTTTAAATTGATCAATTGTACGGAAATCTTCGGGTAAAGAATGTTCTTCTAATATTTTATATTTGCCGTTCATTTCTTTAAATGCTATATCGATAAAGCCTTTAAATTTTTTCATATCGAATGCGCTACAATTTGTAGAAGCTACGATAATACCGTTATTTTCTGTAATGGCAATTGTTTCTTTTAATAAATTTTTATAATCTTTCGCTGCACTGAATGTATATTTTTTCGAACGTGCAAAGCTTGGAGGATCAAGTACAACCATATCAAATTTCATCTTTTTCTTAGCTGCATATTTGAAATATAGAAATACATCTTCTACAATAATATCTTGCGCTTCGTAATCAATTTCATTTACACTGAACTGCTCAATCGTTTTACTTAAACTACGATTTGCAAGGTCAACACTCGTTGTTTTACTTGCGCCGCCAAGTGCTGCAAATACAGAAAAAGCTCCAGTATAGGAGAACATATTTAAAACTGTTCTTCCTTTTGCATATTTATCACGAATTTGTTTTCGAACGTTACGCTGATCTAAAAATACACCAACCATCGCCCCGTCATTTAAATATACAGCAAAGTTTACACCGTTTTCTTTTACGATAAGTGGAAACTCACCGCGCTCTCCTGCTACAAAATCATCATCTTCAATGTATTTCCCTTTCGTATCAAAACGTTTTTTCTCATAAATCCCTTTGAAATTTGCTACTTTTTGAAGTGCTTCTACGATTTCATCACGGAAAGTATAAATCCCTTCACTATACCAACTTATTACGTAATAACCGTCATAATAATCGATGATTAAACCACCAAGACCATCGCCCTCACCATTCACAACACGAAATGCTGTTGTATCATTTGATTTATAAAAATCTTTTCGTTTATGTAAAGCAGATTTGATTTTACTTTCAAAGAAAGGTTGATTAATTTGCTCCTTCTCTTTTCTCGTTAAAATCCATCCATATCCTTTATTTTGTTTTCCATAATAGCCTTTTCCGATGAATTGGTTCTTCTCATCTACTACTTTGATGATTGTCCCTTCTTCACGTACATCATTTAAATTTTGAATAGCATCTTTTAAAATAAGCGGATATCCACTTTTAATTTCTTTTATAAACTTCGGTTTTATTTTTATAGTTACTTCAGATCGCATGTAATGTCTTCCTTTCCATTTGAATGCTTTCTAACTATAGTAAGCATTTAAAAAACGAGACTGAAAAAACAGCCTCGTTTCACTATACCATATTATTGCTTTGCTAGTACAACTAGCCTATCCTCTCGCATAACCGCTATATATTTACTAACTTTTGAAGTGAACATCTTACTATCTACAATAACTGAAAAAACTTATATAAAAGAGACTTTCTTTATTTTTCTACAGCAATTTCTTGCTTTTGAAACTTAGAAACTATATAACCAATTCCTATACCGATCATACCTGGAACTAACCAGCCAATCCCTACACTATATAATGGAATCTTATCTAAAATAGGTGCTAATGCGGCAATTTGAAGATTTGCATTGTGCAATCCATCAAAGAAGCTAATCGCGAACGCCCCTATAATACCGCCTACATACATTGCTAATGGAAGACGAACGTAATTTTCAACGAGTGATAATACGATAAGCACGATACCAATTGGATAAATTGCAATTAAAATTGGTAATGCTAATGCATTTAACTGAGTTAAACCAAGATTTGCTACCATAAATGCTAATACACAGAAAATGAAAACAACTTTTTGATAAGAAAGCTTTGGTAATAAAGAAGAGAAGTATTCGCCACAAGCTGCAACAATACCTACAGAAGTTGTTAAACATGCTGCTGTAATTGCGATACCAAGTAATAACGTTCCGTAATTGCCAAATAAATGAGTCACTACGTTTGTTAAAATAATTCCGCCGTTTGCTCCCATGCCAAGTGAAACACTAGAAGCTCCAAGGTAAGCAAGCGCTAAATAAACAAGTAGTAAGCCAAGTGCTGCAATAAATCCTGCAAAAATGGTTACTTTCGCAATGCTATTTTTATTTGTAATACCTTTTGCTTTTAAAGCATTAATTACAACATTTCCGAAAACAAGTGCTGCAAGTCCATCTAAAGTTAAATATCCGTCAATAAAGCCTTTAAAGAGTGGAGCACTATACGCTTCTGTCGGTGCACCAAACTCTCCAATTGGTGTCATAATTGCTTTCGCTACAATAATTGCAATGACAGCTAATAAAATTGGTGTTAACACTTTACCGATGCGGCCCACTAATTTCGATGGGTTTAAAGCTAAATAGAAAGTTACTGCAAAGAAAATAAATGTAAAGATAACAAGTGGATATGATTGACCAGCTACCTCACTTGGTAAAAACGGTGCAACACTCATTTCATAAGCAACAGTTCCTGTACGTGGTACACTAACAAATACACCTAAACATAAATAAATTGCAGTGATAAAAATAAGTGCGAATACAGGGTGTACACGTCCTGCCAGTTCATTAATATCTCCTTTTAAAGCTATAACAATAACCCCTAATAAAGGAAGTCCCACACCTGTTACGATAAAACCAAACAACGCAATCCATACATCCGTTCCAGCACCTTGTCCTAACGCTGGTGGGAAGATCATATTACCTGCACCGAAAAACAATGCAAATAACATTAAACTTATTGCAAACATCTCAGAAAACTTTAAAGACGATTTCATTTCTACTAACCTCCTATATAATTATCAGATTAACAAAATATTCTGAATTAAATTCCGTCACATTTCCTCTTTCAAGCATACTTCCCTATAAAAGAACGCAAAAAACACCCGTCCCTAACAAAGGGACGAGTGTTGAAATCGTGGTTCCACCCTTATTCTAATAAAATGAATTTATAACGAAATAAGCTCATTTTATAGCTCGTGTAAATTGATAACGGTTTTATCCGCCAAGAATTACAATGCATCATGCAGTTCACTCTTGAAGTTTAGAGGTGGTAAGTATGTCTTTCCGTATTAGGAAGCTCACAGCCTAAGGCTTCCCTCTCTGAGAATCGTAAAAAACAACTCGTGTCCTCATCATTACTTTTATAAAATATCTTGTCGAAACTTGTTGTTTTTTATTATATGGGCTATTTTTTAAAAAATCAATAGTTTTATTTTTTCTGACAAAAAAATATAGGGGGAAAACATCCCCCCTATATTTGCCCCATCAATCTTTCTAATTCTTCAGCTGTAATGTTCCGCCATTTTCCGGTTTCAAGTTCATTTAGCTCTATATTCATAATGCGAACTCGCTTCAACTTTGTTACTGTATACCCGAAAGCACGACTCATTCTACGAATTTGTCTATTCATTCCTTGTGTTAAAACGATGCGAAATGTAGATTGGTCAACTCTCGTCACTTTACATGGTTTCGTCATTCCATCTTTGATTTTCACTCCGCTGGACATCATATCAATAAACCAATCTGTAAACGGCTTATCGACCGTAACAACATATTCTTTCTCATGCTCATGATCACCGTGCAAAATTTGATTCGCAATCGTACCATCATTCGTTAATAAAATGAGTCCTTCCGATGCTTTATCTAACCGCCCAACAGGAAAGATTCGTTCTGGGTAATTGATATAATCAATAATGTTCCCTTCAATATTCTCCGCTGCTGTACAAGTAATTCCAACTGGTTTATGAAAGGCGATATATACTTTTTCTTTCTTTTCTTTTTCAATAACCTGCCCATCAATCGTTACAACATCACCTTCGTTAACGAGTGTACCGTGCGTACAAATTTCACCGTTAATGCAGGCGCGTCCTGCTTTGATGATGCGGTCTGTTTCGCGTCTTGAGCAGGATTTTGCTTCGCTTATGTATTGGTTGATTTTCATGTTTTATTCCTTTTCTTATAGATTAAAAGCGTCAATCCATGGCAATATAATTATGCCAAGATTGACGCTCCTTCACTTCGCAAAAACAACTAAATAAATAACCCCAATCACCAAAAATATTCCGCAACAAGCTAACAATACTTTTGCAAGTTTGTCCATAAACATATAATGGTTCCCCTTTTGTTTGGTTGTTTGCTATTTTAATTCGACAACTGTTACGCCTAGGCCTCCCTCGCCCATATCGCCGTAACGGAAGCTTTTCACACCGCGATGTTTCTTCAAGTAATCTTGTACACCTTGGCGAAGTGCTCCTGTTCCTTTACCGTGAATGATTGATACACGAGGGTAACTTGCAAGCTGTGCATCATCTAAATATTTCTCAACGCGCACCATTGCATCTTCATAACGTTCACCGCGAAGGTCAAGCTCTAATGAAACGTGATAATCTCTACCCTTCACACTTGCGACTGCTTTTTTCTCAGTTTGCTTCGGTGTATTAATGTATTCCATATTGGATTCTTTCACTTTCATCTTCAGAATACCAATTTGTACGCTCCACTCTGTATCACTTACTTTTTCAAGTAGTTGACCTTTTTGACCGAACGTTAACACTTTTACTTCATCGCCTGCTCGTAATTGTTGTTTCGGCGCTGTGTTTTTCACGTTTACTTTTTGTTTCTTCACAAGCTCTGGCGCTGCCCCTTCTAGACGGCTCTTCGCTTCAATAAGTTCATGGTCTTTCACGTTTACAAGCTGTGCTTTACGCAATTGACGAAGTTCTTGAATAATGCCTTCTGCTTCTTTCTTTGCAGCTTCGACTTTTTCTTCCCCTTCTTTTTGCGCTTTTAATAATTTTTCATCGCGCTCATCGTTAAATTCAATAATTTGACGCTGTAATTCACGATGAAGTTTTTCAGATTGCTTGCGAAGCGCTTCTGCTTCGTTCCAGTCACGCTCTGCGTTCTTTTGACTTTCTTCTAACTTCGCAATCATATTTTCAATTTTATTTGTATCTGTACTAATATGGTTACGTGCTTGATCGATAACTCGATCAGATAGTCCAAGGCGCTTCGAAATTTCAAAGGCATTACTACGTCCTGGTACACCGATTAATAATTTGTACGTTGGGCTTAATGTATTCACATCGAACTCAACACTCGCATTAATAACTTGCTCACGGTTATATCCGTATGCTTTTAATTCCGGGTAATGCGTCGTTGCTACAACGCGAGCACCGCGGTTACATACTTCATCCAAAATTGAAATTGCTAGTGCAGCCCCTTCTTGTGGATCTGTTCCAGCACCTAATTCATCGAATAAAACTAAGCTTTCAAAATCAGCTTTTTCTAAAATATCTACAATGTTCACCATATGTGAGGAGAACGTACTTAAACTTTGTTCAATCGATTGCTCATCACCGATATCAGCAAAGATATTTTTAAATACACAAATCTCTGACTCGTCCATTACTGGAATGTGAAGACCAGATTGCGCCATTAATACACAAATACCAACTGTTTTCAGCGTAACTGTTTTACCACCTGTATTCGGCCCTGTAATAACAATTGTTGTGAAGTCTTTACCGAGCATAATGTTATTTGGCACAATAATTTCCGGATCAATAAGCGGATGACGTGCTTGTCTTAAATCCATGTACCGCTCGTTATTTACGATTGGCTTCGTTGCTTTAATTCGCTTCGCATAAAAAGCTTTCGCAAAAATGAAGTCAAGATTGGCAACTACTTCTACGTTAGATAAAACGATATCCGCTTCTACTGCTACTTCTTCTGTTAACATCAATAAGATGCGTTCGATTTCTTGTTTTTCTTTCACTCGTGCTTCTTGAAGCGCGTTATTTAATTCTACAATGACTTGTGGTTCAATAAATAAAGTTTGCCCAGAAGCTGATTGATCGTGAACAATACCGCCATATACGCCGCGGTATTCTTGTTTTACCGGGATTACGTAGCGTTCGTTACGGATCGTTACAATCGCATCTGATAACATTTTTTGTGCGTTTGAAGAACGCGTCATGTTTTCTAACTTCTCACGGATACGGCTTTCCGCAGTACGAATTTGAGTACGAATACCACGCAGTTTATCACTTGCGCTATCGACTACTTCACCGCCGTCACCGATGCAATTTGTAATTTTCTTTTCTAAATCATATAAAGATACAATTTGAGCGACATGAGTTTCTAAAATTGGAAGCTCGACACCATTATCAACCATATCTTCAATGAAACGTTTCATATTGCGACTACCATACATCGTATTGGCAATATCAAGTAGTTCATTTGGGCTTAACATACTTCCAATCTTTGCACGCTTCACATTTGAGCGAATATCCGTAATACCACCTAATGGTGCAATACCTTTTAAACGAATGACTTTCGCTGCTTCATCCGTTGTATCTTGCATTTCTACAATTTCTTCAAAATCAGTGCTCGGCACTAAATTCTTCACTTTATCACGGCCAAGTGAAGAGGCTGTATGTTCAAGTAATTGTTCTTTTACTTTATTGTATTCTAATACACGCAACGTTCTTTCTAACATGTTGCAGGTCCCCCTTGTGTTACTTATTACGTTTAATATAGTCCAATAAACGTTCAATATCCCATGTGTTAATCACGTTATCTTTTTGAATCCAACCTTTACGTGCTGCTGCTACACCTGTTTCCATATCTTCTAACATTTCAAGTGTATGGGCATCGGTATTAATCGCTACTTTTACACCAGCATCTTGTGCTTGTTTTAATAATTTCGCGCTTAAATCTAAACGGTTTGGATTTGCATTTAATTCTAAAACTGTATTTGTTTCTTTTGCGAGTTCGATTAATAAATCTGTATCTACATCATAGCCCTCGCGGCGCCCAAGAAGACGCCCTGTCGGATGGGCAATCATTGTGACATGCTTATTCTCAAGCGCAGTGCGAAGACGTTTCATAATCGTTTCACGGTCTTGTGAGAAGCTAGAGTGAATCGCTCCAATGACATAATCTAATTCTGCTAATACTTCATCATCAAAATCAAGTGTTGCATCTGGTAAAATGTCCATTTCAATCCCACGTAAAATTGTAATGTCTGGATACTTTTCATTCATGCGCTCAATTTCTTTCGCTTGCTCGCGAAGACGCTCTTTCGTTAAGCCATTCGCTACTTTCAAGTATTGTGAATGATCAGTAATTGCCATAAACTTATATCCACGAGCGCGACATGCTTGTACCATTTCTTCAATTGAAAAAGCACCATCACTCCACGTTGTATGCATATGTAAATCACCTTGTATGTCAGAGAACTGAATTAAGTTCGGGTACTCTTTAATTAATTCAATTTCTTTTCCATCTTCACGCACTTCTGGCGGGATGAATGGAAGACCGAAATGAGCAAAAAATTCCTCTTCCGTTTCAAATGTTTTCACTTCACCTGTCTCTAAGATTTCCACACCATACTCACTAATTTTCTCGCCTTTATCTTTTGCGATTTGGCGCATTTTTACGTTATGGTCTTTTGATCCTGTGAAATGGTGAAGAGTTGTAATAAACTCTTCTGGCTTTACAAGGCGGAAATCAATTGAAATATCATATTCATATTGAAGACGAACAGATACTTTCGTATCCCCGCTCGCAATTACTTCAATCATATTATCGAATTGTAGTAAATGTTCACGTACTACAGCTGGTTCTGTCGTTGCAATGATGAAGTCTAAATCCTTCACTGTCTCACGAACACGGCGTAAACTACCAGCGCGTGAGAAACGAATCACCTCAGCAATATTCGACAATTTCTCCTCTATTTCCCCGGCAATAGGCAATACCATCGCAATTGGTAAACGCTCGGGACGAGATCCTACTTGATCAATTGCTTCCAATATTTTCTCTTCTGTTTTTTTACCAAAACCTGCTAAAGCTTGTACTTTATTTTCCTCACAAGCAGCTTTTAACGTTTCCATATCGACAACACCAAGCTCTTTGTATAACTTAGCTACCTTCTTACCCCCAAGGCCTGGTAGTTTTAATAGCGGTAATAAACTGCTCGGTACTTCTTTTTCAAGTTCTTGTAGTACTTCAGATGTTCCCGATTCTATATATTCTTGAATAACTGCTGCCGTTCCTTTTCCGATGCCTGGAATCTTTGTGAAATCTTCAATTTCAGAAAGACTACGATCATCACTTTCTAGCGCTGCCGCCGCTTTACGAAATGCAGATATTTTAAATGGATTTGCGCCCTTCAATTCCATAAATAGGCCGATTGTCTCCAATAATTTAATAACTTGTTTTTTATTTACTTTCATCATTGCCCCCGCCTTTCTTTCATAGAAAAAAACTCCTCTTTCCGAAAAAAGAGAAGTTATACTCTGCTACCTGTCTGCCATAGTTCCTTCACCTTTTCAGAAAGAATCGGTGTATCGTCTATAATTATTTTGCTAATTGATGATTTTTGTAATGGTGTTTGCAATTGTTCAATTGGAAGAATTGTTCCAACAATAATTAAGACAAACAAAATAATATACACTTCTAAAAATCCGAGGATTGCCCCCGCAAGTGCATTCACTTGCTTTAAAACCGGTATTTCTGCAAACATATTTAACAAATTACCAAGTAATGAAAGTGCGATTTTTGTAATAATAAATAATACGATAAACGCAATTGCTTGATAAAATACTGTTTCAATATTATTTGCATCAATCCATTCTGGAACAGATACGTTTTTATCAAATGGATACGGAATAAATTTCGCAAGTGTTGGCGCTAAATCTTTACAGTACCAGTATGCAACAAGGTATGCGATAATAAAGCTTGTTAACTTTATAAGTTGCAAAATGAACCCTCTGCGTAAGCCAAGGAAAAATCCCATAACAAGCAGTAAAATGATAATAATATCAATCATGTTATTCCATTCCTTTTTTTGTCATACTTTCTTTCAGCTTCTCATGTTCTTCTTTTAATTTTATGTAATCGTGTATGACGTTTACCGCCGTCAATACCGCTAGTCTACTCGTATCAAGCGAAGGATTCTTGGCATTGAGTTCGCGCATTTTATCATCCACAATCGCTGCTACCATGCGGATATGACTTGTACTTTCATCGCCAACAACTGAATATTGCTGACCATAGATTTCTACATTAATTCGACTTTTCTTTCCCTTTTGTTGTGACAACTCACCGGCCTCCAATCACGTACAGAATCCTAAAGTTTATAATACCATGAACCATCATAATATGGAAACAGAAAGAACAATCCGATATGATAAAAATAACAATATAAAAAAGGAGCGACCATCTTGTCAAATTCTATCGTATTACAAACAAGTTCTACAGTAATTGAAGACATGAAACAACAATATAAACAGGCGCTTAGCCCGAAAATTCCGCAAGGCGGTATCTTTATGGCAAAAGTTCCATCTTGCACGATTACAGCATATAAATCAGGCAAAGTGATGTTCCAAGGTGGCCGTGCTGAAGCAGAAGCTACTCGTTGGCAAACTGTCTCTCAAGCACCAAAATCAGCTGTAAAAAAATCGGCTAACTCACATCGTTATGCCCCGCCCTCTTCCATCGGTACAATGTCTATTGTAGGATCCGATGAAGTAGGTACTGGCGATTACTTCGGCCCGATGACGGTCGTTGCTGTATATGTGGACGCAAAACAGATTCCACTTTTAAAAGAACTTGGTGTAAAAGACTCTAAAAACTTAAACGATGCCCAAATTGCTGAGATTGCAAAACAACTCCTTCACGTTGTTCCTTATAGCTCTCTCGTTCTTCACAATGAAAAGTATAATGAGCTATTTGATAAAGGAAACAACCAAGGTAAACTGAAAGCTTTACTACACAATAAAGCCATCACAAATTTATTAGCAAAAATTGCACCTACAACACCAGAAGGCATCTTAATCGACCAATTTACGCAACCTGATACATACTATAAATATTTAGCGAAACAAAAACAGGTACAGCGTGAAAATGTTTATTTCGCTACGAAAGGTGAGAGCGTTCACTTAGCGGTAGCCGCTGCTTCCATTTTGGCCCGTTACTCATTTGTAAAACAATTTGACGAACTAAGCAAAAAAGCTGGTATGCCACTTCCGAAAGGTGCTGGCAAACAAGTAGATATTGTCGCTGCTAAACTCATTCAGAAGCTTGGAAAAGAAAGACTACCTGAGTTTGTGAAACTGCATTTTGCTAATACAGAAAAGGCGTTTCGCTTATTAAAATAGTATCGACAAAAACAGGAGCCTACAAACTCCTGTTTTTTGTTTCATATTGCCTCGATTCAATATAGTTGCATTTACTATTTTCCTCTCTAACATATCGCTCAACCACCTCATTTTTACTAATTTCCCTATATAAAAGGGAGAGTCACCACGACTCTCCCTTTTATATTAGCTTCGTTTTTGCTTCTTATTTGATGAAGATACTTTATGAGAACCAGTTTCATGTGTCGTTGTTCCTTGTCCTTCCACTTCTGGAGAACCTAGGCTTGATCTAGAATGATCTTTTTTCACTTTTTTACCCATTTACATTCACCCCTTCGCGTTACTATTTGCTGCGAGGTAATAAACTATTCAAAATAAAAAAGCGAGAGGATTCCCTCTCGCTTTTTTATATTTTAGAATTCAGAAGAACCTGGAGTTCTTGGGAACGGAATTACGTCACGGATGTTAGCCATACCAGTAATGTACATTAGGAAGCGTTCGAAACCTAGACCGAATCCAGCGTGTTTTGTACCGCCGTATTTTCTAAGTTCTAAGTACCACCAGTAGTCCTCTTCGTTCATACCTAATTCTTTAATTCTGTCTACTAAAACGTCCATTCTTTCTTCACGTTGGCTACCGCCGATTAATTCGCCGATGCCAGGAACTAGAAGGTCAGTAGCAGCTACTGTTTTTCCATCTTCGTTAAGGCGCATGTAGAACGCTTTAATGTCTTTCGGATAGTCAGTTACGAATACAGGACGTTTGAAGATTTCTTCTGATAAGTATCTTTCGTGCTCTGTTTGTAAGTCGATACCCCATTCTACTGGGTATTTGAAGTCAGCGCCTGACTCTTGAAGTACTTTAATTGCTTCTGTATATGTGATGCGACCGAAGTCAGAGTTGATTACGTTGTTCATGCGCTCTAGAACTGTTTTATCAACGAAGCTATTGAAGAAGTCCATTTCTTCTGGTGCATGCTCTAGTACGTATTTCATTGCATATTTCAGCATATCTTCTGTAAGGTTCATTACATCACCTAATTCAGCGAATGCAATCTCAGGCTCAACCATCCAGAACTCAGCTGCGTGACGAGTTGTGTTAGAGTTTTCTGCACGGAATGTAGGTCCGAATGTGTACACATCACGGAACGCTAATGCATAAGCTTCAGCATTCAGCTGTCCACTTACCGTTAAGTTTGTTTCTTTACCGAAGAAGTCTTTTGATTCATCAACTTGTCCGTCTTCACCTTTTGGTACGTTGTTTAAATCTTGCGTTGTTACGCGGAACATTTCGCCTGCGCCTTCTGTATCACTACCAGTGATAATTGGTGTGTGAACATGTACGAATCCACGCTCTTGGAAGAATTGGTGAATCGCAAACGCTGCGATAGAACGCACGCGGAATGTTGCAGAGAATGCATTTGTTCTTGGACGTAAGTGAGCGATTGTACGTAAGTATTCAAACGTGTGACGCTTCTTTTGAAGTGGGTAATCAGAATCTGATAAGCCCTCAACCTCAATTTTTTCTGCTTTAATTTCAAATGGTTGCTTTGCTCCAGGTGTTGCAATTACTTTCCCCTCTACTTTAACTGAAGAGCTTAGTGGAAGCTTCGCAATTTCTTTGAAGTTATCTAATTCTGTATCGAAAACGATTTGAACACTTTTGAAGAAGCTACCATCGTTTAATTCGATGAAACCAAATGCTTTTGAATCACGTAAGTTACGAATCCAACCTGATACTTGTACTGTTTGATCTGCGTATTTCTCTGTATCTCTATACAGACTTTTTACTAATGTGTTTTCCATAGTGAAATTCTCCTTTGCTGATATATTTAAATACAAAAAAACCTTTCATCCATAAAGGGACGAAAGGTTAAACTTCGCGGTACCACCCAATTTGTCATAAAGACCAACTTTAACTCGTATGTAATACATACTTCCCGGTTTGTAACAGGCCGGATTCCCGTCTAAGTCTACTCTTGAATACAAGCTTCAATTTCGGTTAGCAACTCCAAGGTGTTCTTCACATATACCGCCTCATCAGGCTCTCACCGCCCCTGACTCGCTTTGGATTATAGTATATACTACTTTTCCTTATCATCGTCTTTCATTTTGTTAAACTAAAATTAATGTACTACATTCGAGGGAAAGATGCAAGATGTCGGAAAATATATCAGCGATTTTTATCATATATCGACCGTAACTCGAAATATATCAGCGATTCAACATAGAATATCGACTTACCGACAGTAATCGACAACCGCTCTACTAAAAAAATTGCCGGAATTAATCCGGCAATTTTTTATTACTTACGTAACTCCGCACCAAATTTTTCTTCTACCGCTGTTAATACACGGCTATGTGCTTCTGTTACTTCTTCGTCTGTTAATGTACGTTCTGCATCGAAGTAGTTCATAGAGAATGCAAGTGATTTCTTGCCTTCTTCCATTTTCTCACCTTCGTATAAGTCGAATAGTGTTACTTCTTTCAGAAGTTCTCCGCCAGCTTCAGCAATTACTTGCTTCATTTCACCAGCTTTTGTTTCCGTTGTTACCACAACAGCCATATCACGTGTCATAGATGGGAAACGTGGAATTGCTGAGTAGTAAGTTTCTTCAACGTCTGCACCGAATACTTTTACAAGAGATAGTTCGAATACAAATGTATTTTTCACATCTAGTTGTTTTTCTGTTTCTGGGTGCAATTGACCGATGAATCCAATTACTTCGCCATCTAATAAGATGTCAGCTGTACGGCCTGGATGCATACCTTCACGTTTTGCTGGTGCATAAGTGATTTGGTTTGCAACGCCAAGTACGTCGAATAATCCTTCTAACACACCTTTAACAACGAAGAAGTCTACAACTTTCTTCTCACCTTGCCATGCATGGTGAAGAGCAAGGCCTGTCATAACACCTGCAAGATGTTGTTCTTCTTTCGGAAGTTCTCCTGCTACTGTTGGTAAGAAGATAGAACCTACCTCGTATAAAGCAACGCTGTCGTTTTTACGTGCAACATTGTATGAAACTGCTTCTAACAATTGTGGCACTAAGCTTAAACGAAGTTGGCTACGCTCTTCACTCATTGGAAGCGCAAGATTTACAGGTGCTTTTTCGTTCGGCTCAACCATATATTGTTTCGCTTTTTCAGCACTTGTTAATGAATATGTGATTGCTTCATATAAACCAGCGCCTTCTAGGAAGCGGCGTACTTTACGACGTTTCGTTTGAGCTGCTGTTAATTTACCACGTGTCATTGTTCCAGCTGGTAATGTAACTGGAATGTGATCATAACCGTACAAACGACCTACTTCTTCTACTAAGTCTTCTGAAATTGTAATGTCAGGACGGCGCGCTGGTACATTCACATGGAATGTTCCTTCTACTTCTGTGAATGGGAATTTCAAGTTTGTGAACATTGTACCCATTTCACTTGTAGAAATGTCTGTACCTAATACACGATTTACTTTCTCAGCTGTAACAGATACTGTACGCTCTTCTACTTGTAAGTTATCAACTTCTACTACACCTTCAAGCGCTTCTCCGCCAGCATATTTTGCCATTAAAGCAGCGGCGTGTTGAATTGCTTCAAATGTACGTGTTGGGTCGATTCCTTTTTCAAAACGTGCACTTGATTCGCTACGAAGACCTAAGTCTTTTGATGTACGGCGCACTGTTTGACCTGCAAAGTATGCAGACTCAATTAAAACGTTCACTGTATCGCTATCAACTTCAGAATCCGCTCCGCCCATTACACCAGCAACAGCTAAAGCTTTTTCACCGTTTGTAATAACAAGGTGGTGGCTTTGTAATGTACGCTCTTGATCATCTAACGTTTGAATCTTTTCGCTTTCTTTAGCTAGACGAACAACGATTTCTTTTGAACCTAATTTATCGTAATCGAATGCATGTAACGGTTGACCATATTCCATTAAAATGTAGTTTGTAATATCAACTACATTACTAATCGGGCGAATGCCAGCTGCCATAAGGCGAGTTTGCATCCACATTGGTGATGGACCAATCTTTACGTTCTTAACCATTTTCGCAATGTATAATGGATTCTCTTCTTTCGCTTCTACACTTACAGAAATATAATCAGATGTTTTTTCAGCTGATTCTTGTAAGTTGATAGCTGGAAGTTTTACTTCACGGCCGTAAATAGCAGCTACTTCATATGCAACACCTAGCATGTTTAAGCAATCTGCACGGTTTGGTGTTAAACCAAGCTCAAGTACTTCATCATGTAAGTTTAAAATCTCAAGTGCATCTGCACCAACCTCAGCGTCACTTGGGAAGATGAAGATACCATCTGCGTATTCTTTCGCAACTAGTTTCCCATCAATGCCAAGCTCTTGAAGAGCACAAACCATACCGTGAGAAGCTTCCCCGCGTAATTTCGCTTTTTTAATTTTGAAGTTACCTGGAAGTACAGCACCAACTTTTGCAACTGGTACTTTTAAACCTTTTGCAATGTTAGCAGCACCACAAATAATTTGTACTGGTTCTTCTTCACCGATATCGATTAAGCATTTGCTTAATTTATCAGCTTCTGGGTGTTTTTCACATTCTAATACGTGACCAACCACAACACCTTTTACACCTTTATTTAATACTTCAACGCCTTCTACTTCAATACCACTTTTCGTGATTTTGTCTGCTAGTTCTTGTGCTGTTACATCTTTAATATCTACATACTCTTGTAACCAACGATATGATACGAACATATTTATCCTCTCCTTCCCTTACGCTCGTTTGAATTGTTGTAAGAAACGTACATCATTTGTATAGAAATGACGAATGTCATCTACGCCGTATTTCAGCATTGCGATACGCTCTGCGCCCATACCGAATGCGAAGCCTTGATATTCTTTTGAATCATAACCAGCCATTTCAAGTACGTTCGGGTGAACCATACCTGCGCCTAAAATTTCGATCCAGCCAGTTCCTTTACAAGTGCCGCAACCTTTGCCGTGACACATCATACAAGAAATATCCATCTCTACAGATGGCTCTGTGAATGGGAAGAAACTTGGACGAAGACGGATTTCGCGATCTTCACCGAACATCTTTTTCACGAATACTTGTAGTGTACCTTTTAAGTCACTCATACGAATGTTTTTATCAATTACAAGACCTTCAATTTGCATGAACTGGTGTGAATGCGTCGCATCATCATCATCGCGGCGATACACTTTACCAGGACAAATAATTTTGATTGGGCCTTTTTCTTTATTATTTTCCATCGTACGTGCTTGCACAGAAGATGTATGTGTACGTAGTAACGTTTCTTCTGTAATGTAGAATGTATCTTGCATATCACGCGCTGGGTGATCTTTCGGTAAGTTTAATGCTTCAAAGTTGTAGTAGTCTTTTTCTACTTCTGTCCCTTCAGCTACTTCATAACCCATACCGATGAATACATCTTCAATTTGCTCAACAACAGCTGTTAACGGATGATGACAACCTGTTTCAACAGGACGACCTGGCAGTGTAACATCAATTGTTTCAGTAGCTAATTTTGCTTCGATTACTGCTTTTTCTAAGTTGCTAATTTTGTCTTCTAGACGCGTTTGAATCGCTTCACGTACTTCATTTACTAATGCTCCCATACGTGGACGCTCTTCTGCTGATAATTTTCCCATGCCGCGTAATACTTCTGTAATTGGACCTTTTTTCCCTAAATACGCTACGCGTACGTCGTTTAAGCCCTTTAGCTCTTTCGCTTCTTCAATAAGCTCTAACGCTTTTTGCTTTAGCTCTTTTAAACGTGCTTCCATTTGGAACCCTCCTAATTTTAAAAATAAAAAAACCTCGCTCCCAAAAAGGGACGAGGTAAATTCGCGGTACCACCCTAAATTGACAGAACAAGTCTGCCCACTTCATTAGTTATAACGGCCAGCTTTGGCCGGAACGCCTTTACATATAAATGGTCCTGGCGTCAACTCCAGAGGTGAATTCACTTTCGTCTACCATAAGAATGCTTTCAGTCTACGGCACTCTCTCCCTATATGGCGATTTTGTAAGCTACTCTTCTCTATCAACGTTTTTCATTATTTAACTTTTATTATATGTTCATTACGAACATGTACTTCAACTTATTATAAGAAGTTTTTTATTTGTTCGCAACTGGGCTTTGTAAATAATACGTTAAAATCCCTGCTGCAACCGCAACATTTAATGATTCTGCCCCGCCGTAAATCGGAATATACAAGTTTTGATCAGTTTTCGCAAGAATTTCTTGGCGTACGCCACTTCCTTCATTTCCTACAATTAATGCAAAACTTCCAGCCGGTGTTACTTCACCATATGGAACTCCATTTTCAAGAGCTGTTCCATATACAGGAACATTATGTTCTTTTAATTTGTCTACCCATTCTTCTAAGTTCCCTTTTACAATCGGTAAGTGAAAAATAGAACCTTGTGTAGAGCGGAGTACTTTACTATTATAAACATCAACGCAACCTTCTCCAAGCACAACGGCATGAATACCAGCTGCATCAGCTGTACGAATAATCGTCCCTAGATTACCTGGGTCTTGAAGACCGTCTAATAAAAGGAATTTCCCATCAGTAAGAGCTACTTCTTTCTCCTGTTTTTCACAAACAGCAAATACACCTTGCGTTGTTTCTGTTTCACGAAGTACTTTTACAATTGCTTCAGGCACGATATACATTTCAACATCATTAACTGTCCAATCTTTCGGAAGGTCTGTCTGATCTGAAACGATAAGTTCTGTTACAACTCCTGCCTTTAAAGCTTCCTCTACTAAATGGAATCCTTCTACAAAAAATAAACCTTTTTTATCGCGCTCTTTTTTCGTCTGCAGCTTTTTCCACTGCTTCACACACGGGTTTTGTACTGAATCAATGTTTTTCATAATATGTATTTCCCTCTCTTCTTGTCTTATCATTATAGCCTATTTTTCATACATATTTACATAAAAAAGAACAAAAACTAACGTCAGTTTCAATTCTGAAGAAGAGGTGAAAATAATGAATTTTAATTTACGCGGCGCTGTATTAGCGAATATATCTGGAAATTCACAAGACCAATTACAAGAAACGATTGTCGATGCAATTCAAAGCGGTGAAGAAAAAATGCTTCCAGGTCTTGGCGTTTTATTCGAAGTCATTTGGAAAAATGCTGATGAAAATGAAAAACACGAAATGTTAGAAACGCTGGAGCAAGGATTAAAAAAATAAACACTAAAAGGTCACCTTAGAAAAAACTAAGGTGACCTTTTATGTCTATAAAATTTTTCTTCTCCTAAACATTTCTACTTTACTAACGCTGATCGATGGAGTACAATGTTCAAAATACATTTAAACCGATCGATTTTTCTTCATATACACCATTAGATAAAAGGAGTGAATGTTTTATGCACCGTATTACGCTTGAACAAATTTTTAAACACCATATTACACAAAAATACGTAAATCGTTCTGGGATGGTCCACGCGATTGCTGTCGCTTACCATGCGTTTCACTTAGCCAAAAAGCATCACGCCTCAGTCGACGCTGCAACAAAAGCTGGTTTCCTTCATGATATCGGACATCATACATGGTATACAGGCGGAGAATGGGACTATGAATTGTATAAAAAGAATGATATACATGCAATTAAAGGGGCGGAAAGAGCTCATAAATTATTAATCCGATTAGGAGAACATCCGAAGCAAGCAAAAGAAATTTCTGTTGCAATTCTATTGCACACTGATTCTTTCTTAGTAGAACAAACACTTGAAAGAACACCTCTACAAAACATTATTAAGTGGGCGGATGAAGCAGACGAAGAACCAGGCGGAGCTCACCATTACCGAACTATTTCTTATGAAAAAGCCCTAAAGGCAATTCAGCAATTAGATCGATTGGTAGAGCGTGAATTACAAATAGAGCAAAAGAAATTGAATAAAACAACAGAACACATTTACCAATGAAAAAGAGGCATCACTACAGAGTGATACCTCTTTTATTATTTTACCTTAAAAAATACACAGAATTTTACGATAATTTCCCTTCACAGAACATCAATATAAGATTATTACTGTCTGTAAATAGTGGAGTCAAAAATATACCTTTTACTATAGTAATGACTTTTTCTTACATATATTCTATAATCTTTATATATAATTTCGATATATAAGGATAGGTGATTCACTATTATACAACAAGCCACACAACTAACTTACTCACAAAAACATCCTATGTCACTCTCACAATTTCTATTTTCAATCGTTTTTGCGATTTGGGGAACAGGATTCCTGGCCGACCTTTTCATAGGCCTTCCTACTGTTATTTATACAGAAGGCCTAACCGATCCAAAACAAATTGCTTTAACCAAATCCCTTACTACTTCTGGAAGAAATTTATTTGTATTGTGCATTTTATTAATTTTAATTTATTCATACAAACCATTAAGAAATTTAATTGTCCCAACGCTAAACTTTACACCATTAAAAAAAGTAAGCACATATATATATATAATCCTTTTCTATGGACTATATATTGTTAGTGATATATTTATAATTACTAATCTTTTTCCTGATGCGGCAAAAGAACAGTCATCCGCTTTAAACCTAGAAATGTTAAAACAATACAAACTATTATTGCTACTAGGCAGCGCTATCTTTGTACCTATTTTTGAAGAACTTATAGTCCGCGGTATTATTCTTCACTTCCTACAACAGCGCTTCCCTTTTTGGATTGCAGCACTTGGGTCTAGCTTCCTCTTCGGAATAGGTCATACATATTCAACTGGTGTTATGTTTAGTATGTTCATCATGGGTCTATTTATGGCTATTTTATGCAAAAAGACAAATTCAATTATTCCAGCTATTTTATTGCACATGCTGAATAATACCCTAGCATTATTATAAAACTTCCATCAGTGGTGGATTCTTTATCCTCCACTGATTATTTCTCACTTAAAAATCAAATTTATTGAAGACACCCCCATCCCACCTTTTTACTATCAAGAAATAAAATCAATATATAAATAAAAAAGAAAGGGTTTTTCATATGCAATCAAATGCACAGTTTTCAGATACTCAAAAACAATCCATGTCATGGGGACAGTTTATTCCCTCTGCTCTATTTGCATTTTGGGGCACTGGTTTTATAACTGGATTCCTTATACTCCCACTAATAATTTATAAAAGTTTTTTTGCAGATAAATCACAAATCGCCTTATGCGAATCTATTATAGATACGACTAGCATTGCACTACAACTGACTATTCTATTGTTCTTCATATTTAAATACGAGCCTGCCAAAAGGTTATTATTATCATCATTTAACTTTAGAGTATTAAAAGGATGGCGTACATACGCATATTTACTCATTTTCTTCTCATTAAATATCCTTTTCAATTTATTCGTATTAGAAAACGTATTTCCAGATGCATTAGAAGAACAAACGACTGCATTAAACTTACATATTTTAGAGCAATATCAAATATTATTACTTATTGGGTCCGCAATACTTACACCCATTTTTGAAGAACTTATTTTCAGAGGTTTTATGCTTCGCTTCTTCTCAGAGCGGTTCCCATTCTGGATTGCTGCAATTTTGACAAGTTTATTCTTCGGAGTCGCCCATACATACTCACTCGGGATAATGGTGAGTGCTTTCTTCGCAGGACTAATGATGGCCATTTTATACAAGAAAACAAATTCCATCATTCCAACCATACTATTTCATATTATAAATAATATGGTAGCATTTTTAGGATAAAGAGAGGTATCATCACGATACCTCTCTAACGTTCTCTACATCTATTAATTCGTATCGTTACTACTCATTTCTATCAAATTATACATATTTATTAATAATATCCAAAATAAACCTCATGTAGTAAAATATAACTTAATTAATATAAAGGAGTTTACATATGTTCAGTATTATTTGGATATTTTTTATGCCGCTTCTCTTATTATGTGGAATTGCTGGTGGTATTTTTTTAGTAGTAACAGGAATTATTCATCAAAAATTACTTGTTATCTTAATGGGGATTATTTGTTTCTCATTCGTTATAATGCCTTTTATTTTTTTGAGCAAAGGTATCAATGAAGAGGACATTCTTCACATTCCAACTGTTCTATATTGGATGCTTTTCTCTTTAGCTGGTCTATTAGCAGGAATGAATGGAGCACGTTCAAAAATTAATAGTATACGCAACATGGGATTCATTATTTTCTCAATAGGACTGTTCGCAGCTATTTGTTATCAACTCATGTCTATGCCTGATTCATTTTTCATTCGTTAAGGAGTTATTATACATGGAATCTACCGGATTATTTATTTGGCTTATCTTAGCCCCTATTTTATTGTTATGTGAAATCATCGTTGGTATTTTCTTAATTGCTGCCGGAATTAAATATCGTAAATTACTTACCATTATAGCTGGATTGATTAGCGTATTATTTATCGTTGTTCCTATCATTTGTATAGGTAACGGAATAGATTTAGAGGGGAGTCTCCCAATTTCAGGAACTTTATATTGGTGTTTCTTCTCTTTAGCTGGACTATTAGCTATTATAAGCGGAAGACAAATATCAAGTATTCTTTCTATGGGGACGATTTTGTTTATAACAGGATTATGCTCCGTGATTGGTTATCATTTTTTATATCTAACTCTTTAAAAAGACAAAAAAGCAGGGAATTTAATTCCCTGCTTTTCTATTTGGTTTATTGCCTGATGGTAAGAAGAACGATAATACCCAAGCAACGCCTGCTAATATCGTTGCAATTAAGAAGGCATCGTTAATACCGTTAATTGCAGATAGCTTTGAAATTTGTCCGAATAATAGTTGCGTGCTCATCGCATCTCCTGCTTGAGCTGATCCGGCTAATGCCGCTAAGCTTTGGCCCATACCGTGTACTTTATCAACTAAAATTGGGTTTGACGTTGTTAACATATTGCCGTAATCCGCTACGTGAGCAGTAGTTTGTTGCGTCATAAGCGTGATTAATATCGCTGTTCCAATTGAACCAGCTACTTGTCTTGACGTATTTTGTGTTGCTGTACCGTGAGAAATTAATTTCATCGGTAACGCGTTCATACCAGCTGTCATAATTGGCATCATAATGAATGACATACCAATTGAACGTATAATATAATCCGTCATAATAACGCTATACGGTGTATCCATCGATAACGTTGTAAATTTATATGTCGCAAATGTTGTAATGGCTAATCCGACAATTGCTAACGGACGAATACCATACTTATCAAATAGTTTACCTGCAACTGGTCCCATAATCCCCATAATTAATGATCCTGGAAGTAATAATAAACCTGATTCCATCGGTGTAAAACCGCGAATGTTTTGCAAGTATACTGGAAGTAATAACATACCTCCGAATAAGGCCATCGTAACGATTGCATTGATTACTAAAGTAAAAGTAAATACTGGATATTTAAACACTTGTAAATCAAGCATTTTATTGTCCGTTGTTAGCTCTCTCCAAATAAATACAGCTAAACCAATGACACCGATGATAAGTGTTATAACAACTTCTGCACTAGTCCAGCCATTATTTCCAGCTTCACTAAATCCGTACAGTAAGCTACCTAGTCCAATACTTGAACTAATAACACCGAATACATCTAACTTTGTTTTAGACACTGGCTGGGCTAGTGTAAAGAATTTTAAAGATAAGAACGTAATAATTAAACCGACAACAAACATCCCATAGAACATTAAGTTCCAGCTATAGTTTTCAATTACCCAACCTGTTACAGTTGGTCCGATAGCTGGTGCTAAAATCATCGCTACCCCTAATAGTCCCATAGCTGCTCCGCGCTTATTAGGCGGGAATAATGTCATGAAGATATTCATACCAACTGGCATTAAAATACCCGCACCAACCGCTTGAATAACGCGGCCCGTCATCATCATTGTAAAGTTACCTGATGTAGCACAAATGATAGATCCTACAGTGAAGAATAACATTGCTGCTACGAATAATTTACGATACGTAAACCGTGAAACTAAAAAGGCACTAATCGGTACTAAAATTCCGTTTACAAGCATGAAGCCTGTAATTAACCATTGTGCTGTTGAAGTTGATACATTAAATTCGTTCATTAATGGAGGCAATGCAACATTAATGATCGTTTGGTTTAAAATAGAAACGAACATACCGAGAATTAATACAGCTACAACTGCCTTTACGTTTACATTCTCTAGAGGCATAGACATTTGTTTTTTCGGCACTTCTATTTCTTGTTTTACTTCTTCTTGCTTCCCTGTTTCTAATTCAACAACATTAGAAACTTCTGTTTCTTGTTTTGATTCAATTTCTTTCTCTACTGTTTCTATCTTACTTACTTCTATCTTACTTACGGCTGGGACTTGTTCTTCTCCCACATTCGTTTTTTTCTTTCGTAAAAGACGATTTACAAGGAAGAAGACGATTATACAAAATAGCGCATATCCTACAATTGCAATTGAGGACATCTCATCTCCCCCTTACTTATGAATACGAACTGACACATTCATTCCAGGAACAATATTTACTGATTTACTATGATCTAAAGAAATTTTAACTGGTACAACTTGCTTTACTTTCGTATAGTTCGCTGTTGCGTTACTTGATGGTAACATCGAGAATGTATTTGCTGTTGTTAATCCAACTTGTTCTACTTTTCCTGTTAACGTTGTATCTGGGTATGCATCTACATATACATCTACTGTTTGACCTTTTTGAACATCATCAATAGTTGTTTCTTCAATGTTTGCTGTTACCCATAAATTGTTCATATCAAATGCATACGCAATCGGGCTTCCTGCTCCAACGAACGCGTTTGTTGTTGCGTTTGATTGTACAACTGTTGCATTTTGTGGAATCGTTACGTCTACTGTTTGCTCACCATTCGCTCCTGCTACAGTAACAGCACCTAATTTATCATTTTCATTGTAATTTTTACCTACTTCAGCTTTCCAATCTGTTAATTTACCTGCTACTGGCGATGCAATTGGGATTACTTTCCCGTCAATCTTTGCATTTTCTGTCTTTAAATAATTTTCTGTTTGATTGTAGTAGTAATAACCGCCAATACCGCCGCCAACTAATACAATTAATGTGATAATGTTGATAATTACCATTCTTCGAAACTGATTCATTGCATTCCTCTCCTTATATCGCATATAATTTTTTTCTAAACTATTTACATCCTTTTTGTTTAGATTGCTTAATTGTTAATTATATTAACTTTTAACCAAAAAAATCACACCATCTGCAGTATAAACCTAATTTGTCTGCCTGCGAGCGGTGCTGATTTCTAAAGGACTATCGTTTATAATTATAAATAATTATGCCGAATCTACAACCAACAATTTAAACCTATATGTTGTTTAAGCAACATTACACTATACATGTGTTGTTTAAGTTAAAAAAATTAAACGAGGTGAAGTAAAAATGTCTATTAAAAATACAAATGATCCACGTGTAAAACGAACGAGACAAATCATACAGGATGCTTTTGTCGCTTTAGTAGGCGAAAAGGGCTTTGAAAATGTAACTGTGCAACATATCGCAGAACGTGCTCCTGTAAATCGCGCTACATTTTATAGCCATTACCATGATAAATATGACTTACTAGATAAAAGCATAGAAGAAATGCTAGAAAAGCTAGTCGAGGTGATTAAGCCTGAAAAACGAAGTAAAGAAGACTTCCAACTTACATTTGATTCCCCACATCCGACCTTTTTGGCTTTATTTGAGCACATCGCAGAAAATGCTAAATTCTATAACGTTATGCTTGGTGATAAAGCAGCTGGAAACTATACTCATAAAATGATGAAAGCAATTCAAACATATTTAACTTTAAGCTTATCTATTTCACAGCCGAACGACGAAAAGCTTATGGTCCCTCGTGATATCCTCATTAGCTATGTTACTGGTGCTCATCTCGGAATGATTATGTCATGGCTTAAAAAGGGTATGATCTATACCCCACATTTTATGGCAATGCAATTAACGCGCTTAATTATTTTAGGAACCCATACTGCCGCGGGATTAGAAAGACCTTTTTAAAACATAAAAAAGCGAAGGAGAATCTCCTTCGCTTTTTCTATTAATTAAATGTAATGTTATGTACAGCCTCTTTATCAAGACGTTTAATAACTTCTACAATTAACTTCACTGCATTTTCATAGTCATCACGGTGTAACATTGCCGCATGAGAATGAATATAGCGTGTCGCAATCGTAATTGCCATAGAAGGAATACCATTTACAGCAATGTGAATTGCGCCTGCATCTGTTCCCCCGCCCGCTACTGAATCATATTGGTATGGAATTTGTAATTCGTCAGCAACATCAACAACGAAATCACGTAAACCTGTATGGCCAATAACAGAAGCATCATATAAAATGATTTGTGGACCATCGCCCATTTTACTTTGCGCTTCTTTCGCCGTTACACCTGGTGTATCACCAGCAATACCAACATCTACAGCGAATGCGATATCTGGCTTAATATAGTTTGCAGATGTTTTCGCACCACGAAGACCAACTTCTTCTTGTACAGTCCCAACGCCGTATACAACGTTTGGATGCTTTTCATCTTTTAATTGTTTTAATACGTCAATTGCAATTGCACAACCAATTCGGTTATCCCATGCTTTTGCAAGTAACATTTTTTCATTCTTCATTACTTGGAATTCAAAGTAAGGTACAACTTGATCTCCTGGTCGTACGCCCCACTCCATCGCTTCTTCTTGGCTAGAAGCACCAATATCGATGAACATATCTTTAATGTCAACTGGTTTCTTACGAGCTTCTGGAGGTAAGATGTGCGGTGGTTTGGAACCAATCACACCTGTTACATCTCCTTTACGCGTTACAATCGTCACGCGCTGCGCAAGCATAACTTGTGACCACCAGCCTCCAACCGTTTGGAAACGAAGGAATCCTTTGTCATCAATTTGCGTAATCATAAAGCCAACTTCATCTAAATGACCTGCTACCATAATTTTCGGGCCGTTTTCTTCCCCTACTTTTTTCGCAACTAAGCTTCCTAAATTATCAGTAGAAAGTTCGTCTGCAAACGGCTCGATATATTTCTTCATTACTTCACGCGGTTCACGCTCATTACCCGCAATACCACGTGCATCTGTTAATTCTTTTAGCATTGTCAATGTCGCGTCTAATTTTGTCATTGTCAACACCCTCCTTTTTCTTCAGTCACTTCATTATACAAAAGGAAATTGAAATATTCAAAAATCAACTTAGTATCCTTGTGTTTGACGCTGATGATTTACTTCATTTTTATCTAAGTATGCTTTTTCAATTTCTTCTTGTTCAAATTCAAGCGCTTGTCCAAGGCGAAGATAGCTTGTAAATAATTCAATATAGTTCGTAATAGATGGTTGATCTGTAAAACGAATTACTTTCGCATATGTGTCTAAGAAAATTTCTACTTGTGTTTTATTCGTTTGTGCACATTTATAGAATAAGAAGTTTTTATCAATTCCTAAATCGATTCCGATTGATAAAATAAAATGCAGGCCATCTACGTATTCTTCTAATATTACTTCACGTTCTGATGCTGGTTTATTGCTCCAATATTTAAAACAACGTGTTTCATTTGCAAGTTCTCCAATTTCTACAAGAAGAGCTAACATTTTTTCTTTTAACAATTTCTTCGGTTGTAAGTCATGCTCTTTCGCAATACGATCGTCTAATTCTTTTTGTAATTTAAATAGTTGTAGTAAGTCCATTCTATTGTCCTCCTCCAACATCGCATTTTCCGCAACAATGTTGTTTCATCTCAAAGTTCATTATTATTTTCCGTTTCTTATTAACAAGTCAGCTACCTACATCTTTATAAAGATAGCTTGTCCTTAATTTGCAAATACGTTTCAATCATCACTCATAAATTATTCATCTGATGAAAGTTCCATATCATCTTTCCATTATAGCAGTGTCGTTTCTGCTAGGAAAGGTACACTTCCTCACGAATGAGTGCAAATAAAAAAGTCAGGAGGATTCCCCTGACTTCATATATATATTCTTCTATATTGCTATAGCTTTTATATTGATTTTGTCATATCGATAACGACACGCCCGTAGATCTTTCCTGCTTTCATGTAAACGCCTCCTCGTTATCTTTCCAAAAGTTCTTACAAGCACATATTAATATACTGAGGTGAGAAATAACGCACTCAATTGTGACGATATCACGTAGGGAATTTTATTAATTATTGAATAATTATAACGAATACAAATAAAAAACCTTAGAAGAAAAATCTTCTAAGGTTTTAAACAATTAGTTAATGTTGTTTTTTGCAACTGTTGCTAATTCAGCGAAAGCTTTTTCGTCATGAACAGCTAAGTCAGCAAGCATCTTGCGGTTAACTTCGATGCCAGCATTTTTTAAACCGTGCATTAAGCGGCTGTAAGAAAGACCATTCATACGAGCTGCTGCGTTGATACGTGTAATCCATAATTTACGGAAGTCACGTTTCTTTTGACGACGGTCACGGAATGCATACATTAGAGATTTCATAACCTGTTGGTTAGCAACCTTAAATAATGTGCTCTTAGAACCGTAGTAACCTTTTGCTAATTTTATAACTTTTTTACGACGTTGACGAGTAACTGTACCACCTTTTACTCTTGGCATAATATTACCTCCTATTTGTTCTATATATCAGCCGAACTTATTTTAAGTTGTCAAGCATTTGACGAATGCGTTTGAAGTCACCAGCGCTTACTACACCAGCTTTACGTAATTTACGTTTAGCTTTTGTAGATTTGTTAGCGAATAAATGGCTTGTGTAAGCGTGAGAACGCTTCAGTTTACCAGATCCAGTCTTTTTGAAACGCTTTGCAGCGCCGCGATGAGTTTTTTGTTTAGGCATAGGTATTTCCTCCTCTATCTATTACTTATCGTTTTTCGGTGCTAAAACTAAGAACATACTACGTCCTTCCATTTTAGGCTTAGATTCAATTGTACTAACTTCAGCACAAGCTTCTGAGAAGCGATCTAAAACACGTTGACCGATTTCTTTATGAGTAATGGCACGTCCTTTAAAGCGAATTGACGCTTTAACCTTGTCGCCTTTCTCTAAAAACTTGATAGCATTACGAAGTTTTGTGTTAAAGTCGTGTTCATCAATTGTTGGACTTAAACGAACTTCTTTCATGCTAATTACTTTTTGATTTTTGCGCTGTTCTTTTTCTTTCTTTTGTTGCTCAAAGCGGAATTTACCGTAGTCCATAATGCGGCATACTGGCGGTTTCGCATTTGGAGCAACCAATACTAAATCAAGATTAAGATTTGCAGCTAAGTCTAAAGCGTCATTACGAGACTTGATTCCAAGTTGATCGCCATTTGCGCCAACTAAGCGTACTTCACGTGCACGAATTTGCTCGTTAATCATCATATCCTTGCTAATAGTAAGCCACCTCCAAGATTTTCTCAGAATACGTTTTGTAATTGTAGAACCCGAACAAAAAAAGTGCGGGCATACGGCACCCACACTTGTAATATCTTTAGTAAGAAATACATTTACCTGCTAACTGCGAATGCGTCCATCAGGTGAGAAGCGGGTGCTTCTACTTATTCCAAAACCATATTCTATTATCCTTGATGAGTTTATCATAGGACATGACGTCTGTCAAGAAAACGCGATGTGTTTTACTAACAACAAGAAATATTGTAACAAACAACTAGCATACTTGCAATACTTTTTTATGATAAGTATTGTTTGGTTATTTTTTCTAGTTTTTCTTATTTATAATACATAAGAAAGCCGCGGTATACCGCGGCTCTTTCTTATCGTTTTCCTTCTACTTTAATCATGTCAACAAACGCATCTAATGCGATTGTTTCTGATTTTTGTTCGCCATATTTACGTACGTTTACGCCATTTTCAGTCACTTCATTGTCACCTACTACAAGCATGTACGGGATCTTTTGCATTTGTGCTTCACGGATTTTGTAACCAATTTTCTCTTCACGAGTATCTACTTCAACACGGATACCAGCACGTTGCAGGTCTTCTTGTACTTTCTTCGCGTAGTCTAAATGTACTTGCGGAGAAACTGGAATTACTTGCGCCTGAACTGGAGCTAACCAAGTTGGGAATGCACCTTTGTATTCTTCAATTAAGAAGGCAACGAAGCGTTCCATAGTTGATACAACACCACGGTGAATTACAACTGGGCGATGTTGTTTACCATCTTCACCTACGTAAGTTAATTCAAAGCGTTCTGGAAGTAAGAAGTCTAATTGTACAGTTGAAAGTGTTTCGTCTTTTCCAAGTGCAGTACGAACTTGAACGTCAAGTTTCGGACCGTAGAACGCTGCTTCACCTTCAGCCTCATAGTACTCAAGACCCATTTCATCCATAGCTTCTTTTAACATACCTTGTGCTTTTTCCCACATCTCATCATCAGCATAATACTTTTTAGTATCTGCTGGGTCACGATAAGATAGACGGAATGAATAATCTTCTAAGCCGAAATCTTTGTATACTTCTAAAGTTAAGTTTACAACGCGTTTTAATTCTTCTTTAATTTGGTCTGGGCGAACGAAAATGTGTGCATCATTTAAAGTCATCCCGCGTACACGTTGTAATCCAGATAATGCTCCAGACATTTCATAACGGTGCATTGTTCCAAGTTCCGCAATACGGATTGGTAGTTCACGGTAGCTATGAATATCATTTTTATAAACCATCATATGGTGAGGACAGTTCATTGGACGAAGAACTAATTCTTCATTATCCATTTCCATTGATGGGAACATGCCATCACGATAGTGATTCCAGTGACCAGAAGTTTCATAAAGCTCTCTGCTTCCTAGTACTGGAGTGTATACGTGGTCATATCCTAAGCTTGCTTCTTTATCAACGATGTAACGCTCAATAATGCGGCGGATTGTTGCACCTTTTGGTAACCAAAGTGGTAAACCTTGTCCTACTTTTTGGCTATTAGTAAATAGTTTTAATTCTTTACCTAATTTACGGTGATCGCGCTCTTTTGCTTCTTCAAGCATACGTAAGTGCTCATCTAATTCTGCTTTCTTAACGAATGCAGTACCGTAAATACGTTGTAACATTTTATTATTGCTATCGCCGCGCCAGTAAGCACCTGCAACGCTTAATAATTTAAATACTTTAATCTTTCCTGTAGATGGAAGGTGAACACCACGGCAAAGGTCGAAGAATTCGCCTTGCTCGTAAATTGAAATAACTGCATCTTCTGGAAGATCGTTAATTAAATCTAATTTTAACTCATCGCCAACTTCTTCGTAACGACGAAGTGCTTCTGCACGTGGTACTTCATGACGAACGATTTCTAAGTTCTCGTTCACAATTTTTTGCATTTCTTTTTCGATTTTCTTGAAATCTTCAACTGTAATTGCTTCTTCCATATCGATATCGTAGTAGAAGCCATTTTCGATTACTGGACCGATACCAAGCTTAACATCTTTATATAAACGTTTTAACGCTTGCGCTAAAAGGTGGGCTGTTGAGTGGCGTAAAATATATAAGCCATCTTCAGAATCTAATGTAATAATAGAAACTGCACCATCTTCTTCAATTGGTGTAGAAAGATCGATCATCTCATCATTTAACTTTCCAGCCACAGCTTTTTTCTTTAAGCCTGGGCTAATAGAAGCTGCGATTTCTTCAGTTGTTACTCCTTTTGGAAACTCCTTCACAGCTCCATCAGGGAAAGTAATTTTAACTACATCTGCCATCACTGGTCACTCCTCTTTTTTTCAAAATAAAAAACACTCATCCCATAAAAAGGGACGAGTGTTGAATTCGTGGTTCCACCCTTGTTCCAATTAACTTTATTGTTAATTGCTCAAGTTCAACATAACGGTGTTGTCCGTTAGCAATTACTAGAAAAAGGTTCACTGCTAAAGTTTAGAGGTGGTAAGTAATAATCCCGTACTAGGAAGCTCACACCCTAAGGCTTCCCTCTCTGAAAATCGTAGAAAACTACTCATGTCCTCATCATAACATTTCGATATATTTCATTTATGTAGGTAATTATATGCTCAAAAACTTAGAAAATCAAGGGCGTTCCCCTTATTTTTTAAATTTTTCACGTTGCGCTCAAATTCATGTAATCCATGTAGTTGTACTCGTTCTTGAAATACATTTCGCAAAGTAATAATCATATTATGATCTTGTTCTTTCGTATATAAATAAATCTTTTTCGGCGAAATGGAAAGAAGTGGTGCAATTACTTTCGTATCGATATATACATCCTTTTGCTTTAATAATTCTTCATCTATATATTGAACCAATTTCTCCTGTTTTAAACGTCTACCTTTATCATCATAGAAAATAAAACTTTCATCAAAAATAAGATGCACACAGGACAAACGCGATTTCCGGCTCCTTACTTGTTGGCGAAGTGTCTCAATGAACATTTGATATTCCTGCTCCATCTTATACTCATCAATTGCAACTTCAGCAAGCCGATCTACCATTTCCCTATATGTACGAAGACGAAAGCGAACGTATGATGAAAACGAAAATGAGAGCGGATCACAAAGCCAATCATTTAAAGACGACGCAATATAAGATTCAAATTTATGACGCGTTAAATCACTAGCTACCCCTTTTCTTCTTTCCTTTAAAATCTCATGTGCCATATGCAATATTTGATGACACTCTTCTTGTTCTTCATAAAAAAACTTTTCCTTTAAAATGGTATGAATCCATTCATTTTGTTTCACATTCATAATGAAATATAGTAATACTGGCAATAAAATCTTTTCAATATAATTCGATTCACATAATGGTATATGAATAACAACCTTTTGTTCATTTAAATATACACTTGTTTCCTTGTATAAGGATTCCATTTTTTTCGTTAGTTGTCTGTATACGTGCACAGCATCATTTTTTTCTTCGAAGCAAATTTCAATCACTTTTGTCCCCCCTTTTATCCCCGCTCTAAAGGATTTAAAAACCCTATAAGAGTCCGATCCGTGGCAAAGTCTCTCAGCAGAAACAATCTTCTACCATTAGACAACCCACTCGATACAACTTGCTAATTTCATATATATTAAAGGAGAGAGAAAAAAATGATACAAGCCAATTTAATTTTTTCATTGTATAATTTATTCATCACTAAAATGAGGTATGTAAATGTTTGAATATAAGTTTGTGAAAGTCGAATTACATTGGGGTTTTACCCGCGTAAAACCCGCTGAAGATTACCAAGAAATTATCCAAGAACATGCTAGAGACGGATGGAGGTTCGTGCAGATTTTCACCCCTCCAATTGGCGGTTCCGGCCACCCTGAATATTTGGAGCTCATATTCGAAAAGAAAATATCACTATAATACAAAAGAGCAAGCTTCTCAGCTTGCTCTTTACTTATGACGACGGTTCTTTCCGCCAATTGGAATTGGTTTCGCTAAATATTTAATTCGTTCCATAATACGGGCTGCTTTCATTTCTTCGGCTTCACCGCGTTGTGTATACGTTAAATGATGTTCCAACTCCTTGAAATCAAAGTTAGACGTAAAGAACGTCGGTAAGTTTTCTAGCATACGGAATTGTAAGATTGCACCAAGCACATCATCACGTACAAAACTCGACATTGCCTCCGCTCCAATATCATCTAACATTAACACTTGTACACGTTTAACCGCATCAATCTTTTCCCCAATCGAATTATCTTGAATAGAACTTTTAATTTCACGTAAAAATTCAGGGAAGTATACGAGCATCGAACTTATTTTTTTTCGAGCAAGCTCATTCGCAATTGCTCCTAAAAGATACGTTTTCCCCACACCAAATTTACCGTACAGATATAAACCTTGTACTTTTTTACCCGGTTCATATGTGCTTAAAAATTCATTCGCTGCACCGATTGCATCGATACGTGCATCTAAATCTGAAGGGTCTAGGTTTTCCATAGTTGCCTGTAAAATATCAGTTGGCATATATACACTTTGAACAAGCTTTTCATATTTCTTCCGCTCATCATATGCTACTTTTCTAACGCAGCGATCGTATTGAATATCAATCATCTTACCTTGGATAACAAGCTTTGGCTCATATCCTTGCAGCATGTTTTTACATGACCCTAAATCTGGACAATCAGCGCACCCTACACTTTGCCCAATATATTCATATAACTTCACAAGACTTCGTTCAATCATCGAAGTCGTTACTTCACCTTTATGTTCGTCTATAAATTCTTTCACACGCGGATGTGCCATCACTTCTGCCTTTAAGACTTCATATCTATTCTTAAAGTTTTCATTCTCCATTAATTTCGCAAACGAATTTTGAATATGCTCCATTTCCTCACCTCAAAGAGCGTTCATTCTCTTCTATTAATCACGCTTATATTTTTTCAACACTTCTTCTAATCGTTTTCGTTCATCTTCTAACGTACTTGCATTTTTTTCCACACTCACGTCATTTTTCACAGTTTCTTTCGCTTGTTCTTTCGGCTCTTCTTTCAGCCAATCTGGTACCATTTCTTTACGCACCGTTTTCTTGGTCGTACGGCCTTTCTTCTTCGTCTCAGCCCACTCTTGATATTGACGATTCTCTTCTTTTGCTAGCGCCATTGCTTCGCCTACTGTACCAACCTTTTTTCGCGCCCAATGCCCAGCAATCTTCTCAACATACGTTTTAGCAAGCTTCATATCTGAGCGTAGCATAACGTAATAAATAAGTACATTCACAACCCCTGGCGTTAATTTTTGGTTTATCATTACATCCTCGACAATTTGCAAGTCCGCCTTCGTCGCCTCTGCACCGCCCGAAATCTCCTTCAATAGTTGTTTTGGCGAGATTTCCTCTAACTGCTTCATTAGCATCTCTTCTTGCGTAGATGGCTCTTTCTCTTTCATTGTACGAGCAGCATGAGGTTGCACCCTTTCACTTAATACAGGTAATGCTTGACCATTTTCGAATTGATACCAATCGCGTGCTCCCTTTCGAAGCCTTTCAATATCAATTGTTTGCATCTCTGTCACTGCGCCAAGAACGATATTTTGCATCGACAACACATCCACACCGTACACATAAGAGAGTGTAATGACACATTCTCGCACTTGATCTGTAATCGCCTTTTTAGGAACAAGCGCTGATAATCCTTCTACAAATAAAGGGAAATCAAAGAAATCATTCCAAACTTTCGGAGCATCCCCATTCTCATTACTTGGCATAGTTGTCGTTTTCGGGATACGAAGTTCTTCTTGCGCATACTCAAACTGACCTGGGTTAAATGAATCAAATACATCATTGAAGGAGCGCGTAACATTTTCATAAGAAGCAAAATCGAATTCTTCTTCTAAGAAATATTGCTTTACTTGGTTGTATTTTGTCCGACTCAATCGATTGTATAAAAAGATACTTAAAACAATATCATCAAAAAACTGCTTCGGAGATAAAGGTGGTTGCAATTCATATATAAACATTCGAATATCTTTTTCTTTCTTAATATATACATTTAAAAGCCCAATCGCCTCTAACTTTACTCGTTCCCCATATATTTCAGGAAGTTGCATTTGCATGGTCACCATAAGGGAGTGATGTGTATTCTCTTTTCCAAACACACGATCTTGCTCTAACTCTCCCCATAGCGTCATGTATAAGCTAAAAGCTCTACTACCTACTAGCGGCTGATACAACATCGTTAACACTTTCCGGTCGTAATTATGTAGCAACCCTTTCGCACTTACTTTATAACGATCAATCGGCAATAGCTCCATCCATGACTGTTTTTCCATTCTTGCTTTCCTTTCTCTCATCCAATCTAACCTATATTTCATTCGTTCTATCTTCATTATATAATTTCTTAGCGAAAAAGAGCTATTAGCTTCCGCTTCTAGCTCTCTTATCTCGTTTACTTACAGTATATAAAGAGAATGGATTACACCTTCTACTCTCTCTCTTTTTGCAGTATATCTTTTAATTCTTCAATAAATACATTTAAATCTTTAAATTGACGATATACAGAAGCAAAACGTACGTAAGCGACATCATCGATATCGCGAAGTTCTTCCATAACAATTTCACCAATCATATCACTTTTCACTTCTGATATACCTAAGTTACGAAGTTCACGCTCTACACTTTGCGTTACTTCCTCTAACTGCCTTAAAGATACAGGTCTTTTTTCACACGCTTTAATTAAACCGCGTAAGATCTTCTCTTTATTAAACTCTTCTCGTGTTCCTTCTTTTTTAACAACGATAAGAGGTGATTCTTCTACCCTTTCAAATGTCGTAAAGCGACTTAAACAACTCTCACACTCTCTCCTTCTTCGAATAGAGCGCCCCTCGTCTACCGGACGCGAATCTAACACTCTTGTGCCATTATGAAAACAGGATGGACAACGCAATTCATTCACTCCTTTACAATATACTCTTTATTTTTTACGATTCATCTACACGTGAAAATATATATACAATATTATATAACTCATTCTTCTACACTGACCACTCTAAGTTAATACATATCATGATCTTATTTTATATAAACTAAAAAAGAGGTGCATTATACACCTCTTTACATTTTAAATCAATTATGTTCTTTTTTAAAGAGCTTTTGTTTCTCTCTGCTTAATTTCGAAGCTACCAGTGCCTCGAGGAAGCTCGATGCTCTCACGCGTTTTCGCGTTTAAACCTTCTGCAATATATTCTGCAGCAACATTTGGATCAATACGATCCCCACAAGTATAAACATCAATACTTGCGTAACCGTGCTCCGGAAAGCTATGAATTGTTAAATGTGATTCCGAAATAATTACTACTCCACTTACACCTTGTGGTGCAAATTTATGAAAAGCAACCTCACGTACTTCAGCACCAGCTCTTAGTGCTGCATCCACAAATAATTGTTCAATATACGGCATGTCATTAAGCTTGTCGAAATCGCAATCCCAAAGTTCAGCGATCACGTGACGACCCATCGTATCCATAGTATCCATTCTACAGTTCCCCCTTGTAAATTTAATCTAACTGTTCGAATTGAAAACTAATTTGCAATTTGGCTTGCTCCACTACCACGGGGGAAAGTTAGTCCAGAGAGGTCCTAACCCTTTAAGTAGTGACTACGTACCTCAGCTCTTAAGTTTACGAGTGTTAGTATACTTTGTTTATTTTCATTTTGCAACAACAGTTTTTTCGATTTTCTGTCATATTTTCCTCTTTACTTTTCCCTAAAAAAAATAAACCATTCACAAATGCAGTAATCCCAATGGTTTTTGGTATGTCCACTTTTTGAAAATATACTCATATAATTTTTTCCCTTTTCAGAAAAAAATAAAAAAGAAGGCAAATATTTACTTGCCCTCCCTTTATTTCACTTAAATGTGTTGAACATTTTCTTGTTTCGCTAATTCATTAACAACTAACGTTACAAGATCTACAACACGACGAGAGTAGCCCCACTCGTTATCATACCAAGCAAGCACTTTCACTTTACGATCACCCATTACCATTGTAGATAAACCATCAATAATAGCTGAGTGTGTATTTGTATTAAAGTCGATAGACACTAAAGGCTCTTCGCTGAATTCTACAATTCCTTTTAATGCACCGTTTGCAACAGTTTTGAACGCTTCATTAATATCTTCAACTGTCACATCACGTTTTACGTCTACTACTAGGTCAACTAGAGACACGTTTGGTGTTGGTACACGAAGTGCCATACCATGAAGTTTTCCGTTTAAGTGTGGAAGAACTTTTGCTAGCGCTTTCGCAGCACCCGTCGTTGTCGGAATGATAGACTGTCCGCAAGCACGTGCTCTTCTTAAATCTTTATGTGGATTATCAATATTTTTTTGGTCATTTGTATAAGCATGAACAGTTGTCATTAAACCGTTTTCAATTCCGAACTGCTCATCTAACACCTTTACAACAGGCGCTAAACAGTTTGTTGTACAAGATGCATTTGAAATAACAGTATGTTTTGTAATATCTAATTGGTCATCGTTCACACCAACTACAATTGTTACATCTTCATTTTTACCAGGCGCTGTTAAAATAACTTTTTTCGCTCCAGCCTCAACATGAAGAATTGCTTTTTCTTTCGAATTAAATTTACCAGTTGCTTCAATTACAACTTCAACACCTAGATCTTTCCAAGGCAATTCCTTTGGATCGCGGTTGTTTAAAAGGCGAATCATTTTCCCATCAACTAGTAGGTGATCTTCAAATGCTTCTACTGTTCCGTCAAACTTGCCATGAACTGTATCATATTTAATTAAATGTGCTAACGTTTCGGATGGATAGCTTGCATTGATTGCTACAATTTCGAATGCGCTTTCTTTTATTGCTTGACGAAATACCATTCTCCCAATACGTCCAAATCCATTAATTGCCACACGAGTCATAATATGTTATCCCCCTTGAATGCGTTATACTATTTATCTCCAATCCCAATAATAGTATAGCACAAAAAGGAGATATGTCACTAAGCATTTTCATTAATTTCACAATTTTTTAATCAATAATGTTCCATTCTTTCAAAATAGCAGCTAATTGTGTTTTCGTTTCAACAATTGTGCCATCATTATAAATTACTTCATCCGCCATCTTTACCTTTTCTTCTAGTGGCATTTGAGATTGAATACGTGCCGTTGCTTCTTTTTCTGAAAAATCATTCCGTTTCATTAAACGTTCTAATTGCGTATTCGGCGTAACCGCTACAACTAATACTCGATCAACGAGATTTGTTAATTTACTTTCAAACAAAAGAGGGATATCTAACACAACCGCTTGCATACCTTCTTTTATGTACATCTCCTTTTGTTCATTCATTTCTTCACGCACCGCAGGATGAACAATTTTGTTTAACTGCAATCGTTTTTCTTCATTATAAAAAACAACACTTCCAAGCTTCGGTCGATCAAGTTCTCCATCTTTTTGTAACACTTCCGTTCCAAAAACTTCTACAATTTTGTTATATGCTGGTTTTCCACGTTCTACAACTTCTCGCGCAATAATATCGGCATCAATGACTGGTATATGTATTTCTCGAAACATTTGTGATACTGTACTTTTCCCACTCGCAATGCCTCCTGTTAATCCAACTACAACTGTCATAATAATCCTCCTCATAATAATAGGCGCGAAACTAATGTTCCACGCCCATACTTACATTTTCCAAATTCCAATAATAATGAGTAAAACCCCAGGCAGGAATGTAAATTTTTGTAACCATTTCATATTCGATAAAACCGTACCGAGCTTCATTCCAATAAATAAAAATAAAGAACTCATAACCGCAACTATCGTCGCCATCATCACAGGTGCATACCCTAATAAAGATGCACCAATTCCAGCACCAAACGAATCCACAGAAAGAGCAATACCGAGAAGTAGCGCTTCTCCTGCAGAGATGATTCCTGATTTATCAAAATCCGCAACAGTCGGTTTTCGCAAAATTTGAACGACTAGCCCTAGCGAAGCAATTTCTAACTTCCAAACTTTCTCTTCTTGCTTCGGTTCTTCTTTTTTATCGCCCCGAAAAAACTGATATAACACCCAAATACCTATTCCAATAAGAACAAGCCCACCGATACGCGTTGCGATAACAGGTGAAAATATTTTCGCGATCATATGTCCAATTCCCATGGAAACGAGCATTACAGCTGCTGAACAGATCCCGATAATTATAATGGATCTTAGCGGAATTCTTACGCTTCTTAACCCATATGTCAGCCCTACACTACAGCTATCTAAGCTTAATGTAAAAGCTAATAAAATAAGAGATAAATAAAGGTACATCGGTAAGCTCCTCCCTTATACATAGCTCTGCTGTATGTATATGACAAATGCCTATCCGATGTTATCTCTTTTCTATATTCTAGGCTGGCAAATTGGGCAGTAATGCGTTCCTCTTCCACCAACCACTGTTTTTTCTAATATCGTACCACAAGTTACACACGGTTCTCCTTTTTTCCCATATACATTTAGAAGCTCTTGGAACGAACCGATTTGACCTTGTGAATTAATATAAGTTCTAATTGTACTTCCCCCGCGTTTAACAGCTTCACCTAGTGTTGTCACAGTCGCCTCGTAAATTCTTTCGATTTCCTCTTCTGTTAAAGACGATGCTTCTCGTTCTGGATGGATGCGCGAACGGAATAAAACTTCATCTACATATATATTTCCAAGCCCTACTAAAAGACGCTGGTCTAATAATACAACTTTTATTTTACGATTTGTCTTTTGTAGTCTTTCCCTTAAGTACTGCGGTGTCAATTCAGCATCAAATGGTTCTGGCCCTAAATCTGCAAGAGGCATTTGAGCAAATTCTTCACCTTTCTTAAAGAGATGCATCGTACCAAACTTCCTCACATCTTTATAATGTAATTCAGTTCCATCTGTAAATAAGAAACGCACGTGTGTATGTTTATCGATTGGCTCATCCTCTTGATGAAGTAAAAACTTACCTTCCATACGCAAATGTGAAACAATTACATAGTTCGTTACATATAGAAGTAAAAACTTACCTCTTCGTTTTATATTTCCAATCGTCTCGCCTCTCAGCATTTCTTTAAAGATTTCTACATCGTCCGGTCGTTTCACTATTTTTGGATAAGTGACAATTACATCTTCAATTACTTTTCCCGTTACAAGATTTTCAAGTGTCCGTCTAACGTTTTCAACCTCTGGTAATTCAGGCATTTTATCCCTTCCTTATTTCGCGTCGTACCAAGTTGGGCCGTAAGAATAATCAACTTTTAATGGAACTGCCAATTCAATTGCATGCTCCATTACTTCCGGTACAAGCTTCTCTAATTTTTCCACTTCTTCTTTTGGTGCTTCAAAGATCAATTCATCGTGCACTTGCAGAAGAAGACGCGCTTCTAATCCTTCTTCTTCTAAGCGATCCGCCATAATAATCATAGCCTTTTTAATAATATCCGCCGCACTACCTTGAATCGGTGTATTCATTGCAGTACGCTCTGCAAAGCTACGCAAATTAAAATTACGACTCGTAATTTCTGGAATGTAACGACGACGATTTAATAACGTTGAAACATATCCTTTTTGCTTCGCGTCTTTTACAATGTCATCCATATATTCTTTCACACCTGGGAAACTTTCAAAATACTTCTCAATAAATTCTCCTGCCGCTTTTCGAGTAATCCCCAAGTTTTGTGAAAGTCCGTAATCACTAATACCGTACACAATACCAAAGTTTACAGCTTTTGCTTGTCGTCTCATATTAGATGTCACTTCATCTTTTCCAACGCCGAATACATCCATAGCTGTTTTCGTATGAATATCCATATCATGTTGGAACGCTTCAACTAACCCTTCATCTTTTGCAATGTGAGCAAGCACGCGCAATTCGATTTGCGAATAATCAGCCGCGTACATAATCCATCCTTCTTCTGAAGGAATAAATGCCTGACGAATCTTTCTTCCCTCTTCTAAGCGAATTGGGATATTTTGCAAGTTAGGTTCTGTTGAACTTAGTCGCCCCGTTTGCGTTAACACTTGGTTAAAGCGAGTATGAATTTTAGACGAATCGTCATGTACAACTTTTAATAACCCTTCAATATATGTTGAGTTTAGTTTCCCTAATTGACGATAGTGTAAAATTTTCGGAATGATTGCATGATGATCCATAAGCTTGTCTAGTACATCAGCTGACGTAGAATAACCTGTTTTCGTTTTTTTAATAACTGGTAAGTTTAAGGTCTCAAATAGAACGACGCCAAGCTGCTTCGGTGAATTAATATTAAATTCTGTCCCCGCTAGCTCATAAATTTCCTGTTCCATTTCCTTTAATCTACCTGCAAGCTCTTCTCCCATATTACGAAGACGCTCCGTATCAACTGTAACACCTTTCACTTCCATGTCAGCTAATACACGCGCAAGCGGTAATTCTAACTCTGTAAATAGTTCATATTGCTCATTCTTTTCTAACTCTTCTACGAATGTTTGCTTCACATCGTATAATACATGCACTTTACGAGCTACATGCTCAGCTACTACCTCTTGTTCTGGAACAGCACGCTTCGCACCTTTTCCGTAAACTTCTTCATCAGACTTTACCGCATGTGTTTCTTTCATTTTTGCTACAGCACGAAAATCTTTATCGGTATCAGCTGGGTCAAGTAAATAAGCGGCAATTAATAAATCAAAGTCAATCCCTTGAATATCTACACCATTCCACTTGAGAGCAACGATAGCACGCTTCGTATCAAATGTATGTTTCCTCATTTCTCCATTCGCAAGCCACTCTTTGAAAGCATCTGATTTAAGAGCGACGTCTGTCGGAATAAAGTAACAACCATTTTCATTTTGAATACCAAAACCTTGAATGTCCGCTTTATGATAGTTATCTTCTTGTACCTCTACAATAAGCGCACTATCTTGCTGAAGCATTTCTTCCGTAACTTCTTCCACAATATCAAATGTAATATCATCTAATTCAGCTGGCGCTGTTTCTTCTGGCGTAACACCTAACTTATTTAAAAGAGATGTAAATCCTAAATTCTCGAACATCGGAATAACATCGCTTGCTTCGTATCCTTTATATTCCATATCATCTACATGCACAGTAATTGGTGCATCCGTAATAATAGTCGCCAAATCTTTACTCATAAGAGCTTGTTCTTTATTTGCTTCTAACTTTTCTTTTAATTTCTTGCCACTTACTTGATCTAAGTTTTCATATACAGCTTCTACTGTTTCAAATTGTGTTAACAATTTAATTGCAGTTTTTTCACCAACACCTGGTACGCCAGGAATGTTATCTGATTGGTCTCCCATTAAACCTTTCATGTCAATAATTTGTTTTGGTGACAAGCTATATTTCTCAAATAAAGCTTCTTTCGTATATTCATCTACTTCCGTAATCCCTTTGCGAGGAATACATACGAGTGTATTATCTGAAACAAGTTGAAGTAAATCTTTATCTCCTGAAATAACTTTAACATGAAACCCTTGCTCACTTGCTTCTTTCGCTAACGTCCCCATAATGTCATCCGCTTCATAATTTTCTAACTCATAACGCGGAACATTAAATGCATCAAGTAGTTCACGAATAAACGGGAATTGCTCTGATAATTCAGGCGGAGTCTTTTGACGCCCTCCCTTATAATCACTATATGTTTTATGACGGAATGTTGTTTTTCCCGCATCAAACGCTACAAGCATATGCGTCGGTTTTTCTTCCTCTAATATTCTCATTAACATCATCGTAAAACCATAAATTGCGTTCGTATGTATACCCTTGTCGTTATTTAAAAGCGGTAGTGCAAAGAAAGCACGATACGCGATATTATTACCATCTACTAATACGACTTTTTTTTCCAAACTGCAAACCTCCCCATACAAATTTAAAACGATTTTTCCACAGAAAAAAACCGTTCCTTTCCTCTCTCTATATTAACATGACTAATAGAGAGAAGAAAAATAACGGTTTTTTCTATTATATATAAACAGACTTATATTGGCATAAAGGGAAGTGACGAGAATAGCGTAACTATTCTCGTCCAAAATTACTCCTTGGATGAAGGGGTTTTCATATATTATATTAACAGAACTTTATTAATATTTAATTAAGCAATTGTTAATATATTGTAAACATCCTTCGCCCTATTTTACAGTTGCCGATTTTGGTAAAACAACTGTAAATGTTGTTCCTTCCCCAACTTCACTATCCACTGTAATCGTACCTTGATGTGCTTCCACTAAATGTTTAACAATGGACAAGCCAAGACCTGTTCCACCTGTATTTCTACTTCTCGCTTTATCTACTCGATAAAAACGTTCAAAAATACGAGGGATTTCTTCTTTACTAATACCAATTCCAGTATCCGATACTTTTATATAAGCATTATATTTATCTTCTGCTAATTCAACAGAAACCACGCCTCCAGCTGGCGTATATACGATTGCATTATTAATTAAATTAATAAAGATTTGTTTTAAGCGGCTAGGATCTCCAATAACAGAAACTCGTTTCAATACATTCACTTGTAAAGAGATTTCTTTTTCTCCCGCTTTATTATCAAGCACCATGTGAATGTCCTCAAGAAGCCCCTTCATATCAACCGTACCCATATTCAACTTAAATCCTTGTTGCTCGATCTTTGACAAATCTAATAAATCCTCAATTAATCCTTGCATGCGTTCACTTTCTTTTAGAATAATATGTAAGAAATGTTCACAAAATCTTTTGTTATCCATCGCTCCATCCAAGAGCGTTTCTGAAAAACCTTTAATAGAGGTAATCGGTGTCTTCAATTCATGAGAAACATTCGCTAAAAAGTCTTTTCTCATTTGTTCTAATTTCTTTAGCTCAGTTATGTCATGGAATACGAGAACAATTCCCTTCCATTCATGGTTCGTTCCAATAATTGGCGCTCCATATACTTCGAAATGCTTTCGCTCAATGCCAAGCGGCAATAACATTTGTTTACGCACTTTCACTTCCGTCATAAAAATTTCTTCCACAAGTTCAATAATTTCCGTATGGTGAAACGATTCATAATATAAACGATTTAAATATTCTTCATCAGTTACGTGGAAAGTTTCCTTATAAGAACGGTTTACAAGGTTTATATATCCACGGCTATCAATTAAAATCATTCCGCTTCCCATATTTTCAATTAATGTGTGCAAACGATCTTGTTGCATTTCTTGTTCGAGTGTCATCTCTTGTAAATTACGAGCTAAAATATTAATCGCTTTACTCAGCATTCCAGTTTCATCTGAACGACTTTCATATGCACGCGCTTTATAATTCCCCTTCGCTAATTCAATCGCAACTTTCGTAACCGATTCAATCGGCCTAATATATTGCCCTGTAATTTTCATACCAAGGAATACAACTACGAGACAAGCGATGACAAATCCGATAATTAATAATCCCCACGTTTTTTGGTGAATGTCCCTCAAAGGTTCAATCGTACTTTTCACCAAAATATATCCTTGTTTCCCTGCTACATCCTGAACGAACACCGCATGATAAAATGCATTCTTTTGATCCGTTTCTTTCGTAATGACTTTATTTCTTTGGTTTGCTGTTTCGGAAGAAAGTTCTTTAATCACCTCTTGACTAAATGCAGATTGTTGCCCACCGCTATATTGAACCTTCCTTTTTTCATCAACAAATAGAATAGAAGCTGGTATTTGTTCTTCTAACTTTTCAAATACATACGGCTTTTTTAAAACAGCATCAAACCCTTGCTCTTCTGCTAATAACGCAACATACTGCGTCTCTTTTACCATTCTCTCTTTAACATGATCTATATAGTAATTTTCAAATACAGTTTCTAATAACACACCTAGTCCAACTAGAATAAAAACAATGAGAGAAACAAATGTAAAAAGAAGCCTGGAGCGAAATTTATTCATCCCCTTTTGGCTCCTCTAATTTATAACCTAAACCACGTATCGTTTTAATGTACGTCGGTTTTTTCGTATTTTTTTCAATTTTATCGCGCAAATGGCTAATATGGACATCAACAATCCTTGTATCACCGGCAAAATCATAATTCCATACAGCACTTAATAATTGATCACGAGTTAATACACGACTTTTATTTTTCGCAAGATAAACAAGCAGCTCAAATTCTTTCGGCGTTAACTCCAGCTTTCTCCCTTGGAAGTACGCTTCATAAAACTCAGGTAAAATTTTCAGTTCTGCAATCATGATGCTATCTTCATCTGGCGCTTCTGAAACTTGTTCTTCCTGTTGTAATTTCGTACGACGCAAAATCGCCTTCACACGCGCAACAACTTCCCTTGGACTAAATGGCTTCGTCATATAATCATCAGCCCCAAGTTCAAGACCTAGCACCTTATCAAATTCATCATCTTTTGCTGTTAGCATTAGAATCGGCGTCATAACACGCTGCAATCGTAATTCTTTACACACTTCCATACCATCCATTTTCGGAAGCATTAAATCTAATATAATTAAATCTGGGCGTTCTGTAGTCGCTTTTTGAAGCGCCATTTCTCCATCCATCGCTGTTATAACTTCAAACCCAGCTTGTTGTAAATTAAATTCAATTAAAGTTAAGATAAACTCCTCATCATCAACTACTAAAATACGATTGTTCATTCTCTTCCTCCAAGTTATAGACTTGAAACCTTCTTCATCCTAGTATTTTCCCCGTTATTCTCATCATACTAGAAAACAGGTTCCCCCTCAATAAAATTGTCTATTCATGGATCCCGGTTATAATAAAATCGTTCTGAAAAATCGAAATACTTACAATTTCACTTTAGTGATCCAGTTGTTGTCCAAACCTTATAAATCATCCTATCTTTTTTATAACTCACTTCTGTACAAACTATAAAATCTTGATTTTGCGCTAGGAAAAACGAAAGAGCATATGCTATTTTATAATCTGGTGTTTCATATCCATCAAATACTCTCCCATACATTTCATTCGCGATCGAATCTGCCCATACTGCAGCTTCTCTCATCGTTTCAAAGATCGTGTCTTCACTTTTCCATCTCATTCCTCTAAAAACCACCCCTTCATTTGACTTCCATTATTTAATAATGCAATAATTAAATACAAAAATTACTATATATAAATTTAAAATAAATGAGGTTTTATTATGCGACTCGTACTACCTATTTTATCTTTAGTGGTAACATGTATTCTTACTTTTAACATCTCAAACTGGGATACAATTAAAACTAACTGCTCAGATTTCGCCCAAGGATTCGTAGATGGATTCTTCAACTAAAAATAGCGCTAGCATCTCTTTAATACAGGGATGCTAGCGCTATTCATATTTTCATGTTTTAAAAATTATCTAATGCTTTTTCCATAATAGAGACAGATTTAAAAGGTGGTGTTACTGTTAATGAACCTTTTACAACTTTCTCTTCTTGTTCATCATAAGCTGATACAAGCATATCAATTGTATGTTCCTCCTCAGAAACAGCCACAACTTCAAAGTGGATTTGTAACGTTTCATAATGGTGAACAGGCTTCACGAACGTAAGGTCCTTCCTAATAATATGACTACCTGGACCTGGCAAATATTTCGTAACCGCCGTTGTAATCATCCCTGTTAGCATAATGCTTGGTACAATCGGCTTTTCATACGGAGTTTGGGATGCGTAATCATGCTGAATATATAATGGATTGGCATCATTCGTTAACCCTAAATACAATAACAAATCTTTATCCTCAATTTTTTCAGTGATAGCTAGTTTCTCTCCTACTGTAATTTCATCCATTCTACGACCAATTTGAACTTTTTTCTTTAACATGTTACAACCCCCTCCGATTTTTTCACCTTATTATCCTACTAAAAGCGATACCTTATCCGAAAATTACTATGATGAGGGCAATGTATAGTATAAGTCTATGGTTTCATTATAGGATCCTACAAATGATAGCGTTTTCATATTATTTTAAAAAAACAATTCAGTAAATAGTAGAAAAAGATTCGGGGCCCCGAATCTTTTTCCGCCTATATTTAATTATTAAACAAGAACTTTCATAACGTTACGTACAGATTCTACAGAGCGATCTAACGCTTCTCTTTCATCTTCAAGAAGTTCTAATTCAATAATTTTTTCAATTCCGTTACCACCTAGAATTACTGGTACCCCTAAGTAAAGGTCACTATAACCATATTCACCTTCAAGGTACGCAATAGCTGGTAATACACGGCGTTGATCTTTCAAGATTGCTTCTGTCATTTCAACTAAAGATGCTGCTGGCGCATAATATGCACTACCGTTTCCTAATAAGCCTACAATCTCACCGCCACCTTTACGTGTACGTTCTACGATTGCTTCTAAACGCTCTTTCGGAATCAATGTTTCTAACGGTATACCACCTGCATATGAGTAGCGCACAAGAGGTACCATATCATCACCATGTCCCCCAAGAACAAATCCTGTAATATCTTTAACAGATAGATTTAATTCTTGCGCAATGAATGTACGGAAACGAGCTGTATCTAATACACCTGATTGACCAATAACACGCTCTTTCGGGAACCCAGCCTCTTTAAATACAGAATATGTCATTGCATCAACTGGATTTGTTAACACAACAATAATCGCATTTGGTGAATGTTTTGCAATGTCGCGCGTAATACTTTTCATAATTTTAGAGTTTGTTGCTACTAAGTCATCACGGCCCATACCAGGCTTACGCGCAATACCTGCTGTAATAACGACAACGTCAGAATCAGCAGTATCTTCGTAATCAGATGTACCAATAATGTTAGCATCAAAACCTTGTACTGGGCTCGCTTCTAACATATCTAACGCTTTCCCTTTTGTTGGATTTTCCAGCTGTGGAATGTCCACTAATACAACATCTGCAAGTTCTTTTTGTGCTAATAAGAATGCTGTTGTTGCTCCTGTAAATCCTGCACCGATGACTGAAACCTTTTTGCGTTTGATTGTCATAATTTACCCCCCGCTTTAATTATGCGTTTTTGATTATCGCTACATCCATGTTTTTAATAAGTTCATTAGCAAACTCAGAACATTTCACTTCTGTTGCACCTTCCATTAAGCGTGCGAAATCATATGTTACTACTTTTGATGCAATTGTTTTCTCAACTGAAGCAGTTACTAATTTCGCAGCTTCGTTCCATCCTAAGTGCTCTAATAATAATACACCAGAAAGAAGAACAGAAGATGGATTTACTTTATCTAAACCTGCATATTTCGGAGCTGTACCATGTGTAGCTTCAAAAATAGCATGTCCAGTAACATAGTTAATATTTGCACCAGGTGCAATACCAATGCCACCTACTTGTGCAGCAAGTGCATCAGAGATATAGTCTCCGTTTAAGTTCATTGTTGCAACAACATCGAACTCACGAGGACGAGTTAAAATTTGTTGTAAGAAGATATCTGCAATAGAATCTTTTACGATGATTTTTCCAGCAGATTCTGCTTCAGCCATCGCTTTATTCGCTGCATCCTTACCATCTTTCTCAACAATACGGTCATATTCAGCCCAAGTAAATACTTTATCGCCAAATTCTTGTTCCGCTACTTCATAACCCCAGTTTTTGAAAGCACCTTCTGTAAATTTCATAATGTTTCCTTTATGAACTAATGTAACAGAAGAGCGTTTTTCGTTAATTGCATATTGAATTGCAGCACGAACAAGACGCTTTGTCCCTTCTTCTGAAATAGGCTTAATACCAATCCCTGAAGTTTCTGGGAAGCGAATTTTATTAACGCCCATTGCTTCTTTTAAGAAAGCAAGAACTTTTTCTGCTTCTGGAGATCCTTGTGCATATTCAATCCCAGCATAAATGTCTTCTGTATTTTCACGGAAAATAACCATATCAGTATCTTCCGGACGTTTTACAGGTGAAGGAACACCTTCAAAGTAACGAACTGGACGTAGACATACATATAAATCTAATTCTTGACGAAGTGCTACGTTTAGAGAACGAATACCACCACCAACCGGAGTTGTAAGTGGACCTTTAATCGCGATTAAATACTCACGAATTTCATTTAATGTCTCTTCTGGTAACCACTCGCCTGTTTGGTTGAATGCTTTTTCCCCTGCAAGCACTTCTTTCCAAACGATCTTCTTCTCACCATCATAAGCTTTTTCAACTGCTGCTTCTAGTACGCGAGATGCAGCTGCCCAAATATCAGGACCAATTCCATCTCCTTCGATAAATGGAATAATCGGATTGTTTGGTACATTCATAACACCATTAGTTACAGTAATTTTTTCACCTGTTGTCAATGTGATAACCCCCATGTTTGAAATTTCATATGTATGAAACTGAGGGAGTAACCCCTCAGTTCAAACCGTTAGTCAAATTAAAATATTCTAATCATTACATCTTCCCAAAAAAGTCAGACTTTTGAAAGCGTATTTTCACTATCAAAATAGTGTTTTTCGCTTATCGTTGTGCTAGTGGAACATACACTTGGTGTGTCGGTCCATTATAATCAGCACGCGGACGGATTAAACGGTTATTTTCATATTGTTCTAGAATATGAGCTAACCAGCCTGACATACGGCTAATTGCAAAGATAGGTGTAAATAAATCATGGTCAATTCCTAAACAATGGTATACAGAAGCTGAATAGAAATCAACATTTGGTGGAAGACCTTTTTCTTTTGTTACAATGTCTTCAATTTTGATAGACATATTATACCATTTCTCTTCTCCTAAAAGCACGCATAATCTCTTAGACATTTCACGTAAATGTTTCGCGCGTGGATCACCATGCTCATACACACGATGGCCAAATCCCATAATTTTCACTTTATTTTGAAGAGCATTATGAATATATGATTCTACATTTTCTTCTTCACCAATTTCAGTTAACATCTTCATTACATTTTCATTTGCCCCGCCGTGAAGAGGACCTTTTAACGCACCGATCGCTGCTGTAATACCAGAATATACATCCGACAGCGTAGCAACACAAACACGTGCAGTAAATGTAGAAGCGTTTAACTCATGATCTGCATGGAGTACAAGTGCTTTGTCAAAAGCCTCAATTTCAACTTCATTTGGCTCACGATTATTTAACATGTACAAGAAGTTTGCAGCTAATGATAAATCTTTTCTTGGCTCAACAACATCTAAACCTTTGCGAATTCTTGCATAAGCCGCAACTAAAGTCCCCACTTGCGCCTGTAATTTAACCGCTTTCAAATAATTGGACTTTTCATCCATTATTTCAGCGCTCTCATCATATAATGATAGCATGGAAATTGCAGTTCGTAAAACAGACATCGGGTGCGCAATATTTAAATCTACTTGTTTTAAATATGTTAAAATCTCACCTGGAACTTTATAGTATTGAGACACAGTTTCACTAAATTCCGCTAGTTCTTTTTCGTTAGGAAGCTTGCGGTGCCATAATAAGTACACTACTTCTTCAAATGTAGCATTCTCAGCTAAATCATCAATATTATACCCAACATAAGTTAATGTATCATCAATAATAGAGCTCACAGATGATGTTGTTGCTACTACCCCTTCTAAACCTCGAATAACAGTCATGACATTCTCTCCTTTTCCTGAAAATTCTCCCAATCTTGCTCCTTATATCTATTTGCTCCCCTTATAAATTATGAACGCTCGTTCACTCTTTAGGCAAGCAAAATGCACGATCATGCAAATTTATTGCGATGTTCCCCTCTTATTGTCCATTGCTTACATGGAAAGCATGAGCGTGAATGTCTCCCCGAATCCTCACGCTCAGAACAACAAGTTAGTGAGGAAAATTAATTCCGAAGAGTTTTATGATAAAAACAACATAAAACAATATCATTATAAAATTGTTTTATGTTGTTTTTATTTTATCTGGTGTAAAGTCTTTGCTGTTATGTAACTTTTCAAAGTTTCTAATCCTATTATAAACAATTATCTGACTTTTGTGAACAGAAAGAATTCAAAAATTTTATATTACTATAAAATTCCTCATTTAAACATTTGCATAATACTCATAACTGCATAGGCAATTCCAGCCCCAATTAATGGACCTACAGCGACCCCATTAAATAAAGCGACAGCTATAATTGTCCCAAAAACAAGTGCAGTTGTAATATGAGGGTCAGTCGTTAATAATTGCACTCCACCTTTCGCCAACAAAGCAACTGCTATCCCTGAAGCTAAGGCAATCCATGCATAATATGATTTCGCCGCTTCTCCAAGTTGTTTAAAGCCTATCTCACCCGTCGCAATTGGTACAAGCACCGCAATTGTAATAACCGTCACACCGAGGTTAATTCCTTTCGTTTGTAAATAAGGAAAAACTTTTTCTCCTAAAAACGTCCACTTCAATAAAAACAACACACCAACAGCTACAGTAAGCGATTGGTTTTTAGCAATTAGTCCTATAATAAGTAGTATGAATAAAAATAACGTTGACTGACTAATCATGATTGCACTTCCTTTCTGAAAATAATGAACTTGTTTCCAAACAAAAATACCTTTAAACCTATCGTTATACATGCTATATCGATGCGCATTTATCAATTATAATAAAGCAACAAATTAATTTTCATATGCGTTTCAAGATTACAAACAAGACTTTAACCAGAAAAAAACTAAAGCATGTATACACCGGCTGTCTCTCCTTTCTTTTCTAATAAGAAACAGGTAAAATAAAAAGGAGAGAAAATGAAGTTTTTACCATATCACCAGCAAGCTTTTACAGTCATTATTCCACTGCAAAAGCAGGCTAAATCCATCATTCCACTATAACATAAAGTGAAACTTTGATCAGTGAATCTCACTAGTTATAAGTTGAACGAATTAGGATAATCCAAATTGGAATGGGAGGTATACATCTTTGAACCGAAACTTGCTATATACGATATTACGACTCATATTTGTCATTGTAGCAACGGTAGTTGGGTTCTATGCCTTACTTTACATGTCAGGCCTTATTTACCCTTTTATTATCGCTTTTGCATTCGCTTATTTGATTAATCCTGTCGTCAATTTCCTTAATCAAAAACTACAATTTCCTCGTGCGTTATCGGTACTCGTTAGCTTAATTCTCGTGTTCGGAGCTATCGTCGGACTTGTTACATACCTTGTAACTGAAGCAATATCTGCCACAACATACTTACTACAAATTGTTACAGTGAAGTTTCCAGATATCGTTGCATTCGCCCAAGAATTTGCACTTAATCATATTATGCCTCTCTATGATGATTTAATCTCTAAATTTAATCATCTCGGAGAACCACAGCGATACACTATTACACAAAATATTCAAAACTTAGGTACCGAAGCAACGACACAAATGAAAGAACTTTTAACCGCCATCATAAGTGGATTAACAAATTTCATTAGTGCATTACCAACAACTTTAACTGTCCTTGTATTCATCTTATTAGCCACTTTCTTCATTAGTTACGATTGGCATCGTCTTGCTCATAAAGCAAGAAAACTCCTACCCAATCGTGTACATGGATACGGAAAAACTATTTTTGTCGATTTAAGAAAAGCTTTGTTCGGTTTTGTTAAAGCACAACTTACACTCGTATCTATGACAACTATCATTGTACTAATCGGTCTTTTAATCTTACGCGTGCCATACGCAATTACTATCGCGATTATTACAGGAGTTGTGGATTTACTCCCGTATTTAGGAACAGGAGCTGTCTTCGTTCCTTGGGTTATATACGTATTTTTCACAGGCGACACTGCATTCGCCATCGGTCTTCTCATCCTATACATCGTCGTGATTGTCCAAAGACAAATCATGGAGCCGAAAGTACTTTCATCTAATATTGGACTTGATCCATTAGCGACACTCATCGCTTTATTTGTCGGCTTTAAGCTCTTTGGTTTTTTAGGATTAATCATCGGTCCAGTCACATTAGTACTACTTAATACATTACACAAAGCTCATGTATTCCATGACTTATGGAAATTCATTAAAGGCTCACCATCAAAATAATATTTTCTAATTCATACACAATAAAAAAATTAACTGTAATCAGTGGGAATTTCCCACTGATTATTCACTGTACTTTTTTGTACTAACTACATCCGAAAGAGAATTTCCTAAAAAAGGATAATTCTCTTATTTTTTGCATAAAAAACGCATGTTTTAGGTTGAAATTACATTTTTATTCTATTTATCCTATAATTATTACTTACATTTATTACTTTTTATGTAAATGAATAAATATACAAAATGAGGTAGGGGACCCTTTTAATCAGTAGTTTTCCTCCCCTCACCTATCTTCTTTACACTAATCAAACCTCGACAGAGGAAAGAACATTCCCTAAAGTAAACATTTAATTTACAAGAACCACTCTCTATCCCTATTGATTATCAGCTGACAACAATCTAACTTTCACAAAAAACTCGTATTCCAACTGAAGTCTAAGCAGCCATAATTAACAAACAAAAAAATAAAGCGTGGATCATTATGATCCACGCTTTATTTTTGAACAATAATAGTAGTTCTCTTTCTAAATTTCCAATCAATCCACTTCATAACAAGCGGTTTTAATAAAGCCCTCGTCGCAGGAACAACAAAGATAAAACCAAGTATATCCGTTACGTATCCCGGTAACACCAAAAGAATACCTCCTACGAATATAAAAATACCATCTAGAACCGCATCACCCGGCATTTCTCCTCTATTTAACCTAAATTGAATCTCTCTAAGCACTTTAAACCCTTGTCGTTTCGCCAAATATACACCTACAATACCCGTAAATACAATCATAGCGAACGTAGACCATAAACCTATTACATGACTCGACACAATTAATACCGTAATCTCAATCGCCGGTATTAAAATAAGCAAGCATAGTAACCACTTCATAACTCCACACTCCTTCATATTTCATTCAAAAGGCTCAAATATCGCCTCTCCCTCATCACATCTATCATGGCTTTATAAGCCTCTCACAACGCTCATATAAGCTCTACAAAAGATAAATAATCTTCGGCCATTAAACATTATAACAAACGTTTTCCAAAGCGATTTCAGGTATTTAAAGCTATCTCTACCCTTTTTTGTGTAAAAAAAAGAGAAGGACTCCGCTCCTTCTCTCCGTATTACTTCTTATAGCACTTCCGCATGTCCATTATAAACAATTCCGCGTGCTGCATCAACTGTTACTTCTTGGCCATTTTTTAAAGTTGTTGTTACGCCGTTTACACCAACGATAACAGGAATACCGATTGATACACCTACAACAGCTGCATGGCTTGTTAAGCCACCTTCTTCAACTACTAGAGCAGCAGCTTTTTCAATTGCAGGAATCATATCTTTATCAGTGCTTGTAGTAACAAGGATATCACCTTTGTTTACGTTCGCTACAGCTTCAGCAGCTGTTTTCGCTACAACTACTTTACCTTTTGCAGCTTTACGACCGATACCTTGCCCTTTAGCAACTTCTTCACCAACAACGTGGATTTTCATTAAGTTTGTTGTACCAGTTTCAGCAACTGGAACACCAGCAGTGATTACTACAGTATCTCCAAGTCCAATTAGACCTGCATCCATACCTGTTTGAATTGCAGTATCTAACATTTCGTCAGTAGAAGCTGCACGTTTTCCAGCCATAAACGCTTGAACACCCCAAACAAGTGCAAGACGACGTCCTACTTGCTCGTCAGATGTTACAGCTACGATTGGAGATTTCGGACGGTATTTAGAGATCATTTTCGCAGTATATCCACTTTCTGTTGGAGCTACGATTGCAGCTACATCAAGAGCAAGTGCTGTGTGCGCAACAGATTGGCTAATTGCATCTGTAATTGTTGGAGTGAACTCTTTAATACGTTTTTTGAACATATCTTCATATTGTAATGATTTTTCAACACGTACTGCAATGTTAGCCATCATTGTTACAGCTTCTACAGGGTATTGACCCGCAGCAGTTTCACCTGAAAGCATGATTGCATCTGTACCATCGAAGATTGCGTTTGCTACGTCACTTGCTTCCGCACGAGTTGGACGTGGGTTACGTTGCATAGAATCTAACATTTGCGTTGCAGTAATAACTGGTTTGCCTAATACGTTACATTTTTTGATTAGACGTTTTTGCACTAATGGTACTTCTTCTGGTGGAATTTCTACACCCATATCACCACGAGCTACCATTAAACCGTCAGAAACTTCTAAGATTGAATCGATATTGTCGATACCTTCTTGGTTTTCGATTTTTGGTACGATTTGGATATACTGAGCGTTATGCTCTTCTAATAATTCACGGATTTCTAATACGTCAGATGCTTTACGTACGAAAGATGCTGCGATGAAATCAACTTTTTGTTCGATACCGAAAACGATATCTTTAACGTCTTTTTCAGTGATACCAGGAAGCTTAATGCTTACGTTTGGTACGTTAACACCTTTTTTATTTTTTACAGTTCCGCTGTTTAATACTTTTGTACGGATGTTTCCGTCAGCTTTCTCGATTACTTCTAGTTCGATAAGACCGTCATCGATTAGAATGCGAGAACCTGGGTCTACATCATCATAAAGACCAGCATAAGATACAGAGAACTTCTCTGCAGTTCCTAATACTTGTTCAGTAGAAAGAACTACTTCTGCACCTGTTACAAGCTCAGCTTGTCCGTCTACGAAGTCGTGAGTACGGATTTCTGGACCTTTTGTATCAAGTAAAATACCAACTGTTTTACCAGTTTTCTTTGAAGCTTCACGAATGTTTTTAATACGAGCTCCGTGCTCTTCATGGCTACCGTGAGAGAAGTTTAAACGAGCAACGTTCATACCCGCTTCGATTAATTGTTCTAATTTCTCAATACTTTCACTAGCAGGACCTATAGTACATACAATTTTAGTTTTACGCATATTGCACCTCCGAAAATTATGAAACCGTTCCCAAATATCTGACATTAAGCCGATTAGATGGATAATTCTTTAGATAATTGATACATATCTTTATCGATTGTATGCTTTTGAGCTAACGCTTCGATAATGTCATGATCAACAAGTTGGTTATTTTGAATACCTACACAACGTCCGCCTTTACCAGCAATTAATAATTCAACTGCTCTTGCGCCAAGACGACTAGCTAATACACGGTCTTGTGCACTTGGTGATCCACCACGTTGTACGTGACCTAATACAGTTACACGAGTATCAAAGTTTGTTGCTTCTTCAATGTGCTTACCGATGTCAATTGCACTTCCAACACCTTCAGCTACAACGATAATACTGTGCTTTTTACCACGTTCACTACCGCGTTTCAGACGAGCGATAACATCATCCATGTCATACTTTTCTTCTGGGATTAAGATAGTTTCTGCACCATCAGCTAAACCAGCCCATAATGCGATATCTCCAGCGTGACGTCCCATTACTTCAATAACATATGTACGTTCATGAGATGTAGCTGTATCACGGATTTTATCAATTGCATCAATAACAGTATTTAAAGCTGTATCGAAACCAATTGTGAAGTCTGTTCCAGGAATATCATTGTCGATTGTACCTGGTACACCTACACATGGGAATCCTTGCTCAGTTAATTTTTTTGCGCCTTGGTAAGAACCATCTCCACCAATAACAACAAGTCCTTCAATACCATGTTTCTTTAATTGCTCGATTCCTTTAAGTCGTACTTCTGGGTCTTTAAACTCAGGACATCTTGCTGTATATAATTTTGTACCACCACGGTGGATAATATCGCCAACAGAACCAAGTTCTAATTTTTCAATATGACCAGAAATTAAACCAGCGTATCCATGGTAAATACCATATACTTCAATATCATGGAAAATCGCTTTACGAACAACTGCACGAATGGCAGCATTCATACCAGGTGAATCTCCACCACTTGTTAATACACCAATACGTTTCATTTGTACTCACCTCATAAAGATTATTTGCCTTATAATAAAATAACACGAAAAAATATAAAAACACAATGGAGAAGATGTGTCTTTTCATAATAAAAACGTGCATTCGCGAAGAGGAACGCACGCTTTTCTTATTTTATCCAAATGGAAGCGTTTGAAAACGAAACTTGCCCAATTTTCATATATTTTTCATAACGTTTTTCGATTAATTCATCTTTCGAAATTCCGCTTAATTGTTCAAAAGTTTTTCTAAGCATTAAATCTATATTTTCTGATTGTTTCAAAACATTACGATGCGCCCCGCCTCGAGCTTCTGGAATTATTTCGTCAATTACACCTAATTCTTTCAAATCTAATGCTGTAATTCTCATCGCTTCTGCAGCCTCTTTCGCTTTTCCAGCGTCTTTCCAAAGAATTGCTGCCGCACCCTCTGGTGTAATAACAGAATAAGTGGAATTTTCTAGCATATGAATGTAATCTCCTACTCCAAGACCTAGCGCACCACCACTACCACCTTCACCGATAACAATACAAATAACAGGTACAGTTAAACCGGCCATTTCAAATAAATTACGGGCAATAGCTTCACTTTGACCACGCTCTTCAGCTGCTTTACCAGGATAAGCTCCCTTCGTATCAATGAAACAAATAATTGGACGATTGAACTTTTCCGCTTGTTTCATTAAACGCAGTGCTTTTCGATATCCTTCTGGATGAGGCATCCCAAAATTACGACGAATATTTTCTTTCGTATCTTTTCCGCGTTGATGCCCAATTACAGTTACAGGCATTCCCTTATATTTCGCAATGCCGCCGACAATCGCTGCATCATCGCCAAATAGGCGATCTCCATGACATTCAAAAAAATCAGTAAATAAGTGCTCAATATAATCAAGCGTTGTCGGTCGTTCTGCATGACGAGCAATTTGAACACGGTCCCATACTTTCATATTGCCGTATATATCTTCCTCTAAATGTTCTAGCTTGTCTTCCAAAATACGAATCTCCTCACTGAAGTCCATCTGGCTGTTTTTCGTATAGTCTTTCAGTTCGCGAATCTTATTTCTTAGCTCAACAACTGGTTTCTCAAATTCTAGCTCTGCCATACAGCCATTTCCCCTCCTTGATGAACTTCTAAAATCTTACGGAGTGATTCTCTCATATCATCACGATGCACCACCGCATCTAATTGACCGTGCTCTAGTAAAAACTCTGCCGTTTGGAAATCTTCCGGCAGTTTCTCACGCACTGTTTGTTCAATTACACGTCTACCAGCAAATCCGATAAGTGCACCTGGTTCTGCAAGATTATAATCACCAAGTGAAGCGAAACTCGCTGAAACCCCGCCTGTCGTCGGGTGAGTCATAACAGAAATAAATAACCCTCCTGCATTACTATGCTTTTTCAAAGCTACGCTTGTTTTCGCCATTTGCATTAAACTTAATATCCCTTCTTGCATACGGGCACCACCCGACGCAGTAAAGATAATAAATGGAACTTGTAAGTCGTATGCCTTTTCAACTGCACGGGCAATTTTTTCTCCTACAACAGAGCCCATGCTGCCCATTCGAAAACGAGAATCCATTACTGCAACAACAACAAGCATGTCATCAATTGTTCCTTCACCAGTTACAACCGCTTCATTCAATTCAGTCTTCTTACGATCGTTTTCTAGTTTCTCTTCATATCCTGGAAACTCAAGTGGATTTAATGAAACCATCTCTTTGTCATACTCACGAAATGAACCTTCGTCCAATATACTGTCAAGACGTTCCCATGCATTCATTGGATGATGATATCCACAATTTACGCATACTTTTAAATTCTTAAGAAGCTCTTTCGTATACATGATTTTTTTACATTTCGGACATTTTGTCATAACGCCATCTGGTACATCTTTTCGTACTTGTTCTGAAGGTATTGCAGCGTACTTTTTCTTTTTCACGAATAAATCTCTTAGCACAATTTGACCCCCTTCATTGAGAGCTAAGGTTAGCGTAAGAAGAAAATGGGGCTAACACCAAAGTTTGATGTTAGCCTTATCTTCTCAATCTGTCTAATAACCTCTCTCTTTACGTTTAACTTTAACCGCTATGCGGTAGAATGTTTGTCATAACGTGTCATGGTCATTTCGACAAATTTTATACATTACGAGTGAAACTGTATATTCTCTACTAATTCATCGTAAATTTTTAACGCATCATTTTCTTGTTTCACTTCCAAAGTAGCATACAGTTTTCTATACAATTCGATAGAATCTCCTGAAACTTCACAAGAAAGAGTTGCAACGTAATCATTTACGATCATCCAAATGCGATATAGTAAATAATTATCGACTTGTTCAATAAGTGTTTTAAAGAACGTTTGATGAAGCATCGGAATTGAACTTGCGTTTTCTTCAAGCACTTGGTGTAATTTACTTAGCACTTTAGAAAACGCTTCTTTCGGTAAATTACATACAATGCGAATCATATCTTTCTCAAGCAATCGTTTTGTTTGTAATAAATCACGAATTGTTTTCTCATCTTGCAGTAGAAACGGAGCAATTAATTGTACAAGACCGTTATCGTAAAAGTTTCGAATAAACGTCCCCTCACCGCGTCTTGTTTCAATTAACCCTACCAATTCTAAAGCACGCAATGCTTCTCTTACAGAGGAACGTCCAACGTTTAAACGTGAACTTAACTCACGCTCAGACGGCAAACGATCCCCCGCTACTAAACCATCCTCTTCCATAATGGAACGGATCTTTTTTACAATTTCGAGATATACTTTTGTATTTGATGATGTCAATGGGAATTCCTCGCTTATTCTTTACCAATCAGCGCTAATTGTTTTGTTTTCTCAGCGACTTCATTTGGATCTACTTGACGGCGAGCTACTCCTGTCTCCATTGCTGCTCTCGCAACGTAAGCCGCTACTTGAGGCGCTACACGCGCGTCAAACGGCGCTGGAATGATATGGTCTGCATTCAACTCATCCTCTGATACAAGCTCTGCAATGGCTTGTACAGCTGCCATCTTCATTTCTTCATTAATTTGTGTCGCATGTACATCAAGTGCACCGCGGAAAATACCAGGGAACGCTAGTACATTATTTACTTGGTTCGGGAAGTCAGAACGACCTGTTCCAACAACAGCTGCGCCCGCTGCTTTTGCCAATTCTGGCATAATTTCTGGAACCGGATTCGCCATTGCGAAAATAATCGCATCGTCATTCATTGTACGAACCATCTCCTCCGTTAATGCACCTTCTGCAGATACACCAATGAATACGTCCGTACCTTTTACAACGTCAGCTAAAGAACCTTCTATACGATTCTTATTTGTATATTTTGCAACTTCATCCTTCACGGGATTCATACCGACAGGACGACCTTCATAAATCGCACCTTTACGGTCACACATAATAACGTCACGTACACCATAGCGATATAAAAGTTTAATGATTGCAATACCTGCTGCACCTGCGCCATTTGCGACAACTTTAATGTCAGACATTTTCTTCCCAACTAATTTCAGCGCGTTCACAAGGCCTGCTACTGTTACGATAGCTGTTCCGTGTTGATCATCATGGAAGATAGGAATATTTGTCTCTTTTTTCAAACGTTCTTCAATAATGAAGCAATTTGGTGCTGCGATATCTTCTAAGTTTACACCACCAAAAGTTGGCTCCATTAATTTTACAGTTTCAACAATTTTATCTACATCGTTTGTATTTAAGGCAATTGGGAATGCATCTACACCAGCAAAGCTCTTGAATAATACAGCTTTACCTTCCATTACTGGAAGAGATGCTTCAGGTCCAATGTTACCAAGACCAAGTACAGCCGTTCCATCTGTCACAACTGCTACCATATTTCCCTTCATTGTATATTCATATACCTTACTTTTATCGTCATAAATTTCTTTACAAGGCTCTGCTACCCCTGGAGAATATGCAAGACTTAAATCTTTTGCATTTTCTACTTTTACTTTTGATACAGTTTCTAATTTTCCTTGATGCACTTTATGCATGTGAAGTGCTTCTTCACGAAGTGTTGACAAACTATCCACTCTCCTCAAATTATTCTTGCTGATATCAATTTCTCCAAGTGGTCTGACCACGAACACTACTACTATAATAATCGAAGTGTAGGGAAATTGTCCATTATATTTTCACAACGACATTTTCGTCACCGACAATTTCACGAAGTGCTCCTAAACATTCTTCACTTGGATGAATTGATAAACTTCGAGATAATTGTACCATTTTATGTTCCTTTTCATAATAAATTAGTACTTTCGCAAAACCTGAATAGTCAAACAATGTTTTTGTAACTTGATTTACAAGCTTTTTTTCATACTGAGACGGCAACTTCACGTAAACAGACGCTTCTTTCATCTCTTCATAAACATCCATTTCTTCTAGCGGATATAGTCCATTCACAATCCATTGTAACTTATGATTTCTTTGCTCAATCGTGCCATCAACTAAAACAATTTCTCCTTCTTGTAGCCTGTTTGAAAAATGTATATATGTTTCCGGGAAAAGAACAGCTTCCATTTCATCATTTTGATCACAGAATGTAATAAACGCCATCTTTTGTAACTTTTTCGTACGAATAACTTTCACACTTGTTATATATACGATTGCCCTTTGTACTTTTTTCTTATGTCGCATCGCCTGAGCAAGAGATGGAATTTCTAATTCTTTTCCTAACTTCACATACTGCGCTGTCGGATAGCTAGATAGATAAAAACCGAGTGCTTCCTTCTCTTTATTTAACTGTTCAATAAAGGATAGCTCTTCTCCTTGTACGTATTTTGATTTCGGAACAGCATCTCCTAAATCACGTGCAAGGTTTGCGTACTCTAACGCCCCTTTAAGACTTTTCCATAAAGTCGTCCTCGAAACACCAAAATCGTCAAAACATCCAGACCAGACGAAAGCCTCTAAATTTCGCTCTGTGACAAACTTTGATGGCATACGAAGACAAAATTCAAATAAATCTTCGAACATTTTGTTCTCTCGTTCTTCCAATAACGCCGTCACTGTAGCCATTCCGATATTCCGAATCGAAAGTAAACTATAACGAATCGCATTTCCTTCTATTTGGAAATTGTAACCACTTCTCTGAAGAGACGGCGGTAAGACGTGAAAACCTTTCCGCTTCGTTTCTCGTATATACTGCACAATCTTATCTTCATTACCAATTGCACTTGATAATAATGCTGTCATAAATTCCAGCGTATAATTGGCTTTTAAGTATGCAAGCTGATATCCGATCATACTGTAAGCTACAGCGTGACTTCGGTTAAAACCGTAATTCGCAAATCTTACAATTAAATCATAAATTTGTTCTGATGATGTCTCGTCGTATCCGTTTTTCAAACAACCTTGAACAAAATGTTTACGTTCTTGATCTAAAATATCACGATTCTTTTTACTCACTGCACGGCGCAGTAAATCCGCTTCTCCGAGCGAAAATCCAGCTAACTTCGATGCGATTTGCATAATTTGTTCTTGGTATACAATTACGCCGTATGTTCGTTCTAAAATCGGCTTTAAATCTGGATGTAAATATTCAATTCCTCTTTTTCCATGCTTCGATTCAATAAAGGTTGGAATTTGTTCCATCGGTCCTGGTCTGTATAACGAGTTAACAGCGACTATGTCTTCAAATTCATTCGGTTTTAACCCGCGAAGTACATTTCGCATACCACCTGATTCAAGCTGGAATACACCTGTTGTATCCCCTCTCCCTAACAATTGAAACGTCTTTTCATCTTGAAGAGGTAGATTTCTTATATCAATTTGTTCCCCCGTTTTTTTAACGATAAACTTCATAATATTTTCAAGTAACGTTAAATTACGTAAACCTAAAAAGTCCATCTTTAACAGGCCAAGTTCTTCTAATACATCAGCTGGATATTGCGTAACATAAACATCGTTATGCCCTTCTTGGATTGCTACACTCCCCGTTAACGGTTCTTGGCTCATAATAACGCCAGCTGCATGAATAGACGTATGCCGCGGTAATCCCTCTACACGTTTTGCAATTTCAAACACACGCTCATGCAAAAGGTTCCCTTGTATAAACTCACGGAGTGATTGTGATTCCTCATATGCATCTTTTAATGTTATACCAAGCTTTGATGGAATAAGTTTTGAAAATATGTCAATATCTCTTGGCGGTAGCCCCATTACACGAGCAATGTCCCTAATTGCAGCTTTTGCTGCAAGGGTTCCGAACGTTACAATTTGTGCAACACGAAGCTGACCATATTTATCTTTCACATATCGAATCATCTCATCACGTCTTATATCTGGAAAATCAATATCAATATCTGGAAGCGTCACACGTTCAGGATTTAAAAACCTTTCAAATAATAAGTCATATTCAATCGGATCAATATCTGTAATTTCCAATACATAAGAAACGAGCGAACCAGCTGCTGATCCACGTCCTGGTCCTGTTAAAATATGATTTTCATGTGCATATTTCATAAAGTCCCATACAATGAGGAAATAATCACTAAATCCCATGCGGGAAATAACATTTAATTCATGATCCAAACGCTTTATATGCACTTCTTTCGGCACGCCATATCGTTTCTGCAAGCCTTCTTCACAAACACGGCGCAAGTACATATCACTTGTCTCGTTAGATGGAATAGGAAACTTAGGTAGTTGATTTACCTGGAAAGGAATCTCCACTTGGCAACGCTCCGCGATTTTTATTGTGTTTTGAATCGCTTCCTCAGTATGAGAAAATAGTGCTTCCATTTCATCCGACGACTTTAAATAATACTGATCCGTTTTCATCCTCGGCCTATCTGGATCAGTCATTTTCGTTCCACCCTCAACAGATAATAAACATTCATGAACAAGTGCATCGCTTTGATTAATGTAGCGCACATCATTTGTTGCAACGACTGGAACGTTTACCTTATTAATAAATTCAGGTAGTTTTTCTTGCAAAAGCAGTTCATCTTGAATCGCGTGATACTGTAAACTTATATAAAAATTGTCGAACATATTTTGATACGTGCGGGCTACTTCTTCAGCCTGACTCTCTTTGTCTTCTAATAATAACTGTTCAATTTCCCCATCTTTCCCTGGTGAAATCGCAATTAATCCTTTCGCATAATGAGCAAGCCATTTCTTCGGAATACCCTCTTTTGACTTCGTCATAATACTGCTAGAAATCTTTAATAAATTTTGATAGCCTATTTCATTCTCAGCGAGTAAGACGAGTGGATAAGACCTTTCTTCCTCTTCACTAAAAATAGAGGCTGTTAAGCCGATAATAGGCTGTATACCATTTTTCTTGCATGCTTTATAAAACGGAATAACTCCATACATGACATTTTCATCCGTAATGGCCAGCGATGAAAATCCAAGCTCTTTCGCCCGAATGACAAGCTCATCAATTTTACAAGCACTCTTTAATAAACTAAAAACGGTTTGACATTGTAAATGCACAAACTTCACTGTTGTACCCTCTCTTTACCTATTTGACTACTTTTATTATAGGTGATGAGGAAAGCGGAAATCAAAACATACTTCTCATACTTTGTCCATATATATGAAGAAGAAAGGGGAATGACGATGGATGTAAGAGAACATACTTTTTTCTCTCTGCTTATTATTAGTTACTTTATTGCCTTTGGAGTTATACTTGGTGGTTCATTAATTGGTGGATTTGGTGCATTTCTCATCGGAAAACCAGCTCTAACTTATATTAATCAATTTGCCCAAAATTTAAGAATTTGGGCACTCGTTGCAGCAATTGGCGGAACGTTCGATACCTTTTATAGCTTTGAAAGAAGCTTCTTTGGCGGAGATATGAAAGATATCGTAAAACAAATTCTCCTTATTTTTTTCGCAACTGGTGGTATGCAAACTGGTCTTATTATTATTAAATGGCTTACACAGGAACATGTATGAGAGTACCAAGTGCCAATACAGCAAAAAGGTGGTATTTAGTTTTAGCTGGCGCTGCTGTTGGAGGGGTTTTGAGCTGGTTTATTTTTTTGTACATATACGGTGTTTTCCAGCAAGAACAAGCTAGTAAAATAGCAGAACAAAAAGAAATTATAGAAAAGCAAGAAGCAAAACTCCACGTCCTTCTCGAAGATCAAGAGAAATTGAATACGGAAAATAAGCGGCTCTTAACAATTCAAGAAATCAAAATAAAAATTATAAATCGAGAAAAATATGACTTAGACAACCTTACACTCGAAAATATGACCACTTCTATCCATAACGATCTCCAACATCTTTTAACGAAAAACATTCAAAGCATCGCCAAAAATAAAGACCTCCTCAAAAAGGTAATCGAAAATAAAACGTACAAACATTACGATCGTATATATCGCTTCAAAGTAGACACAGTCTCTTTTGATACCGTACTTGAAATTAGTATTGATATAGAGAAAGAAAAATAAACGAAAAGAAGGAGGGCTTCTACGCCTCTCCTTCTTTTCGTTTTAACATATAAGCTCTTATTTACACAGCTCACGTAAATCAGCAAAAAGACGATCCGCTTCTTCCCAAGAAGATGCTTTTGCACCAGAAGCCATCGGATGTCCTCCACCGTTATATTGCATTGCTAATTTATTAATAACCGGTCCTTTTGAACGAAGACGAACACGAATAACATCGTCTTCCTCTAAAAATAGAACCCACGCCTTTAATCCATCAATATTACCAAGCGCCCCGACAACACCAGATGCTTCAGAAGGAAGTACATCAAACTTTTCTAATACCTCTTTCGTTAATTTAATGTAAGCTGCTCCTTCTTCTACCATCGTAAAGTTTTGTAAAATATAACCGTTTAAACGAGCAATTTTCTCTTTCGTCTTATACATTTCATTGTATAAATCCGTGAATTTCACGTCCATATCAACAAGCTCACTTACGTAACGAAGTGTTTTCGCTGTTGTATTTGGGAATAAGAAGCGGCCTGTATCTCCAACAATACCCGCTAAAATAAGGCGAGCTGCTTCCTTTGAAATCGTTAATCCTTTATCTTTTCCATAAGAATAAAACTCATAAATAAGCTCACTTGTAGAGCTTGCTGTCGTATCCACCCACGTAATATCTCCGTACGGATCTTCATTCGGATGATGATCAATTTTAATTAACATCTTTCCTTTTGTATAACGCTGATCACAAACACGCTCTTGATTTGCTGTATCACAAACGATAACAAGTGCATCTTCATATACACTATCTTCAATATCATCCATTACTCGTAAAAACGATAAAGAAGGCTCGTTGTACCCAACCATATAAATATTTTTCTCTGGAAACGATTCTTGCAAAATTGTACCAAGTCCGCACTGAGAACCTAACGCATCTGGATCCGGACGCACATGACGATGAATAATAATTGTATCAAACTCTTTAATTGCTCCTAAAATTTGTTCATGCATATGTATAATCTCCTTTTCATTCAACTTCTTCACTTTATCCCGCATTAACGTGTAGTAAGACTCCAACCTCAAAATACATTGAAACCAATGAGACAAAGTTAAGCGGCGGATCAACTGCACGTAAAAGCCCGATTCGTTCAACTAATAATTAGTGTGGGGGGAAATATCCCCACACTAATTAAAGTTTCACTTTATCCTCCATTATAGCGGAAAATATTTCATACATGCGAACAATTGCTTTATAATAAAAGTTAGAAAGTTTAGATATTTCTTTATTCTCCACTATTTTATATAAAGCGATGGGAGTGTGCATTATGCCAGTATTAGTTTTCTGTATTATCGTCTCATTTATGTTGTATCTCTTCTATAAAACAAAATTCTTTCGTACAAACCGTCCAATGGAGAAAGGTTGGCTCTCAGGGAAATCCGCTATGGCACTTGGCTTATTCGTCCTATTCTTTGGGATAAACCAATTTTTTTTAGAGCTTTCAACTGCCCGCATCATCGTTGGTGTTTTGTTTATTTTATTTGGCACTGCGAGTACATTTAATGGATTCCGCCAATATAAACATTTTCTACCATTAGCAGTAAAAGAAGCTGAATCTTATAAAACAACGTAAAAAAGCATCAATATTGTGATGCTTTTTTACGTCCCTTAATCTTCAAAATCATACTTGCAACAAACGCAGAAGGTATATTAAATAGATTGCCTTGTACGTGAAAATGTAATTGTTCTTCTTCAAAGGACATCTGTTTGTACAGTTCTTGCTGAGATAATCCTGTTCGTTTCTTTTTTTCATTTAATCCTTGTAAATATAAGTATTGAATTGGTATCATCACAAGAAAGTAAAAGAGTGCGATACCACCAAAAAAGAGTAATTCTGATGACATATTGCATCCCCCTTCCGACATCCATTATCTTACAATCCGATTATAACATAGTATATAATCTAAAAGAATTAATATTCTGTTATTTATCATTATATAATTGTCTCTCCATATAACCCCTCTCCTACATACCAAATAAGCATAATTTTCCTACTCCTACTCAGCCTTATACATATTCTACTAAAACTCGCTTACATCTTTAGCGATGGACAACACCTATAAAACAAAAAAGATGGAACAAATCAAAGCGATTTGTTCCATCTTTTTATTTGTCGATCAATTGCACCATAAGCAATGCTTTTCCAACAACATTACCTTCATGATGCACTTCTACATCAACCTTACCAAATTTACGCCCAATTTCTAATACTTTCGGATGAACTGATACAACATTATCAATTTGAACTGGCTTTACGAAATAAATGGTTAAGTTCTCAACAATTAAGTCACTCTTCTTCTGCGCACGAATGACGCGATTCGTTGCTTCGGTCACAATCGTTGCGAATACGCCGTAAGATAACGTCCCGATTGAATTGGTCATTTGTGGTGTCACTGAAAATTGGTATAGATGCTCATTTTTCGCTTCTTTCGGAGTCATAAATTGATTCGTTACAATATCATCAATTGTTTCACCAACTTGCGGTTGACGCTGAATCATTTGCAGCGCCTGAAGTACATCTTGGCGGCTAATAATTCCTTGTAATTTATTTCCTTCGTCAACAACAGGAAGTAACTCAATACCTTCCCACACCATCATACGTGCCGCAGCTGCGACAGACATTTTTCCATTTACCGTAATTGGATGCTTTGTCATTACTTTATCAATTGGTGTTTCTTTCACAACACCAATCATATCTTTGGAAGTTACGATACCTAACACCTTTTTATTTTCATCAACAATTGGATAACGTCCATGCATCGTCTCTTCATTATAGGCATGCCATTGCTGTACTGTATCACTTGGCTTTAAATATAACGTTTCTTCAATTGGTGTTAAAATATCTTCAACAAGTACAATTTCTTTCTTAATAAGCTGATCATAAATAGCACGGTTAATTAACGTTGCGACCGTAAATGTATCATAGCTACTCGAAATTATCGGTAGCTTTAACTCGTCTGCTAATTTCTTCACATGATCTTCCGTATCAAATCCACCCGTAATCAACACCGCAGCTCCAGCTTCTAATGCTAGTTGATGTGCGTTCGTACGGTTACCGATAATAAGTAAGTTCCCTGCTTCTGTATAGCGCATCATCGCTTCTAATTTCATAGCCCCGATTACGAATTTATTTAATGTTTTATGTAGTCCGTCTCTGCCTCCAAGCACTTGACCATCGACAATGTTAACGACTTCTGCATATGTCAGTTTTTCAATATTCTCTTTCTTCTTTTGTTCAATTCGAATTGTTCCGACACGTTCAATTGTACTAACATATCCTTTATTTTCTGCATCTTTAATTGCTCTGTAAGCTGTCCCTTCACTTACACCTAAATCTTTCGCAATTTGCCTCACAGAAATTTTATGCCCTACTGGCAGGCTATTAATATGTTCTAAAATTTGATTATGTTTGGTAGCCAAATGGTTTCACCATACTTTCTTTTCCCTAAATTCTTCATGTGTTGTATTTTCAGTATACTATATTTTCAAAACTGTTACACTCTCTCTTTGTATGTCTGTACTATTTTTTTTATAACAAAATGCTCCTTACATTACACCAATCCTTCCATTATAACAATGTAATGGTATTGTCATCTCGTTCGATAGTTTGTCCACACGCTTCCATATACAATTAAGACAAGAAATGAAACAAAGGAGCGAATAAATGATGAAAAAATTTTTAGAGGTTGTAGGTGCTGTATTTTTAGCTTTCGTAGATGGAAAAAAGGTTGCAATGGAATTGAATGAAACACCCGAACAGCCACTCCCAAAAAGAAAAGAATCACCAAAACAAGCGCAAACTTTAAAAGCTGTGCTACACACGTAAAAAACCCTTCACTTGTCTGTTCAAATGAAGGGTTTCTTTTTTATAGTGTAATACTTTCTCCAGCTTCTAATACTTTCCCTGTACAATTTTGTAGTTTTTCTACAAATTGATAAGGGTCTTGTTCAATAACTGGGAACGTATTGTAATGCATCGGTACAACTGTTTTCGCACCTACCCATTTTGCAGCTAAAACAGCATCTTCTGGCCCCATTGTAAAATTATCACCAATTGGTAAAAATGCTAAATCAACGTTATTAAGTTCTCCAATTAACTTCATATCAGAGAATAAAGCAGTATCTCCTGCATGATATACAGTTTTCTCCTCTGCCGTAAACAAAATACCAGCTGGCATACCTGTATATGTAATTGTTTTATTTTCTTCATCAATATAACTAGAACCGTGGAACGCTTGCGTAAATTTCACTTTACCGAAGTTAAATTCGTGTGAACCTCCAATATGCATTGGATGTGTATTTACACCTTGCCATCCTAAAAATGTCGCTAATTCAAACGGCGCCACAACAACCGCATTATTTTTTTTTGCTAGCGCTACTGTATCGCCGACATGATCACCGTGTCCGTGCGATAAAATAATCGCATCAACTTTTACATCTTCTGCTTTTAAATCTGTTTTCGGATTCCCCGTTAAAAATGGGTCAATTAAAATAACCTTTCCATTCGTTTCAATCTTTACAACTGAATGCCCGTGATAAGATACTTTCATCATTCCATTCCTCCCCTATTCACATTCACACTTTTTATTCTACATGATTTCTTAATTCCCTGTCTTTTCTAACATCTATTTACTTGTCATAACGCTTTCATCCGATGTAAAGTTATATTTGTAATTAAATATCTCGGGGGTGCCTATCGATGAATGCTAGATTAGAAAATTTAATGCAATGGCTAAAAGAAAAAAACGTAGAGGCTGCGTTCTTAACTTCTACACCAAACGTCTTCTACATGACAAACTTCCACTGCGAACCACATGAAAGACTACTTGGTATGTTTGTATTCCAAGAAAAAGAGCCTATTTTAATTTGTCCTAAAATGGAAGAAGGCCAAGCACGTAACGCTGGTTGGGCACATGAAATTATCGGATTTACTGATACTGACAAACCATGGGATATGATTGCAAAAGCAATTAAAGATCGTGGTATTGATGCAAATGCAGTTGCAATTGAAAAAGAACATTTAAACGTAGAGCGCTACGAAGAGTTAACAAAATTATTCCCGAAAGCGGCTTTCAAATCAGCTGAAGAGAAAGTTCGCGAGCTTCGCTTAATTAAAGATGAAAAAGAACTTTCTATTTTACGTGAAGCAGCTAAAATGGCAGACTATGCTGTTGAAGTTGGTGTAAATGCAATTAAAGAAAATCGCAGCGAACTAGAAGTATTAGCAATTATTGAGCATGAATTAAAAACAAAAGGCATCCATAAAATGTCATTCGATACGATGGTATTAGCAGGTGCAAACTCTGCTCTTCCACACGGTATTCCAGGTGCAAACAAAATGAAACGCGGCGATTTCGTACTATTTGATTTAGGTGTAATTATTGAAGGTTACTGCTCTGACATTACACGTACAGTAGCGTTTGGTGATATTTCTGAAGAACAAACTCGCATTTACAACACTGTACTTGCTGGACAACTACAAGCAGTTGAAGCATGTAAACCAGGCGTTACACTTGGCGCAATCGACAACGCTGCTCGCTCTGTCATCGCAGATGCAGGTTACGGAGACTTCTTCCCACACCGCCTTGGTCACGGACTTGGAATTAGCGTACACGAATATCCAGATGTAAAAGAAGGCAACGATTCTCTATTAAAAGAAGGTATGGTCTTCACAATCGAACCAGGTATTTACGTACCAAACGTAGGTGGCGTTCGTATTGAAGATGATATTTACATCACAAAAGACGGATCAGAAATTTTAACGAAATTCCCGAAAGAATTACAATTTGTGAAATAATAAAAAAGGTAGCGTGATCGCTACCTTTTTCTATTTCTCTACTATTTCAAGTTTCTCTACAATCATTTTTGCTGGATAACTTTCAAGTACTTGAGAAGACCATACTTTTATTTTATCCCCTGTTTTTAATTGATCATAGGCTCTTTTATCATTCAGCCTCAAAATTGTATCTGATGGATGTTCTTTATTTATTTGTTGTTCTATATAATTTTGCAACTCTACTTTTGTTTTAAACGTTTTATCACCGACAAAAAATACCGTGTCATTTCTTAATATGATATACCCTTCTTTAGGTTCTTCTTTTACTCCTACTTGCTCTACTGTTTTCGTAGTACACGCTGATAATATTATTAGAAATAAAATACTAATGAAGAAGAACGTGGCTTTCCTCATAACGATCCCCCATATCGAGTCATTCAAAAGAACTTATTTCTTGTCTATTTCTTCCTCCCATTATACTATTAATATACAGAATTTTCTAAAATAGGAGGGTTATATGTTACAACAGCAGTTAGAAGAAATTCGTAATAATAATTACATAATCAACAACACACTTCATATTGATTCTTTAAGTTCAAGTATGCTTCAACATATCGGTGTTACCGATAGCTATTTAAGAGACAAACTCATTTACTCTACTTTTTATCATCTAATCAAGAAGGACTATATTTCACACACCCACTTACAGAAACTATTCTCAGAAAGCATCAGTGAAAAATATTTATTTTATAAGGTTCACTTAGATGACGATGATGCTGTATTTACCCGAGCATTTACGACATTATTAATTGCGCTCATTATTGATGCTGATACAAAACATCATTTCTTATCACAGTCTGATATTTTAAATGTAAAAGATAAATTAATTCTATATATGAACAAAGAACATGACTTACGAGGATATGTTCAAGACCGTGGCTGGGCACATAGTATCGCTCATGTTTCAGATACATTTGAAGCGCTTGTTAATAATCCTAAACTGGGAACTTCACATTACGGAGAAATACTACCAACTTTATTAAATAAAGTTGGTGTCCATTCCATCTATTACAAGTATGAAGAAGATGAACGTATCGTTTGTCCAATTGTCGCAATGCTGCAAAATGGTCTAGAGGAAGAAGTACTCATATTAGCCCTTCGTGATCTAGTAGCTCAATTGCAAGTTCAAAAACCGACACTACATATTAACTCGTACGAATTTCTATTCGGAAATATAAAATCTTTCTTACGTAGCTTATTTTTCAGATTACGTACAATGTCTATATGTAAAGAAACTGAATGCGAAATTGAAAAATTACTACAGGGGCTTCGCCAATATTATTAAAAAAGAAGGCTCTTAAAAAGTGCCTTCTTCTATCTCACTAATATTTATTTGAAATTTCACGATCCAAACTGAGAAGAGGTGGACAAGAAACGCAATCACCATACATGCTCCACTTAAAAAAGTTAATATAGGATGCGAATACACGTGCCCTAAACCATAGGATATCCCCACGAAAAACATTGTTATGTAAATATAAATTGCTCCATGTATTTGCCTCATATAAACCTCCTTTTCCCATATTATAACATAAATTTTCTGATTATTCACATTAATTAGTTGTAATCAATATTTCTCAACTGTTACACCTCTTACAGCCGCCTTAATATATGGCGCACCTTGTAAACTTTGTAAATTCTCTATTTTCCCGGTTACGACTACACCGTATATTGGTAGATCTTTTGGTTTTGTGTTTTTTATTTCCTTATACGAATCTTTCGCATTATCCATATGTCGTTCATCTTCTGCTAATGTTTTCATTGCTCCCATAAATTCTTTTGAATGCCTCTCAAAATCCATTTTTATTTCTTCTTCTTTTTTAGCATAGCTTCCTGTAAATCCATAGACAAGAGTAGATTTTTCAGCATTTAAAACAGCACCCGTTTTCGGATCTGTTAAACCAACATATTCATCTCGTTTCTTTTCATTGTATGTATCTACCCAAAACCAAACTGGTTGTACACCTTTTGGTAGTATTCTCATGATTTCATCCATCGTATACGCTTTATCAAACGATAGAGCCACTTCCGCGACTTTATTTTTTAAATCCCCAATTTGATTTAAATCATTCGCATAATTTACATACTTCATGAACGGCAAATAAAACCTCATTTCGCGTTGCATCGTTTGTATATTGTAGTCCTGCAAAGTTTCAGCTTCGTCTATATTCGATAGTTCTTCCTCTAAATGCGTATTTCCATTATGACTTCTTGACATATAGCCCCATACATCATATTCATATATTTCATCTATCCACTTAACCGGTTGACCCGAAATATTTTTATACGAACTATACATAATAGAATCGCTCATTAAACCCATATTTAATTTTCTATGAGAATAAAATTTTATGTTAGGCCCCGTTACAGTTTGCTCTGCAAATACTCTTTTTTCCATCTCATTAAAGTTCTTTTGTTTTAAATATACTATTAAGGTGAAAGATCCAACGATCACTAAAGTAGATGCAAAGATTGAGATGACAAAATTTCTAAAAAGCTGCTTCCTCTTCGCCCTCTTCATCAAAGTCTTCATCTGCTTATCATCCATATTCAAATCAAAGTCTTTCCGACTCATTAGTTCTCCTCCTATACAATTTTTTAAATTGATTTCTTGCACGGTACAAACTTGTTTTCACTGTTTCTTCTTTCATACTTAATAAAATGGCAATTTCCTTATAAGATAGTTCATACTCATATTTCAACAATAAAATATGACGATAATCCTCCGTCATCGTCTCCAATATTTCTTGTACCTCGCCTTGTAGTTCACTTGTCAAAAGCACTTCATCTAATGACTTTTGACCTATAAGAACAACTGATTCAATCGCAATTGGATTTAATCTTTTTTCTTTTCGGTGTAAATCTCGGTGCTGATTGATCGCAACTCTAAATAGCCAAGGAGTTAAATGTTCTAGCGGTATTTCCCCTATAAGCAATAAAGCTTTATACAAAGTATCTTGCACAATATCTTCCGCTTCTTTTCTATCTGCTCCAATCTTAATTAAGTATCCAAATACAGCTTTTGACTTTTCTATTAATAATGTTTCAAACGTATCATGACTCATTCGGCTCTCCTTTCTATATACTCAACGTTTGAGAGCGTAAAATGTATACAGCTTTTCTAAAAAAATTTTTTCATAATAAAAAGCACATCTGTTTTGATGTGCTTCTCCCAAAAATACTATTCTATTATTTCATCGCTTCTTTCACAACATCTTGAATCATAACGACTTCCGTCTTCATATCGACAGCCGGATCATCCTCATCAATACATTCATACCAAAACGCTAAATGTTTTTTATCAATTTCATGATGAGAATTTTCGACAAGAGTACCACCTTCTCCTTGCACAGAATACCAATATAAGTACTCTTCTCCATCTCTTATTTCCCGGAAAATTGTCTCGACATACATTTTTTCGTCGTTTAATGTCAAAAGCACTTCTTTCATATTGTCATTAAGAAGCTGCATCCATTCATCTACACGATGACTTTTACCTTGCTTTACTTTAAATCTCGTTAATTCCACATTCATTTTTATTCCCCCATTTTCTTACGCACAAATAGATCATATTCTACTGGATTATGAAAACTTATTTTACTAGCTAACTTTTGCGAAGGAATATTATCCACATTACAATCCCAGCACGGTATAATATGATTTTGTATACAATGTTCAATGAAACTTGTTGCGACAACTTTAGCTAATCCTTTCCCTTGATATGCCTCATGCGTAGCAATATCAATTTCAGCAAAACCATTCCCGCTAAATATTGAGACGCATTCAGCTATGATTATCCCATCTTGTTCTATACAAAAACCAAAGCCACTATTTAAAAACGCTTCTTTTGATCCCCAATATTCTTTGTAATATTCCTCTGTAAATTCATTACTTCTTTCTATATTGCTTTTATCAATACACTTAACTTCATATGTATTTTTGTTAAAATCTTGTTTTCTTTCTTCAAGAACTTCTCTTTGAAATTGAAATGTCATTCTTGGAATTTTCCGGAGTACATTACTAAAACGCTCTTCAATAATCATTTCCCACTCTTTACTCGAAGTGAACAGTGTAAATCGTTTCTCTGTTTTTTCAATAGCTGTTTCAATATATGAAACTAAATCTTCGTTAAAACTTCGGTCATAAGTGTCGCCAAACAAATAATAAATGCCGTTAGCTGTAACGATTAGTCCTGCTGTTAATTTCGCATTTGTAAAAATTTCACCATCTATGATTTGATCACAAACTGCATACGCAAAAGTTGTTGTTCGTTGATTCCCTTCTAAAAGCGGAATTACTTTATCGTATTCTTCAATCTCTAACCTTCTCATACGACCTCCACAATTACTGTATCCGCCTCTACATTTTCAAAGCAAAGATTTACCGTTCTCTTCAACGCTCTCGTTCTATGAATTGTACCTGCTGGAATTAAAATAGAATCATTTGGCTTTAAAACTGCCGTCTCTCTATCTTGAAAATCGATCAGTAATTCTCCCTCTAACACAATGAATAATTCATCCGAATTAGAATGATAGTGCCAATCATATTCACCAGCAAATACAGCAATTCGTAAACAATGACTATTTACATTTGAAACGACGAAGTTCTTATGTTGGTCTTTAATATCTTTTGTTAACTCTAATAGATTTACTGTTTCCATAGTTCTCCCCACCCAATCCCCTCTATCGACTTTCACTTTCCGTTTAATTCCAAATTATCACAAAAATATGCATTGCAACAAGCGATATCTCTCGTAAAGTTTTGTTTACTTTTTGTAAAGTTTTATTTACTTATTTCCTAAAAATGGATATAATAAATGTAACAAATTTACAAAAAGGAGACTTTGTATATTTGATACAAAATAAAGTAAAACAATTCCGCGTCGTTAGAGACATCACCCAAGAGCAATTAGCTTCCTCTGTTCAAATCACTAGACAATCCCTCATCGCTATCGAGAAGAATAAATACAACCCAAGTTTAGAATTAGCATTGAAATTATGTGAGTTTTTCAACTGTAAAGTAGAAGATTTATTTCAATTAGATAAAACTAGGGAGGAAAAAGAATGAAAAATACTTTTAATCAAGAATTCATTTCACATCTTACCATTTTAGTGTTAGGATCAATTTTTCTTTATTTCAATAGTAATGATGAAGAAACGATTCGCTCTGTCCTTCTATTCGCTGGCGTATACATACTCTTAGCCTTGGTACTATTTGTAGTGAAACGAATATTCTTTAAGAAAAAAAAGAAAGAGTCCGAGAAATATCCATTACCTGAGATAGATGAACGAATTGAGAAAATGAGTTTAAAACTTATGGCGCAAATTTTCGGCCTCTCTCATTTAATCGGCTCTGCGATACTATTTATTTTATATATCACTGACAAAAATTCGACGATACGAGTTGAGTATGCCCTGTATTACTTGTTTGGAATTCTTTTCTTCACAATGATGTTCGGCTTGAAAATTGTGAAGAAATTAGATAATTAGTTTAAACAAAAAGACCCTTCCTACAAAGGAAAGGTCTTTATTTTATTTCTATTATGATAAAGCAGGAGCTTTTTCAAGAAGCTCTTTCGCATCAGCATATTGTAAGCCGTGCGCTTCTGCAACTGCTTCGAATGTTACATATCCATCTAATGTGTTAATACCTTTTAGTAATGCAGAGTTGCCTAAGCAAGCATCTTTGTAGCCTTTGTTAGCAATTTGTACTGCATATGGTACTGTTACGTTTGTTAACGCAAGAGTTGATGTGCGTGGAACCGCACCTGGCATATTTGCAACTGCATAATGAACAACACCATGTTTTTCATAAGTTGGGTTGTCGTGAGTTGTAATACGGTCAGTTGTTTCGAAAATACCACCTTGGTCAATCGCGATATCTACAACGACAGAACCTGGTTCCATTGATTTAATCATTTCTTCTGTTACAAGTTTTGGTGCTTTTGCACCTGGGATTAATACTGCACCGATTACAAGATCAGATTCTCTAACAGCTTCTGCAATGTTGTATGGGTTAGACATTAACGTTTTTACTTGATTACCAAAAATATCATCTAATTGACGAAGACGTTCTGCACTCAAGTCAATGATTGTTACATCTGCACCTAAACCAACTGCAATTTTTGCTGCGTTTGTACCAGCTTGACCACCGCCGACAATTGTTACTTTACCGCGTTTAACTCCTGGAACACCTGCAAGTAAAATACCTTTACCGCCTTTGTTTTTCTCAAGGAATTGTGCACCGATTTGCGCAGCCATACGGCCTGCAACTTCACTCATTGGTGCAAGTAATGGTAAAGAACGATTCTCTAATTGTACTGTTTCGTATGCAATTGATACAACTTTGTTATCAATTAATGCTTTTGTTAATTCTGGCTCTGGAGCTAAATGTAAGTATGTGAATAAAATTAAACCTTCGCGGAAATAACCGTATTCACTTTCAACTGGCTCTTTTACCTTCATAACCATATCTTGATTCCATGCTTCTTCAGCAGTTTCAACAAGTTTCGCACCAGCTTGTACGTATTCTTCATCTGTAAAGCCTGATCCTACACCTGCTCCTTTTTGAACAAAAATTTCATGACCATTTTGTACTAAATGTACAGCTCCCGCTGGCGTCATTGCCACACGGTTTTCATTGTTTTTAATTTCTGTTGGAATACCGATACGCATTATTAGTTCCCCCTTGAGTTATGAAATGACCCCTGAATCATTTTTTAAAGCGCTTTCTACGCTCTTATATTTTAACATAATATCTCAATATTTGACAAAAAATAATACAAGTTTTCCGATAGAATTTCTTCCACATAAAAGGACAGTATGATTCTTATATATGAAAATCACCTGTCCAATTACTACAACTACTCATTATTTGAGATGTTTATGGATAACATCAACCGCACCTGTTACTTCAATAATTGTACCGGTAATCATATCCGAATCTTCCTCACATAAAAACGAAATAGTTCTTGCGATATCTTCACCTGTTCCGGATCTACCAATTGGTGTGTTACTATCTTTTAGCTTTCGTGCTTCTTGAATCGTCGCTTCTTTCATTTCACCAATTATATCACCAGGACAAACCATGTTCGCAGTAATACCATATTCCGCTTCTTCGTAAGCTACTGTTTTCGTTAATGAAACAAGCCCTACTTTCGCAGCTGCAAAGGCTGAACGATAAATCCATCCAGGCGCGCTATCTGCTCCTTGAAAACCATAGTTAATAATACGACCAAAGTTCTGTTTTCTCATAATCGGCACGACAAGTTTTAATAAATGAAACACCGCTGTTAAATTACCTTGGATCATTTCATTCCATTCGTCTTCTTCGTAATCGACTAATTTTTTCCGTTCAAATACATACGGACCAGCATTATTAATCAAAAAGTCAATTTTGCCAAAACGGCTCATCGCTTCTTCTACTATTTTATGTAAATCTTCCTTTTTCGTGACATCAGCTTGCACGAACTGTAGACGTTCTTCCATATTTTTATAAGTTTCTTTCATTATTTCCATAGCACATATATCGCTATGATACGTTACTGTTACTGAATATCCTTTAGCCAATAACTTTTCTGTTACTTGCTTTCCTAAACCTTTCGTACCGGCTGTAATGAGCGCGTGTCTCACAAAACTGCCTCCTTTTAAATTGCTATACTTCATATGTAACAAGTTCTCGCTCCAATTACAACTAAAATGAACTAAAACAGAGTTTTCAAAATTCTGTAACGTTTTAGCAAGCACATTACCATAATTTGTTTTATAATTAAGTTGTAAACGTTTATGAAAATGAATTGGGAGGAATCTACTATGAATAATACATATACAAATATTTTAATTGCAGTGGACGGTTCCAAAGAAGCAGAAAAAGCCTTTAAGAAAGCAATTCAAGTCGCAAAACGAAACAATGCAACATTAACAATTGCTCATATCGTTGATGTGAAAGCATATTCCGCAGTAGAGGCTTATAGCCGCGCTATTGCTGAGCGTGCAAACCTCTTTGCAGAAGACTTATTAGAAGACTACAAAAAGACTGCGGTTGAAGCTGGTCTTGAAAAAGTGGAAACTGTATTAGAATTTGGTAATCCAAAATCTAAAATCTCAAAAGAAATTGCCCCAACACATAAAGTGGATTTAATTATGTGCGGTGCAACTGGTTTAAATGCTGTAGAACGGTTCCTAATTGGTAGCGTCTCTGAACATATTATTCGCTATGCGAAATGCGATGTCCTTGTTGTTCGTGGTGATGAGGAGCAAGGTGATCTTTAATTTTTGAACTACCCCCACTTAACACTCTAACGAGCTGTTTGAAGTGGGGGATTCCTACGAACACCAAGGTATCCCTCAGTTTTATGAGTAGGCGATCCCCGTAGTCCCTACGGTTAGGAGCCTTACGGCCTCTTTTCTCAGATTTTCCGCTGCGTTCACATCTCTATCATGATACATACCACAAGAAGGACACTTCCATTCACGCAGGTTCAGGCTTTTCACGTCTTTGTTTTTGTAGTCGCAATACGAACAAGTTTGGGAACTAGCAAATGTTTTCGACACCACAATCACTCGTTTCCCATACCAGCGTGCCTTATACAACAACAGCGCTTTGAATTGTGACCATGATACTTCTTGAATTGCTTTCGCTAGTTTGTGATTCTGTAACATATTCGATACTTGCAAATCTTCTATCCCAATCACATCGTGGTTTTTGATGATCCTAGTAGAGAGTTTTTGCAAATAGTCCGTTCTTGCCTGTTTAATTCGTTCATGAATACGAGCGACTTTCATTCGCTGTTTCTGCCAGTTCGTTCCACCTTTTGTACGTCTAGATAGAATACGCTGGGCATGAGCAAGTTTCTTTTCTAATACCCGAAACCATTTTGGATTACCGAATACCTCACCTGTTGAAAGAATAGCAAAGTTTTTCACACCAACATCTATACCAACAACGGAATCGGTCTTCGGTAATTCTTGTACTTCTACTTCAGCAAGAATCGAGACAAAATATTTTCCACTTGGATTCCTTCTGACAGTAGCACTCAAAATTCGTCCTTCTACCTCACGACTTTTGACAAATTTGACAAGACCAAGTTTCGGTAACTTCAATTTATTATCTATAATCGCAATGTTTCCATTTGTATGTTTCGTTATATAGGATTGGACTTTATTGTTTTTTGATTTAAACC
>NZ_MAOI01000064.1 GCF_001884235.1 Bacillus paramycoides | reverse complement strand
TCCTGTTTCTTTATATCTATCATTCCACTTTTCCAAAAAGTAGTTAAATACAAAACGTGAACAACCAATTGTTTTCATAATAGCTATTTTTTGTTCTAAACTAGGATAGATCCGGAACTGATACGCTTTATGGATAAGCACCGCTTTTCACCTCACTTCCTTTTTTTATTTGTTTACAATCGTTCTCATGATATATATGAGAACGATATCATGATATAGCAAAAAAATACTGATCACGTATCATTTCTTCTTTTTTGTCGAAAGTCCTCTGTCCCTTTCAAAAAAATATACAAATGAAAGAACTTTTACAATGAAACAATTTCGTAGATGTAAAAATGCCTCGGAGCTGCAACATTTTCTTTCTATTGGAACGAACTGATTACGATACCGGTACCTTATACTGATTCTTCACCAAGAAGAACCTTTAGGCTTTTGCCTAACCGTCATTCAGCTCCCACCTACTCATTGGACCATGTCCTACCCATTCCTTGAGGTGGGAGTTTGCTGTCGGGAAATGATAAATAAAACACCAAGTCCACATGTTTTACTGAAAGACAAGAGTAATTAAGTTTAAGGCTTGTTCTAGCAATAAAAGTATGTTGTTAAACAATTATAAGAAAATGAAAGAGGAGTGGGCAATCCACTCCTTTTATCACGACATGTATTTGTTTTTTTATACGACAATTTATGTTGCCAATTCATTTTTATCCCTCGTGGATGAAATCACTCCTGCTGATAGAAGTATTACTTTCGTATCATAAAATTAAATATTCAGAAAAGTCATAAATATCAATTGTTAAAGTTGTACATTACTGTATAATGGAATATGTTGGGAAATATATTCGTGTGAGGAGGGGTAATCTTGTGTACTTTTAAATTTCATACAAGAACAATAAAAATTACGATGTCCAGCATTAAACCTACTTATAAATGGTATTTTAAATCTTAAGCGATAATGATCTAAAATAAGCTTGCGTGTGCTTATTGGTAAGGGATTATTCATGCGCTTACCTAGGTTTATGGACTTCTTATCCTAGCAGCATTGTTCTTGCTATAAACTAGGAGGAAGAAAATTAAATGATGAATTTACTATCCCACCCAGTGCAAACAAAGGAAAATGAACTGGAAAAAGTTTTAAAGGAAATTCAAAGCGGGCAAAAAATATGGGACGAAGAAAAAAAGATTGATATTGTAAAAGCGATGATTAATCATATCGGTTCAACGGACAGCGAACTTAGAGAATTGATTTACAGTTCTTTTAGTAAATTGATATTAGATAATCAACTTGCGCATGAGCTACAAGTAGAAATATTAGAATTTTGTTTAAGTGACTTATTATTTAAAGGGATTGGCGAGAATGGGACAGATACTGTATTTACTAGATCATTTACTTCACTTTTAATAGAACTCATTTTATACAAGGATAACGAGGATCATTTTCTACCCGAATCTGTTGTTTATAAAGCAAAAGATACGTTAATTCATTATATTAATTTGGAACTGGATTTAAGAGGATATGTCCCTGAAAAAGGATGGGCCCACAGTGTAGCGCATGTAGCTGACGCTTGTGTGGAACTTGTAAAAAACGAAAAAATAGGACAGAAGTATTATTCAGAAATATTAGAAACGCTTTGGAAAAAAATATTTTACACAAAAGGTGTTTATATCCATAATGAAGACGGTAGAATGATAAGATCAATTCTAGCAATGTTAAATCGAGGATTAGAGATAGAAGAAATAGAAACTTTAATCAGACGTATGCCAATGGAAATGAAATCTCAAAAAGAAGAACTTGATGAGGAACATTATTTGTTCCTAAAAGCAAACTGTAAGTCATTTTTAAAAAGTTTTTATATAGAAGTTAACTCAGATTCTAATTTGTTATCACTGCAAAAAAATATTGAAGCGTGCTTATCAGAAATTTAATGGCTTTATTACTTGTTCAACTCGCGAGCACATAAATGAAAGCACCTTAGATATAGATACACGAATTTTAGCTATCCGACTTAGGATAGCTTTTTTTATTGAAGGTATTTTACAAATGGCATGCGGGGAATATTTGACGCTTACAAAAATGATACTCAAGCTCTCATTTTACAGCTAATAAATTGAAGCTATTTTTGTATACAGCTTATGTTTTTATAAAAATTTGATCAAAACATATTTAGAATCCTTTAATAGAAAAGAGACAATACAGTGCAACTTTTTTATAAACGATTAATTTTTTTACAAACAATCAAACTTTTTCAAAACGTTTAAACTTTATTTCGAATTAACATATTTCTCGCTCTGATGAATGTAGTATTAAGAGTGGTAATAAAGGGGTTGAATGTAGTGATAAAGTCCCTAAAAAATAGGCGTATCAAGCAAAGTGTTGATACGCCTTAAAATCATATTGTTAAACAACATGTGTCGTCGTGTAGTATATCTTATATATCTTTAATTACTTTAGATTCAGTATCACATATTAGACTTGGTGTTTTTCATTTCACATATCTTACTATAAATACAAGACAAGCTACAATGAACGTTTTCTCTTTTTCCGTTCTATTTCTTTTTTTATCTTTTACCTCTTGTACTTTCTTTTTTCTAGAAAACCATAAGAAAATACAGCAATCTACTACAAATAAAGTAAAGATAAATATTGCTATATGTATTGTTGTTACATTCTCAAATGAAAATATTTCTGGGAATGCAACGTGTAATACAATTAGCGTGTATAAAATTAACCCTATAAAATAAATACGTCTTATTCTCCATTCCCTTCTTATTTCCTAACATTACGTTAACATACATTTTTTAGAAATAGACGGACAAAATATATGTATTTAGAAAAGGAGGATGCTACATGGATGATTCTGAACGTATTATTTTAGATGTGAATGGAAAAGAAATCGAAATGTTAGATACGATTCGTACACATTTTAAAGAAAAACATGGCGTAGAACTAAGTAATGGTGCACTACTGCGAGATTTGATGGATATTGAGTATATTCGAATTACGGAAGATCGACATAAGTATGATTAATCGATGGATAATTAAGCCTAGAACATATTGTTCTAGGCTTAATTATATTCACATGTAAAATGTTATAATTAGGAAAAACATGTATGGAGGATGCTCTACTATGAAATCTGAAAATATCTCAAAACACTTTCACACATTACATGTACAAAGAAACCAATTCCTTCCTAAACTTCATTCACTTTCACAAGAGCAACTATGGTATAGGAAAGAGGACGCAAAATGGTCTATTGGTGAGCACTTTTATCACTTATATTTAATTGCAAGGATGCTAAAAGTAGCGATTAAATTCTCTTTCGCTCTTATCCCCTATGCCAAACTAAGAAGAAATACCCCATTTGAAACTGAAATACATGACATCTATGCCGAATATAAAGAAAAGCATGGCAAAGGAATGAAAGCCCCTTGGATTTTAATCCCTTCAAAAAAAGTCTATTACGCTATGAATGTAAATGAATTAGAAGAATTACTTTCACGTGAAACAAATGAAATAAAAAAACTAGTTCAAAATATAGAAGAAAATATTGCAGGACATATCGTATTTTTAGATCCAATTGCTCACTATCCTAACCTTATTCAATCTATTCAACTATTAGCAATACATGAGAAGCATCATTTTATCATTATGAAAAATGACTATAAAACGCTCGATGCACCTCTAAAAATATAAAAGACTGCTAATATTACTTTTTAGCAGTCTCTCTTATCTATTTAAGTTCCTGATGCTTCCCACCCATACCACCTGGCACATTGCTATCTTGGTGTACAGTTAGTTCATTTGTTTTAGCATCTTTCGAAACTATATATGTATACGATTCATTTGGTTCATCTTTAAACTGTACATTCATACCGTAAGAACCGTTTTTACTATAAAAGGCCGGTTTTATGTATGAAATATCACTTTCTTTATATCCTTTTTCTTGCAGGTGCCACATCGTTGCAATAATCGTTTCTTCTCGCTTCTCTTGTTCACCAACAATCATATATTTGTCCAAAAGAAATACTTTAACATTTGCAAGTAAGCTAATTAATAGTACAACGATAAATATTGTTCTTTTCATAGATTCCCCTCAATTATTATTTTTTACTATATCATAACTTGAATACTAAAAAAAAAGAAAGTACGCCACCCTTTAACAGAATGGCGTACTTTCCAACTTAATTTTTAATAACCTCTTTAGTTAAACTCTTCGCTTTCTCCAAAGCTTTTTCAATTTGTTCAAAGCCTGTTCCACCAGCACTGTTACGGCGCTTTACAGCCGCATATGGTGAAAGAACTTCATACAAATCTTCTTCAAATAACGAACTCATTTCTTTATATGTTTCAAGTGGTACATCTAATAAATAAATTCCTTTTTGCGTACAATGAAGGACGAGCTTCCCAACAATTTCATGAGCTTGACGGAATGGTAGTCCCTTACTTGCTAAATAGTCAGCAATTTCTGTTGCGTTAGAGAAATCTTGCGTCACAGCTTGCCCCATTTTTTCTTTGTTTACAGTCATCGTTTCAAGCATGCCCGCCATAATATGAAGGCATCCTTCTACTGTTTTCACTGTATCAAACATTCCTTCTTTATCTTCTTGTAAGTCTTTATTGTAAGCAAGCGGCAATCCTTTCATTACAGTAAGCAAACTAAATAAATTGCCATATACTCTGCCTGTTTTACCGCGAATGAGCTCCGCCATATCGGGATTTTTCTTTTGCGGCATAATGCTGCTACCTGTCGCGTATTGGTCGCTCATTTCAATAAATTGAAACTCTTGACTACTCCACAAAATAAGCTCTTCACAAAAACGTGATAAGTGCATCATGAGAATAGATGAGTTACTTAAAAACTCTAATATGAAATCACGATCGCTTACCGCATCTAAACTATTTTCATAGATTCCATTAAATCCAAGGAGCTCCGCACTATATTCTCGGTCAATCGGAAATGTTGTGCCAGCTAGCGCTCCTGCTCCTAGCGGCGAAATGTTAATACGCTTTAACGAATCTTCATAACGATTCACATCGCGCTCTAACATCCAAAAGTAAGCGAGTATATGATGTGCAAATGAAATCGGCTGGGCACGCTGTAAGTGCGTATAGCCAGGCATAATTGTTTCAATGTTATTTTCCGCTTGATGAACAAGAACAGTTTGCAATTGTTTGGTAGCTTTTATAATATGTTCTACTTTTTCTTTTAAATATAAGTGCATATCTGTCGCTACTTGATCGTTACGACTTCGGCCTGTATGAAGTTTTCCTCCTACTTCGCCAATTTGTTCAATTAACATTTTTTCAATGTTTAAGTGAATATCTTCTGCTTCTACCGAGAATTGGAGTTTATTCTCTTTTGCTTCTTGTAATAAATACTGAAGCCCTATCTTGATTTTCTCCGCTTCCTCTTTCGTTACGATGCCTTGTTTTGCTAGCATTGTAACGTGTGCGATACTACCTTTTATATCTTGGTTAACCAATTGCTTATCAAAGGAAATAGAAGCTCCGAATTCTTCTACCCACGCTTCCGCTTCTTCTGTAAAACGTCCGCCCCAAAGTTTGCTCACGCTTCCACCTTCTTTTGATTCACTTGACTATATACTTTCGTAGGTAAACCGAATAATGAAATGAATCCAACTGCTGCATCATGATTAAATTCATCATCGACAGTATACGTTGCTAATTTTTCATCGTATAAAGAGTATTCAGACTTACGCCCTTCTACAATTGCATGACCTTTAAATAATTTCACACGCACTGTACCTGTTACATGTTTTTGTGTTTCTTGTAAGAAAGCATTGAGTGCTTGTTTTAAAGGTGAGAACCATAAGCCGTTATAAATTAATTCTGTTAGTTTTTGCTCAATCATCGGTTTGAAATGAGCAACCTCTTTCACAAGTGTTAAATCTTCAAGTTCTTTATGCGCTGTTATTAATGTCATTGCTGCTGGGCATTCATATACTTCACGAGATTTAATACCGACAAGGCGATTTTCTACATGGTCGATACGTCCCACGCCATGTTTGCCAGCAAGTGCATTTAACGTTTTAATTAATTCAGAAAGCGAATATGCAGTGCCGTTTAAAGTAGTCGGTACTCCTGCTTCAAATCCAATTTCTACAAACTCTGGTTTATTTGGTGTATCTTCTAATGCCAATGTCATCTCGTATGCATCTTCTGGCGGCGCTGCCCATGGATCTTCTAAAATTCCACATTCGTTGCTGCGTCCCCATAAGTTTTGGTCGATTGAAAATGGGCTATCTAAATTAATCGGAATTGGTACATCGTTTTCTTTTGCATATGCAATTTCTTCTTCACGTGACCATTTCCATTCACGCACAGGCGCAATCACTTCTAAGTAAGGATTTAATGCTTGAATAGAAACCTCGAAGCGAACTTGGTCATTCCCTTTCCCTGTACATCCGTGTGCAACTGCAGTTGCACCTTCTTGTTCTGCGATTTCTACTAATTTCTTCGCAATAAGTGGACGAGATAATGCAGAAACGAGAGGATATTTCCCTTCATACAACGTATGGGCCTGTAATGCCATCAATGCATATTCATTCGCGAATTCTTCTTGAACATCAATCATATACGATTTAATTGCTCCTACTGAAAGTGCTTTTTCTTTTACAAATGCTAAGTCTTTACCTTCCCCTAAATCTAAACAAAGCGCGATAATATCGTAATTCTTCTCTTGTAACCATTTAATTGCAACGGAAGTATCAAGACCTCCGGAATATGCTAACACAACTTTTTTCTTCTCCATTTTGCATCCCCCTAAAGAATAAATATTCATTTTCTTTTATAATAATTCAAACTTTAACACCTTTTATAAAATGTATCAAGGGGCATTTTCAATTTTTTTCAAACAATTTCGTCGAACTTCTTTCTGTTTTTATGTACAATATAAGCAGGAAAATGGGGGTGAACTTATGGAAAAGTATTTCTTATACGATGAACATCTAGGAATTGAAATTCCGCATTTACATGAAGACTGGGAAGACATCCCCGAAAAAATGCAACATGCTATTTTACTAAAATGGGAACAAGTTCGCGGGAAAATTCCTGATCGCATAAAAGAACTCGAACACTATATTAATGCAAAACAACATCATTTAAATAACGAGGAAGACTTCGAAATTTCTTGCAAAATTAATTCAGAAATTGCCGATCTCGCTTCCATCATTAATGATCTTTGGCTTTGGTATCGACTTACTCAAAATGTATCTGAGGGAAAAGCACACCAATGAAAAAAGCATGCCCCTCAATTACTTTGGGTCATGCTTTTTTGTCGTAACACGATTTACAATATATTTCTTGCGCTGTTTTTGCTAAACATACATCAAACGGGCCAACTAATATACTTCTTTCTTTCGGCAACTTCACAAAAGCAACAAGCTCTTCTTCGTATTCAATCTTTTTCTGACATGAAACACATTGTAATTCTTTTCTTTTAAACATGTCTTTTAGCATATCTCCACTCTCCCTTTCATCTATCTATATCAATATAATCTCATAATAATTAAAACTTGTAAAAAAATGACACATCCCAAAGTGAATTATTCATATACTATGTACAAAAGGAGGCCTCCAACTTATGCGAGCTTTCATTATTATCGCTTTAACTTTTTTAAGTGTGATTAGCTGGGATGCATTTTTTAAAGATAAAAGTGATAAGAACAGTACAACTGAATAAAAAACCATCTTTTCTTACTTATTGGACAAACTTTAAAAACAGTCCAATCTTACGGAATAGCTTAGGCTTTTCTACAAAAATATTTAAACATAACAATTTTTGTAGATTCCCTCCGTTTATTGTCGGTTTCCATCCGCATACATTTTTTGAAAGTATGATATAATAATATAAATCTTGAAGGAAGGGATTTTGATATCATGATCGCTCGAAGGAGCATGTGGCATCGTATTGACGAATCATACACGTAGCGTATTTTTCAGCTCAGATACTTTAGTCTAGCGAAAAAAATACGAGAGTGGGGAAATTATGATTGCCCGAAGGATAATTTGGCAAAAAAAAGACTCTTCTTACACATAGCGTTTTGTTTAGGACTTAATTGTTACTAGCTAAACAAAACAAAGAAGAGCAGGATTGCTAAATGACGAATCCTACTCCACGTTTTGTTTAGTCGTTTTAAGACTTAAACTAAAACGAAGGTAGGGAGAATTGATGGACGAGAGGATTATTCGTTATTTCTTCAGCGACATATAGCGTAGTTAGTTTTTTCGTAAACTAACTGAAAGCTACATGTGAGCTCGTAGTTAGTTTACAACACAACAAGGACTACTAACTACGGAAAGAAGGAATAACGATGAGGAACATCCAAAGTCGACAAATTATTAAAGAAATTTTTATGGTTTTAATCGGTTCATTTATTTTAGCAGCAGCGCTATATCACATTCACTTCCAAAACCACTTAACAGAAGGTGGCTTTGTAGGTATTGCACTATTCATCCAAAATTTTTATGATATTTCACCATCTATTTCAACTGTAATAATGGACATCCCAATTATTTTACTATGCGCTTCATTTTTAGGTAGAAAAATGGTTGGCTATTCATTCTTAGGTTCAATTTCATTCGGAGTATTTTATTCCCTTATGGAAAATTATTCTCCTTTTACGGTAGACTTATCAAATAATTTATTTATAGCTGCAATAGTTGGCGGTGCGTTAGCTGGTATTGGACTCGGTTTTATATTGCGATTTGGCGGTGCAACCGGTGGAGACGATATTTTGACAATTGTATTAAGTAAACGAACTCGTTTTACAATTGGGCAAATTTTCTTCGTCTTTGACGCGATTGTTCTTGCGCTTTCATTATATTATTTAAATTGGACAGAAATCGCTTTTACTATTCTTTCGATTGCCGTGCAGGCAAAAACATTGGATTTAATTTACTATCCAAAAGCAGAAAAGAAAGCAGAAAAGAAACCAGTATCTATTCCAATGTCCAAAAAACATGCGACAAACTAAAAAGCGAAAGGCTTCGGCCTCTCGCTTTTTTCATGCTCTCTTTTCTTTTTCTAATATGTAGCGTACTTGATAAAACTTATTTGCAAATTCAGTAACATTCCGCGTTAAGCGATAGTTCACTGTAGAGCCAATTGCCATTCCGAGTACAGGAATACCTTGGAATAATTTACGACGAAGAGCATAAATCGAAAATGTCTTCAAAATTTGTTTTAACACAACCTCAGTAGAAGCTGGCTTTAACACTTCTTCGTCTCCTTCATAAAAGAATGAATCTTCTTGCTCGAGTTCTCTCAGTAAATTGTACCATGCATATTGCTGAAGTCTTGCTGGTAATAATGCTGCATGGAATACTTTCAACGCGAGCATCATTTCATACGGCTTGTTCGCATCATGCCCAAATGATGTCGCAATCAGTTGTACAGCCTTCACATTTAATGCAATCATAACCGGAAAATCAGCCGTTAATAATAATAGACCGCCAGCACCTGTTGCCCCGCCTTGTACGAATGAATATAGACGATGACGTGCTGTTTGCTGCTCTGCTATGTATGTTAATTGATCAATAGATAACGCCTTCAAATCTTCAAGTTGCTCAATTGATTCATCAAATAATCTCGATGTTCCTAAAATACGATTACGTGCATCTAACTGTGATTGTGAACTTTGAATGAGTGCATGCAAATGAAAGAGCCATCCATCTGCTTTCGCAAAGAAATCTTTTCGTTTTTTCTCAGGCAGTTTCGTAATTGTAGTATGCAACCACTTATCAAACATTTTTTGAAAATCAGTCGCTTCTTGCTCTACTAATTGCCCTTCCCACTCTTTTATATTTTCTAAAATGGCTTGTTCTCGCTTCGATCGCATCGCAACAACCACCTCGTTCGATTTTTTTCTATTGTAACATATTTCCGCTTATTCTTTACAATTAGCTCAACCAATTGAATAAAAAGGTGATTTTCTCCATATTTCAAATTATAATTATCCACATATTAATGAATAAGGGGCGATCACATACATGTATCCACGTGCAAAGGCCTTCGGTATTGTAATACGGGATAATTTCCTTCTCGTACAAGAGTATAGCACGGCCGATGGAACCTATTACCGACCTCTTGGTGGATCAATTGAACTCGGAGAAAAATCGGCTGAAACAGTCATCCGGGAGTTTAAAGAGGAACTTCATACAGAAGTGGAAATTATCGATTATTTAGGTTGCTTGGAAAACATTTTTCATGCAGATGATGAAATTGCTCATGAGATTATTCAACTATATACAATCCACCTTTTAAATACATCACTACATACAACAGAAATACTCCCCATATATGATGAACAAACATCTTCCTATGCAAAATGGATCCCCATCACTGCATTCATTCAGAAGGAAAAAGTGCTATATCCGGATGGAATCATAAAATATATCCAAAAGAAAAAAGACGAAATCCTTTAGGATCTCGTCTTTTTCATGCATATATTAACCAATATTTCCAAGACGTAATACGTCACGAGCAATCATAACTTCTTCGTCAGTTGGAATTACGATAATTTTTACTGGAGAGTGTGGGAAGCTGATGAATGCTTCTTCACCAAAGATGTTATTACGTTTTGCATCGAAGTATACGCCCATGTACTCAAGGCCTTCTAATACGCGCTCACGAATAACTGCACTGTTTTCACCGATACCAGCTGTGAAGATGATTGCGTCTACACCTTTCATACGAGCTGTGTAAGAACCGATGTATTTGTGGATACGGCTTACGAATACATCAAGTGCTACTTTCGCACGGTGGTCGCCTTCTTCTTCTTTAGAAATGATGTCACGTAGGTCACTAGAGTAACCAGTAAGACCTAACATACCACTCTTCTTGTTTAATACGTTAACTACTTCTTCTACTGTTTGGCCTGTTTTTTCCATGATGTATGGAATTAACGCAGGGTCAATGTTACCAGAACGTGTACCCATTGTTACACCAGCAAGTGGAGTGAAGCCCATAGAAGTATCGATAGACTTACCGCCTTCTACTGCTGCGATACTTGCACCGTTACCTAAGTGACAAGAAAGTAGGCTTAAGCTTTCAAGTGGACGACCTAATAATTCAGCTGCACGCTCAGTTACATATTTATGAGAAGTTCCGTGGAAACCGTATTTACGGATGCCGAATTTCTCATAGTACTCATATGGTAAGCTGTATAGGAATGCAGATTCCGGCATTGTTTGGTGGAATGCTGTATCGAATACTGCTACTGCTGGTACGTTTGGTAATACTTCTTGGAACGCTTTAATACCAACAAGGTTTGCCGGGTTGTGAAGTGGTGCTAAATCGCTTAATTCTTCGATATCAGCTAATACTTCATCATTAATTAAAACAGAATCAGCAAATTTTTCGCCGCCGTGTACAACACGGTGACCGATACCGCCAATCTCATCAAGAGATTTTACGATTTCATTTTCAGTTAATTTCTTAAGAAGCATATTAACCGCTACTGCGTGATCTGGGATGCTTGTAATTTCTTTTTGTTTTTCGCCATTTACAGTAATTGTGAAGATACTATCTTCTAAACCGATACGTTCTACTAAACCTTTTGTTAATACTGTTTCACTTGGCATTTCAAATAATTGGAACTTTAAGGAAGAGCTTCCTGCGTTAATCGCGATGATTTTTGACATCTAGTCTTTCGCCCCTTTTTCTCTTGGTAGTTGTGTGGATCATTCCACAAACCGCTCGATTTTATCTAATTAAATTCACTCACTATGAAAACGTTTCATCATCAGTAAATTTTATACTCACGATTTTAATTTAAACATCGTCCGACATATATTTCAAGTGAAAAAATTGTAACACCAAGAAAAAAAATATATTACAGATTTCAAAAAAATTCAGTTAAATCTTGTATACATTAAAAAATATTATATATCATATACAACTGTACTATATTAGATACTAACCCTGTTACATATATATTGTATTATTTATGTGTTGCAAACCAAGTATTTAATTGATCCATAATATCCTCCATAGCCTTCATGTTAGAGAATTTAGGTAATTCCACTAGTAGTGCCTGTTTCGGCATTGTTACACTCTGGCCTTTCTTTTGGAGAACAAATATACTTTTTGCATTTTTCTCGTTTTTAAACATGGAAACAGGTAGCTGTAACAACCCTTGAATAAAACATGTTTCTTTAATAAACGCATGTAGTTTTGGCGCCTGATCACTTTCAAAAATGAAGTTTGGTACTAAGAAGAATAAATACCCGCCTTCTTTCGTATGTTTCACACTTTGTTCAATAAATAAGTGATGCGCATATGACATTCCTTCATCTGCTTTTAATGTATATTCACTTGCACCGATTTCATTTGGATAGTAACCAATTGGCAAATCTGAAACAACTGCATCAACTGGATCGATATAAAGTGGTGCTAGTCCATCTTGATGGAAGAATTCGATTGCATGCTTTTGTAAATTCGCATTTACTAAAGCAAGTTTGATTAGCACTTCATCCACTTCTACACCAAATCCACTCATTGCTAGTTCTTCTTTGGCACTATTAAACACTGTAGTCATTAAATTACCTGTTCCAATTGCAGGGTCTAAAACAGTAATTTCTTTTTGACCTTGCATAAATTTATGGAATAAGTAGCTCATGAACATTCCAACTGCATCAGGCGTCATTTCGTGATTCGCTTGCACGCCTTCTTTCATTCCTTTTAAAATGGCTAGCTGAAATGCTTTACGAATTTCTTCACCTTTATATGTTTCTTCATTAAACGTACTATATTCACGATTCAACCTTTCAATTGTTGATTCGGATAATTCCTCTTGTAAAATCGCTCCTTCAAACAAGTTATCACCTGTTTCTACAAGCGCCTCTAAATATGTTACATCTAATTCTTTACGTAAAACTACCGTAGAAGAATCAAAAATAGAAAATAATGTTTCTACTGTCTGACTCACGTACATTCCTCCTTCTCTCATTTACACATAACTTATATCATACCACAAAGTGATTTTTTCCAAAAAGAAAAAGCGACCTCTTGTAAAGAGCTCCCCTTCAAGTTGTTTATGATGTAACGTCTTTTCTCATATATTGGTTCAGTTAACAATACATGAGAAAAGACGACCTCTTCTAAAGTGAAACTTTAATTAGAGATCGTCTTCTTTTACATTACTTCGCAGCTTTTGCTGCTTCTAATGCTGCTTCATAGTTTGGATGGCTTGTACCTTCGCTTACGTATTCTACGTAAACTACTTTGTCATTGCTATCTACTACGAATACTGCACGAGCAAGTAAACGAAGTTCTTTCATTACTAGGCCGTAAGCTTCACCGAATGAAAGGTCACGGTGGTCAGAAAGTGTCGCAACATTTTCTAAACCGTTAGCTGCACACCAGCGTTTTTGAGCGAATGGTAAATCAACGCTAATTGTTAATACTTTCGCATTCTCAATACCTGCTGCATCTTGGTTAAAACGACGAGTTTGTGCATCACATACACCTGTGTCGATTGAAGGTACAACACTAATTAATTTCACTTCACCTTTGTATGTTTCTAAACTTACTGGAGATAAGTCATTTGCTAATACTTGGAAGTTTGGCGCTTGGTCGCCAACTTTAACTTCTGTTCCAACCAAAGTAATTGGGTTACCTTTAAAAGTTACGTTTGCCACTTAAAAATCCTCCCTTATTTAAACAAAATATGTACAATGTAAATGATAGTTTGTCCCTATCGATAATGCAAATAAAATCGCTTCATTTACAAAAAAATAAAGAAGCTAATCCATTGATTAGCTTCTTTACTCATTAAATTTGAAATTCTGGATCATCTTCTTTTCGTTTATCCATCATTTCTTTCACTTTATCAACAGCTTGTGGCGCTAATTCAATTATTTTGTCAATAACATGTGTTTGTTTATCTAAATGTAAAACTTTCACACCTTCTCCATTTATAACGAGAAAGGCAACTGGATTAATGGAAACTCCACCACCGCTACCTCCTCCAAATGGATGACGACCAGAATGTTCTACTTTTCCAAATTCACTTCCACCAGCAGCAAATCCAAAACTTACTTTTGAAACGGTAAGAATTACACTTCCATCTGCCGCTTTAATTGGATCACCAACAATTGTATTTACATCAGTCATTTGTTTTAAATGCTGCATTGCGGTTGTCATTAAACCTTGAATTGGATGGTCCATTCTATATCCCCCCCTATGCTTGAACAGATTTATCTGCCATACCAGACTTTTGCTTTCTCATAAACATGAGTAGTTTTATCCCTGTTTTCACAGTACGAAATATATGAAAGGAAGCCGTTAATTCACATCTTGATGCAAATCCCTTCCCTTGAAAAACAGGTGTAATTTCAAATTCTGGTACGTCGACAATATGCATATATTGTCCTACAACTCCAGCAGCCATTCCTTTTGTCCCCCATGCATATCCAGTGACAATTCCAGTACTAGCTGCGTCGCCTGCTCCAATTTGTGAATGCCATTTCCAACTATTGATTTTCACTCGTTTGAGAAAATCTTTAAGAATAGTATGAACTTCTTGAAGCTTTTTTATCAGTTCTCCAATGCTATCAAGTTGTGCCATAATTTTATTATCTATTCCGCCATCTTTTTCAGCCTTTTCGATTTTCTGCCCTGTCTTTTTCTGCTGTTTTTCAATTCTTTCCAATACATCAAACGTATATCGAATCATCCATATTTTCACTTGAAATAAACACTGTTTTTCCATTTCTGAATATAAAAACGTCACCTTAAGCGTTATTTTCGATAATAGTATTAGCAAAATAAAAAGGAGAAGAATTATCATTCCAATTACGAGCCATTTCATTCGTACCATCCTTTCACTCCATACCCATTATCGACAAGTTTATTCATCATTAAACAACCTTTTATAAAATTGAATATAAAAATTTTTCTAAAAATAAAAAGGAATTTTGACATTTTATATCGAAATATACTATTTGAGCATATCATTCAGAATACACTCTCATGATATGCAGCACTAAGATTAGAAAATTTGACTGCAGTGGAGGGATACATAATGGCAGATCGTCGCAATTTATTTTTCTTTTATGGTGATGACAAAGTAACGCTCGTTGAAAAAATGAAACCAATATATCGTATTTTAGAGGAGAATGGATTTACCATATTAGATCATCCAAAAAATGCAAACGCTATCGTCAGCGTTGGAGATGATGGAACTTTCTTACAAGCCGTTCGCAAAACCGGTTTTAGAGAAGATTGCTTATACGCAGGTATTTCGACGAAAGATGAAATTTCTTTCTACTGCGATTTCCACATTGACCACGTTGATACAGCCCTTCAAGAAATTACAAAAAATGAAATTGAAGTGCGAAAGTATCCAACAATTAAAGTAGATGTAGATCACGGCACATCTTTCCATTGTTTAAATGAGTTCTCATTACGCTCTAGCATCATTAAAACATTTGTCGTAGATGTACACGTCGACGATTTACATTTCGAAACATTTAGAGGTGATGGATTAGTTATCTCCACACCAACAGGAAGTACCGCTTATAATAAATCATTACATGGTGCAGTTGTCGATCCACTTATCCCATGTTTCCAAGTAAGCGAACTAGCATCTTTAAATAACAACACATACCGTACACTCGGATCACCGTTTCTTTTAAATCACGAACGTACGTTAACTTTAAAACTTAGACCAGATGGAAATGATTATCCTGTTATCGGAATGGATAACGAAGCACTTAGCATTAAACAAGTGGAAAAAGCCGTTGTTCGTTTAAGCGATAAACAAATTAAAACTGTTAAATTAAAAAATAATTCCTTCTGGGAAAAAGTACAGAGAACGTTTTTATAGTAATAAAACACCCCTCGAATTATGGAAATCCCATAATTCGAGGGGTATTTATTTCCCCCGCTATTGGCGCACAGCCTCATATCATTGTCAGTTTTTATCGGTAAATCGATATATCTCGAGTTGCGGTCGATATATTCCGAAAATCGCTGATATACTTTCACACATCTTTTCTATACACAATCTTCCCGTCAATGACGGTCATTTCTGCCTGTACTTCTTTTATTTCTTCTGGCCCAATTTCAAATATGTTGCGATCTAATATCGTAAAGTCTGCTTCATATCCTTTTGCGATTTGCCCCCGCTTCGCTTCTTTGCCAATTGCGTATGCACTTCCTGTCGTAAACAAAGAAACTGCCTCATATACCGTTAACTTTTCTTCTGGCATATAGCATACGCCGTCAATAAAGCTTCGACGTGTAACAGCACTATATATGCCTAAAAACGGATTTATTTGTTCAATTGGAGCATCAGATCCTCCGTTACAATGTAATCCCGCATCGAGTAATGTCTTCCAAGCGTATGCATAACGAAGGCGATGTTCTCCTAGTTTTTCAATAACTGATGGAAAATCCGACGACACAAAGACAGGCTGAATATCAATGATTGCTTGCAAACTCTTCATTCTTTCAATTAAGTCTTCACGGGCAAGCTGGCAATGAATAATACGGTCACGTAATCCTTCTGCAGGTGGATATAATTCAAGCGCATCAATTACATATTCAAGCGATAAATCACCGATTGTATGAATGGCAACCGGCATATGTAAATCACGTGCTTTCTTCACTAACTCTGCAAGCTCTTCACGTGAAAAAATGGCAACTCCATTCGTTTCCTTCGCATCTTCGTACGGCTCGCTTAATAAAGCCGTTCTTCCGCCAAAAGAGCCGTCAGAAAAAATTTTCATCGCTCCAAATTCAATATAATGCTTATTTTCATATTCGTTTCGTTCATTCGCTACTTCATGATGGACGAGTAAATGTGCTTTAAATGGCATTTCGTTTATAACATACGAAAACGCATTGTACGTTTTTTGAAAGCCGCCATAATAATTTAAGTCTTCCGTATGTCCGCCAACTAACCCGTATTGCCAGCAGTCTGAAATAGCCGTTTGTAACGCGCTTTGCAAATACACTCCATCTATTTCAGGCTGAACATGTTTAATTAACTCTTGTCCTTGCTCATATAAAAGTCCTGTTAACTTATTAGACGCATCACGACCAATTTTCCCGCCTTTCGGGTCTTGTGTCGCTTCTGTTATGTTCGCTTGTTCCAATATGTATGAATTCACCCATGTAACGTGACGACAAACGCGCTTTAATAAAATCGGATGCTCTTTAGAAATCTCATCTAAATCACGTATATGAACATGCTTTGTATCTGTAAAATTATTTTCATTCCAGCCTTCCCCGATAATCCATGTTCCTTGTGAAGCTTCTTCTACTCGCTTCTGAACAAGAATAAGCACTTCGCTATAAGATGTACAATTTGATAAATCTAGACGAAGCAACCTCTCTCCATGCCCAATAAGATGCATATGGCTATCAACGAGCCCCGGAATCATTGTTTTTCCTTCTAAGTCATGCAACATCTCCGCAGCATATCGGTTTTCTAACTCTTCCTTACTCCCGATATCAGCGATCATGCCGTTTTCAACGTAAATAGCTTCCGCTTTTTCATTTTCTTCTCTCATCGTGTAAATGATGCCGCCATACCAAATTTCTCCCATATACTCATCCCCTTTTTCCTTTAGTCTAAATTAAAGTGTATAAAAAAAGCACCATTCCGATTAAAAATGGTGCTTTTCCAAAAATTAATTTTGTTCAGTAGGATTCGTTGTAATTTGCCATTCAATACTAAATTTATCTTTTACTTGTCCGTATGCTGGGCTCCAGAAAGTTTCTTGAAGTGGCATTAAAACTTCTCCACCTTCTTGTAACTTATCAAATACTTCTTTTGCTTTCTCTGCATTACTAATTCGAATTGCAATTGTTACTTGAGATCCAATCGCATGCCCTTTACCTGGAAATGTATCAGAAATCATAAGTTCCGTATTACCAACTTTTAAATGAGCATGTAAAACGCGCTCTTTCGCTTCAGCTGGAATCGGGTATTCTGGATTTTCAGGCATGTCACCAAAAGTTTGCATTACTTCTACTTTTGCATCTAACGCCTCTTTATAAAACTGTACAGCTTCTTGTCCACTACCATCTAAAACTAAGTACGGATTGATACCTAAAATCATACGGACACCTCTTTTTTAAGTTTTTAAAATAGAACTTGTGTTCGTTTTTATAATATCATACGTTTTACATCTTATTCAACTATTTACCCCTTCATTTTCGAAATTATTTTGAAGGAAGCTCCATCTCTTGTTTTCTAAGTTCAATACGGCGAATTTTTCCAGAAATCGTTTTTGGTAGTTCATCTACAAATTCAATTTTGCGAGGGTATTTATATGGTGCAGTCAGTTCTTTGACGTGTTCTTGAAGCACTGGAATTAATATTTCTTCGTTCTCTTGTATATTCTCTCTTAATACGATAAATGCCTTCACGACACTTCCGCGAATTTCATCTGGACTTGCGACAACAGCACATTCTCTTACGTATGGATGTTTTACAAGTGCATCTTCTACTTCAAACGGTCCGATTGTATAACCAGAGCTAATAATAATATCATCTCCGCGTCCTTCAAACCAGAAATAGCCGTCTTCATCTTTTTTCGCTTTGTCACCGGTAATATAATAATCGCCGCGGAATTGCATCGCTGTGCGCTCATCGTCTTTATAATATTGTTTAAAGAGTGCTGGTGTTTCAATATGAACCGCAATATCACCAACTTCTCCTACCTGTACTGGAATTCCTTCCTCATTTACGATATCAACATGGTTTCCTGGCGTCGGTTTTCCCATTGACCCTGGTCTAATGCCCATTCCTTTCATTATACCAACAAGTAACGTGTTTTCCGTTTGCCCATAACCGTCTCTTACTGTAATATCGAAATGCCTTTGGAACGTTTTAATAACTTCCCTGTTTAACGGTTCACCTGCTGATACAGCGCTATGTAACGCCTCTAAATTGTATTCACTTAAGTTTTCTACCTTTGCCATTAATCTATACTCAGTCGGCGTACAACAAAGCACATTCACCTTGTTATCACCTAATAAATTCAAATACGTTTTCGGTTCAAATTTACCGTGATATACAAATCCTGTTGCACCTGAACCGAGAGTCGCTAAAAACGGGCTCCAAATCCACTTTTGCCAACCTGGACTAGCCGTTGCCCATACAACATCATTTTCTTCAATTCCAAGCCAGTTTGGAGCGCTTGTACGTAAATGTGCGTATGCCCATGCATGCGTATGAACAACACCTTTTGGATTTCCTGTCGTCCCTGACGTATAAGATAAAAAGACCATATCTTCTTTATCTGTCTTCGCTATTTCTAGCATGTCACTTTCTGTTTCTAATGCTGTTTTTAAGTTTGTCCATCCATCTACTGATCGCTCGCTCAGAACGAATTTTTGAAGAGAGTCCATCGCCTCTATCTCGTCAAATTGTCCAATATACGGTTCGTAGCTGACGATTGCCTTCACTTCCCCGTGCTCAATACGATACTCAATATCTTTTTTACGCAACATTTCTGAGCTTGGAATAACGACAAATCCTGCTTTAATCGCAGCGATATACGTCATGTAAGCTTCAATTAAGCGCGGCATCATAATAAGGAGCTTGTCCCCTTTTTGCAAGCCACTTTTTATAAAAGCGTTTCCAATTTTATTCGCACCTTGCATTAGTTCAAAATATGTAACCTCTCGTCTATTTCCTTTATCATCTTGCCAAATTAAAGCAAGCTTCTCTTTATCGCCTGTATATTTCTCTATTTCCGAAACTAAATTATAAGACGGTGGCGCCAACAATTCCTCTCTCTTCATAAACATCCTCCTTTATTTCTATGCCTCTCTTATATAATAAAGAATTTTCTGTAAATTTTGAACCCTCTTCTTTTGACAAATTTTTCAGTTTTGCTGAATTGGTAAATGAAACTATATCGACAGTTTTTCAAATATATCGACGTAAAACTAAATATATCAACGTTCGACAGGTGATATCGACTTACCGACAAAAAGCGACACAACAAAAAAGAAAGAGCGGGAAAACCCGCTCTTTCTAAGCCATCGTATATGGGATTATTTTTGGAAACCGCCTAATTGTTGCTCAGCTAGTGAAACTAGACGTTTAGTGATTTCGCCACCAACAGAACCGTTAGCGCGAGATGTTGAATCAGCTCCAAGTTGAACACCAAACTCTTGAGCGATTTCGTATTTCATTTGATCTAATGCTGCTTGAGCACCAGACACTGCTAATTTATTTGTGCTTGCCATGTTGTATCACCTCCTTGTGAGTATAGAGTGTGATAAACAACATGACTTCATACATATTTTAGATATGGTAATTTATGGTTTTAGAAAAGTTCTTCGAATTTTTCTTCTTCCGCCGCTACTTCTACCGTTTGTAATACCATTTGTTCTGTGTTTGCTACAGCTTCTTCAATTAACGGCGTGAAATCGTATTTCGCTTCAAAACGATTTGCTTTCTCACGCTTCGGTTTCGTCGCTGGGCTTGCTGGTGTGAATACTGTACAGCAGTCTTCGTATGGACGAATTGAAATATCATATGTGCCAATTTCTTCAGCGATTTTAATAATTTCTAATTTATCCATCGTAATAAGCGGGCGAATAACAGGATAGTTTGTCACTTCGTTAATCGTATGCATACTATCTAACGTTTGGCTCGCTACTTGTCCAAGACTTTCACCAGTCGTAATTGCAAGTGCATTACGCTCCTCTGCGATACGCTCTGTAATACGCATCATCATACGACGCATAACCGTCATAGAATAGCTAGATGGAATTTCTTTATTAATTGTTTTTTGCACTTCAGTAAACGGAACAAGGTGAAGTGTTACACGTTTACAGTATTTCGTTAACTCTTGTGCTAAATCGATTACTTTTTGTTTCGCGCGCTCACTTGTGAAAGGTGGACTATGGAAGTGAACTGCCTCCACAGATACGCCGCGTTTCATCGTTAAGTAAGCTGCTACCGGGCTATCGATACCACCAGAAAGAAGTACCATTACTTTTCCGCCAACGCCAACTGGTAAACCGCCAGCTCCCATGCGCTCATCACACATAATATAGCTGTAACCACTGCGAATTTCTACACGTACATTCACATCTGGATTATGAACGTCTACTGTGATACCCTCTGTATTTTCTAAAATGTGTCCACCGATTTCTGGAAGTAACTCCATCGTCTTCATTGGGAAGCGCTTATCAGAACGGTGCACTGTAATTTTAAATGTTTTCACATCGTCTTTTACTTGTAAGAAAGCTGCTAGTGCACCTTTTTTAATATCTTCTAATTCTGATGGTACTTTCATCGCTAAGTTAAACTTATGAATACCGAATACATCTTTCAATCTTTCAGAAATTGCTTCATGGTCTTCACCGTTTAATTGGATGTACATACGATCATGTGTTGCATCGATTTTAATGTTTGGGAATTTTTTTAATTTGAATTTCACATTATCTCTTAACGTACTTACAAATTTAGAGCGGTTCTTACCTTTAGTCGTCATCTCTCCGTAACGAACTAAAATATATTCATATGTCATCATATTTCTTTACCTCATCACTTCATATAATTTTGGCATTGTCTCTTTAACAATACCTTCAAATTGTTTTACTTCTTCCATCGTGTTTTCCGGTGCTAGACTAATGCGAATCGCACTTGCAGCTGCGGCGTGCGGTACTCCCATTGACACTAGTACTCGGCTCACTTCATTTGCTTTTGAAGAACAAGCAGACTTCGTCGATACATATACACCATGCTCTTCTAAAGCATGAACGACTACTTCTGGTTTTAAACCAACAAATGATACGTTTAAAATGTGCGGTGCCGCATATTCAAGTGACGTATTAATCGTTACATCTTCCATCTCTTTAAAGAAACGGACCAGCTCTGTTTGTAAATTTTGCAAATGAACTACCTTTTCTTTCACTTGTTCCATCGTCATACGAAGTGCTTTCACCATCGCTACAATACCAGGTAAGTTTTCTGTACCTGAGCGATACTTGAGCTCTTGTTGACCACCTGATAAGATTGGATCTAATCTTACACCATCACGTACATAAAGAAGTCCTGTTCCCTTTACACTGTGAAATTTATGCCCAGATATTGAACAAAGATCAATATGAGAAGCGTATAAATCAAGTGGTACTTTTCCTATCCCTTGTACATGGTCCACGTGAAATCTTATTTTCGGATAATTCGATAATAACGTTCCAATTTCAGCAACGGGCTGAATTGCTCCCGTCTCGTTGTTCACGTGAATAATCGACACAAGAATCGTATCTTCACGAAGCGCTCGTTTTACATCTTCTACCGATACAACACCATGCTCGTTAACCGGTAAATATGTTACATCAAAACCGAGATCTTCTAATTGTTTATATGCCTCAAACACAGACGCGTGTTCAATATTTGTTGTAATGATATGTTTGCCGCGCGAACGATTCCTCATCGCTATCCCTTTAATCGCAAGGTTATTCCCTTCCGTTCCACCTGATGTGAAAATAATTTCAGAAGGTTTAACGTGAAGGAGCTGTGCTGCAATCGTTCTCGATTGAGTTAATAGACGCTCTGCCTCTCCTCCAAGCGAATGAATAGAAGAAGGATTACCAAAATATTTCCCTGCAACCGTTACGTACGATTGAAGAGCTTCTGGATATGGCTTCGTCGTCGCACTATTATCAAAATAGATCATCGTTCTTCCCCTTTCAGCGCTATCACATCATATAATCATATCACAAATACGTGTAATTACGCTAAGACTACTCAAAGGTTCCGTTTTTATATAAAAGTGTACAGTTTTCTCCGCTATTTGCAGGTAGCCTGATTGGTGAAGATTAACAATCAGTGGTGGATGAATCCCCATCACTTATGATTTCACTTTATTTTGAAACGAATAACCTTACTATATTCCGCTATTCATTATAGCAATATCGTCTTCAAAATTACACAAAAAAACAAACCCTTTATTAAAGGGTTTGTTCATTGTCTACATATTCAGCTATTTTTTGAACAACGCCAGGTTCAAGCTGCTCTAATACAGAAGCTGCTTGCTCTAAAGCTGCATCGTATTGATATTCACGGAACAACTTCTCCGCATAATCTAAACTTTGCGCAAGTTCCACATCATGACTGCGGTAACGATTACCGTATTGAATTAATTTTTCAACTAAATACGCTTGTCCAATTAACTCTTCCGTCATTTCAGATACACCATTCACAGTTGTATATGCTTCTTCTAAACTGCTATTTACAGCATTCATATTTAACGGTTTTACTTCTAATTGCTCATATACAGCTTGCATTGCCATTTGCCCTCTTTGTAAATCTTCCATAATGCTCTCTGGAAGGCCTGGCAAATTCGACTTTTGCATAAAGCGTTTCGTTTCTAAAATGGTATTTCGCATTTCTTGTAACTTTTCACGTGCTTCAAATTCTTCTTTACGCATCGTTTGTAGCATTTCCTTATATTCTTCATGAAGTACTTTTAAAGTTTCACATTGCTCATAAATCTCTTCTAGTTCCTCACGAATAATAGAGAATGCAATATCTTGCTCCGCAACTCGTAATTGCAATACTTCAAAACGTTTCAATAAAATATGCATTTGTTTTTCAATTACTTTTTGCGACTCAATATCTTTATCTTGTAATTGATAACTTTGTTTCACAAGTTGTGTTTCTGTTTTCGTTTCAATTGTTCCTATGCGAATTTCTTCTAGATCTTCATAAACAGAAAGTGTTTTTTGCTCCACATAATGTTTCGCATGTACTTCTTGTTCAAGTTGGTCATAAAAACCATCTAAACGAGTTTTTAAGTTTTCTACTTTTTCAGCTGCTTCCGTTATATGAAGCTCCTGTATATCCATTAAACATGTTTGTAGTTGTGTCGTCATATCACGGACTTCTTTAGGGATTTCCAAATACTCTAATACATAGCCTTGACTTACCATATCGTTATGGCCGTGCAATAAATCTTCCAGCTGAACTGGTAATGTCGCTTGACACTCCACCAATAAATCCGGAATTTGGTGAATAATAATTTCTAAACTTGCTAAACCTTCTTCTAAACTAATAACAATTTCTCTCGCTTTTAAATAATCGCCATTATCTGTTGCTTCTTCAAAGCTTTTAAATTTATTAGATTCAGCATCTAGCATCTCTTCAATTCTTTGCTCAGCTGCTCCATACATATGTCGATGAGCAAGAACACTTTTCTTCATACTACGATATGTATCACGTAACCCTTCAATTTCCGAACTATTTTTCTCATGGCTTTCTAACAGTTGCTGTAATTCATTTAAAATATCAGTAATACGATTATCAGCGTCATCTAAACCACTTATGGATTCTTTCATCGCATGCTTTGCTTTTCGGAAGGAGAATTGCGAGGCGAATTTTCGCGCTTGCCCTAAATCTTTTTCAGCTTTCGGAAGAGTTGTTGATACAATTTCATCCCACTCTTCACGCCATTTACCAAACAGTTCTTCTGTTTGACCTGTCATATTTAAGTCTTTCACCCGTTTTAGTTCATCTGCCACAGGTTTATCTTTTATTTCTTGTTTCCACTGCTCCAGTGCTTCAATATCTTTATATGAACGATTTCTTATCACAAGCTCTATCATGAGCAGCACTAGAATAGAGCTTACTACAATGATAACGATCGTCAGGATAGAATCCATGCAAAAAAGCCTCCTAGTTATATCTCTTTTTTTGTCCGTTCCGTTTATGAAATGGAAGGCATTATGTATAAAAAGGGAATTCCCCTATATTTAACAACTAACAATGTACTAATCATACCATGTAATGGCGTGTTTTTGACCTAGTTTTTTTTAAAATTTCATGTTTCTTTAAATGTAATTGTAATCTTTCTCAACATTCCGTTTACTTCACCCTCTATCCTCAAATGAACGCGATAACAAGCACTCTTCCATATGAGATACGAAATAAATTTTTCGCAATAGTGATGGTTCTACAGAAATTGCATGCACATTACCTTGCATTACTGCTTGCTGTACAGCTATTTCTGGAAGCAACGTTATACCAAGTCCAGCTCCTACCATCGCAAGCATAGGTTCTGCATAAGAGGTTTCAACTGCAATTATCGGTTTTACGCCCATACCTTGAAACATATTCATAATCATTTTCCTTACATCGCATATTTCTGGGTATACAATTAACTTTTCATCCTGTAAATCTTCCATTCGGATTACCGTTTTCTCTTTATACGGATGATCATTTGAAACAGCACAAACAATTTTTTCTTTCCGAATTTCTTTTATAGACGTAGCGCCTTCTACTACTGAATCAATGAACATCGCTTCAATCTTCCGCTCTTTAAATAATTCCATTAATACTTTCGTATGCTCGATTTGCCACTCTACTTCATATACATCGCCTAATATGTCTTTACACTTCGATATGTAATGAGCCGCTAAACTCGGTAATATACCTATTGAGATTTTCCGCTTCTCTTGAAATTCCTTCATTTCCGTTTTCACTTCATTTATTTGTTCCAAAATCGGTGACATTCTTTTTATAAATAGCTCTCCAGCTTTTGTTAACTCTACCCCTTGAGCGGAACGTTTTAATAAAGTAACCTCTAAGTCAGCTTCTAATCTTTGAATTTGTTTACTAAGCGCTGGTTGTGAAATATGTAAAAGTTTACTCGCTTTCGATAAACTTCGCGTTTTCTTTACTTCAATAAACGATCGTACTGCCTCCAAATCCATCATACACACCTCTAACAAAAAGTTATAACCGCCATAAAAAATCTATATTTCCTCTTAGAAAGAATCAATCTTTATACTTATTTTATCAACTTACTATAACGAAATAAAAAGGAGAAAGATACTCTTGGACAAAAAACAAATACTACTCGGATCCCTTCTATGCTTAATCGCTGTAATGGCTTGGGGATTTATGTTTCCTGTAATGGCAAATGCCCTGCAGTTTATAGATCCATTCTTCTTCACAACTATCCGCTATGGATCAGCAGCTATTATTTTCCTTATGCTGCTCTTAATCATCGAGGGGAAGAATTCGCTCCGCTTAGAAAAACGAACACTTTCGTTATTCTTTTATGGAACAGTCGGTTTCGCAGGGTATGGATTTCTCGTTTTCTACGGACAACAACTGGCTGGGCCTTCCGGAGCGATTCATGCGGCTATGATTCAGTCTCTTATGCCACTAATTGCTCTATTATTGCAATGGATAACTAAAAATAAACGCCCACAACACTACACCTTTCTTTGTATGTTCGTTGCATTATTCGGTGTTATGCTTGTCATTTCAAAAGGAAACATTCACTTATTATTCGGAACCGCAAGTCACTTATCAACAAATATATTTATGTTATGCGGCGTTACTTGCTGGGTAATTTACACGAACGGCGGTGCTAATTTCAAGTCTTGGTCACCACTTAGATACACAACATTAACTTGTTTATTCGGTTCTATTTCACTCGTTGTAATCGTTACTGCATTAACAAACGCAAATATAGTCGCTGTACCATCACTACATACAATTATGAGCGTTCGTTTTGAACTCTTTTATATGTCAATTATTGCGGGCGTTATCGCTGTATTTTGCTGGAACACGGGAAATCGATATATTTCATCTATTAACGGCATATTATTTATGAATTTAGTTCCTGTGCTTGCACTTATCGGTTCTATATTTCGAGGTTATACAATCGACAACATAGAAATTGTCGGAGCGGCATTAACAATTATTGCGCTATTATGCAACAATTTATGGCAAAGAAAACAAGACATAAAAATCCCCACCTCAGTTCGTTAGGCGGGGGTTTTTCACATATGAACAGCTCTTGGAAATTCATAGTACATATTCGTTGTATACAATGTTCGTTCCATCCATTGCTCAATTTCTTTCGTGTACATTTCTAAGAAAAATGTCTCTGACGGAAAAGAATGCAGCACTTCTGATATATATTGCGGATATAAAAACGGCATATTCATCATGCCTTTTAATTGCGTCATAAACATTGTAAAAGATACCTTTTTAAATTCTTTCTTCATTTGTCCTTGTTTAATAATTTGCTCTATATAATATCTTTCTCTAGAAAAATAAACGGTCATCACTTCACGAATTAATGTCGTATCAAGCGAAAGCTCTCTATAAAAAAAACGTGTCAGTTCCCTATTATCAAATTGATATCGTAAAATCCCGCGTACCATTTGCACCATCGCATCTTTAGCCGATAAATATTCTCTCTGTTCAAATGATGTTTCAATTACGTGAATATATCCTTCTAAAAAATCAGTAATAAGCTGTTCTAATAACCCTTGCTTTCCAGCAAAATAATATGAAATATTCGCTACATTCACATCCGCTCGCTTTGCAATGTCTCGCACCGACGTTCCATCATAACCTTTCGTATTAAACAACGATATTGCCGCATCAATTACCTTTTGTTTCGTCTGCTTCATGCGCTCACTTCCTCTCACTGAACAGCTATAGTTTAAATTTCTTGACTTTTAAGACAAATTCCTTTAATTTTCTATCGACAAAGTCATGTGAAATACATCGTATTTTGCTAGCATTTTACATATCTCGATAAAAAGGGAGTTGTTTCCATGTTTACAAAAGAAAGTTATGCAGGATCTCGTGAACAGCAATATGAGACAGTAATTAAACAACTGGATGCATTATTAACTGGCGAACCGAACGTAGTCGCAAACTTATCAAATGCGTCCGCACTATTAAATCAATTTTTAGATCGCGTTAATTGGGTTGGCTTTTATGTAACAGAAGGAAATCAGCTTGTTCTTGGACCATTCCAAGGAATGCCCGCTTGCGTACGTATTCCGTTCGGACGTGGTGTTTGCGGCGCGGCAGCTGAAACAAAAACAACGCAACTTGTAGCAGATGTTCACCAATTCCCAGGACATATCGCTTGCGATAGTGCCTCTAATTCGGAAATCGTTGTACCGATTATGAAAGAAGGAACTGTCATTGGTGTACTTGATATTGATAGTCCTGAAAAAAATCGTTTCGATGAAGTAGATCAGCACTATTTAGAAAAGTTTGTGGAAACACTCCTAAAACATATGTAAAAAAGAAAAGAGTGAGTTATCAATTACGTACGTAATGTACGAAACCGATAGCTCACTCTTTTTTATCCCGCAAAAGCCCGGTTGGTGAGGGCTAATAATCAGTGGGGGATGGACAAAACCCCCACTGATTAAAGTTTCACTTTATTGATTGCTAACAGTGGATATCTTTTTAAGCGCCTGCTCTAAATCAGAAATGATATCTTCCCATGATTCTAAACCGACAGATAGGCGTATTAAATTATCAAAAATACCCATTTCCTTCCGGAGCTCAGCTGGAATAGCCGCGTGCGTCATCGTCGCCGGATGCTGAATTAACGTTTCTGTATCACCTAAACTTACCGCAATCTTAATAAAATGGAGGTCATTAATAAACGACTGCGCTTCCTCTTTTCCGCCTTTTACAGAAAAAGAAATAACGCCCCCGCCTCGTTTCATTTGCCGAGATGCTAACTCTCCCTCCGGATACCAAACACCTTCAACCGCTTCATGATTTTTCAAAAACGCTACAATTTTTTCCGCATTATCACAATGACGATCCATTCTTACCGCTAATGTCTTTAACCCGCGTAATAATAACCACGCATCAAACGGCGCCATAATACCGCCAATATCTTTTCGCATCGGACGGATTTTTTCCGCTAACGCTTTCGTTTTACAAATTGTTACACCCGCTACAACATCCCCGTGACCCCCAATATATTTTGTCGCACTATGAACGACAGCGTCACATCCGAGCTCAAGAGGCCTTTGTAAATAAGGTGAACAAAATGTATTATCGACAATAACAAGTAAGCCATTTCGCTTTGCTACTTGTATCACCTTCTCTAAATCGATTAATTTCATCGTTGGATTAATCGGTGTTTCAACAAAAATGAGCTTTGTATTTGGACGAACCTTCCCTTCCAAATCCTCCTCTATTTCCATATCACAAAACGAATGAGTAATCATAAATTTTTCTTCTAACACTTCTAAAAAACCGTAAGTACATCCATATAATCCATTTGAACAAATAATATGATCTCCAGCCTTTAGAAAGCCAATTAACGTTGCTGAAATTGCTGCCATACCTGAACCGAACGCCAGCGCTTCCTCGCCACCTTCTAAAACAGCCATACGTTCTTCAAATAAATTCACAGTTGGATTTCCAAGCCTTGAATAAATATAAGATGGATCTTCTCCAGCAAAACTCGCTTCTCCTTGCTGTGCTGTCTCAAACGTAAATGTAGAAGTTTGAAATAAAGGTGGTGTTAAACTCCCTTTATGTTCATTTGATTCATAACCGTGATGAATTAATGCTGTCTCCATATGTTTCTTTTTCATAAAAACATCCCCCTTATGTTTTTATTGCCATATATCCACCAGTAAAAAAATGATGAATGTTTTTACTACATTTTATGTAAGCGTTTTACTTGTGTTTCTATCTCTTCTTTTATATTGTTTTAAATTCCTTCTTGTTAATTTCCAAAATTTATCTGCATAAAACAAAAAGATACTCGCTTGACGAAATTGTAGGTAAAAGATATAATAGCGTTTGTGTAAAATAAAAAGGCAGCCTTGTAATGTGAGTTTATCGTTTGTATTTTGTTCCTCTGCGGAGGTGTATCTCGTAACTCCCTGCTGCTGGAGCGAAGGTACATGAAAACAAAATACCCGTAAATATCGATTACGTCTGTTTTTATTTTACGAAAATAAAAACATTTTTAAAGGAGGAGTCAACTATGGCTCGTTATACAGGTCCAGCTTGGAAACTGTCTCGTCGTCTTGGAATCTCTCTAAGCGGCACAGGAAAAGAATTAGAAAAACGCCCTTACGCACCAGGTCCTCACGGTCCTAACCAACGTAAGAAACTTTCAGAATACGGTTTACAATTACAAGAGAAACAAAAACTTCGTCACATGTACGGCATGACTGAGCGTCAATTCCGTCGCACATTTGACCAAGCAGGTAAAATGCCTGGTAAGCACGGCGAAAACTTCATGATCCTTCTTGAAGCTCGTCTTGACAACCTAGTTTACCGCATGGGCTTAGCTCGCACTCGTCGCGCAGCTCGCCAATTAGTAAACCACGGCCACATCATGGTAGATGGCGCTCGCGTAGATATCCCATCTTACCGCGTTAAACCTGGTCAAACTATCAGCGTTCGCGAAAAATCTAACAGCCTTGTTGTTGTTAAAGAAGCGATCGAAGTTAACAACTTCGTACCAGAATACTTAACTTTCGATGCTGATAAGTTAGAAGCTACTTACACTCGTCACGCTGAGCGTTCTGAGTTAGCAGCTGAAATCAACGAAGCATTAATCGTAGAGTTCTACTCTCGTTAATCTCGGTACTCTGCAAAGAGTAGTATTAAAAGCCTTAGGAACCTTGTTTATCAAGGGGCCTGGGCTTTTTTTATTTCTCATTTATACTGCAAGATAGGGCATAAATGAGAATACTACTGGGGCTAGTTTGGGGCTTAAAAATATAATGGCTGGCGTGTGTATAGAAATGGATAAGTGCAAAAAAACAGATGATAAAAGGAGTTACTTGTTTTGAAAGAAAAATTCACCGAGATCCCTCTTCATGTACAAGACTTTCAAAAATTAAAAATGTTACTAGAAGAATTAGTGCAAGACAAAATAGTCTTGATTAAAGGTCTTTCTAAATATGCCTTAAATATTTCTTCTAAAGAACATAAGGTCACCATTAACCTTAGAAGTGAATTTTCCACCAATTCATACTTGGCGATCACCGCTATAAGTATTACCCCAAGTAATCAAGGTAAGGGGAGTATTGTTATTGAATGGTTTAAGACATTCGCTAAAGAAAAAGGCTTCGAACGATTAGTATTACAGCAAGTCGTAACTAAAGAAGGCTACCACTTTGCATTAAAAAATGGATTTTCAAAACATGTTAGTCTATACGAAGAAATGTTTGGAAAACCAAACCGTATTGAAGGAGATTATGAACTACATTTATAAAGAGTAAAATAAAAGTGAACGAATATTTTTTATAATCGTTCACTTTTTTATTTGGTGAATTATCTAATATCGCCGGCTCCTTCTACATCCAATACATAATAAAGAGCCATACTAGATTTTACCCAAAATCCCTGTAACAGAAAAATGCCTATATGGTATAATTTCATTGGTAAATATTAGGGACAGGAGGGGCTATATGGTTCAAATCAAAGTAACACCCGAAATGCTAGAAGAAGTTGCAAACCGTGCAAATAACACTAGAAACGCGTTAGAATCCATACATAACGACTTATGTAATCAAATTGATTATTTATGTTATCAATGGATAGGTGCTTCTAATCAAAATTTCGTCCAAATGTTCAATGATGCAAGACCAAAAGCATTTACCTCTATCAAGGCAATCACAAATGTGGAAGAAGAATTGAAAAGGATTGCTGAAAAATTCCGCAATGCGGATAATCAAGATGTTACACTAGAAGAAGGTGCAATGTGTGGAAAAATTCCGCCAAAATCAGAAGAGACCTTTTGGGATAGAAATAAAAAGGACTTGAATGATGCGTGGACTGGGATTTCTACTGGTTTTGTAGATGGGGTTGTAGACGCATGGGACGGATTTGTCGCTTTAGGAGATAAAGAGACCTGGTTAAACATGAAAGATGCAATCGTAAATTATAAAGAAACCCTACCTATGGCATGGGGATATGAAAAGTAGAGAACATTATGCAGCTTATGCGGTCACCTCGCTACTCACAGGTTTTATTGGTAGCAAAGGTCTGGATAAAGTTGGACAAGTAGGAAAAGTAGCAGCTGTTACAAGTCTTACAAAAGGAAAATCGCTTCTAACTACTGCCCCTGCATACAGAGATGCATTGTATACATTAAATAATTTTAAGTTGAACACCGGAAACCGTTTTGCTTATGCTGGTGTTGGGGGGAGTTCTTTAAAAACTAGCCTTGTTGATACTTATCAGACAGCTAAGGATAAACTATCGCCTTATCAATATACTAAAAGTACTACGGACGGTGACGTTTTTGTTGGCAAATTATACGGCAAAGATGTGCCTCTTAAAGACGTCAAAGTTGAAGATATTACTTATACTAAGAGACCTAGAGAAGAAGCGGAACAACTTAGGAAAGCTTTTGATAGCAGGGTAAGACAAGAGTTTCTTAAATCCTTAGTAAATGACCCTGTTAAGCTTGCTGAACTTAAGAAAGCGGGAATAACAGATGGTAATATAGAATTAATGAAACAAGGAAGACCTCCAGTAGGGTGGCAAGTACATCATAATCTTCCTTTAGACGACGGAGGAACAAACGCATTTGAAAATTTAACTTTAATACAAAATCATCCATATCATAAAGCTATAACTAATACACAACGTACATTAACTAGACACTTACAAGATGGAGATAGTGCAGACATAAGCTGGCCTATACCCAAATATAATATCTACCCTAAAGGAGAATAAATACACTTAGAAAGAGGTTTTTATATGTGGAAAAATCTAGTTTTAGAAATTGGAGATATCCTAAAAAGTGTTAACTTTAATTTGAACACACCAGCAAAGGATACTGAAGTTCATAGATTAAGAGAACACGTAAAAGAGAAATTTAATGTTGATTTACCGATTGAATTTGAGGAGTTTCTTAAAAACGTAAACGGTTTAGATTTTGGTGGACTAGTTATTTATGGAGTTGACCCTTCTTTACTAGAAACAGAAAGAAACGAACCGATTTGTGGATTTATAGACACGAATGAGATTTGGTATGAAAATGAATTTCAAAAAGAGTATCTTTTCTTTGGAGATTCAAATATTGCGTGGTTTTGTAAAAACTTATCTGACAGTACTTATTTAGAACTTGATAAACCATCTGGAACAGTGATGAACACATATAATGATTTCAATACAATGCTTGAAGAAGCATTGAAAACAGCCCTCCTTTAATATGGAGTATTAAAATGAAGAATATTACATGGTCCTTTATGAGTAAAACACCAATTACAGATGAAGAAATCCAAAAAGCAGAAAAATATTTTGGTATTAAATTTCCTGAAGATTTCATTGCATGTGTAAAGAAATACGATGGAGGTTATCCAAGACCTAAAATATTTGATGTGCCTGGACAGGATGAAAATGTATTTAGTAAGCTTTTAACTTTTGATTTAGAAAGTAGAAATTCAATTATTCAAGTTTATGAAGATATAAAAGATCGATTAGCAAATAAAACATATCCTTTTGGTAAAGACTCATTTGGAAATCACTTATGTTTTGATTATCGAAACAATCCTGAATCACCAACTGTTGTATTTTGGGAACACGAAGAAGAAGATATCGAAAAAGCAATTTATCCTGTTTGTTCGTCTTTTACCGAATTACTTAATAGCTTACGCGATTTAGAAGACGAGGAATAAAAAATAAAAGAAGAACGCCTTATTATAAGGATTAACGTTCTCCTTTTTCATTTTGAATATGGATAGGTCCGCTTTTGAGGTATGTTAATACCTTTACAAAATAATAAGTTACGCAAATAACTTAATACTATCGAGTTCTACTCTCGTTAATGACAAAAAGCCAATCCTATGGATTGGCTTTTTTCGTTATATATAAAATAAAATTATTTATTTTCCTCTTTTTGAACATATACATAAGCATCTTTCTGCTCTTTATGTATATCAACCTTCGTGTTCTCTGCAAGCTGACCCGCATTTAGCAAAGAAAAAATAATAAGCGCTTCTAGTGACATTTCGTTTTACCACTCCTTTCTAGTTGTTATACGATTATCATACCGCTTACATGTGATTTCCGTATGAACTCGAAAAGGAGATTAAAACAAAAAAATTTAAAGGACTACCAACTGCGCTCTATCTCCTGAGTATTTTATTAAAGCAAATTACTACGTTATAATAATCAGAAAAAAGGAGGGGGTTCATTTTGACAATAAATCAAATGGTTCAATTAGGCAGTTCGTTTATGCTGTTTATTACTTCAGCATTTATTAGTTGGTATCAAGGGAGTAATTTAATAGACAGCCCTGATGAATGGAAATATAGCGCGAAGTTTACGAATTATTTTAAAGGGCCCGTTTCAAGTTATGAAGATATTTATCAAATCGATTTCTTTATATATGCGGCAAAATTTTATCCCACAGCATTTGTCGTTATGCTAATTAGCTTACTTTATATGCTAGTATTAATTTTTCATATTCTATTTAAAAGAAATACTGAGGCAATCTAAATTCATACATAAAAAACCCCGAATCATAGATTTTTCAGCCTACAATTCGGGGTACTATTTGTTTTAAATTCTTTTCTGATTAGTAACGAATTAAGAAATATTTCTTCTTACCGCGGCGAATGATTGTGAATTTACCTTCGATGCGGTCGTTTTCTGTTACAACGTAGTCTAATGCTTGTGTACGCTCACCGTTTACGTAGATTGCACCATTTGTTACATCTTCACGTGCTTGACGTTTTGATGGAGAGATTTTGCTTTCTACAAGTAAGTCGATTAATACTGTATCTTCTGCAGTACGTTCTACAGATGGTACATCTTTGAATCCTTGTTCGATTTCGCTTGCAGTAAGTTCTGCTACAGAACCGCTGAATAATGCAGCTGAAATTTTAATTGCTTGCTCTAATGCTTCTTCACCATGAACAAGTTTTGTCATTTCAGAACCTAATGCTTTTTGTGCTGCACGTTTTTCTGGCGCTTCAGCTACTTGCTTCTCAAGCTCAGTAATTTCTTCATGAGATAAGAATGTGAAGTATTTTAAGTATTTAACTACATCACGGTCATCTGTGTTAATCCAGAATTGGTAGAACTCGTAAGGAGTCGTTTTCTCTGGGTCTAACCAAATTGCGCCACCCTCTGTTTTACCAAACTTCGTACCGTCAGATTTTGTAACTAGTGGAATTGTTAAACCGAATGCTTTTGCATCTTCTTCTGATTTACGGATTAATTCAAGACCAGCTGTAATGTTACCCCATTGGTCACTACCACCGATTTGAAGACGGCAATTGTGCTGTTGGTATAAGTTTAAGAAGTCATATGATTGTAAAATCATGTAACTAAACTCAGTGAATGAAATACCAGTTTCTAAACGAGATGCTACTGTATCTTTTGCTAACATATAGTTTAAACCGAAGTTTTTACCGATATCGCGTAAGAATGTAATTACATCTAAGTTACCAAGCCAGTCATAGTTGTTAGCCATCGTTGCTGGGTTGTCCACATTTTCAAACTCTAAGAAGTTTGAAAGTTGGTTTTTAATACTTTCCGTGTAGTAAGCAACTGTATCTTTTGTATTTAATGTACGCTCTGCTTTTTTACCACTTGGGTCACCGATCATACCAGTACCACCGCCAACAAGTGCGATTGGTTGGTGACCAGCTAATTGGAAACGACGTAACATTAATACTGGTAACATATGACCGATGTGTAAGCTATCCGCTGTCGGGTCAAAACCACAGTATAATTTAACGCTTTCTTTTTCTAATAATTGCTCAAGGCCTTCAGCATCTGTTTGCTGATTAATTAGACCGCGAAATTCAAGATCTTGTAAAATACCCATATCCTACATACTCTCCTTTAAGTTAAGTCTAGCGTGAATGTTGAAAACATAAAAAAATCGCCCCTTCAAATAAGGGACGATTTTGATTATCGCGTTACCACCCTAGTTGCAGACCAAAAAGGCCTACCACCTTATTTACATAACGGCTTAGCACCGTCTTTTCCCTTTTGAATATAATTCAATCGAAAAAAGATGCTCTAGGGGCGTAATTCGCGATCATCTATGTGCTGATTTCCACCGACCATCAGCTCTCTAAAACAGGGAAATGATCACTACTTCTCCCTTTCCACGCTCAATTATTCATATACTTTTCTTTATACCATCATTTATATAAGCATGTCAAATAGAGGTGTGAGTTCTTTTCCTACCAATCCTTTACAAAGTCGCAAGGAATATCGTAATCAAAGAAAGAATTGGAACCCCAACTAATAACGATACATGAAACACAACCGATAAATCATTTCCAATCGTAGCTTCTACAGGATCTTTCGCCGGAGAGGCAAGAAATCCGAGTAATCGATCAAAGCGACTTACCGTTTTTGGAAAATCCGGTACTTCTACATGATCACTGTCTAAATGCTGCTGTAATTTATATTCACTTTTAAAGGGATTTTCGCTCAATTTCATCCACCTCCAACAATTGTTTCAATTTCTTTATCCCATTATGGAGCCTCGACTTCACTGTTCCAATAGGAATGTTTAATATCTCTGCAATTTCTTTTTGCTGCATATCATGATAATAAGAAAGAATGAGGACAGCTCGCTGTTCTTCGGGAACTTTCAAAATAGCTTCTCTTACTGTAAGACGGTCTTCTTGCGAAAACCCTATCTCTTGCACTGGTACTAAAAACGGCAAGAGCGTACGCCACTTTTTTCTTCTATTTAATTTATTAATCATAAGACGATAACCGATTTGAAATAAATACGTTTTTATTTTGCCTTTCTCAATTTCATACATATGTTTCTTTCGTTCTAACGTCAAAAACGTATCTTGCACAAGGTCGATACTTAATTGTTCATCCCGATTAAAACGATACAAAAATGTATATAGTGCTGGTTTAATTAAAACGTATAGTTTTTCCCCAGCCTGCTTATCTCCACTTTGGTACGCAAGCATGAGTTCCTCCTCAATCCCAATCTGCGCCATGATTTTTGATCTCCTTTATTCCTTTTAACGTTAATGAAATTCGGGAAATTAAATATACACTTGCGACAATAATCCATACTTGTGATTGATTCGTAAAAAATTGAACATACGGGTTTTGAATTGTATGGCCGCTTGAAACTAAAATATTTAATGCTTGCACACATACACATGCATACACTGCAAGACAGACCGAAATAGTATCGAATACATTCCAGCGAAAATACACTTTTGTTTTGGTAAAATCGATTTTATATCCTTTTTTCCGTACTATATATTTTCTATCAAACGGAATAATGATTGAAAACATAACACTCATCATGACTCCAGCTGTAAACATTGAAACTTTAAATCCAATTGGCATTGGCAAGAACATTCCACAAGAAAATACAACTATAATTCCAACTAAAACAAAAGTAAGAAGTAATTTATTAGACATATAAAAAGCCTCCCTCATCTATTCTTTCATAAATGTATACAGACGAGGAAGACGCTTCGTTCAAATATTATTTTATTTTTTTAATAATTTTTGCAGGATTCCCGCCAACTACCACATTATTCGGCACATCTTTCGTTACAACAGCGCCAGATGCGATAACCGCATTGTCCCCAATTGTTACACCTGGATTAATAATCGCTCTTCCGCCAATCCATACGTTATCGCCAATTGTAACTGGTTTTCCGTATTCAGACCCGCTTATGCGTTCTACTGGATCAAGTGGATGTGTCGCTGTATAAATGTGGACACCTGGAGCTAACATACAGTTCACTCCAATTGTAACTGGGCATACGTCTAAAATCGTACAGTCAAAGTTCGCGTAAAAGTTTTCGCCAACATGAATGTTATAGCCGTAATCACATCTAAAAGAAGATTCAAGATGAATATTATCTCCTGTCGTTCCGAATAGTTCTTTTACAATTTCGCTACGCTCTTTTAATTGCACTTCTGGCGTATCATTTAATTTTCTCGTTAATATGCGTGCTTGCTCCCTGTCTTGTACTAAAACTGGATCAGCTGGTATGTACATTTCCCCTTGTATCATCTTTTCTTTTTCTGTTCTCATAATATCCTCCCCTTCAAACTCGTATATATAAGTTTCCCGTTATTATAATAGCACACAAAAAGAAAGAGTGTGCTTCAAACACACTCTTTCTTTCATAAAAAATCCGGTTCTTTTCAGCATCAAATTAAATAACGAAAGCCAACTGTTTTATAGGAAGTTCCCATTAAACACTTATAAATAGCTTTCTTAAATGGATTTTGTCATTGTTATATTCGTAATTTCATAGCCTAACTTTTCATATAACCCACGGGCAACTTTGTTATGACCAAAAACATGAAGTCCAATTTTTTTCATTCCTAATTCTTTAGCAATCATTTCAATTTCTTTCATTGCTTTCTTACCATACCCTAATCCTTGATATTGCTCAAAAATAATAAAATCATAAATAAAACCTTCTTCATTATTTGTAGGTGCTTGTTGCGCAATCCAAATCATTCCAACTAGATATTGGTCATGAAAGATAGAGTATAAGTAATTGCACTCAGTTTTTTCACCTTTTGGTAACAACCGGTTAAATTCTATTTTGGACAAGTTAACTGCTTCATCTTCACTCCAATTTCCAGCAGCAACTTTATCTTTTGCATAATCATCAATCGCATACTCACAATAACGCTGAAACTCCTCTTGGTTCATAGGCTTTAGTGTAATCACGTATTTCTCCTCCTGCTATGTTAATTATTCTATATTTTAAATCTACAATCGCATTGAAAAAGGTAAGCAAACATATTAAGCATAACTAATATGTTGCTTACCCTCTATTTTTAAAATTTCAAACCACGATAATACTTACATTTAAATATTCTTTAATCTTCCATCGTCGATAAATCGCCTGTCGGTAAATTCAGCTCCCACGCTTTTAATACGCGGCGCATAATTTTACCACTTCTCGTTTTCGGTAGTTTATCTCTAAATTCAATTTGTCGTGGCGCTGCATGAGCTGCTAGGCCTTTCTTTACAAATTGACGAATTTCTTCTTTTAATTCTTCAGATGGTTCGTATCCTGCACGAAGCGCGATAAATGCTTTAATAATTTCTCCGCGAACTGGATCCGGAATACCAATTACACCAGCTTCTGCAACAGCAGCATGCTCGATTAATTTACTTTCTACTTCAAACGGACCCACTCGCTCTCCTGACGTCATAATGACATCATCAATGCGCCCTTGGAACCAGAAGTATCCGTCTTCATCCATATATGCAGAGTCACCTGATACGTACCAATCTCCCGGCATGAAGTAAGACTCATATTTTTGCGGGTTGTTCCAAACCGCACGCATCATAGATGGCCAACCTTTTGCAATTGCTAAGTTACCCATTGTGTATGGAGGCACTTCATTTCCTTCATTATCAACAATCGCTGCTTTCACACCTGGAATTGGTTTACCCATTGAACCTGGACGGATTTCCATACAAGGATAGTTACAAATAACTTGTCCACCTGTTTCTGTCATCCACCACGTATCATGAATACGAAGTCCAAATGCATTCATCCCCCAGCGAATTACTTCTGGATTTAACGGCTCACCAACGCTTAATACGTGACGAACTTGTGATAAATCATATTTTTTAATTGCATCTTGTCCAGCTCCCATTAACATACGGAACGCTGTTGGTGCGCTATACCAAACTGTTACACCGTAATCTTGTAACGCTTCGTACCACGCTTCTGGACTAAAGCGTCCACCTAAAATAACATTTGATGCCCCCACTAACCACGGTGCAAAAATACCGTAAGCTGTTCCAGTTACCCAGCCCGGGTCAGCTGTACACCAATATACGTCATCTTCTTTTAAATCTAATACCCACTTCGCCGTTTGATAGTGCTGAACCATTGCGTTTTGCGCATGAAGCACACCTTTTGGCTTACCAGTAGAACCAGATGTGTAATGAAGAATTAAACCGTCTTCACGGCCTAACCATTCGATATGTAATTCTTTTGAAGCTTGTTCAAATAAAGGATTGAACGCTACAGTTTTACCGCCTTCTTCTACATTGTCTCCAACAAGGAAGACTGTTTTTAAAGCAGGTAAATCATTTAATGGTACGCGCTCTAACAATTCAGGAGTTGTAATTAACACCTTTGCTTCGCTATCTTCTAAGCGGTCGCGAACTGCACCTTCCATAAACGCTTCAAATAGCGGTCCAACAATAGCCCCTAATTTCACTGCACCAAGAAGTGCAAAATATAATTCTGGGGAACGCGGCATAAAAATAAAAACGCGATCGCCTTTCTCAACATCGCCATAGTTTTTCAGGACATTTCCTGCTTTATTAGAAAAATCCTTCATTTCCTTAAATGTATATTTCTCTTTTCGCGATCCATCTTGATAATAAAGCGCTACTTTATTCTTTCGATCGGATTTCGCATGCTTATCAATTGCCTCATACGCCATATTCACTCGGCCTGTTTCATTCCAAGTAAAATTTTTATTAACCTCTTCCCAGTTAAAATTTGCGTATGCCTCTTCATAATTCGGCAAATTATTTTCCCCTTTAATGACAGGAAGCGTTTCTACTTTCATACTTTACATCCCCCTCCTATGTATTCTATTATCTATTATAATGATATTATTTAAAATTTTCAGTATATTTGTTGATTTTTAGACAAATTTTTAATGACAAAATTCGATTCACATCGCATATATTATAAAGTACGATATTAATAGATTCACAAACCCTCAAGGTGGTGAGCAATACATTGATTCATAAAAAAATATATAATGCCAGAAACTTAAAAACAGCGAAAGGAACTTTAATTATTGAAGGTCCTGTCTCTACACATAATCTTGAAATGTATGAATTTCATCCAGACTTAGTTGCATTTCGCCCTGCCGAGCAGCAATATAAAGCAATTGTCGAAATTTCTAAATTACCAGAAGCTCGTCTCATTATTGCTAGACATGACCAAATGATCGTTGGATATGTTACATACTTATATCCTGATCCGCTCGAGCGATGGTCAGAAGGAAAGATTGAAAACTTAATTGAACTTGGGGCGATTGAAGTTGTCCCAGCCTTTCGCGGGTGCTCTGTCGGAAAAAACTTATTAGAAGTTTCAATGATGGACGATCATATGGAAGATTACATTATATTAACGACTGAATATTATTGGCACTGGGATTTAAAACAAACAGGCTTAAATGTTTGGGAATACCGAAAAGTAATGGAAAAAATGATGAATGCCGGTGGTTTACAATGGATGGCTACAGACGATCCTGAAATTTGTTCACACCCCGCTAACTGTTTAATGGTTCGCATCGGTAAGCGCGTCGATACGGATTCCATTCAAGCATTCGATCGTCTACGTTTTCACAATCGTTTTATGTATTAATAAAGGGGGCAACTGGAATGATTGTAGAAGAAATTATGAATCAAAATGTAGTAACATTGCATCCAGATGATACAATCGAAACAGCAATCCGAACTATACGTACGAAAGGTATTCGGCACATTCCAATTGTCGATCAAAATAATCACGTTGTAGGTATTATTTCTGATCGAGATGTAAGAGATGCAAGTCCATCAATTCTTGATGAACAAGTTTCACTCGATATGCTGAAACAACCGCTCGAACTTATTATGAAACACCCTGTCATGACTTGCCATCCTCTTGATTTCGTTGAGGAAATTGCTACTTTATTTTTTGAAAATAAAATTGGCTGTCTCCCTGTTACAAAGGCTGGAAAGCTAGTAGGAATTATTTCCGAATCTACAGTACTACACACATTAGTGAAATTAACAGGGGCACATCAGCCTAGTTCGCAAATTGAAATTCAAGTGAAGAATGAACCTGGTATTCTCGGAAAGGTAGTTGCTATTTTTAGCGATTTACAAATCAATATTGTGAGCGTTCTCGTCTATCCAGCAAAAGATGAGAATGATAAAGTACTTGTTTTCCGCATTCAAACGATGAATCCTTTAAGGGTGATTGAAGCACTTGAAACAGAAGGCTATCGCGTTTTATGGCCGAACATAATGGGGATGCAAGCATGAATAGCGCCTTCATTTATTCGGATGACTTTCGGGGCTATTCTTTTAGCCCTGAACATCCTTTTAACCAACTGCGCGTCACACTTACGTACGATTTATTACAAAAAAGTGGTTTTATCTCCCCTTCTCAAGTCATTCCACCAAGAATGGCTACAGATGAGGAAATTGCATTCATTCATACAGAAGAGTACATAAATGCGGTAAAACTTGCTGGAGAAGGAAAGTTAGAAAAATCAATTGCTATGACATATGGGCTCGGAACAGAAGATACACCGATGTTCCCAAATATGCATGAAGCAAGCGCATTACTCGTTGGCGGTACGTTAACAGCTGTAGATGCTGTTCTTTCCGGAAAAGTGAAACATGCACTTAATTTAGGCGGCGGCTTACATCATGGCTTTCGCGGCAAAGCATCTGGCTTTTGCATTTATAACGATAGCTCTATCGCAATGAAATATATTCAGAAGAAATACGGTTTACGCGTTTTATATATTGATACAGATGCTCATCACGGTGATGGTGTACAATGGTCATTTTACGACGACCCTAACGTATGCACCATTTCATTACATGAAACTGGGCGTTATTTATTTCCTGGAACTGGTGCTGTGAATGAACGTGGACAAGGAAATGGCTATAGTTACTCTTTTAACGTTCCGCTCGATGCCTTTACGGAAGATAAATCCTTTCTAGAATCATATCGAACTGTTGTAAAAGAAGTTGCAGCATACTTTAAACCGGATATTATTTTAACGCAAAACGGAGCCGATGCACATTATTACGATCCACTTACACACCTTTGCGCAACGATGAACATTTATCGCGAAATACCGAAGCTCGCTCGTGAAATTGCTAATGAATATTGCGACGGTCGCTGGATTGCTGTCGGCGGCGGTGGCTACGACTTATGGCGCGTCGTACCAAGAGCTTGGGCACTCATTTGGCTCGAAATGAACAACATCCAAAACATCTCAGGTTATCTCCCTCCAGAATGGATTGATGCTTGGAAAGGACAAGCAGAAACTGAACTTCCCCTCACATGGGAAGATCCAGACAACATGTATAAACCTATCCCTCGGAAACTTGAAATTGAAGAAAAAAACGCATTAACTGTAGCGAAATCCCTTGAAATTATTCGGAATAATATGAAAAAATCTTTGTATTAAAACAGAAAGGAGGCTCGTTTTTAAACAGCCTCCTCTTAATATGCGTTACTATTATTGTCTTATTGTCGATTACTGTCGGTAAATCGATATATCCTAAAAATCGATGATATATTTTCGTTTACTAACGGACTATCCCACCTCTAATGAGAAAAGGTAGTGATATTATGTGGAAACAACAAATAATCAATACAAAACGCGGTACATTCGAACTCTTTATAAAAGGAAATGGTGAACCACTTTGCATTACACATCACTATTCACAATTTAATGAAACTGGCGATTACTTTGCAGATGTTTTCACTTCTACACATCGTGTATTCCTCATTAATTTACGAGACGTCGGTCACTCTGTAAAAGCACAGTCAGAAAACGAATTAAGTATGATCGAAACAATTCATGACTTAGAAGCGATAAAAGAAGCTTTACAACTTCCTATATGGCATTTCGCTGGTCATTCAACAGGCGGTATGCTTGGACTTCTATACGCGATTACATACCCAAATTCCTTGCAATCATTAGTTATCGTTGGAGCTTCAGCCAGTAACTATACCGAAACATCATTTTGTATTTATCACCCAGCACACCCACAGTTTCATTATATGCAAGAGCTTATCGAGAACTTAAAAAGCCCCCATCTTACAAATGAAGAAAGAAAAGAATTATCTACTAAACGAACAAAATTATCTTTATACAAACCCGAAAACTATAACTCTTATTTTTGTAAACCAATCCAAAAAACAATGTCCGCCAGCCGGATGAATGCTTTCTCTCAAGAATATCCTTCATTTGATTTGAGAGAGTACCTACCTTCTATCCAAACAAAGACGCTTATTGTTTGCGGAAGGCACGATGCGCAGTGTCCTATTCAATACTCTATCGAGATGCATGAGGGTATGCCTAATTCTATCTTCGTTCCATTTGAGCATAGTAATCATTATCCTTTTTTAGAAGAAGTCACTAAGTTTACTTCTACTATTCAAGAGTTTTATAAATCGTTACACCAAAAAAGTAGCAGGTACTAAACCTGCTACTTTTTTCATATTTTATTTCCCTACAAATGTAACTTGTTCGCCAGTCGCCCAGCCTCCCATTGGTACAACTGTATACTTCATCCCTTGTTGCAGAGTTGCGCCGTTTTGTAAATCAAAGATTCCTACTGCACCTTTTCGAGAGCTAAAACGATATTGTGCTTCTATTTTATTTCCGTCTTCACTTTGTAATTCTACTTTTCTACCAGCAAAAAGTTCCATGCTCGGATCTTTGTCTAATGTAACTTGAATGGATTTATTATCTATTGCTTCTGCACTTTGAATTACTAACGGAGCGATAGACGAAGCAGTAAATTTCGGATTTTTAACTGTTGCCCAATCAGATGTAATTGTGTACTCTGTTCCTGGTTTCAACGTTTGACCCGCAGGTAATCGGAATTTAGGTGCTTGTCTACCATCTGCAGCTTGTGTAAACGGAACATATCCAACTTCAATTTTTTCACCTGAACTTGCTGTAATCGTTAGTTTTCTATCACGAAGTGAAGAAATTATTTGATATTTTTTACCGTCTTTATCTTTATTTTCATCATCTAATTGGAAGGCTTGATTACCTCTTCCTGCTTTATACGCTTCAATAACATTTGCATAATCCGTCACACCATCTTCTAAAAATGATTCAATTTCAAACGTATCATTTGTCACTTGCTTCGCTTGGCGGACATTAATCTTTTCCGAACTTCCTTCAAATTTTTCCTTTTTTCCACCCTTATAACTTAACGTATATTTTTCACCTGGTTTTTGCACCATTACAGGTACGATATATGTACTCGTTGCCCCTGTTTTTAGTCTCGGTACATTCACAATTTCCAGGCCATTACTAAACACGAAGTTTTTCTTAATTGCATCTAAGTTTTCTAATTTCACTTCCTCTTCTGATAAAGGTTTAGAAAACGTTAATTGTAATGTCATTGCGTTTAATGGCTCTAGTTTCGTAATTTGGGCTTGTTGTTTTTTCTTCTCTTTCTTTGCCTCTTGCTTCGTTGCTTGTTTTGATTCCGCCTTCGTTTCACCTTGCGCGCATCCCGTTACAAGCACTGTAAATCCAATTACTGCTGGTACTAAAAATTTCATTTTTTTCATCTCTATACCCTCCAAATTTATGATCAATATTTTCATTGCTTCCTGTGATATTAATAATAAATAGCGGGTATAAATTGCCTATAAATAAATTATTAAAAAAAGATAAAATAAAGATAATATATTTTTAATCTCATTTTTTCTAATAAAAAAAACCTGTCAACAATTCGACAGGTTCACTACACGTTAAAACGATAACCAGCTCCCCACACTGTTTCAATATATTGCGGATGAGCAGGATCTCTTTCAATTTTTTCACGTAACTTTCTAATATGAACAACAACTGTTGCTAAATCACCAGCTGAATCTAATCCCCAAATACGTTCAAATAACTGTTCTTTATTTAACACTTGATTTGGATGCATTACAAAAAATGTTAATAAATCAAATTCCTTCGTTGTAAACGCAACTTCTTCATTATTGATAGAAACTTTCCTCGCTCGCTGATCTATAGAAATTCCGTGAATGTATAACGTATCACGTTGCTTATTTATATTTCCTGATAATCTTTCATAACGAGAAATATGTGCTTTAACTCTTGCAACTAACTCACTTGGACTAAATGGTTTCGTTATATAATCATCCGCACCTAATCCGAGTCCGCGAATTTTATCTATATCTTCTTTCTTTGCTGAAACAAGTAAAATAGGAATGTCTTTTATAGCACGTATTTGTTTGCAAATTTCGAAGCCATTCATCTTCGGAAGCATAATATCTAAAATAATTAAATCATAATCTTCCTGCAAAGCCATTTGTAAGCCTGTTTCTCCAGAATGCTCTACATCAACTTGAAAATCGTGAATTTCTAAATAATCTCGCTGTAATTCTGCAATACTTACTTCATCTTCAATTAGTAAAACTCTCTTCAATTCATTCACCACATTCCTGTACTTTTTGCAGCGAGAAGAAAATACTTGTGCTTTCTCCAAGCTTACTTTCTGCCCAAATTTCCCCACCATGTTCTTCAACAATTTGCTTCGCTATCGCTAAACCAAGCCCACTTCCACCTGTGCTAGAATTTCGTGATTGCTCCGCTCGATAAAATCTCTCAAAAATATACGGAAGTGTATCAGATTCTATTCCTGATCCATTATCCTTCACTTTCACGATAACTTTGTTTTCATTACTTGATGCTGTAACGGTAATTTTTTTCTCACCTTTATCCATGTACTTCACACTATTATGAATTAAATTCGATATAACTCTCTTTATTTTTTCACGATCCGCTGTTACATATAGTGGTGATGCATGTAGTAACTGTAAGTATACAGCTATACCCTCTTCACTTAAATCCATCTGCATCTCTTCTATTAAGTCTTGCATAAACATATTTAATTCTATCGTTTCAAATTGAAATGGAACTCGGTTCAAATCCAACTTCGAAAACAAAAATAGTTCGTCAATGAGTGTGTCCATATGTTTTGCTTTCGTATGGATAGTTGTTAAATACTTATCCATTTTTTCCGGCGTATTTGCTACCCCATCTTTTATTCCTTCAACATACCCTATTATAGATGTAATCGGTGTTTTTAAATCATGAGAGATGTTTGAAATGAGTTCTTTTCGATTTTCTTCATACTGCGTTTGTACTTCAATCGATTCTTTTAACTTCTTCCTCATTTCCTCAAATCCTTGATTTAATTGACCTATCTCATCATGTGACGTAACTGGAATTTGAAAATCTAAATTTCCTTCTTTAATTCTCTCTGTCGCATCTTTCAATATAAAGATTGGTTTTATTACACTTCTTGAGACGAAATAACTTAATAGTCCAATGAGTAAGATAGCTAAAAGTAATAACGCTACAAATAAAATCGGAAATAATTTTTGTGTCAGATCTACAAAAGAACTTTGCTTTTTTAGTACAAATATACTCCCTTCTTCATTCGGCGAAAAATAAAAATCGAATTTTACATATCGGTAAAATGTATCATTTAGTTCCGTTGTACCACGACTATTAATATTTGCTGATTCAAATTTTGGAAGAGCTTCTTTTAAAGCTACGCTTTCAAATACTTTTGAAGCATATGAAATGTTTTCTCCCTTTCTTACAACTATTTTCACACCTTCTTTTTCAATAGATGACACGAACGATTCATCTAATAGTTGAGATTGGTGCTGCTTTGCCGCTAATTTCAATTCAAGAAAAGCATTTTCCTCCTCTGCCGTTAATGGTTTTTGAATGTAAGAACTTTTATAAAAATTTTTCACTGATTCCAAGTCACCCGTTATCGAAAAAACAATTAAAAATCCCGCGACTAATATGAGCGTAATGGAAACGAGAATAACGGCAATATAAGAAAATAAAAACCTCGTTTTAATAGACATAATTTACATCCTCACTTTATCCATCCTTATTATTCATAAGCATAAAAATATATGTTCAAATACTCAAGCGATTTTATAGTAATTTTAGCACCAGTTTATAAAAATTTAATGTTCCTATTTTACAGTTTAAATTAAGAGGCCGCACTGCTTACAAAAGGAGGTTGAAATTCTATATTTAAAAAAACATTAAGCATGATATGTTGCGTAATTTTTTTACAAAGCTGCTCGCAAGAACAAGAAGTGAAAAAGGAGATGACAAACATGGGGACAGCACTACTATCAGCTACTGAGAAAAAAGAAACTAACACTGTTATAGCATTACTAAAAAAAGGGGCAAATATAAATATAACTGACGGTAAAGGACGTACTCCTCTTATGATTGCTACATACAAAAATGATATAAAAACCGCAAAAGCCCTTATCGATGCTGGCGCTGACGTAAATATACAAGATGATATGAAAAACAACCCATTTCTATACGCCGGTGCGGAAGGTTACTTAGACATTTTAAAACTAACGATTGATGCTGGTGCGGATCCATCACTTACGAATCGTTACGGCGGAACAGCTCTTATCCCAGCCTCAGAGCACGGTTATCTCGATGTTATACAAGAACTCCTCGCTCGAACAAATATCGATGTTAACCATGTAAATAATCTCGGATGGACCGCTTTAATGGAAGCCATCGTACTAAGTAATGGTGATGAAACACAACAACAAGTCATTCGCCTACTTATTGAACACGGTGCAGATGTAAATATTCCCGACAATGATGGTGTTACCCCGCTGCAACATGCTCGTGCTCATAACTTTGAAGAGATAGAGAAGATTTTGTTAGAGGGGGATAAGTAAAAAATTAAAAATCCTACTTTTTGCCTTCCTCCCACGCCCTATGCTACATTTAACCCGTCAATTAAATATTGCTAATAGGGTGGGAATAAAAATGAACAAACCTCGAATCGGAATGATTGGTCTTGGAAATATTGCACAGAAAGCCTACCTCCCAACACTTACAAAAGAAACAAATTGGAATTTTGTAGGGGCGTTTACACCTAACGCAGAGAAAAGAAAACAAATTTGCCTGCAATATCGTATTCAAGACTTCCATTCTATTGAAACGTTAGCTTCAGAATGTGATGCAATCTTCGTTCATAGTTCAACTGCTACACATTATGAAATTGTTTCTAAACTTCTCGAAAAAGGAATCGATATTTATGTAGATAAACCGTTAGCGGCTACTACTGAACAAGCTGAAAAGCTAGTCGAAATGAGTGAAAAGTACAATCGGAAATTAATGGTTGGATTTAATCGTCGCTTCGTTCCTATGTATGTCGCTGCAAAAGAGCAGGCTACTGATATTTCATGGATTCGGATTGAAAAGCACCGCACAAATAAAGTCGGGCCATATACGTATGACTTTACAATGTTAGATGATTACTTACATATTGTAGATACTGCTCGCTGGCTAGCTGATGATGACCTTAACGTCGTTCACAATATGATGCAAATAAATGAAAAGAATGAACTTCTTTACGGACATCATACATATACAACTGCAAATGGACTGCTACTTTCTACAGCGATGCACCGCCATGCCGGTACAAATTTAGAACAAATTGAACTTGTGACGACAGGTAAAATCATTCGCGTAAAAAATATGAACACATTTGAAATTGAGCAGGAAAACTCCGTTTCACAAAGTGGTTCACCCTCATGGGAAACGACGTTAAAACAACGCGGCTTTGAAGATGCTGTTCATCATTTCATCGAATGTGTACATGGAGATACGAAACCACTTGTAGATGGATTAGAGGGGTTAAAATCTCAACAAATGCTACAATCTCTAATGCACGCTGCAAGGAAAAATTAAAACGGATACATTTTTCAGAATTTACTTTCATTCCCATTTCCCCTTTATTTCTATCAAAAGTTTCTATAGAATATGTTGATAGGAATTATAAATTTCATATTGAATCGTGGAAAGGATGGGAATAACACATGTGGAATGAATTTAAAAAATTCGCTTTCAAAGGGAATGTCGTTGATTTAGCTGTCGGGGTTGTAATCGGTGCTGCATTCGGTAAAATCGTTAGTTCTTTAGTAAAAGATATCATTACACCATTACTTGGTATGGTGCTAGGTGGCGTTGACTTTACAGATTTAAAACTTACATTTGGTAAATCATCTATTATGTACGGTAACTTCATCCAAACAATTTTTGACTTCTTAATTATTGCAGCTTCTATCTTTATGTTTGTTAAAGTTTTCAACACTCTAACATCTAAAAAAGATGATGAAAAAGAGGAAGAGGAAGAAATTCCAGAACCAACAAAAGAAGAAGCTCTTCTTGGCGAAATTCGCGACTTACTAAAACAACAAAACTCTTCTAAAGATAGAGCATAATTGAACGGATAAAAGGCATGCCCCTTTCGGGGCATGCCTTTTTTTATATGTTATAACGTTTCCGAATTCATATGAATAAATATAATAATACCTGCAACCATAAGTACCATAATGCTACCTGCAAATAGTGTAATACCGATAAACATTAAACTCGTACTTAAATCTATCGAAATACTTTCAGTAAAAATAGAAATTACATACGTGATAAGGGCAATTCCTGCAAGAATACTTCCTGGAACAAATCGCTTTAAGCCATTTTGTTTTAACGTTATATATGCAAAAATAGCAGTCATGCAAAGCGTAATTATCCAAAGAACGATCATCTCTTCTCCCCCCTCACAAACCTTTTCTTTCTATTATACATGACATTGCCCTATAATAGTTAAATTTGCACTTATGTGACATATAACAAGGAATAACCCCATCTATAGCAAATGTCTTCCAACATAAACTAAGGAGGTTTCAAAAAGTGTTACATGTGTTCGAATTAAATGAAACACCATTTGAGACAGGAAAAGAATTATATGCAAGATTTTTACACGTTAAGAAACATGAACATGTAGATACAGTAGGTGAACAATATTATCCTGAATATGAATAAAAGCTCACAGCTATCGCTGTGAGCTCTTTTATGCTTACTTCGTTGAATCTCTAAATTGGATACGGTGAGGTAAGATAACTGTGTGATCTTCCACTTTTTCTTTGTTCATATATTTTGTTAGTAGACGCATTGCTACTGCACCGATATCATACATTGGTTGTACAACTGTTGAAAGCTGTGGACGTACCATTAAGGCAAGGCGAGTGTTGTCAAAACCAAGCACTTCGATATCAGTTGGTACGTTTAATCCAGCGTCTTGTGCTGCGTGGATTACACCTAGTGCCATTTCATCAGAAGATACGAAAATTGCTGTTGGTTTTTCATCAATGCTCCAAAGCTTTTCAAACGCTTCTAGACCTGAATCATATGTGTAATCTCCATCGATTACAAGATTTTCATCATATGAAATACCTGCTTCTTCTAAAGCTTTTTTATAACCTTGTAACTTCTTCGCGCTTCCCGCTTTATCAATGAAAGGACCAGAGACGAAACCGATACGTTTATGTCCTCGCTCAATAAAATGCTTCATTGCATCGTAAGCTGCTTGTGTATAATCAATATTTACTGATGACGTTTCATTTTGCTCATCAAATGACGCTGCTAATACAATTGGTACTGGAGATTTTTTGAACTCTTCAACGTGAGTATCTGTAATATCTTCACCCATGAAAACAATCCCGTCCACTTGTTTCCCAAGCATCGTATTTAATAAGTGGAACTCTTTCTCTTTGTTTTGGTCAGAGTTACTTAAAATGATGTTATATTTGTACATTGTTGCGATATCTTCAATTCCACGAGCAAGTTCTGCATAAAACGTATTTGAGATATCAGGGATAATAACACCCACTGTAGTTGTCTTCTTACTTGCTAGTCCACGTGCAACCGCATTTGGGCGGTATCCTAAACGATCAATTGCTTCTAATACTTTCTTTCTTGTTGTAGGCTTTACATTTGGGTTACCGTTCACAACACGTGATACAGTAGCCATTGAAACATTCGCTTCACGCGCTACATCATAGATTGTTACGTTCATCTCTTCGCACACTCCTTCTATTTATGTTATCTATTTTTATGTATCGGTTCACTTGAATGAAAAAAAGACATCAACTCTATTTGCAGATGCCAACAATCGTCCCGAGTTCTTCCTTTTACTAATGATACGATAAAAACGCAGGCTCATACAATATTTTCCCGCAAAAGTTTCGAAAAAATTCGCTTCTTTCCTCGTATTTTCGTATTTTTTATGCAAAAAAGGGCAATTTTTGTAAAAAGGAGATGTCCCATAAGTAAAAACTTATAAAATAAGAGAAGGCTGTTCCAAAATGTCCTTTTGGACCGCCTCTTTAAAAGTTTTTACAATTTACTTCCAAATGCTTTTAATTCTTTCATAAACTCATTGAATTCCGGAATATCCATTTGCTGTGCTGCATCTGATAAAGCAACAGCAGGATCCGGGTGTACTTCTGCCATAATCGCATCCGCACCAATTGCCATCGCCGCTTTTGCAGCTGGTAATAGAAGGTCACGACGCCCTGTAGAATGCGTAACATCGACAACGACAGGTAAATGCGTTTCTTTCTTTAAAATCGGCACAGCGGAAATATCAAGCGTATTACGCGTTGCTCTTTCATATGTGCGAATACCACGTTCACATAAAATGATATTGCCATTACCCTCTGCCATGATATATTCTGCCGCATTAATAAATTCTTCGATTGTTGCTGATAAACCACGCTTTAATAATACCGGTTTATTTACAGCACCAGCCGCTTTTAGCAGTTCGAAGTTTTGCATATTGCGAGCACCAATTTGAATAACATCAACGTAATCTAATGCCATTTCAATATCATTTGGATTTAAAATTTCACTAATAACAGCTAAATCATATTCATCTGCAACTTGGCGTAAAATTTGCAAGCCTTCTAATCCAAGACCTTGAAAATCGTATGGAGATGTACGAGGCTTGAAAGCACCACCGCGCATTAATTTCAACCCTTGCTCTTTCATCGCTTCTGCAACTTGGCGTACTTGTTCATAACTTTCCACAGCACATGGCCCCATAATAAAATGCTGATTACCATCGCCAATTTTTTCACCATTAATTTCGACAATTGTATCTTCTGTTTTTTTCTTACGAGAAACAAGTAGCGCCTTACGATGATCGTCTTCTTGTAACTCTAAACCAGCTTGGAAAATTTGTTTGAAAATATGTTGTAAAGTTGATGTTTCAAATGGACCATCATTCTTTTCTGCAATTAAATTAAGCATATTTCTTTCACGTACAGGATCAAAACGTTTCACACCTTGTACTTCTTTTAAATTCCCAACCTCTTGCACGAGACGGCCTCTTTCACTTAGTAATTCTAATATTTGTAGATTGAGTTGATCGATTCCAGAACGTAAACGATCCAATTCTTGTGATGCCATAAGAAAGCCACCTTTTTCAAAATTCTATATGTTACAGTCATTAATTTTTTTAAGATAACTTATTATAGCTGATACATATGCAGTTGTCACACGATATACAACAAAGAGTGACGTAGTGAACAGATAGAAAGAATACATGAGAATTTCATGCAAATATAGTAGTTTGCAATGAAAAAAAAGACAGTATTTAAACTGTCTTTTTTTATTATAGGAAAGAAACAAACGGCTTATCGCTGTCCTTCTCTTTTATAATAACAGCCTCGATTTTACTCTCGGACTTGATTTGTAATTGTACTTTAGCATCTTTAGGCAATTGTTCTAACATACTTTGAACAGCAATTTGAGAGAGCCCCATTAATTCTGATTTACCATTGTATTTAACGACAATATCCAGATTTAATTTATCCATACGATTTTGCTTATATGAAATCTTAGCATTAACTGGAATATAATCTCCTTTAGAAAATTCCTTTATCGCTTTAGAAAAATCATTTAGCTTTTTATTATCTTCTCCATGTGCTCCCTCAAATTCTTGAGAAGGATACGAATACGACTTTTCATCAATAGCTTCCCAATTCCCAAGATTTGTATCGTTCTTTTGAACAGAAGCGCTAGAAATATAAGTACCATTCTTTAAAGAACTTGTACTTTCTTGCTTAAATATAGCAAACGTAATTGGAGATTTGTTATATTTATCATTTTTATTAATAGCTTCTATAAGCTTCTTAGCGACTTCAGTACCTTTAGAAATAGCTTCCTCATTAGATACATTTGAAGACATAGCTAAACCAATAACTACACCAGACAAGCTTAGTTCGTTTGAATTTTGTTTGCCGAAATAGTCCTGTTCTATAATATTAGTCACAACCGGTACTTCTTGTTTCGTAACTAATTCATCAATAGTTTTCTCTGGAATATACTGATTTAATTGTAATACGTAATTTTCTGTATCGAATTGTTTTGAAGCAATATTCATTAAACCACTTTCATATTCTGCTAAATCTAGTTTAGAATTCGTTGTAACATTAACTGTATTAATTACTTTTTGTTCCTTTAAAGGAATAACAGTTCTATAGTACTCCTTAGAAACCGCAGTTCTTGGAATCATACTTTTTTCTTTCGTATCTTTCTGTACAACTTCATCCTTCTTACCAATAGTATCATTACTGCAAGCCCCCAGTAATAAACTTACGGTTGTGAAGAATAATGCCATTTTCTTCATTGCTTAAAACCCACTTTCAAAATTCAATTTACTTAGTTCTAATGTATTTATAGTGTACCACTAAATATATTGCAACAAAATAAAAAAGAAGCAAGCCTCTCGCTTGCCTCTCTACTTTACATTCTCTTCTAAAGCTTCTTTTTTAATATTCCAATGAGATGTATGCCATACTACCATTCCATCTTTTATGTATAACACTTGCGGAGATTCATGCTTAATACTGTACTGCTCTGCAACATGGTTCGAAACGTCTCTCGCATCTTGTACGTATAAGTAATACGCTGGTACTTCTCTTTCTTCACCACAATACGCTTGAAACTCTGTATATGCACCGTGGCTAATTGGACATGTTGTACTATGTTTAAAAAGAACATATGGCTCGTTCTTTTCTACTAACGCTTCAAGTTCTTCAATCGTTTCAATTTTTATCATACTCATCATTACTCACCTCTCATACGAAGTCTAGAGCGTTTCTCTCTCTTTTCAGCCTTCTGCTCAGCTCTCTCTAGTTTACGCTCTTCTTTTTCAATCTTTTTCTCTTGTCTCGTAGCACGGTAATGGTTGTATACTTCAATTGCTGCGCTGCTCCACTGTACAACTTGTGCTACTTTATCTGCATTATTTTCAATTTCGTCCGTAACAGACTCTGACACATTGCGAAGCTTCGTATTTAAAGAGTGAATCGTCGTTCCGATTCCATCCACACCTTCTACTACTTTATTTAGCGACTGTGACTTCTGTTGAATATCATCAGCTAACGCATTTGTCTTATGTAATAATTGCTCCGTCTCTACACTTATTCCTTGCATTTGCTTTTCTAAACCTTCTAACGTGCTTGCAACGTTTTCTAACGTCTTCTGAACCGATAACAACGTTCTGCATGCATATACTACTAATACAGCGAAAGCAACTGCAATAATAGCCGCACTTACATATAAAAGAACTTGCATTTCATCACTTCCTTTATCTTTTTCATACTTTCTCCTATTATACAATCATTTTCCGTTTCATTCTAATCCCTATCTTTTCATTAGAATTTTCATACTTATTCGTTAACTTTAACATAAATCATTCAACAAATTCCACTAAGTAGGTTACAATAGGAGAGGATATATAATTAGTAAGGAGGCTTTACATATGAAAGATCCACGCATTGAAAAGTTAGCATACAATTTAATTAACTACTCTATTCGCTTACAAAAAGGTGAAAAAGTATTAATTGAAAACTTTGGCTTACAAAAAGAACTTGTAACTGCACTTGTAAAAGAAGCATATGCAGCTGGTGGTTTCCCATTCGTTTCTTTAAAAGACCACTCAGTAGATCGCTCTTTATTAATGGGTGCTACTGAAGAACATTTCGAACAAATTGCTACATATGAAGCGAGCGTAATGAAAGATATGGATGCTTACATCGGCCTTCGCTCTGGTGATAATATTAACGAACAAGCCGACGTTCCAAGTGAACGTATGAAAATTCATGGCCAAACAGTTGGTAAAAAAGTTCATAGAGACATTCGTGTTCCGAAAACACGCTGGGTTGTTCTTCGCTACCCAAATGCTTCTATGGCACAGCTTGCTAAAATGAGCACAGAAGCTTTCGAAGACTTCTACTTCGAAGTATGTAACTTAGATTACGGAAAAATGGATAAGGCGATGGATAGCCTTGTTGCATTAATGAATAAAACAGATAAAGTTCGCTTAACTGGACCTGGAACTGACTTAACATTCTCTATTAAAGACATTCCAGCTATTAAATGTTCAGGTCATTTAAACATCCCAGATGGTGAAGTATACTCTGCGCCAGTTCGCGATTCTGTTAACGGTACAGTTTCTTACAATACGCCATCTCCTTATAATGGTTATACATTTGAAAATGTACAACTTAAGTTTGAGAACGGCCAAATCGTTGAAGCAACTGCAAACGATTCAGAACGCATTAACAAAATCTTCGATACAGACGAAGGCGCACGCTACGTTGGTGAGTTCGCAATCGGTGTAAACCCATACATTTTACATCCAATGGGAGACATTCTATTCGATGAAAAAATCGATGGCAGCTTCCACTTCACACCCGGACAAGCTTATGATGATGCATGGAACGGCAACAATTCTAACATCCACTGGGATTTAGTATGCATTCAACGCCCTGAATACGGCGGCGGTGAAATTTACTTCGACGACGTATTAATCCGTAAAGACGGACGCTTCGTTGTACCTGAGTTAGAAGCTTTAAACCCGGAGAACTTAAAATAACATGAAAAAGCGCCCGGAATTCTATCCGAGCGCTTTTTTATTAATACGCTAATAATTTTTTAGCCACATCTTCTGGTACTTTAAAACTCATTTTCTTATTTGTTATTTCTTCCCAGACATATCTATTTTCACATTTGGATTCTCTTTTTCAACAAGCAATAACAACTGTGTCATATCTTGTGGCATCGCAATCATATGTACTTTATATGTATTCGTCGTAATTTCAAGAGACTTTCCGACCTGACGGATAATTCTCACATCTTTTAATACAATGTCATCATTTAAAATACCGTACTTTAATACACCATTTTCTACTTTATGTTTTTTAATAAACACCTCCCAAACGAGTGGTACATTTACAATAAAGCATACACCCATCCCAATCAACACTGACATCCACTGCTCTTTATTTATGAAAAACATGACAAGTGGATACACAAACATAGAAGCTAACGTGAGACTAACGAAAATCAACGATGACTTACTTCTTTGAATCGGAAAGTTCATACCTACATCACCTAACCTAAATTATACTATATTTCCCATTTTCGTTTATAAAAAAGGCCATTTCTGAATGACCTTTTTAAACGATGTACCTATAAAATTTCTTATCTACTTCTAGCACCGGAAAACTTTTTGGCAACTCTTCTATACTCACACTTTGGAACCCATTCTTCTCATAAAAGCGATGCGCCGCTAAAAATTGCACTGTCGTTCCTAAATATATATCTTTTACCTTTTTATGCTCAGCCCATAAAATCGCTGTTTGCAACAGCATTCGTGATACTCCCCATTCTTTTCCGCGGAACTCTTTCTTCACAAACATTTTCCTTAGCGCTACTTGATGATTCTCAATATCTAATAAAGCTATCGTTCCAACTACTTTCCCATCATAAGTTGCCACCCAAAAGTTTCCGTGATTCCTTTGATAGAACGTTTCTATTTCTAGTAAGTCAGGCTGCTCTTCTTTCGTAATGGGGACATTGTATTCTTTTTGCTGAATATGAACAATGAGATCTACTACTTCATCTTGAAACTTACTTTCATATGGCACAATGAAAACTTTCTCGTTCATCGAATCTCCTTCCATTCCGAAGCTAGTAAACTATACACAGCAATATCCTGAAAATGATCATACAGCCATTCTTCATCTCTTAAAATACCATCTAACTTAAAACCTAAACGTTCTGGAATTGCGCGGCTTTTCGCATTTTCAACACCGCACCGAATTTCAATTTTATTCAGTTTCAAATTTTCAAATGCATAATGAAGCACAGCCTTCACACTAAGCGTCATAACACCTTTTCCGCCAGCATCTTCTGCAAGATAATATCCAAGACTCGCCGCTTTCTTTCCCCAGCTCACCGGATGAATGCCTACCATTCCAACAAGCTTTCCTTTATAACGGATACCACTTTCAAAACCGTCTCCCTCTGCAAATTTCTTTAACCACATCGGAAAAATCTCATCATAAGCATCAGCAGATTTTGTCCCATCTACCCAAGGGAGCCATCTTCTTAAATGGTTACGGTTTTGATCTATTAATTGATATAATTCCTCTTTATGATACTTCTCTAATAATTGTAGTTCAATTTCGTCATCTACTCTGAGTGTGAACATGTTTTTTAGCCCCTTTTTATTTTTCTTATTATTCTAACATCTTTAAATAAAAAATGTTAAATATTCACACTTTCTTTTGGTTTTATTTGTATAAAACCGGAAGAATACACTACTCCCGTAATAACTAATATTATCCCTATACATTGTACGGCTGTTATATTTATTCCTTCTACAAAAGAAATAATCATAGTAACAACAGGCACTAAATTAAAAAATAAAGATGTTCTCGCTGCACCAATTTGAGCGATTCCATTATTCCACCATAAGTAACCAAGCACACTCATTCCAATTGCCATAAAGATGATAGATATCCAAGCTAATAGAGGAATTTCTAACACTGGTACTACACTCTTTTGCGTGAAAGATATCATAATAAGAGCAAGTGCCCCAATAGTCATCGTATATGTCGTCGTTTGTATTGGACTACCCGTCTTAATAAATCTTCTACTTAATACGCCGTATAGTGCCCAGCAAATATTCCCTAATAAAATATATAAATCACCTTTTGAAAACGATAAATTTTGTAGTATTGCAAACGAACCTTGTGTAAGGACAAAAACAACACCAAGTAGTGCAAGTAACATTCCAATCGCTTGGTGCTTCACTATTTTCTCTCGTAAAATTACACTTCCTAATAATGTCGTAACAAGTGGATTTGTCGCCATAATAAGCGCTCCATTAATAGCTTCTGTATGTTTCATTCCTAAAAAGAAAAAGAAGTTAAAACCGAATACACCAACTATACCAAGCAAAAGGTAATAAACCCTATTCTGCCTCCATACTTCCACTTTAAAATCTTTTCGTATTTTTAAAAGACATAACATCACAAGTGCAGCAATCCCAAAACGCCATGCCGCTATATGAATCGCTTCGAAATATTGCACCGCATATTTCGAAGCATTAAATGTCCCACCAGTAAATATGGAAAATCCTAATAACTGAGCATATACTTTATTCTTCATTGTCGGCCTCCGAGTCTTTTCCCTCTAGAAAACCGTAATAAATTTCTAATTTCTCCTCTGTTAACTGAACTACTTTTTGCAATTGCTCCTGTTGTTCTTTTAACCGCTCTAAGTGAGTTGTTAAAATTGAAATTCTCTTTTTTACTTTCGTAGGTACTTCCTCTTTCCGCTGTTTGATTTCCTCTATAATGCATCCATCACTTGCAAACTCAGCCATCTCTTCTAATGACATTCCAGTTTGCTTTAATGAATATAAAAATTTTAATAGCCGCACATCACCTTCTGTATACTGCCGAATACCACTATTTCGCGTTGGTGGTGGTAATAAACCTAATTTCTCATAATAGCGCAAAGTGTGAATACCCATCCCCGTTAACTCTGCTACTTCACTGATTTTATACATGTTCTCTCCCCCTTGTTTTTACATTTTCATCTTACAACCTAGAGTTGACTCTAGGTCAATACATAAAGTGAAATTTTAATCAGTGGGGGTTTTGTTCATCCCCCACTGATTATTAGCCCACACCAATCGGGCTTTTACGGGCAGTTGATCTCCCACCTAACTCCTTTGCTTTACAGCCGAATTTTGAGGTGGGAGTCTTACTGCTCGCAAATAGCGGGATAAAAATCGTACACAACAAAAAAAGACGCACAGCTCAGCTATGCGTCTTTTTTCTTACTTCTCTGCAACTTGAACTTCTTTTACGTAAGCTGCTTCGAATTTTTGGATGTCACCTGCGCCCATGAAAATAAGAACGCCGTTTTTATGTTTCTTTAATACCTCTGTTGTTGTATCTGTAATTAGCTCTGCACCATCGATACGTTTTTGCAGATCTTCAATTGTTAATTCACCTTTGTTTTCACGTGCTGAGCCGAAAATATCACATAAGTATACTTGGTCAGCTTTGCTTAGGCTTTCTGCGAACTCATCTAAGAATTTCTCTGTACGTGAGAATGTATGTGGCTGGAATACAGCGACAACTTCACGCTCTGGATGTTTTTGACGAGCTGCTTCAATCGTTGCATTAATTTCTGTCGGATGGTGTGCATAGTCATCAATGATAACTTGCTCTCCCATCGGCTTTTCATTAAAGCGACGTTTTACACCTTCAAAAGTTGTTAATTGATGTTTTACTGCTTCTACATCAACGTTTTCATAATGGCAAAGCGCGATAACTGCTAATGCATTTAATACGCTGTGATCGCCGTATCCTGTAATTTTGAACGTGTCATAATACGTATTACGAACGAATACATCGAATATAGTACCATCAGTTCTCTTTTGGATGTTACGTGCTTGGAAATCATTATCTTCTCCAAATCCATAGAAAATAACAGGTACTTTTGCTTGAATTTTTTGAAGTTCTTCATCATCACCACATGCAATAATACCTTTTTTCACTTGCAATGCCATCTCTTTGAATGCACTAAATACATCATTGATGTCTGCAAAATAATCTGGATGATCGAAATCGATATTTGTCATAATTGCATAGTCTGGATAGTAAGACAAGAAATGACGACGATACTCACAAGCTTCAAATACAAAATACTTACTATTTTCTACCCCATGCCCAGTTCCATCTCCAATAAGGTATGATGTTGGGTGTGCACCTTGCATTACATGGGCTAACAAACCAGTTGTTGATGTTTTTCCATGTGCACCAGTTACAGCAACACTTGTATATTTGTTCATAAGGTCACCTAAAAAATGGTGGTAACGGTGTACTGGGATATTTAATTCTTTCGCTGCTACGATTTCTTCATGCGTATCTGGAAATGCATTTCCTGCGATAATCACTTGTCCTTCTTTAATATTATTTTTATCAAAAGGAAGGATGGAAATACCACGCTTTTCCAATGCTGTTTGTGTAAAGAAACGCTTTTCATAATCAGACCCTTGAACAGTATGCTTCATGTCATGAAGAATTTGCGCTAATGAACTCATTCCTGTTCCTTTAATTCCTACAAAATGGTAAACTGTCATCTTAAAGAACCTCCAACATTTCGAACTAATACAACGGCCTATCTATAAGACAGTATATGAATCTTTTCTTATTTTGGTAATCATCATACATTTCTGATGCAGTGAATTTCTTTTTACCTTCACCTATCAGGATAAACTCGTACGTACTTCTTTTATGTCCATAACACATTTATTATAGCAAAAAACAAGCCGCTATACTATGATAACAGAAAAACTGATAGGGTCAATCACCTATCAGTTTTTCTCGCTTTTACATATCTTTTTTTGTTTCTAATTGAACACGCTCTAGACGTGGGTTTGGACGGTATTTTCGACCAGCTTTTGCTTCTGGTTTTCCATTTAATTCTACGTTATCACCAGTAAAACCAATATTCATTTTTAATAAGCTGCTTCCTACTCCGTATATATCGACAGGAACATTTTGAGCTTCAAATTCACGAATACGCTTCTCATCAAATCCACCAGTTACAACGATATCTACATGTTGGAACCCTTCCTCATCAAGAGCCTTACGAAGTGCAAATACAAGCGATGGATTTACACCACGAGGATCAAATGTTCCAAGTACTTCTGGGTGACGAATGAAGTATTGATCAATCATTGTACGAGACGTATCGACACGTACACCTTTTAATATTGATCCAAATTCACGCGCTACACGAAGTGCATCTGTAATGACATCATTGTTGTAATCAATTAATACGACTAATTCATCCTCTGGGAATTTTTTATGATATGCTTTTGCAGCTTCAACAACATCACCATTAAACATTTGAATTAATGCGTGAGGCATCGTCCCCATACCACTTCTGCCCCACCATTCATTCATTGCATGCGTCGCTTGTGCGCTCATACCTCCGATGTATGCCGCATAACCGTCACCAGCTTGTTGCGTATAATGATCATCACGATCTCCCATGAAAATAACCGGTTTTTCTTTGTCTACGCTACGTGCAGCTTGGACAACGTTATATACGTTTGTCGCAACTGATGTACGACGAGCTAAAATCCCATCAATTACACCTTCTAAAAAGCCGAAGTATTCATAAGGACCATGAATTGTTAAAACCGTTTCAAATGGACTAATATTATCGCCATCCTTTAAAGAATGGATTTCTAATTCCTCAGGATTTTTGGCGAATGTTTGTAGCAATGCAATTACCTCATCTGTTCCGCAAAGAACTGCATGTTCTTTTTGGAAAAATTGCATTGTTACAACACTTTTTGGGCGAAATTCTTCAATGATTTCTCTAGTTTTTAAAAAGTAAACGGCAGAGAACCAACCGTCTCCAACACGTTCATCAAATTTAAATGTTTTATTTGTTAGTCGATTTATTTCACCTTTTAATTTTAATTCAATTTCTTTCATGTCGCTTTACTCCCTACTTTACTATCCAACATTTTCTCTTAGTATACAGCAAAACCGCGTACTATACATTCGTTTCCTGCATAGCAGCAAATTCATCCTCGGAAATAAGGACATCTCTCGGTTTCGTTCCTCTTGCTTCAGAAATAATCCCTTGCGATTCCATCTCTTCAATTAGACGTGCCGCGCGATTATAACCGATACGGAATTTTCTCTGTACAGAAGATGTGGACGCTCCCCCTTGCTCTACAACAAATTGACATGCATCAAAAAATAGTTCATCTTCAGACTCACTCTGCTCTGATTTTGCTAATAAATCCTCTTGCTTAAATAAGTAGTTCGGCTTCATTTGCTTTTTCACATGGTCAACTGTTTTTTCAATCTCATCATCCGATACGTATACGCCTTGTACACGAACTGGTTTAGACGTGCCGTTTCCTAAAAATAGCATATCACCACGGCCAAGTAATTTCTCCGCGCCCCCAATATCGATAATCGTACGCGAATCAACTTGAGACGATACTGTAAATGCGATACGCGTTGGAATGTTTGATTTAATTAAACCTGTAATAACGTCTACAGATGGACGCTGCGTCGCAACTAATAGATGAATTCCACAAGCACGAGCTTTTTGTGCAATACGACAAATTGCTTCCTCAACATCACCAGGGGCAACCATCATTAAGTCCGCTAACTCGTCAATGACGATAACAATATAAGGTAATGTCTCACCCGGAATTTCTCTCTCACTTACAATCGTATTGTAACGAGTTAAATCACGAGCACCAGCATGCGCAAACAATTCATAACGGCGTTCCATCTCTTCAACCGCCCACTTTAACGCAGCTGTAGCTGCTTTTACGTCAGTAATAACAGGTGCTACAAGATGTGGAACAGAATTATATGGTGCAAGCTCAACCATCTTCGGATCAATTAGTATCAACTTCACTTCATGCGGCTTCGCTTTATATAAAATACTCGTTAAAATTGCGTTAATGCACACACTTTTCCCTGAACCAGTTGCGCCTGCAATAAGTCCATGTGGCATTTTTCGAATATCCGTTACAATTGGATCACCTGAAATATCAAGTCCAAGCGCAACTGTAAGCGGTGATTCACTCTTTGTAAATACAGGACTCCTTAAAATTTCACGAAGGAATACTGGCTTACTTTCCTTGTTCGGAACTTCAATTCCAATGGCACTCTTCCCTGGAATTGGCGCTTCAATTCGAATATCTTTCGCAGCTAAACTTAATTTAATATCATCACTTAAATTTGTAATTTTATTTACTTTCACACCTGGGTCTGGTTGTACTTCAAAACGAGTTACTGCCGGCCCTTGTGACACATTAATAACATGTGCTCCAACATGGAAATTATTAAATGTCGTATTTAATAATTCTTCCTGTTCTTCTAGCCACTCTGTATTATCTAACGCTGCCTGCTGTGGAATCGACAACAACGTTAATGACGGAAGTTCATATTCCGGTGGCGTCTGTAGTACGTTGCGCATATCGTTCTCTCTTTGATTTACAACATATGCTTTCTCTTGTACTTCCGTACTTGAAATTGGCTCTTGTACTTGTTCAGCTACCACTACTTGCTGCATTGGCTTTTCTTCCACTTGTGCTTCTACCGCCACTTGCTGCATTGGCTTTTCTTCCACTTGTGCTTCTACTACCACTTGTGCTTCTACTACCACTTGCTGCACTGGCTTTTCTTCCACTTGTGCTTCTACTACCACTTGCTGCACTAGCTTTTCTTCCACTTGTTCAGCTACTACCACTTGCTGCATTGGCTTTTCTTCCACTTGTTCAGCTACTACCACTTGCTGCATTGGCTTTTCTTCCACTTGTGCTTCTACCGCCACTTGCTGCACTGGCTTTTCTTCCACTTGTGCTTCTACCGCCACTTGCTGCATTGGCTTTTCTTCCATTTGTGCTTCTACCGCCACTTGCTGCATTGGTTTTTCCGCTACTCGTTCACCGAAAGTAGATTGCGTTACATTCGTTCTTGCCGCATGTCTTTCCATTAACTTCTTTCTGTCTTGTTTTAGCATAACAACGTTAAATGGGACATGGCGCTTTTTCTCACGCTTCGGCTCTTCTGTTTGTGTAGCAGGCTGTTCTTCAGCAACTTGTTTCTTTTCCTCAGCTTCTTCAATTAAAACATTCGCAAAGCTTTGAACATCTTTCTTTGTTTGCTCATCCGCTTCTGAATCTAGTACGAACACTTCACGTTCTTCCTTGAACTCAATTGTTTCTTGCTGAGAAATTACTGGTTGCTCTGCAACTGGTGTATTGTCCACCAACTCTTTATTTATCGTTTCTTCCATTGCTATTTCTTGAGAAGTTTCCTCTAATATGAATTCCGTAACTGGTTCTTCTTCCTCAGATTCTTCTAACTCCGCAGCTGCTACTTCTTCCTCAGATTCCTCTAACTCCACAGCTTCTGCTTCTTCCTTAGATTCCTCTAACTCCATAGCTTCTGCTTCTTCTTTAGATTCCTCTAATTCCGCAGCTTCTGCTTCTTCCTTAGATTCTTCTAACTCTATAGCTTCTGCTTCTTCCTTAGATTCCTCTAATTCCACGGCTTCTGCTTCTTCCTTAGATTCCTCTAATTCCACGGCTTCTGCTTCTTCCTTAGATTCCTCTAACTCTATAGCTTCTGCTTCTTCCTTAGATTCCTCTAATTCCACAACTTCTGCTTCTTCCTTAGATTCCTCTAATTCCACAGCCTGGGCTTCTTCTTTAGATTCCTCTAATTCCACAGCTGCTTCTTCCTTAGATTTTGCCAATTCTGCTTCAGAAGCATCTGGTATTTCTACAATGATCGTTTCTTCAAGCTTTTCATCTGCTTTTACAATCACTGCATCTTCTAAGGACTCTTCTTCGACTTGATTTGCTACAACTTCAACAACAGTTTCTTCTATTTCTGTATTACATTCATTTTCTTCTGTTAATATCGAATCCACGTGCTCTACTTTAGAACCTACTGATTCTTCTTGTAAAATTTCTTCGTTATCTTCTGTAGATGATAACGCCACTACATCTTGCTCCTGCTTCAAGGCTTGTACCGTTGTAGCCTCTTTTTCCATATGCTGTCCTACTGTTTTATGAAGCTGATCATCACTCTGGCTTTCTTCTAATGAAGGGGCTTGACGTTCAACTTCATAACCGTTTTTCTCTAACCATGCATCCACAACCGATTTTTCTTCTACTTTATTACTTCGTTCGTTCACTTCGTTCTTAACGGATGAACTCCCTTGTAGACCCCTCGAAAAGTCGGATAATGTATATCCCTTTTTCTCTAACCATGCGTCAACGACAGCTTTTCCTTCAACGGATATTTCAAGATCTTCTCTTTCCTCTTCTTCCGCCTGTACAACCTTCGTTTCTACTGAAGGACGATTGTATCCATAAATCGGAGAAATCATTTCTGTTGGACGAAATGGTCTACGGTTACTTTCTTGTGACGGTACAGATGCTCTTTTTACGACAGGCTCTTGTTTCTGTTCATATTGCACTTCCGGTTCTTCATATGTAGGGACTGCTTTTTCCACATATGGTCGTCTGCTTCTTTCCACTTTTATTCCTCTTTGAGTAGGTTGTTCTTCATATGTTCCTCTTTGAACAGATTGTTCTTCAAAGCGGGGTAATTCTCTTACATCCTCCTCATCGAAGCCATTGTCTGGTATTAATGGAAAACGGCATTTCCCTGCATTCCGACTTGCCATTTGTGCTTCTCTTGCTTCAGTGTAGTGGTTTACACGAGGAATTTTCGGCTGACTTTCAATTTGTTCCGGTACTTCTTTATTCATCGCTGTTTTTTCTTCCTCTTTGTTAAACAGCTTTTTCATCCAATCTAACATGCTTACCACTCTTTCTACTAAATAGTAACATCCTTTATTGTATCAGCATTCGGCAAAAAGTGCAGGTAAAATTAAGCACATTAGATTTATCCATAATATTCTAATTTACGAGTGTTTTGCATATAGAAAAAAGCAACCTTTCATATAAGGCTGCAGTTTAAGCTTTATTTTTTCGATATTCATCTACACTATCCGTCACGCTTTGTAATAAAGAATTTACATACTGTGGGTCAGATAATTTTTTGTCTTCTTCTGGGTTTGACATAAATCCGAGTTCTAATAGTACTCCAGGCACTTTCGACCAATTAAATCCAGAAAGGTCATCTCGAAATTTAATTCCATTTACTTTCACCTGATGATTTTCCCTCATTTTATTTACAATTGTTTGAGAGATTTGAAGACTTTCGGCATAGATTTCTTTCGTATATTGATTTCCTTCTGCTGGCGTCAATACAGCAAATCCACTTTGATTTGGATTTTCAGAACCATCCGCGTGAAGACGTAAAAATAAATTCGCCTTATGATCATTCGCGAATGTCGCTCGTTCCTTATTACTTATATCAACCTCATGTGACGTTCTCGTCATCAATACTTGTATACCTTTTGCTTCCAGTTTTTCTTTCAATATAAAAGCCATTTCTAATACAAGAACTGATTCCCTCTTTTTCGTTACAATCCCTGTCGTTCCGTCTGTTACTTTATATTTTTGTGTAGTTGCTCCTGGGCCAATCGGTTCTAAATTTAAATTCGCTTTTTGTTGATGCCCTGGATCAATTACAACGAGAAACTTTCCTTGTTTCTCATTACTCTCTACTTTTTCCTCATTATTTTGCGCTGGATGCTCAGTTTGCTGCGTAGGTAGGACTTCTTCTTTCTTTTCTTGGGCCGGCACTTCCTCCTGCCTAGGCTCTGCTTGTTCACTCATTTGAATAGATTGTGGCTCTTCTCTCTTTTCTTCTTCCTGCTGCTTTTCTACCGGTGCGTCTTCCTTGTTATCTTTGCTTTTTTCTTGTACAGAAGATGTTGCTTCTTTTTGCAGTTGTTCTTGTGAACAACCTCCCATATATATTCCAATGACTGCAATAGCACACATTATTTTTATATACTTCATTTTTCTCCCCTATCACTTTGCACCGGACTCAAAGCATTTTCTTATAGATTTTTTATAACCTCATCCATATTCCCGATATGAATAGGTTGCCACGTTTCTGTACCGCGCTCTACCGTATAAACTGGATAAGTATCCTCATCCACATTAACGAAAATAGGATCTCCCATATCCGTTTCATATCCAATAACAATCCATCCTTCTTGCCATTTTCCACTTTCTTTACTTATTAATGAATTTTTATGTTTATCATACCGATAACCAATTTGTCCTTCTTCTAATTCATTTTCACTAAATACATATATTTCATAGGACCCCAATTCAATATCTTGTTGTTTTGAAGTTTCAATTCGTTTCAGAAGTTCTGCTACTTTTAGTTGTTGTTTCATACGTCTATCCCCTTCTTTTTTCTAAATTTTAACTAGATTGTTTATAAAATACAATATAGATTTTAAGAAAAAAGTTACAAATAAAATAAGGATGTCCCATCAGTCGAATTTCCGACTAGGTGACATCCTTACTTTCTCTTATACCATCTTGAAATTATATTAACAATGTTCCAAATATATCTATCGTAACTTACAATATATCAACGATTCGACAAGGAACATCGAATTACAGACAAAAGTTCACAAAAACAATAAAAGAGAGGCTATCCCAAAAGGACACCCTCTCTTTTATTACATCAATTAAAACTTAAATTCTTGTCCAACTTCAAAGCTATCTTCTAATACAAGAATACCTTTTTCTTGTGGAGCGTCTGGAAGCTCTAACTCACGTGCAGAGCAAATCATTCCTGAAGAAGGAACACCACGAAGCTCAGCAGGTTTAATTAACATACCACTTGGCATTACAGCACCGATTTTTGCAACAACAACTTTTTGTCCTGCATCAACGTTTGGTGCACCACATACGATTTGTAATGTTTCTGTGCCAATTTCTACTGTACAAATGTTTAATTTATCAGCATTTGGATGCTTTTCTTTTTCAGCTACATAACCTACAACAAATTTCGGCGTGAAATCTGCTTCTACTTTCTCTTCAAAGCCGTTCTTCGCTAAAATTTCGTTAATTTTTTCAACAAATTCTTTCGTTAATGTAACGTTTCCTTTGTCTGTTACCTCTACATAAGAAGATGCATTAAAGATGTTAAAGCCTGCTGTTACATTGCTTTCACGGTCATAAACACGAGCAACATCTCCTTTGCGGTCAAATGTACGGTTTTCTAAAGTAATATCTTGTAAGGTAACAATTAAAGTGTCACCAATTCCTTCAAGGTTGTAAAAAACGTTCACTTCGTTCATCCTTTCTCTTTTCCATCTGTCTTCTTCCGATTCTTCGCTAAAATAAAGATTGGTTCGAAGTCTCCATCTTCATATACGAATGAAAGTGATGTAATCGGAACATGCCCTTCGGCAAAAAATTTCATTGTCATTTGTGCAATAATATCATAACCGATTTCGTTGACGATATCAGCAATAATTAATACATCTTGGTGAGGAACAGCAACAACCATATCACCAGAGATTTTTTCACGCATCGATTGTAGTAACGATTCGTTTAAAATACGACTCGCATCATACCCATCATTTGTGTTTAAAAAGTAGAATGTATTACCGGCTACTGTATCCTGTTTAAATTCATAACCTAATGAACGAGCATTAAATAATGCCATTTCACGTACTTGTTGCTCTGTAAGTTCTAATTTTTGTAATAAATGCTCATCAATGAGTCGATACGTTTTATTAGAATCTAGCGCATAGTAAATACGTGTTTCCGCCGTATGATCCGTCATAATAAACGAATTTCCTTCTTCTGCTTGTTTTGGGAAAGAAGTAGAGCGAATAACAGGTAAAATTTTTGCCGTGCTATTTTCTTCTTTATGCATTGCAATTAGCGCTTCTTGTACGTAATAAGCGACCTCTTCAATCGCTTTTTCTTTGTTCACTTCCCATTTTGCCACTACTCCTGGCAGTGATACGTTAATACCTTTTTTCGAGTTTTTTTGTTCAATACGAAGAACTTCTTTCTCGCTATCATAATGAAAGTCCCATTCTGGTCGAGATAATTTCTTCATTAACTCGTCTTTCATCTTTTTACTTGTCATCTTCATCTCTTTTTCCTCCCTTCCAAAAAAATAACCTCCCCCGCGAAGGTAGAGGTTGTTTTTACAATTCAATTGGCTAATTGTCTTATTTTAAACCTTCAATAAACTCTTCGATTTGCTCTTGTGTTTTACGGTCTTTGTTTACATAGCGTCCAGTTTCTTCCCCTTTATTGTACGCTACAAAGCTCGGAATGCCAAATACGTCTAATTTCACGCATAGATCAATAAACTCGTCACGATCTACATAGTAAAATGAGAAATCGCTATACTTCTCTTCTACTTCTGGCATAAATGGATCAACGAAACGGCAATCCGGGCACCATTCTGCTGAGAACATGAAGACTACATTCTCTTCATTTTTTAATTCTTGGAATTGTTCCATGCTTTCTAATGATTTCATCTATATTTCCTCCTCTAACGAGTGCACTTTTTTCACACTATAATCTTTTCTTTATACTACCATACATCGCGCACGGTGCAAGGTTTATGCTTGCTTTTCATCATACTTATATTGCCCAACTAGTAACTTAACAACGTGTACAAATAATTCCGTTCGGTCTACATAATCATCTGTAAAAATACCGATGGCACCTTCGTGACTACGAATATCTTTTCGCTGCACAAACTCTTCCATCACTTCACTTAGCTCTTTTCCTTCTTCAAGAGATGCTAAAAAATCATCTGGTAACTTAATACGTGCCCCGCCCGCAACAAATGTTTTACCGTCAATCGTCGCTAAGGCACCCCAGTTACACATAAATAACCCATGCTCCGTTTTCATAACGCCGCCTTCGAGTCCAATACCGATATGCGCTTCACCTTCCTGCAGCGCTCGCTTCGCTCTATTAATCGCCCCTTGCATCGTTTCTTCATCTGAAAATGGCTGAGCTGATACTCCTGACGGAACAGAAAGGGACATAACCGTCACATCTGTCCAAACCTTCTCCACAGCCCCAACCTTCGTCTTATTCTTCGATCCAACTACTACCTTCATCTCGTTCACCCCTATATAAATTCACACTCATATTCCTTCTACAATCAAGCTTTTCACTTTCACGCCTTCAAAACTTCGAGCCTCGAACATAAAAACAGGCTTACTCTCTCTTCATACCTGGGGTTTATACATCGCTCGAGCACCACTTAGGCACTAACCGCTACCACTCATCGATGGGTCATTTATTCAATCCAAAAAAAGAAAGAACTTTTCCAAAATCATTCCCGGCCCCTAACATTAAAACAGGCTTACTCTCTCTTCATACCTGGGGTTTATACATCGCTCGAGCACAAATTAAGCACTAACCGCTCCCTCACATCGATGGGGCATCTATTCAACCAAAAAAAGAAAGAACTTTTCCAAAATCATTCCCGGCCCCTAACATTAAAACAGGCTTACTCTCTCTTCATATCTGAGGTTTATACATCGCTCGAGCACCACTTAGGCACTAACCGCTCCCTCACATCGATGGGGCATCTCTCCTACCTAAAAAAAGAAAGGCTCTTCAGCCCTTCTTCTTTAAGCGTTATCCTTAATCGTCTCTAATGTCGTTTTATCCGTCGCTCTCACAAGCTTCGTAATTAATTCCTTCGCAGCTGCATAATCATCAACATGCAAGATCGAAGCATGTGTATGAATATAGCGGGCACAAACACCAATTACTGCTGATGGGATACCGGAGTTACTTGTATGTACACGGCCCGCATCTGTACCACCTTGTGAAATAAAGTATTGGTACGGAATATTATGAGTTTCTGCTGTATCTAAAATAAATTCACGCATTCCTCTATGCGTTACCATCGTGCGATCATAAATACGAAGAAGAGCTCCTTTTCCTAATTGACCGAACTGCGTCTTATCACCAGATGCGTCATTTGCTGGACTTGCATCAAGTGCATAGAAAATATCTGGTTGGATCATATTTGCAGCAGTTTGTGCTCCGCGAAGGCCTACTTCTTCTTGTACAGTAGCACCAGAGTATAATGTGTTTGGTAATGTTTCATCTTTTAATTCTTTTAATAATTCGATTGCAAGGCCACATCCGTAACGGTTGTCCCAAGCTTTCGCCATAATTTTCTTCTCATTTGCCATCGGCGTAAACGGGCAGATTGGCACGATTTGTTGTCCTGGTTTTACACCAATTTCAATCGCATCTTCATAACTATCTGCACCTATATCAATTAACATATTTTTTATATCCATTGGTTTTGCACGTTGCGCATCACTTAATAAATGCGGAGGAATTGAACCAACAACCCCAACAACAGGACCATTCTTCGTCATAACTTGTACACGCTGAGCTAATAGTACTTGGCTCCACCAGCCACCTAACGTTTGAAAACGAAGCATCCCATTTTTCGTAATTTGCGTAACCATGAAGCCTACTTCATCCATATGACCTGCTACAAGAACGCGTGGTCCAGTTTCGTCCCCTTTTTTCAGACCAAATACGCTACCTAAACCATCTTGAACAATTTCATCCGCATATTTACTTAATTCTTGCTTCATAAAGCGGCGTACATCATGTTCAAAACCTGACGCACCTTGTAATTCTGTTAACGTACGAAATAATTGTAATGTCTCTTTATTCACGAAGTCCCCTTCTTTCAAACCTTAGTAGAATACCTCTTTTATTGTAACGAAATTTTCGAAATGTTTCTAGTTTCTTCTTTTTTAGTTGCGTTTGCATTATAATTATTATTGGTACACTATTTTTATTTTATAGAATTGAGGTGAATATATGAGCTGGAAAGGTTTAGTAGCAGGTCTTGGCGTTGGATTCGCAGCTGGTTATTTCGTTGCAAACAAAGTACAAGAACAATCCCATATTTCTTCAGAAAAAGCATTGAAAATGGTGAAACAAGCATTAAGTCATAAAGGTGAAATTACTGGCTCTTGGGTACATATGGTTCCAGAGACGTTTGAAAAATATGATGTCGCGTATGAAGTTTATCGCGGTGGTCTTACAACAATGTTAGATGATATACAAGAACGATTTGAATTTTTAGTTGATGCTAAAACAGGTACTGTTTTAGAGGTTATAGCAGCATAAAAAAGAGGTTTCCCATTAGGTGAACCTCTTTTTTTCGAAAAATGTACGATAGTAATTGAAATTATATCGCGTTTTTTAAATATATCGATTTACCGACAAAAGCTGACAATAATAAGAGGAGGCTGTTCCAACAAACATTTTTGGACAACCTCCTCTTATTATGCTTCTATACTTGTTTTTCTCTCTACCTTTTCTACGATATGCCCTTCCTCATCCCACTTCACAGCGCGATAATATGCATCATGATAAAAAGTAAACCACGCCTCTTTTTCAGCACCATACTTCATCCACTTTTGCTTATATTCTATTGATGTCATCGGATAATCATCGTATGCCATTACCCATAATACATTTTGATGTGCATGCGTTGGCAGAAGGTCCGCTAAATGAAGCATCGTTTCTCCCTGGCTTTCAAGGATGATAACGGCATGTCCATCACTATGACCACCCGTATGCGCCATCTTTATTTCATCCGTAATTTCTATTTCTTGCTGAAAGATAACAACTTTATCTACGATTGGCTCCCAATTTTCCTTCCAATATGTATTACGCGATCTAATATTCGGATTTCTCATTTCATTCCACTCAGTTTCACTTACATAAATCGTTGCGTTCGGAAACGCCGGAACAAGATGATTTTCCTCCCATTTTGTTAAACCAGATGCATGGTCAAAATGGAGGTGCGTCATTAAGACATAATGAATATCCTCAGGCTTTAGTCCGAGCTTTTCTAAAGATTCATAAACCGATGATTCTTCTGTTACACCTTGATTTCGCTTCATTTTCTCATTCAATTTACCGTTCCCTATCCCTGAATCAATAAGCATGTTTCCTTCTTTCGTTTGCAAGAGTAACGGATCTGTTCGTAAATAAATATGATTTGTATCATTATGTTTATATTTGCGTGACCAAAGTACTTTCGGCACAACTCCAAACATTGCACCTCCATCTAAATGTGTATTCCCGCCTTTTAGCCATGTCACTTTTATATTTCCAATTTGTAACTGTTCCATCTTCCATCCCCCTTTTCCCTTTAATTTTAACACAAGATTCTGATTATTTTTCATATAAAAAACCTATGCATTACTGCACAGGCTCCGTACGATATTTCGCTTCCACTCGGTAAATACGATGACCTTTACTAGAGAATTTCTCTTCGTACTCTGTCATAATGTTTCCTTCATAATCACTATTATGAAGATCTAGGCTAAGGTAAGTTAATAACATACCATACTCGGCCATACTCATAAGAGAATATTCAAATAAACCTTGGTTATCAGTTTTGAAATGAATTTCTCCACCCTCTACTAACACTTCTTCGTAATTGCGTAAAAATGTTTTATATGTTAAACGACGCTTCGTATGACGATTCTTCGGCCATGGATCTGAGAAGTTTAAATAAACGCGGTCAATTTCACCTTTTGCAAAGAAAACTGTTAAATCTTCAGCATCTTTATTAATTAACTTTAAGTTTGGTAATTCTTCTTCAATCAATTTATCAAGCGCATCTACAACGACACTTGTGAATTTTTCAATTCCGATATAGTTAATATGCGGATTTGCTTTTGCCATATCATACATAAAGCGGCCACGACCCGTACCCACTTCAATATGAATTGGTTGTTCATTTCCAAATACTTCTTTCCAGTTACCAGCTCGCTCTTCTGGGTTTCCAATTACGATATGTGAATACTCATTAATTCGATCCATTGCATAAGGTTTATGTCTTAAACGCATAGATGTCTCCCTCTCTTTACAAAACTATTTTAAAGGAATGATTCCTTCTGTCTGTTTTAATCAATCTATCAAACAAAAAACCAAGTACGTACGAGCACTCGGTCCGTTTCTTTCAAGTATAAGATGTACCATTTTGATAAAAACTACATACAGCATTAAACGAAACTCCGATGTTTCGTTAGCCAATGATTAACTACTCCATGACGAGCAGCTTTTTCTCCTACATGTTCCAAAGAGAACAACAATCGAAAGGATGATCCGTTCATGCCAATTAATCAACAGCATCAATTAGAAGTGTTAAAAGATATTTTAATCAACCATCAAAGTGATTGCTGCGGGACAGTTTCTGAATGCGAGCAATTAGAGCGCCTCATTCAATCGTTACTCGCAAACGATAGTATAAGTAGTGACGCTAAAGCAATGCTAAACGATGTATATTCTTATAGTCAATCGGGTAAATCTTCCTCTAATTTGGACAACCATATTTCCAATAATCAAGAACAACTTACTCAGTGGATTGCTGGAATGGACAATTTTTCTTAATACTTTATTCTGAAGCAAGTAGTTGCTGTAAATATTGGTGCCAATATTTAGCTTCTGCTTGCTGCTTTTTTGTTGTGTGCCATTGAATAGATAAAATCGTTTGTGCTATAACATACCATCTCATACGCCTAAGCAATGATTCATCCAGTTCAACATCATAATATCCGAGCCACTCACTCCATTCATGGCGCGGAACATACCAATATAATAACATACCAAGGTCTAAAGCTGGGTCAGCAATCACAGCTCCATCCCAATCAATTAAAAACAATTCATCTTCATCCGACAATATCCAATTGTTATGGTTTACATCACAATGGCATACAACGAATTCATCGTACTCAATATCTTTTAATGACTCAGTTAAATATTGAAGACCTTGCTGAATTGTCTCATCGACTCTTATATCTCCTCTTAAAACAAGCTGTAATTGTTGTAATAACTCTTGCGCATGAAGCGGCTGCTTACCAAGCCGTTGAATCATCTGCACAAGTGCTTTAGAAGAGTGTATTTTCTTCAAAAGTTTCGCAACACGTTCTAGTTTCATATCCTCCGGCTCTAGCTTCTGTCCCGGAAGCCATTTTTGAGCGGAAATTACATCACCATTCGTTACCCTTCTTGTCCAAAGTAATTTTGGAACAATTCCTTCTGCTGACAATACCGCTAAAAAGGGCGATGTATTCCGCTTTAAAAATAACTTTTGTTGTCCGTTTTGCGCAATATATGCATCGCCCGTTACTCCACCAGCCGGTATAAGACTCCACTCTTTTCCTAATAATTGTTCCAACCATTCCATATTCATTACCCGTTAACAAATCCTTATCTTTTATAGTTATGAAAAGAAAAACCGCAACATTTCTACACATGTTGTGGGTTCATATATATTTTACTGTAGTTGAATGAAAAGAAAACTTGGCATAAGCCGAAAGTAGGACAAATCGCCTACTCTTCTAGTTTATTTTACAAAACCACTCGTAGAATGACAACTTCTCAAAATCGTCACCTTTGTCAATTCTACATTTATTACATTCTCATCGTCAAGTAGCGATTTGTCACATTATCGTCAATATATACGCGCTAGTTGGAGCCATTTGAAGTTCCTTTCCTCTAAATGAAGAAATTGGCTGTACTTTCGCTTGTTTTTCGTCTACTAACACATGCCACGTTTCTTCTTTAGGGAGTTGGACTATTTCAGGTTGCAAACTGCTATTGAATAAAACGATAATCTCTTTCCATGGCCCAAAAGATTCTACGTGTTGTAAATGGTATGCAAGGACTTCTGTGGATGTTTGTAAAAAAGTCATATACTTTTTTATGAGGTCAGCATTTTGTAATCGAAATGCCCCATGCTCCTTCCGAATCGCAATTAACCCTTTTATATAATTAACTGTCTCCATCTCTTTCTCTTTTTGATCCCAATCTAATCGATTAATTTCATCAGTGGCATTATAACTATTTTCATTTCCGTTCTTAGTACGATAAAATTCTTGCCCGGCATGCAAGAAGGGAATTCCTTGTGAAAGGATAACCATTGCGGTTGCTAAACGATGACGCTTTTTCAAAATTTCTTCTGATTCTTGATTGCTACGCACTAGTTTATCCCACATCGTCATATTGTCATGACATTCTACATAATTGATGCTTTGCACTGGCTCTAGAAACAACCCTGTTTCTTTCACACTTAAAAGACTACCACCTACTATATACTGCAAATGATTACAGTCTACATGCCCACCAAATGCAAAGCCGCGTTTATTTATATTAAAAGTACTTCCTTTTATCCCATCACGAAATTGATCATTGAACTGTGCGATATGCGGCATTTTATTTGCATTATTTAACGTAGCTTTTTCCTCAAGAGGAAGCGGTGTTTGTAAATCCCATCCTTCTCCTAATAACAGCGCATCACGCTTTATTTTTCGTACTTCTTTTTCTATCACATTCAGCGTTTCAACATCTAAAATTCCCATTAAATCAAATCGGAACCCATCAACATTGTATTCTGTAAGCCAATATAAAACAGACTCTATAATAAATTTCCTCATCATTCTCCGTTCAGATGCTATATCATTTCCAACTCCCGTCCCATTAGACGGCATACCATCCTTACCGTGCCTGAAATAATATCCTGGCACCAATTTTTCAAATGAAGATGTCTCTCTTTCATATACGTGGTTATATACAACATCTACAACAACTCGGATGCCGTGTGCATGAAATGTTTCAATAAGTTGTTTACACTCTACTATCCTGTTATACGGATTAGAAAGGTCTGTAGCATAAAATCCTGTTGGAGCATTGTAATATAATGGATTGTAACCCCAATTATATGCGGAGGAAGGATTCGCCTCATCTATGCCACCAAAACAATATAAAGGCAATAGTTCAACATGTGTAACACCTAAATCTTTTATATGAGATAATCCAGTTAACGTTCCATTTCGTCCCGTCGTTCCCTCTTCCATCAACCCTGTATATGTCCCTTTTTTATGCACTCCACTATTTGGATGCATAGTAGCATCACGAATATGCAGTTCATACAATATGGTATCTGTCATTGACTGTAATGGTGGTAATTGTTCTCGTTTTGTTACATTTGTCTTTTCTAAATCGATAACAACGCCATATTTCCCATTCACAGTCACTGACTTTGCGTATGGATCTACCGCTTCATTCCATATTAAATTAATACAAACAAGAAATGTATATTGCGCTCCGTCTAAATCGCCTTGTAATGTCTGAATCCAAACTCCGTTTTCTTCCCTGTACATTTCATGATCGGTATATTCTTTATCACTTTTATAAATTCTTACTTTCGCAAGCCTCGCAGTTGGAGCCCACACTTTAAATGTTGTTGCTTCTTTTTGATACACAGCACCTAAATCTGTACCTTCGTAATAATACTTCTCATCGAAAATCGCTGTTCGAATCACAGCACCTATTTGTAAATCTGTTTCTTCGTTCCGTTCATCTCGTACTGTATAATACTTCCCCACATCTAGCGGCTCTTCTATAAAGCACTCATACTTCGTTGCATCCGGAAGTGCGATAGTATGAGCAATCGGTAAATCTTTCACATTGTTTCCTTCTTGTAAACGAAATGTCCGACTTGTTCCATACGCATGTGGGAGCAAAATTGTAATTTTATTCATTTCATCTAAATAAGCATCAAATGGACGTTTTACTTTCAACATAGAAAATCACCATCATCCTCAAAATTAAAATAAAGTGAAACCTTAATGAGGAAGGGATTCATCCCCCACTCATTATTAGCCCCCACCAATTGGGCCTTTACGATCAGCAAATGATAAGGCTTTTCTTATCAGCAAGACTCCATACAGTAACTCCATTATTCTCTATAGTATATTCACCTGTATAAAAAACGTTTTCATACATTCTATTTTTGTAATTTTATTTCAGCAATCGCTTTATACTTCGGTGTTTCCTTCACGTGAGACTCGTATAAAGTAATCGTATCCGCTCGAAATGATATTTCAGCCACTTCTTTTATATTTTCTAAGTCAAACTTTTCTTCTCCTACCCATTTACGGGCAACAGTAATGTGCGGATGATACGAACGTGTTTCTAAAGAAAACCCATTCCCTTCACAAATAGCATGCACTTGCTTTTGTAACTGAAACAAATCGTGATTCTCACTTACCTTCGCCCAAAAAATACGAGGCTCGTCTTCTCTGCCAAACGTTGAAAATCCTTGTAATGTGAAAGATAGTTCCTTTTTTTCTATAAGTGTTTGTAATCCATTCTTTATTCCTTCTAACTGTTCCTCTGTCGCACTCCCTAAAAAAGAAAGGGTAATATGATAGTCTTCCTTATGTACCCACGAGCGAAATGGTAATTCCTCCTTCATGTCCTCTTTATAATTAGAGAGCACTTCTTTTATATGATTTGGTAAAGTAATTGCGACAAAATAATGCGGCTCCATGTACATCTTCTCCTTCTTTATATTGTTGCTTTTCTTTCTTATCTCATTCAGCTAAAAAGAAGCCGCTCTCTAAATTAGAGAGCGGTCATAATTGCAACATCCTTTATTTTGCTAATTCATAAATCGCTTGAGCATAAATTGCTGTTGCTTTTAATAAATCTTCAATTTCAATGTACTCGTCTTTTTGATGAGCAAGTTCTTCTTTTCCTGGGAATAACGGACCAAATGCAACGCCAGCTTTCAATGAACGAGCATAAGTACCGCCACCAATCGCTAACAATTCGGCCTTTTCACCAGTTTGTTCTTCATACACGCGCTGTAAAGTACGAATTAATACATGATCTTTATCAACGTGATGTGGGCGAGAATTTGAATAATCCGCTACTTCAAATCCGTGATTATGGGCATACCCTTTTAACTTTTCAATCGTTTCTTCAAAGTTAGTCGTAACTGGATAGCGCACATTCAATCCTAAATTACCACCGTTTTCTTTCGTGTAAGAAAGACGGCCAACATTCACTGTTAGCGGGCCACTAATATCGTCTTTATAAGAAATACCAGCTTTTTCTCCAAGAATATCGTCTGTAAATGTTTCTGTTACAAACGATGCAAATGAAGTCGCTTTTCCATCAAGAGAAACTGTCGTTAAGAAGTTTGCCAATAACAAACCTGCATTTTCTCCCTTTTCTGGAGTAGATCCGTGAGCTGAAACTCCTTTAACTTGCAACGTTATCGTATTTCCTTCTACAATTGCTTTGCCTATTTTCTTAGCAGTTTGTAAATACTCTTCATATGCTACTGTAAGTGCATTTACATCTTCTCCTGTAATCACTGCTTCTGCAAAATCAGGAACCATATTTAAACGACGGCCTGACTCAAATGAAATAAGCTTATATGCGCCGTCTTTCTCTTCGCTACCATTTTGCACAACTTGTATATCAGAAATTCCTTTTTCGGCATTAATAATTGGAAAATCTGCATCCGGCGCAAAACCGATCGTTGGCATTTCTTCATTTTTAAAATAATGATCTACACACTTCCAATTACTTTCCTCATCTGTTCCTAAAATCATTCGAACACGTTTTGAAAGAGGCAATCCTAATTCTTTTACAATCTTCATTGCGTAATAAGCTGCCATCGTCGGCCCTTTATCATCAATTGCACCACGTGCAAAAATCTTCCCGTCGCGAATATCAGCACTATACGCAGGAGTTGTCCAGCCGTCTCCTTCTGGTACAACATCAACGTGACAAAGAATACCTACTAACTCTTCTCCTTGTCCCATTTCAAGATGGCCTGCATATCCTTCTAAATTTTTCGAAGCGAAACCTTCAGTTTCTCCTTTATGTAACATGAAAGATAAGGCTTTTTCTACACCTTCACCAAATGGTGCGCCCTCTTTCGCAGATTCTTCTTCCCATACACTTTTAATTTGTAAAAATTGTTGTGTATCACGAATTAAATCATCTTTTCGTTTTGTAACTTCTTTTGTCCAATTAATCGTTGACATCACGCATCCATCCTCCTTCTATATTCTCTCTTTTATCATAGCAAACCAAAATCTCTTATGCCATATACCGAAACTCAATAACGAACAATTGTAATATTTCTGATATTTCTTATTAGTTTTTCTTTTATTTTTTCAAAAAAATTTGCAGGAATTTGGCGTTTTACGTAGAAATTTATGAGTTAGTTGACTGACCAGACATACAATGTCAACTACCAATATTTTTCTATATGAATATTTGTTAAACTTTTGTAAAATTTAAGTAAGTTAAGGCATGAATTTTGTCATGTAGAGTACAATGGTAGTAACGACCTTCTTTCCTGAATGGGGTCAAAAAAACTAGTAGAGGAGTGGTTTTCTCTTGAAACCTACAACTACTCGTATGCTAACACGCATTAAATCAATTTATATGTACATCAATGAAAACGGAACGGTAACGACGAAAGACCTTGTAGATGAGTTCGGGATCACACCGCGAACGATACAACGTGATCTAAATGTGTTGCAGTTTAATGAACTCGTGTATAGCCCTTGCCGCGGTAAGTGGACAACAACAGGAAAGAAAGTGAGAATGACCTCATAACGAAAACAATTGTATGTAAAATAAATACATACCCCTTTCTAATTATATAGAAAGGGGTTTTTTCTGCGCCTTAAAATCGGCATTATTTTTCGTTATCTACTTGATACGTCTTTAACATTTCTACTTCTTCATCTGTCAATTCACGATACTGTCCAAGTTCTAGCTCTTCATCCAACACTAAAGGTCCCATCTCTGTTCTCTTTAAGTAAACAACTTTTTTCCCTACCGCTTCAAACATACGCTTCACTTGATGGAATTTTCCCTCTGTAATAACGAGCTCGATTTCCGAAATATCATCGCTTTTTAAAATTGTAAGTTCGCCTGGCTTCGTTTCATAGCCATCATCTAAAATAACACCTTTTGCAAACTCTTTTATATCATCTTCCGTTACAACGCCTGAAACGTGTGCATAATATTTTTTCGGCACGTGCTTTTTCGGCGATAATAATTGATGCGTTAGCTTCCCATCATTTGTTATTAATAGGAAACCTTCTGTATCAATATCAAGTCTTCCAACCGGGAATGGATCAAAAATCGCATCTTCTAATTCTAATAAATCTATTACTGTTTCATGATTATCATCTTCCGTCGCTGAAATAACACCTTGTGGTTTATGCATCATTAAATAAACAAACTCTTTATATTCCACAACTTCACCGTGAATCATAACTTCTTGCTCTTCTACATTCACATGAAACTTCGCATCTTTCACTGGCGTTCCATCAATCTTCACAACGCCGTCTTTCAATAATTTTTTTACTTCTTTTCTACTTCCGTATCCCATATTCGCTAATAATTTATCTAATCTCATATTCTTCACCTTCTTTATTTATCATAAGAAAAGGGGACGTATTTACGCCCCTTTTGATTTCAACTTTATTTTGAATCTACTACCAAGTTTACGCTGGATTTTCTCTAAAGCCTCTCCGCCAAATACTCTTTCTAGTACTCCTGTGCGAATCGCTAACAATCCGTAAACAAGGCCACCAATACCTGCACAAATCGCAACTGTAATAAGAGCACCAATACGGCCATCAGGCGAAATCATGAAGGATAGAAGCCATTGTGATAGCTTTACAGCAATAACCATTACAAGTGTTAATATTGCAATTTGGAATGTTCTCTTATATACAACACCAAATGAATAGTTTGCATGTTTTTTGATTTGTTTATTCGTATACCATACGGAAGCTAAGAAGCCGACTGCAGTAGCTAAAATCGCCCCAACTGTACCGAAATAACGAATAAAGATTACGTTGCATACAAACTTCAAAATAACACCCATCACAAGCGCAATAACCGCGTGTTTCTGCTGGTTAATCCCTTGTAGGATTGCCGCTGTTACCGTGAACAAAGCAAACAATAGCGCGACTGGTGCATACCACATTAATACTTGTCCACCTAGTGGATCTGAATCGTAAAAAGCAGTGTAAATCGGATATGCAAGTGTAGAAATACCGATAACTGCTGGCAATGTTAAAAACATATTTGCCTGGAATGTTTGTGTAATTTGTAATTTTAAATAACGGTATTGCTTTTCAGTAAACGACTTTGTAATCGCTGGCACGAGCGTTAAACTAAACGCTGTTGCAAGTGATACAGGAATCATAATTAATTTATGCGTCCACATCGTGAAAATACCGAGCGCTCGCTCTGCGATATCCCCTTGACCAATTGCCTGCATAATAGAGTTAAATGTCAATGTATCAATTTGTTGATATAAAGGAATTGTTAACCCAATTACAACGTAAGGAATTGCATACGCAAATAATTCTTTAAACAATTGAACGGTACTTACTGTCGATTCTGGTACAGTTTGCTCAATTAAATATTGATCCAAATATTTTTTACGTTTTAACCAGTACCAAACTAATACGCCGAGCGCTCCAACTGCTGAAACGAATGCAGCGAATGTCGCAACCCCAACTGCTGTTGCTACTGTACCGCCAAGCACTTTAATAACGATGAAACTACCCGCTAATAAAAAGACGATACGAATAATTTGCTCAATAATTTGTGAAACCGTAGTCGGTCCCATCGATTGGTGACCTTGGAAATAACCACGAATCAAACTTGCTGCCGGTACAACAATAAGCGCAAAACTTACGAGGCGAATAATCGTCGTAACTTCTTCTATCTTATTTTGTAAACTTTGTTTACCAAGCATTGCTTCTGCAAATAATGGTGCGGTCATGTACAGTACTAAGAAGGAAAGAACTCCTGTTACTATCATCATAACCATTCCCGAACGGAACATTCTCCGGCTCGTTTTATAATCTCCAAGTGCATTATATTTGGAAACAAACTTCGAAACAGCAAGCGGCACCCCTGCCGTTGCAATACTTAAAAATATCGTATATGGAATATATCCATATGTATAGAGCGTTCCGCCTTCTGTGCCTACTAATGCATGAAACGGAAAGACGTAAATCATGCCTAAGAACTTTACTAAAAATGTCCCTAACGTCACAATAAGCGTTCCGCGCAGAAATTTTGAATCGGACATACAAAAATCCTCCTACTTCTTATATAAAGTGAAACTTTAATCAGTGGGAAGGCTTCACCCCCACAGATTATTAGTTGAACCAATCGGGCTTTTACGGGCAGTTGGCCTCCCGCTTCAAAACTCACTTCTTTGCTTCTGCTAAGTCTTAGGATAGGAGTCTTACTACCCGTTAATGCGGGATAACGCTGAACTCTAACTTTTGTATTGTACCACAATTCTCTCCTGAAGCAGTACTTCACTCTATTTTTCTTTTAAGAGAAAACATGCTATTCTTTTAGGCAGGAAATGTAGAAAATGAGGTCGATATATTATGCATTATGATGTTATTGTCATCGGCGGCGGTCCCTCAGGGCTAATGGCTGCAATCGGTGCTGCTGAAGAAGGCGCAAATGTCTTACTTCTTGATAAAGGAAATAAACTAGGACGTAAACTTGCGATTTCTGGTGGTGGTCGTTGTAACGTAACGAACCGTCTACCACTTGATGAAATCGTTAAACATATACCTGGAAATGGTCGCTTCTTATACAGCGCTTTTTCTATTTTCAGTAATGAAGATATTATTACATTCTTCGAAAATCTCGGTGTAAAACTGAAAGAAGAGGATCATGGCCGCATGTTCCCAGTATCAAATAAAGCACAATCTGTTGTAGACGCACTTTTAACACGATTAAAAGATTTAGGTGTGAAAATACGTACGAATACGCCTGTTGACACGATTGAATATGAAAACGGTCAAACGAAAGCAGTTGTATTGCAAACAGGTGAAGTGTTAGAAACAAATCACGTCGTTATCGCTGTTGGTGGAAAATCTGTTCCTCATACCGGTTCTACTGGAGACGGATACGCATGGGCTGAAAAAGCCGGACATACAATTACAGAGCTTTTCCCAACAGAAGTACCAATCCTTTCAAACGAACCATTTATTCGTGACCGTACATTGCAAGGTCTTGCTTTACGAGACGTAAACTTAAGTGTATTAAACCCGAAAGGAAAAGCTGTCATTTCTCATAAAATGGACATGCTCTTCACTCACTTCGGCCTATCTGGTCCTGCCGCTCTTCGTTGTAGCCAATTCGTTATAAAAACGATGAAGAAGTTTAAAACAAACACGGTGCAAATGAGTATCGATGCATTGCCAGAAGAAAATAGTGAGCAACTGTTCCAACGCATGCTGAAACAAATGAAAGAAGATCCGAAAAAAGGAATTAAAAACGTTTTAAAAGGCTATGTTCCTGAACGTTACTTCCTATTCTTATTAGAAAAAAATGAAATTGACGGTAGCGAACAAGCTGGACAAATTTCTCATGAGAAGATTCGTGCACTTGTGAAAGACTTTAAAGAATTTACCGTTCATGTAAATGGTACTCAGCCGCTTGAAAAAGCATTCGTTACTGGCGGAGGTGTATCCGTTAAAGAAATTAACCCGAAAGAAATGTCTTCGAAATTCACGAATGGTTTATATTTCTGCGGAGAAGTTCTTGATATTCACGGTTATACTGGTGGCTATAACATTACATCTGCCCTTGTTACTGGTAGAATCGCCGGAACAACAGCTGGGCAAAATGCGAAAATGCAATACTAAAAGAAACAGGGATTCCTGTTTCTTTTTTATATGTTGAAATAATAAAATTGCATATAAAATTATATCGACCGTTTCTTCAAAATTATTAGCGATTTTTTCAATATATAAGCACTCCGACAAGGAACGACAAATCTCCTATCCTTATAATTCCTGTTTCTTTTTTGTTGCTTTATATAGCTTAGTACCTTTATATTTTATATTGTTGAATATTTGAAAAAGGGTAAGGGGAAAACAAATGAGAAAAAAAGTCATGATGTCTTTAATGCTAATGACGTTTCTTTCTGCGGTAGAAGGAACGATTGTTAGTACAGCAATCCCTCGTATAACGAGTGATTTGTCAGGCGTCGAACTTGTTAGTTGGGTATATGCAATCTATATGCTTGCAACAGCTGTTTCGACTCCAATATACGGAAAACTAGCTGATTTATTCGGCCGTAAAAAAGTTTTGCTCATCGGAGCAACAATCTTCTTAATCGGTTCTGCACTTTGCGGAGTCGTTACATCAATGGAACAATTAATCTTCTTCCGTGCTCTTCAAGGTATAGGGGCTGGGGCTGTTATGCCGATTACAATGACGATTATTGGAGACTTATATAGTGAAGCGAAGGACCGTGCGAAAGCACAGGGCTGGATGAGTGCCGTTTGGGGTGTATCTGGTGTTATCGGACCGTTAGTAGGTGGATTTTTAGTTGATTCCCTTTCTTGGCGCTATATCTTCTTCTTAAACGTTCCGTTTGGAATTATCGCTTGCTTAATGATTGCCACTTCTTATAAGGAATCTATTAAGTCCTCTAAGCAACATATTGACTACCTTGGTGCAACAGTCTTCTCATTAAGTACAATTGCTTTACTATATGCACTATTAACAGGTAGCAGTAAGCAAAACTGGGGAGACATTACAATTATCGGCCTATTAATCTTTGCCGCTGTGTCATTCATTATTTTCTTATACATCGAGAAAAAATCTCCGGAACCATTAATTCCGCTAGCACTTTTCTCTAACCGTACATTATCTACTATAAACATATTAACGCTTATTGCTGGTGCAATGATTATTAGTATTACAGTGTACCTTCCAATTTGGAGCCAAGGTGTATTAGGAAAAAATGCAACAGAGGCTGGACTCATTTTAATGCCAATTCCTGTTATGTGGACATTCGGTGCTATGTTCTCCGGTAATTTAGTTGGCAAGTTACAAACAAAACAAATCATTTTACTTGGAGCTAGCATTTTATCAGTTGCTTCATTCTTATTATTTACATTATCAACAGATTCACCATCATTCCTTATTTATGTTGCAGTCGGATTATTCGGCTTAGGAATGGGACTTGTCACACCAATTTACATGGTAACAATTCAAGCAGCTGTACCGGCTCATACGCGCGGAACAGCAGTCGGTTTAAACACATTCATTAATACATTTAGTCAAACGTTAGGTGCTGCAATTTTCGGCATGGTCTTCAATACGATGATACATGCACGTGGCATCAAAAACCTTGACCTCGTATCTTCTGGTGGACATGGAGGATCTGCGGCAAACGTAGTAACTGAATCACAAGAAGCATTAGCCTCAAGTATACACGTCATTTATATGAGCACTTTCGCATTAGCGGTATTAACATTAATTATCGCTTGGCTCCTATTAAAGCCAGCTAAACAAACAAGTGAGCAATAGCAATAATAAAGAGGATGACCATTTCGGTCATCCTCTTTCCTTATATGAGCGTTAAAATCTATTCTTCATTCTCCACAATATATTTAAGCATAGACAATTTATTATCCCAAAATCGTTCATAATACGAGAGCCACTGCTGTAATTCCGCTAACGGCTCTGGCTGCAAACGATATATCTTTTCTCTTCCACTCTTTCTTCCACTCACTAAATTCGCTTCTGAAAGAATATGCAGATGCTTCACAACAGCCGTACGACTCATCGGAAAATGATCCGTTATTTTTGAAATTGGTAACTCTTTATCACTTAATAACCGTAATACTTCTCGGCGGGTTGGATCAGCAATTGCCTGAAACACATCGTATTTTACTGCCGACGATGCCACTTAGCCCTCAACAACCTTTTTCAGTTTTTCATTTACAATCGCTACCCAACCACCATTCATTCTGTCGCGAATAATAGAGCTCTTCGCATTCGCTTTCGGAAGAATTTCATCAGGATGTTTCCAGCCGCCGTGGATTAACGTAAATTCTGTTTTATCCCCTAAGTCTTTCAAAATAAACGAAACGATCCAGCCATCTGTATCCCATGAGAAAGATAAACGATTCGGTTCATCAATTTCTAACACTTTACATGGCGATGGCCCAAAAGGTGATTGTATATGAAACTCATGTCCTACCTTTAGTTCGAAATCATTTGGCATAAACCATGACGCAATTCCTTCTACAGTTGATACTGTATCCCATACTTTTTGAATAGATGCATTAAAAATAACCGTTTGTTTAATGTCGTTTAATGTATTTTGTTGTTCCATTTTATTTCTCCTTTATTCGGCATTAATACATAACACCTTTTAGTTGTATTCAGATAATATAACACCTTTTAGTTTCATGTCAATAAAGTGAAACTTTAATCAATGAGGTTTTGTCCATCCCCCACTGATTATTAGCCCACACCAATCGGGCTTTTACGGACAGTAAGACTCTTTTTACTGTTGAGAAATTCTCAACATTTTTTCAACAGGACAAACACTCTCTCACCATTCCTTCATAATATACTCACAAAGGCAATAAAAAATAAAAACTTCGCTCAATATGAAACTCCATCATTCATATCGAGCGAAGCGCCTAACTTATCTCACCTATACTTCGTCTCTCCTCCTTCCCTCGTGGACAATACGTGAGATATGTGAAATCAGAAGGAATATGCCCACCATTTGGGTAGGTAGTTATTTCTCTTCTCCTCAACATTTCCTTAGGAGCGAAATGACTACCCACTCATTTTTTTAACCAACAATGAAAAGGGGATGAAAGCTATGTTCTACTGCATTAACTGTTCTGAAATTCACCACGAAAAACATCCGAATGATAAAGTATTTAAAAACGGTTTTTATATTGATCCATTTTTAGGTGATCGTTATCACCTCGGCATGTGCACTGATGCTCAGGAACATGCAACAGAGGAAGTTCTTTTAACGACAAAGAAGATAGATACAACGCAATCTATTATGAATATTTTACCGACACATGTTGTCCCAACATAAAGCATAAAAAAGAGCTGGCTCCCCAGCTCTTTTTTATGCTTTATAAACAATCATCGCTGAAAAACAATAAATTTGATTTTCATCATCATTAATTGAAACACCAACTTGATACTTTATATCTACAAAATTCCCATCATCAATTTTTTTCAAAAACACATTTACAGCGTCTTCTAAATCTTTTTCATGACTTTCATCAAACACTTTCACACGAATCATGTTAACACCATCCTAGATCGCAGCCCTCCGCCGCTTGATTATTGCCACGGTGCGTATCTATGATGCGATAAAACTTTCCGTCTTCATATATATATCCGTCTTCTAACACATATTGTTTATCTTCAGTATAGACATAAAACTTACCTATCATAAATTTACTCGTATATAATTCCAAATAATCTGGCCTAAATTTAGCTACAACTTTATTTGTAATATCAATCCTAATTGTGCGCCCCACCTTCTCTCCCTCCTCTACAAAGAACGGATTTAGGTATATTGTATTAGCGATTTTACATTTTATGCTTAAAAATAAGTGGATATGCCCTCTTTCTTCCCCTGTACTATTTTTCTAAAAAAATTCCTCATATATATTCAACATATAAGAGCAAAAAAAACCATAAAAAACCACTTTTATATATTGACTTCAATATATTTTTTGTGATATTATATAAAATTTGACATTTTTACATCAGTATGTTATCATTAAAAATGGTTACCACATATGGAGGTGGATGATTTGTTTCAAATTGGTGATAAAATCGTTTATCCAATGCACGGTGCAGGAATCATCGAAGCAATTGAAGAGAAAGAAATATTAGGTACTTCGCGTCAATATTGTGTTATACGCATCATTAGTAAAGATATGCAAGTAATGCTTCCGATGGATCAATTACAAAAATCAGGTATACGTTATATCGTTGATAAGGATACATTAGATGGTATACTTCTTGAATTTCATCATGGGGAATCAGACCCATCACTCTCATGGAAACAAAGATATACAATGAATATGGAAAAAATGAAGAACGGCAACCTTCAAGATAGCGCAGAAGTTGTTCGTGATTTACTTCGCCGTAATAAAGAAAGAGCATTAAATGCGAGCGAAAAACAAATGCTAGATAATGCGCGCAAAATGGTTATTAGCGAAGTTGCGCTCGTACAAAATGTCTCAGAACATCAAGCAACAGAATTTCTTCAAGATACAATCAATCACTAATTTAAAAAATAGCCGAACGCTATTTTTTTTTGGCAGAAAAAAGGACAAAGAGATAAGGCTCTTTGTCCTTTTGTTATATTACCCACGTCCAGCTTGAAATGATGGGTATAAAGTCATTCCACCATCTGCAAATAACGTAATTCCGGTTACGTAACTCGCCTCTGCTGAAGCAAGCCATGTTGCTATTGCTGAGATTTCTTCAGGTTTTCCAATGTAGCCCATCGGAATCATACTTTCTACGTCAGCACGCTGTTTAGGATCAGCAAACTTTTCAGCATTGATTGGCGTATTAATTGCACCTGGTCCAATATTATTGACTCGAATGCCTTTTGGTGCATACTCTAACGCTAACGTTTCAGTCATAAGCTTAATCCCCCCCTTACTTGCCGCATAGTGCACGAATAATGGCCACGGGATTTTTTCATGAACACTAGACATATTAATCACCGATCCTTTAATACCGTGTTCCACAAAATATTTAATCGCTTCACGACTTCCTAAGAAAGCACCTGTTAAATTTGTATGAATTACTTTATTCCAATCCTCTAACGGCATTTCATGCGATGGTACAGCATTTTCTATGCCTGCATTATTAATCATAACGTCAAGCGTCCCAAATTCTTTAACAGCAGATTGAATCAAATTTATAACATCCAATTCAACCGTAACATCACCTTTTACAGCAATCGCTTCTCCGCCTATTTTTTTTATTTCTTCTAATACATCGCTCGCTTCTGATTCTCTTGAGCGATAGTTAATAACAACTTTCGCCTTCTCCTTAGCAAACCGTACTCCCATCGCTCTTCCAAGACCAGTTGCTGACCCTGTAATAATGACGACCTTCCCTTCTAAATCGCTATACATTTCAATACCTCCTTTAGCTTTTTGCGACCCCTAGCATAATTCCAGCTGCAATAATAAAAACGATACCAACAACAATCCCAATTAATTGACGCTTCGTTTTCCTTTCACCTAATATAAGAATTCCGCCAAGCGTCGAAATAATAATCCCCATTTGCGAAAGGGAAAAACTTGTTGCGACTCCGACACGCGGCTGCGAAATGAATAAAAACATATTTCCAGCTGCCCAAATTAATCCCGGAAGAATATTTCGAATCGCATATTTATTGAATGGATGATGTTTAAATGTGAGTAAAATCCCGCCTAATACCATACCGACCGCTTGTGGCAATAAGGCTGACCAACCGTTCACGTTAAATAATCGAATAACTACTACGTAAACTAAATATCCGACTGTTGAAATTAATAAAATAATAATTCCTTTTTTAAAATTCCCTGCTTGCTCTGCATTCTTTTCTTCTTCACTTTGGAGTGATGTTAAAATAACACCGATAATAATACAAACAAGCGCCAAAACTCCAAGAACGACTGATATCGTCGTTGACCATTCATGAAACACGATAACCCCAAATAAAGTCGTCGCAACTAATTGAAGCCCTGTTGAAATCGGCATCGTTCTCGTAACACCCATTAAATCAATACTTTTCAACTGATTCGCTTGACCAAGCGCCCAAAACAAACCGGACACGATTCCAACCCCGATAACCGTAGGAGTTAATACTGGCTTCACAAAAATATAAACAACAATTGAAAAAATAAGCGCTCCGAACGTTGTACCGAGCGTTTGACTATAAGGTCCCCCGCCCAGTTTCACGTTAAATAGCACAATACTTCCCCAAAATATGGCTGGTAAAATCGCTAAAAATATATCCATCGCTCATTACCTTTCTCTACAAAATGTCATAGGTTACCGCTCTAAATCATTAGAGTGAGCTTTTATTTTCTCTTTTGTTCGCTCACAAACCTTATCTGCAGTAGCACCAGAAACATTTTTTTCTCGCTCCACTTTTTTTATTTTTATGTGATCCAAATGATCTTCTAAAGTGAGTGTAATACGATCATTCGGCGGATTATGCGCCCCTTGAAATGTAAGAAACTGTATCGTAACTTCAAATCTAGGAACAAACTCATCTTTCTTGCCTAGACGCTTTATATTTGTAACTGAATCACATTCATATTGATCTTCTGTCACTTGCCTTATAACTGAATAATACCGATTAAGTAGCGCACTCTCTAAAAGTTGTTCCTTCGATTCTTTTGCCCAAGAATAGCTTGGAGAAGAGAAGAAAACAGAACATATCATTGCAATCATTACACATATCTTTTTCATAATTCCCTCCTTATTCTATACAATAGTGTTCTCCAAACTGCCATAAAAAAACGACTTCTCCTATTCAGGAAAGTCGTTTTAATGAATCCAATATTAACCACCGCTCACTGGTGGTATTAACGCAACAATATCACCAGATTGTATAGCATCATCTTCATTCGCGTACTCTTCATTAATTGCAACCATAATTGGCGCTGACACTGGTACATTATATTCCTTCGCAACAATTTCTTTTAATTGTGCAACAGTAATATTTTCTTCCTCTATTTGTAATTCACTTACTCCTGCTTCTTCTTGCAAGTTCGCAAATAACAATACTCGAATCATATTTATAGCTCCTTCCCAGGCTCTCCTGCTGGATATGGCGTTTTTTCTAATTGATCACCAATCCATGAGTCACCATCTTCCCAAAACTCCTTTTTCCAAATCGGAACAATTTGCTTAATGCGTTCCATAATATATTCATTCGCTTCATAGGCCTCTTTACGGTGTGGTGTTGATACAGCAACAACAACCGCGATATCAGAAATTTGTAGCGTGCCGATGCGATGTGTAATCGCAACATGTGTACTAGGCCACTTCTCCTTCACTTCTGCCCCTATTTTCTGTAGCATCTTTTCTGCCATCGTCTTATAAGCTACATACTCTAAGTATAGTGTACGACGCCCTTTCGTAAACTCCCTAACTGTTCCAATAAACGTTGTGACAGCACCGCATTCACGGCGAATTACTTTCTTTGTCACCTCTTCAATCGAGATTTCTGTATCAATTACTTCATAATACATATTTGTCATTTCGCACTCCTAACCGTTTGTAACAACCAGTCTATATACAACTTTTCTTCTGTTATATGAAATACTTTATATTCTTCTCGTAAACTTAATGGAGCATCATGCCACGTAATAACCGCTACTACATTTTCTACTTTATGTAAAAGTTCAGCGTCTTCCGCGGAACGAAGTAACACTACTTTTGGATATTTCTCCGCTTTATAACCCTCTATTAAAATCATATCCACTTCAAAAAATCCGTACAAGCGGATAATTTCTTGCAAGGACCATTCATCTCGCAAGGAGGACAAAGATAGTAATCCAGCGCCTTCTACACTACTTACTACAGCACCAGCTTTTCTGTGTCTTTCACTATCTTTTTGCGCTACTTCGGGAAAACCACCATGGCCATGATGCTTAATTGTAGCAACCTTCATTTCGCTTTGAGCTAATGCATGTACCATTTTCTCTACAAGTGTTGTTTTTCCGCTATTTTGATACCCTACTATTTGTAAGATTGAAGAGGCTTTGCCCACGGCCAATCACTTCCTTGAGAGTATTCTAACAATAATACGGACACTTTCATTCCTGTTTCGAACCCTCTCGTTCCTCCAGGCAACACGATAAAAGCATTTGCATCCGCAAGTGAAGATACCGCACTCGATTTATCTAAACCGACTGGCACCACTTGTAATGACCCATTAACGATCGTCACGTTTGCTCTTACAAAGCGAGTAAACGGATTTGGTTTTGGAAAATCTTTTTGTAAAGTAGCGTCCGCTCTATATATGTGAGGCTCCTTCGCATACAAATACGTTTTCATAATTGGATGCACAAATAATTCGAAACCTACATAACAAGCCGACGGATTACCTGATAAACCGAAGAGTAGCTTTCCATCAACTTCAGCTACTGTCGTTACACTTCCCGGTCTCATCGCTATTTTATTAAAGAGTACATTCGCCTGTAACCTTTCATAAATAGCTGGTAAATAGTCATAATCTCCTACCGAAACACCGCCCGTTGTAATTAAAATATCAACCTCATCCATCGCTGATTTAACAGCTGTAAAACATGCATCTAACTCATCGGCAAGTTGTCCATAATAACGCACTTTCCCGCCAACTTTCATAATTTGAGCTGCAATCATATAAGAGTTACTATTTCTAATTTTCCCTGGCTCTAACGGCTCATGTACTTCCAGTAATTCACTTCCTGTCGTTACAATACCGACAACAGGCTGCTTTACAACTTTTACAGTGCTATATCCAAACGTCGCTAATAACGCTGCAACACCTGGATTAATTGCAGCACCTTTTTTAACAAGCACTTGATTTTGTTTTATATCTTCCCCTTTAAACGATACGTTGTCACCATTTTTGAAAGGGCGTTTTAACTTCATATATGTTTTTCCGTTCTTCTCGAATCCTTCCGTCAATTCTAGCATTACGACTGCATTGCAATCTTCTGGAATAGCTGCTCCTGTCATAATACGAACCGCCTGAAAAGCTTCTACTTCTTCTGTAAAAACAGATCCTGCTCCGATTTCTCCTATTACTTCAAATTCAACCGGATGCTCTTGACTTGCTTCTTTCGTATCTTCTGCTCGAATTGCGAAACCATCGTAAGGAGAACGATCAAAATGAGGAACATCGTGATCTGAGACAACATCCTCCCCAAGAATCCTCCCATAACTTTCTGTAATAGAAACTTCTTCTACTTCACCATGCTTAGCATATTTCATAACCCGCTCTACTGCCTCAGCAACTTGAATCGGGATTCGTTTTTCTACCATTGTTTCTCACCTCGTATTTGCAAAATATCTAATCTCGATTACACTTTATATATTAAATAGCAATTACTTCAAGGAGGAATTCCATGTCTTCATTCACACACTTCAATGACCAAGGGCGCGCTAAAATGGTTGATATAAGTGACAAAAAAATAACCGTTCGAACAGCAATCGCACGCTCTAGCATTGTCGTTACAAAAGAAATTCACGATAAAATCTCTCACAATGAAATTGGTAAAGGTGACGTATTAGCCGTTGCACAAATCGCAGGCATTATGGCTGCGAAACGTACTTCTGATATTATCCCAATGTGCCACCCCTTATTATTAAAAGGTGTTGACGTCTCTTTCGATTGGAAACAGTCAGAAGAACAATATCGACTACTCATTGAAGTAAAAGTTAAAACAGAAGGTAGTACCGGCGTTGAAATGGAAGCTTTAACAGCTGCTTCTGCTACCGCTCTTACCGTATACGATATGTGTAAAGCTGTTGATAAAGGTATGATTATTGGCGAAACGTATTTACTTGAAAAAACGGGCGGAAAAAATGGAGATTACATTAGAAATTCTTAATCCTACATTTCTCCTTTGAACCTAAAGGTTTTCCTTTAGGTTCAACCTATGTATCTTGCATATAATCGTTTCGCCACATTCATATCATTCGTCCCATGAATAAATGCTCTGCCATCTGTAAATAAAACAAAACGATATTCTTCCACCAGAAATGATAATAAATACGGCGTGGCCTTTACATCCACACTTTTTTGTAAGCGCTTTTTAATTTCTTCTAAATTAAACCCCTGACGCACACCTGGGCGGATTTGAACTGTATTTCGTCCACATAATACTTCTGTTTTCGTTTGTGCTTCAAATGTTAAACTCGGATATGTCCGTAGCTTTCCACAAGATAAACATGTATCCTTTTTCTGCCTATTCACTTTAAATGCCATCTGTTGATTATTCCAAAGATCAAATGATAGCATCGTTTCACGAAGTGCCTCAAAATCTTCTACTAATATTTTTAAAGCTTCTGTTATTTGATGCGCAACTACTAATTGTACTGCTGGCTGTATAATACCGGCCGTATCACATGTCGCTCCGCTCGCCGGATGTTCCATTAAACATCGAAAACACGGCGTTTTTCCTGGCAAGATTGTATACGTTACTCCGTAGCTTCCAACGCATCCTCCATATATCCATGGAACGTTATACATCTGGGATATATCATTAATAAGAAGGCGCGTTTCAAAATTATCCGTCGCATCTAATATTAAATCTACACCTTTAATTAACTCTTCCATTTCTTGCACCGTTACATCCGTCACAACCGGTACAATTTCTACTTCGGAATTAATAGCTTTTAAATGTTCTGCGGCCGCTATCGCTTTCGGCTTATAATGCTTTGCATCTTCCTCTGTATATAATTGTTGCCTTTGTAAATTGCTCCATTCTACATAATCACGATCAGCAATTGTTATTTTTCCAACCCCTGCTCTAACTATTGCTTCTGCATTCGCTGCTCCGAGCGCACCAGCACCAATGACGAGCACGTGCTTTCCTCTTATTTTCCGCTGCCCTTCTTCCCCAACACCAGAAAATAGCATTTGTCTTGAATATCGCTCCTGCATACGACATCCCCCTTTCTTATCCTCCTATATAAGACATTTCAATTTTCGGACGATTCTTCGCACTTTCTTCTGTCCGTTCATCTGAATATCGATCTTTTCTATCCTCCCATACATCTTGTATGGCTTTTAATAAATCATTATCCGAAAGGTTTTCCCTGAGAAGTTTCCTTAGATCCATTCCTTCTGTCGCAAACAAGCAAGTATAAAACTTTCCATCTGCTGAAATTCTTGCTCTCGTACAAGAAGAACAAAACGACTCAGAAACAGAGGTAATAAAACCAACCTCTACATCCGTTCCAACGTATCGATAGCGCTTCGCAACCTCACCAAAATAATGAGATTCAGCTGGTTCAATTGGATATACTTGATGAATCATATCGATCAATTCTTGTTTCGTAATAACTTGATCAAAATTCCATCCATTCGTACTGCCCACATCCATAAACTCAATAAATCTAAGTGAAATTCCTTGTTCTTTAAAATACGTAGCCACCGGAAGTACTTGATGATCGTTCATCCCTTTTTTTACAACCATATTTACCTTCACTTCAAGTCCTACTTCTTTCGCTGCCATAATTCCCTTTAATACGGGTTTCGTATTAATATTCCGGCCATTAATTGTACGAAACACTTCATCATCTATCGCATCCAAACTAACATTTACTCGGTGTAATCCAGCTTCTTTCAACGCCTTCGCTTGCTTCGTTAAATGAATCGAATTTGTCGTTAATCCTATATCTACTAAACCATCAAGCTTTGCAAGACGTGCGATAAGTTTTGTTAAATCCTTACGGAGCAATGGCTCGCCACCAGTAAGTCTAATTTTCCGTACACCGATGCTAACAAATACTTTTGCTAATCGCTCGATTTCATCAAATGTCAGTAAAAACTCATCTTTCAAAAAAGCATAATCAGGCCCAAACACTTCTGCCGGCATACAATACGTACACCGAAAATTACAACGATCAATGACAGAGATGCGCAAATCTTGAAGTGGGCGTCCGAAAAAATCTTTAACCTTTTCCTGCATCGCCACTCTCCCTTTCTGCCAAATTTATACCTATCTTCATTCTATTATAATATATTTTCGAACTGCGATGTTTTTGCTCAAACAAATAAAAAACCTTGAAGCATAAAAGTTTCAAGGCTCTCCTCTTATTAACTTAAGCGAATAATTGTTAATACCGCTCCCGGTATAGTCATTGACAATGTCGTAGAAGTAAGTAAACCATTTAACTGTAAACGAACAGCTGCTCCCGCTGGAAGATTCGCAATCATCGTAGCACCAAAACTAGTTGTAGCTACTAACGGGGCATTAATAGTTCCTGATAAAGCTGATCCATGTCATTCCAGTTGGCACTGGAGGAAAAGTCGGGCCGACAAGATCTGGCGATATTTTAACGCATTATCCGAAAGAAGTCTCCTTCCTCAAGCGTTGTGAAGGACAATAGTCCAACGGTAGGTGGGAGATGAATTTCGGTTTGGTGTAGCCAAAAAAATTGTTTTTTCTATTTATTTCGCCTCTGATATAATCAGTCTTATAAGAGATAAAGTTTGGTATAACAATGAAATTAGATAATAATGACGCAGTGTTCATGTTGTGCTATCACCTTTGGTGGCTCGCCATAGATAAAGTAAAACAGTTTATGGGAAATCAAGGAAAAAAGTGAGATGAACTGATATGAAAAAGCATAATAAGGCGTACAAATTTCGTCTGTATCCAACAGAAGAACAGGCATATCTGATACGTAAAACTTTCGGGTGTGTACGCTTTGTATATAACAAAATGCTGGCTGAACGGAAAGAAGTATATGAAAAGTACAAAGAGAACAAGGAAGAACTAAAGAAACAAAAATTACCTACTCCTGCGAAATACAAAGCAGAGTATGAATGGTTGAAGGAAGTCGATTCATTAGCGTTAGCAAACGCTCAATTAAACTTGCAAACTGCGTATAAGAATTTTTTTAGTGGTCAAAGTGATTTTCCTGCATTCAAAAGTAAAAAAAGTAGAAAATCCTATACAACGAATAGGGTAAACGGAAATATTATGTTATTTCATGGTTATATTAAATTACCGAAACTGAAAATGGTACGACTGAAGCAACATAGAGAGATACCGCAAAACCATATCATCAAATCATGTACAATTTCTATGACACCTACTGGTAAATACTATGTGTCCATCTTGACTGAATATGAAAAAGAGATTGTACAAAAAGAAGTAGAAAGTATGGTTGGATTAGATTTCGCAATGGCTGAATTGTACGTGAGTAGTGAAGATGAGAAAGCCAATTATCCTCGCTTTTATCGTCAGATGTTAGACCGATTAGCAAACGCACAACGAGTATTAGCAAGACGTGTGAAAGGTTCAGAGCGTTGGAATAAACAACGCGTTCGTGTAGCTAAGTTGCATGAAAAGGTCGCAAATCAACGTAAGAATTTCCTTCATCATAAGTCTAAAGAATTGGCTACGAATTTTGACGTTGTAGCAATAGAAGACTTACATATGAAAGGAATGTCACGAGCACTTCGCTTTGGTAAAAGTGTTGCGGACAACGGTTGGAGGATGTTCACGACATTTTTAGCATATAAGTTACAAGAACAAGGAAAACAACTTGTAAAAATAGATACGTGGTTTCCTTCTACAAAAATATGTAGTAGTTGTGGAAGCAGAAAAGATATGTCATTATCTGAACGCACGTATGAGTGTACTTGCGGATTAAAAATAAGTCGTGACTATAACGCAGCTATGAATATCAAAAAGGAAGCTATACGCTTATTAGCATTGGCATAAATAGTAACAAAATAACCTTTGGAACAAGGGTGTCCTAAGACGAATTCGTTAGCTATCAAAAGTAACGATTAACCGAGAAGCCCCCACTTCAAGTAAGCTCGTAAGAGATACTAAGTGGTGGGTAGTTCACAACAATTGCTCCTATTTTTATGTAGTACAAGCTCTTCTTTCAAATAAAAACTCCCCTAATCTCTTAGGAGAGTCCTGCAACTGAATCTGTATTATCTGTATTTGGTGCTGCTTGCATAGTATTTGGTGCTGCTTGCATAGTACTCGACGCATTTGCACCTTGACCCGTATTTGTTCCTGTTAGAGTGCCAGCAGGAGTACCTCTCGTAAATGTTGTCGTCACACTATCTCCCGGTTGTAAACAAAGATTCGTCTCAGTTCCGATTATCGTAACAACATCAATACAAGTTGGTCCCGTTGAACCACTATACGTTTTTGAAGCAGTAAACGAAGTATCCCTCAAATTATCACCCGTAAATATATTCCCAGTATTATTAACAATAATAAACTCTTTAATATGCGCAGGCATAATTACACTCTACCTTTCCTTTACTAACCTAGCGTACGTGTACTCGTCGCTAATGGCGGAAGAAACACCGATGTTACAGGCACAACAGCTGCCATACGTTTTCCATTTAAAAATGTCGCCGCGCTAGAACCACCCGCGCCTGTATATATTTTTGCTACAGCAAAAGGTGAGAGATCATAACAATCGCCGACATTGACAGCTCCTGTATTATTTATAATTTTCACTTTACGCATGTTAATTCCCATTTTACCTATCCCCCCTTTATATACTGTATGCAAAAGAAAAAAAACTTGAAACAGATACGTTCCAAGTTTTTACAAGCTAATTATTTAGTTTCACCTTCGTATTGAAGCATACCGCCAACCATATTCACTGTTTTAAATCCTTGCTCATTTAAATAATGGCATACATTTTCACTACGCATTCCCGAACGGCAAATAAAGATATATTCATTCTCTTTCTCAAAGAAATCTACTTTATTTGGGATATCGCCCATTTTAATATGTACAGCTTCCGGGATTTTCCCTGCTGCTACTTCTTCATCTTCTCTTACATCTACTAAAAATAATGTTTCTCCATTTTCTAGACGTTCTTGCACTTCTTCTGTAGTAATTGTTTTTACTTCTGTCATATGTCGTTCCTCCTTATATACAATAAAACTTTCAGTTTCTTCTTTAAATAAACAGCTCTCATCAATTTTAGCATGCAATAGAATGAACGCAAAGAATGGAAAATTTATTCTTTACAAACATAACTCGCGCATTGTATCCTCAATATACTTGTTTAATGAAAGGAGTCGACTAAAATGACACTTTTTCTTTTCATTATGGGCAGCATTTTCTTAGTTTCTGCAGTTATTGCTCTTAGTATGAAAAATAATAAAAAGATAAAATCCCCTCAAGAAATGGCATTTTTATTTCTATTACTTAGTATAGCTTTCTTCGGTTTATCAATTGCTACATATCTTTTCCGTCTACAAATCATGTAAAAAAAGGTGCCTCCTACAAACAATGCACCTTTTTCACATCATATATTTCCTACACAAAACTAGATACTTTCCGATTTAAAAACTCATAAACTTTCTTTTCAAATAAATGAACATCTAACGCTCCAGCCATATGCCCATTTATACTTTCAATTTCATACACTTCTGCATACTTCCCCTGTTTTTGCAAAATATCTACCATTTTATAATTGGAACGAGGCGGCTGAAGTAAATCTTGTTTACACGGAATCATGAGTACATTCGCTTCTATGTTAGAAAGAGCCTCTTCTAAAGAAACAAATCCATGCGCAATATCATGTAATAAGACTGCTTTCGCAGTGTACATCCATGAATTTGCATCTACTACATCTATACTTTTGCATGTCACTTTATTTATTTCTTTCTCAAATGATGTTAATGCAGAAAATTTTTGATAAGGTGCTATTTCTATACTATTACGTGGAAATGCCGTTTCATAAAACTGTTCATCAAACGCATTAATAAACATCATTCTATTCGCTAAATGAAGCCCCTTCATTGGCTGTTCCTCTCCGTACTTTCCACCTTTCCAATTAGGATCTAACTGAATTGCTTCAATCGCATTTTGCGCTACATTTACCGACGTTATAATTGGATTTTGAGGATTCGTAATAACTCCAATCATTCGCTCTACCATATGAGGATAGTGAACAGCCCATTGCTGTGCAATCATTCCTCCTGCAGATGGCCCCATTACAGCATACAATCTAGTAATATCCATATCTTTTATTAGTTCATATTGCATACGTGCTACATCTAGAAATGTAAAAATCGGAAAATCCATCGCATACTCAAAACCCGTCATCGGATCTATCAATTTCGGTCCCGTTGTAATGACATACGGGTTCTTCACCTGTACATTGCAAAGGTTATCAGTACATATTACAAAATATTTATTTGTATCAATTGCTTTCTCAGGTCCAATTAATCCATCCCACCAACCAAACTCTTCATCATGCTCTGTATATTTTCCCGCTGCGTGACTTGTTGCACTAAAATGATGGCAAACCAAAATCGCATTTGACCTTTCTCTATTTAAAGTACCATAAGTCTCATATCCCATTTGAACAGGAATTTCCCTACCATTTTCAAATGTAAATTCTTTCAAAACAAACTTTTCCTTTTTTACAATTTGCACAGACTCACCTTCTTCTTGTCATATTATGAACTTCTTTACTAAAGGTTTTTTTCTACGCAAACCAATCTCCTCCTGCTTTTCATAAATAAATGAATAAGATACAAAATTAGCCACAAAATAGCACTATATTACAAAATCAAAGAGGGCATACATATGATTTGGAATTGGTTACGTAAGAAAAAAAACTCAAATACAGCAGATACAAAAGGGACAGATGACTCGAAACAACAACCTAACGATCAAGAGAACAATAACACAAAGCAGACTAGAAGCATGAAACATAGCAAAGATAAGAATAGCCAGCAAAAAAATACGGAACAAATTGAGGAGCCTTCCAAGCAACAGGATTCTTCTCAAAGCAAACAACAAGATACTAAACAAAACGAGTCTTCTCAAAATAAACAGCAGGATACTAAACAAAACGGGTCTTCTCAAAATAAACAGCAGGATACTAAACAAAACGGGTCTTCTCAAAATAAACAGCAAGATGCCCAACAAGGCGACTCTTCTCAGAACAAACAACAAGATACTAAACAAAACGGGTCTTCTCAAAATAAACAGCAGGATACTAAACAAAACGGGTCTTCTCAAAATAAACAGCAGGATACTAAACAAAGCGAGTCTTCTCAAAATAAACAACAGGATACTAAACAAGACGATCCTTCTCAAAATAAACAGCAGGATACTAAACAAAACGAGTCTTCTCAAAATAAACAGCAGGATACTAAACAAGACGATCCTTCTCAAAATAAACAGCAGGATACTAAACAAAACGGGTCTTCTCAAAATAAACAGCAGGATACTAAACAAGACGATCCTTCTCATAACAAGCAACAAGCTGCTGGAAACAACAGTATTTATGACTTTAGTAAACCAAAACAAGACCATATTCATTCTCTACAAGATTTAATAGAGAAACTAAAAAGGTCTAGTGATTTTGTTAATTATCATACATCTGATGATGAAACGATGCCTTATTGGATTTCTTACTATCGTCCTTCACTTGATGGGGAGAAATTACAAAAATATTTAATGCCTACTCTGTTAGAACGACCTTGTACTTCATTAGAAGAATTAAAAGAACGTATCCCGATGAGTGGTATTACAATTACGAACGACTTACAAAAAATTGAGGATATGGTTTTAAAGGGACATGCGATTATTCAATTGAACCAGCAAGATCAAAAATGTATGCTTGCAAACATTGCAATTGATAATTATCGTGCGCCAACTCCTCCTTTAAACGAATCAACTGTTATCGGCCCTCAAGAAGGTTTCGTAGAGGATATTGATACAAATATTAATTTAGTTCGAAAGCGTCTTCCTGTTTTAGATTTACAAACAAAAGAAATGATTGTCGGCGAGTTTTCAAAAACAAAAGTTGTCATGATGTATTTAGACAACCTCGCTGAAAAAGAAAATGTGGATTTTCTCGAGGAATCCTTACGCGCTCTTAAATATGACCAAATTAACGATAGTGCTTATATACAAGAATTAATGGGTGAAAAGTCGATTTTCCCTCTCTATATCAATACAGAACGCACTGATAGAGTCACAAAAGCACTTATTGATGGAAAAATCGCTATTTTCGTTGATGGTTCTCCAAGTGTCCTATTAACACCTGTATCATATTTCGATTTTTTCATTTCACCTGAAGACTATAACGTATCTTGGCTATACGCGACATTTTCAAGAATTTTACGCCTTATCGCCGTTCTATTTTCGATCTGTGCTACACCGTTATACGTTGCAGTTTTAAATTATCATTATGAACTCATTCCAAGTGATTTGCTTGAAACTTTGATTTTATCAAGGGCACAAGTACCGTTTCCACCTTTAATTGAAGCACTCTTTTTAGAACTCGCGATTGATTTATTAAGAGAAGCTGGTGCGAGGTTACCGATGAAGGTCGGTCAAACACTCGGTATTGTAGGTGGTATCGTAATCGGACAAGCATCTGTACAAGCTGGTTTAACGAGTAATATTTTATTAATTATCGTTGCATTATCCGCACTTGCATCCTTTATTACACCTATTTATAAAATGGGTAATGCCGTTCGATTACTACGTTTTCCATTTCTCGCATTCGCAGAAATAGGAGGACTCTTCGGTATATCTCTCGGATTTATCTTTTTATTTACCCATTTGTTTAGACTTACTTCTTTACGTAAGCCGTACGCTCTCTTTTATCCAACGAGACAACAATCCTTTAAAGATTCTTGGATTCGCTTTCCATTAACAATGATTGATACACGAGATGTACAAGCAAGGCCACAACATGTAAAAAAATCAGCAAAAGGGATTTCAACAAGACATCGATCGGACTTTGATGATTAAGGAATGAGGTGCATTTGATGAGTAAAGTTCAAGAAAAATATCAAATATCTCCTGTCTTTGTTTTCTTCTTAATTCACAGTGCACAGTTCGGTGCTGGCGTTCTTGGATTCGCTCGCATTATTGCAAAAGCCGCTGGGTACGACGGCTGGATGGGAGTTGTAATCACAGGAATCTGTATCCATATTCTTATATGGATGATGTATTACTTATTAAAAGAAACAAACGGGAATTTAATTGATTTACAAAGGCAAACATTTGGAAAATGGCTAGGAAACGGCATTAATATCATCTTTGCAGCTTATTTTTTAACCGTCAGTATTTCCGTCATCCGAACATATGTTGAAATTATTCAAGTATGGATGTTCCCTACCGCTTCCACTTGGATGTTAACACTCTTTTTATGCTTAGTTAGCTATTACATTATTTCTTCTGGTTTTCGTGTAATTACTGGCATTTGTGTTATCTCAGTTGGCGGTACATTCGGATATTTATTTCTTTGCCTATTCGTTTTGAAATACTCACATTGGGATAATTTACTACCGATTTTCACACATTCTTTTTCAGATATTTTAAAATCCGCCAAGCTGGCAATCTACAGTATGACAGGGTTTGAGATTTATCTTATGATTTATCCATTTGTAAAAAATCCTAAGCAATCGCATAAATTCGCTCAATACGGGGCACTATTTTCAAATCTTCTATATTTATTTAGTACACTTTTAGCCTTTGCATTTTTTAGTGAAAAACAATTATTAAAAACAATATGGTCTCAACTTTCTATGACCCAAGTAATTCAATTACCATTCATAGAAAGGCTAGAATATATTGCAATTTCAGGTTATGCACTCGTTATTATTACCAGCTTTATCCTTCCTTTATGGGCGGCAACAAGATCAACTCACGAAATATTTCGCGTAAAACAAAGAGGGATTCTAATCGCTTTTATCCTTATCACCCTCATCGTTTCGCAACTTTTAACAAACAGACACAATATTAATAATTTTATTAGTAATGTATCCAAAGTTAGTTTTTGGCTCATCTATGTATATATCCCTATTTTATTTATCATTGTGTGGGTGAAAAGAAAATGGAAAAAATCAAAAACAAAAGCAAATTAATACTTATTTCTTGCATAACACTCTTCAGTCTAACTGGATGTTTACAAAAAAATATTGTCGATGATGTACAGCTTATTCAAGGAAGTGTTTTTGATGTAGCAAAAGATAATAAAGTAAAAGTGACATTCGTTTGTCCTATTCAGAAAAAAGGAAATAAGGTTCAAGTTTTTGAAGGCAGTGCAAATGCGGTAAAACAAGTAAAAGCAGACACATCTTTAGAGTCTTCTCAACCATTTGCTAGCGGACAAATGCGTGTTGCTCTATATACTATAAGACTTGCGAAGAAAGGAATGTCCACTTCATTTGATACATTACTTCGAGATGTGAATATAGGGAACGCTTTATATGTTTCTTTAATAGAGGGAAATGGTACTGAACTTTTAAAAGGAAAATATACGACTTCGTACAACGTTGCAATTTATATAAAAAAATTGCTTGAACATAACATGAAAACTGGTCCTTTACCAACGGATAACCTGCATATAGGAGCATTCCGTTATTATCGAGAAGGACAAGACTACTACATCCCGATTTTAAAAAAACATGCTGATAAAATAAAAATCAACGGAATTGGTCTTTTTAAAAAGGATAAATATATCGGTAAAATTGCGAAAAAAGATATGTTTATATTTAAAGGACTGCTAGAGAAACATAAATTAGATTCACATGAATTTAAAACGGATTCTGCGTACGTAATGATTAATAATATTCGTTCTGTTCCAACTTGCGATATAAAAATAAAAAACGGGAAACCTTCTTTTTTCATTCACGTTAAGCTTGATGCCCGTATTCAAGAACTATCGAAGCAAATTAACTTAGAAAATGTCAAGAACATAAAAAACATTGAAAAAGCTATCCAAAAACAATTGGATACACAAGGTAACAAACTAATTAAGCAGCTTAAATCTTTAGACGTCGACCCTCTCGGGCTAGGAGCAAAATATAAACAGCATTATCGTCCCTTCAAATTAGAAGAGTGGCGAAGAATGTATAAAGATGTTCCAATTAAAGTGAAATACACTGTCAACATTACAAATTCTGGTGTAATTGAATGATAATGATTGAACTCCTCCCTCCGGCATGATACAACGGAGAGAGGAGTTTTTTATTACCAAATATAGAGAGAAAAGATATTCACGGGGGAGCTTATGTCTAAAAAATTAGTAAAGCCTATTTTAAATGGTATTTTATTTCTCGGCGTCTTTTTATTTGCTCATACATACTTAAAAAATGTTTCTTTCACACGTTATTTACTTGTCATTATACCGATGCTACTCATCGGAATATTTAGTATCGATCTTATTTTATCCATTTTAATAAAAAAAGAAGAATAACGAGCGAACATCTTATTTCTCATAAGATGTTCTTTTTATTTAATAACTACCTTATGTTACAATAAACTTCGGCATAACGTAAGAAAGGATGAAACAACATGACAAACGAAAAAGGTTTAGATAAAGGATACGAACTTGTTGCGAAAATGCATGAAGTATTCGGACATCCTGTGACAGGTACTCCAACAAAACTAACAGAAGGGCGTGCAAAAATTCGTGCTAGCTTTATGCAAGAAGAGTTAGAAGAATTTCTAGAAGCAACAACTGTCGAAGATCAATACGATGCACTTATTGACCTTATTTACTTTGCATTCGGAACGTTTGCAGAAATGGGCGTACGTCCAGATAAAGGATTTGAAATTGTAAACAATGCCAACATGGCAAAACTATTCCCTGATGGAAAGCCTCGATTCCGCGAAGGCGATGGCAAAATTTTAAAACCAGAAGGATGGCAAGCACCGGAACCACAACTTCGTGCTGAAATCGAACGCCAGCGTCAAGAGGCGGAAAAAAACTGCTAGGAGATCCTAGCAGTTTTTTATTATGTCTTTTTTCACCGATATATTTTTCACGTAATTCATTAATGATCCGCACGTCCTGCTGCTCCCGCTCCCGTTCCAACTCCACCGGTCCAAGGCTGTTGTTGCTGTTGACCGTGGTGTTGCTGTTGACCGTGGTGTTGCTGTTGACCGTGGTGTTGCTGTTGACCGTGGTGTT
>NZ_MAOI01000063.1 GCF_001884235.1 Bacillus paramycoides | reverse complement strand
AGACATCGGTCTTCCCTTCGGGTTGCCCCGATGGAAATGGCGTTTTGTTTCCAAAACTGTTTTTCCTGATTACATAGTATGCAAGAGTTTCAGTTTGGTTCCTAAATTATTAAATAATTCTTTTTTATGGTTTTGTTTTTTGGTTGAAAGCAAGTTCGGAGTGATAAAATCAAAAATAAATGAGAGAAATAAAGTTCGAAATGAAGGAAGGATTCGAGCAAGTAAACAGTAGACTTAATATGGCTTGGTTTGAAGGTGGTTTACTTTATAAAAGATAGAAATGCTATGTATAGAATGAGTCAATTCCTTGGAGTGTTAGCAGACCGAAGGGAGCATAAGGAATGGAAAGGACTTTGACCCATTCACTATGCCCGAACCCTCTTACTCTCCTCCAAACAATGAGTTTTGGGAACGCCTACTCGCGATGAAAAAGTTTTTGGGGTTCCCTTTTTGAAAAAAGGCAAGGTCTTGAGGTTTTTCATGCGGTAGCATGAATAGGCCATATCAACAAGTGGACGCTAGACAGGATGAGTGTAAATAAATATTAATTAGAAATTTTTTTATTCTCCAAATAACCAAGAAAGAAAACGTTTACGGGTTATTTTTTCTTTCTCTAGGGTATCTGTTCCTATACTCATATTTTTTTTATTTATTTCAAGTAAAGCGTTCTCTATATAGGATTGTTGCTTTTGTAGCAAGGATTCATAGTGTTTTTGCTGTTCATTTATTTGTTGGAGTAACTCTTGATTCATATGTCTTAGTTTTAGAAGAACTTGTCTATCTACCGGATTAAAGGAATTTTCATTGTTCTGATCCTGTTTTTTAGTAGTAGCATTACTATTAGAAGTTTCATCTATTAATAATACTTTGTTCGCCGCGGCCTCAAGTGACATTCCAGTTTTGGCAAGGGTTAGGAAACTACGAAGTAAGAGAATATCATTATCTCGAAAGCTATACTGATTTTGCTCAGTTTTTGTAAAAGTGTAGCCTCGTTGTTCAAATTCTTGGCACATCGTGTTTAATGTATTATTATCAATTTTAAGAAGCTTACGTACTTCTTTATCCAAGTAAAAACTATTGTTGTCCACTATTCTTCTCTCCTGTTCTAATAGAGCTTCTTTTCAACGAATGACCTAAGAAAGACTAATACAAAAACTAGGGAGATTAGCAAAATTTAGCTATCTCCCTAGTTTTTACTATTACTATTAACTACATGGTGGGCATGGTCCGTTCGGAGGACATGTCGGTAATGGACTTTGTACAGCTCGAACTACTTTCTTCAACACTTTAAAAGCCGCTTTGACTATCACCAGTTTTGTGATAACTACAAGACCAAGCGAGTTAACTGAAGTTCCATTGACAAGACAAGTAGTTGAACCTTCTGTATCAATCACTTGTTCGAAGATACAATCAGTTGGAAGAACTCCACACGCTTCTTCTTCTTCTTGGATCGTCAGTGCGATAAGGGTACAACCCATGGTGCCAGCTGGAATGGTCACCGTGAGTTTTGTACCTGCAGGTAATAAAGAAACAGTCAGCATGAGCGTAAGCTCGCTAGTAGTTCTAACAGTAACAGAAGCAGTAACATCTCCACAATTAATAATCTTGTCCCGAAGTAAATGACCTTCTAGTCGCGGAGTCGAGGAAACGCATGCATCAAATGCCACTTTGTCTTCACTGGATAAAGCATCTAGAACTATTTTAACCAATGCAGCCAATTCGGCTACAGGTATTGTACCAATTCCAGCAGCAGTAGCAGCAGCCTGAATTAGAACACCAATTTGGGTAGTAAGAACTGTTGAAATGAGATTCGCTTCAGGAATTCTCGCTTCTCCAATTTTCTGAGCACAGTTTTCAAAAACTAAACAGTTAGTGAATTGTAAAGGGGTCCTCATAATAGAGGGACACGTTAAATCATTGATCATTTGTGTCAAGAGAAAACACAACCTTTCTTTAATAAAAGCTTTTATTGTAAAGTTTCAAATTAAAACTTGTCTTTACAATTTTATTTTTATGAAAAAAGTTGTCCAATTGATTGTTATAAATTACTATTTTTTTAAAAATGTATATATAACTAGAAGAACTAGTAGAACTAGGCATGCGTTAGTTACATAAGAATCAAAAAATGACCCTTGGAAGGTCATTTTTTTGATTGCCGATAAGCGTATTTATGTAAACTTGTTCCTTTCCCCCTTGTTTTAGGGAAGAGATTGGCTAGTCGTGTGGGGGATAAACCCCACGAAATAGCGTAACTAAAATTAGATTAAAGAAATATTTATGAACGGTAGCTCTGTCGGCTTGGCGAAAGTCCTACCCCTGCCGAATTTCGGAATGCAAGGAGAAAAGCCCTTATATAGAGAATGAGAAGAAAGAGACTTTAAAAAGTGTAAAAAAACTAGATATATCAAAGGGTTTAGAGTTTTTTGTCTATGGTTAAATTACCACGAACAAAATAAAAAAAATCGTAGAGGACTCTATCAAAATATTTGCTACCGATAATGTTACGTTATGTTAACCGAATATGAATAGACTATTCATTAAATTTTAGTACTTTATATACAACTTGTGCAATAAATTAGTAATATGTGGTTGAATTTTAGTTATTTAAAAATATAACTTAAGGAGGAAATCAAATGGCTAATTTAGTTGGTGACTCTAATAATTCAAATGTTCCTGCCGTAAGCGGTACAAACACTGCTGGTGGACGAGGTGTGGCTGGATTCAGCGACACTGGACAAGCTGTCTACGGTGAAAGTAAGGAGCAAGCTGGTGTCGTCGGTGCCAGCCAAAATTTTATAGGAGTATGGGGAGAAAGCCAGAGCCAGGACCAGCCTGGCGTTTTCGGAAGAAGTCAAAA
>NZ_MAOI01000062.1 GCF_001884235.1 Bacillus paramycoides | reverse complement strand
ATAAAAAAACACACTCATCCCTAGTAAAGGGACGAATGTGTTTTCGTGGTTCCACCCTTGTTCCAACCCAGACTTATTTCCTTCCAGATTGCTCAAGTTCAGATAACGGCTGATACCGTCAATAATTACTAGATTGCTCGTTCACTATTGAAGTTCAAAGGTGGTAAGATCATTTCTCGTGTTAGGAAGCTCCCAGCCTTTGGCTTCCCTCTCTGTAAACCGTAAAAATCATCTCATGTCCTTATCGTTACTTTTTCGTTCATGTTTATTTGTTAACT
>NZ_MAOI01000061.1 GCF_001884235.1 Bacillus paramycoides | reverse complement strand
TTACAAATGGAACACAAGAAGTAGGAAAAATTAACGCGACAAGCCTCCGAGTAAGAAGTGCAGCGAATACAAGTAGTTCAATTTTAGGAAACTTGAAAAATGGCGAGAAAGTAACAGTGTTAGGAAAAGCAAACGGCTGGGCGAAAATCAGCTATCAAGGAAAAGAAGGCTACGTATCCTTAGAATTTGTGAAATTAGAAGCAGGAAAGCAAGAAGAAAAGCCAGCGGAAAATATTACAAATGGAACACAAGAAGTAGGAAAAATTAACGCGACAAGCCTCCGAGTAAGAAGTGCAGCGAATACAAGTAGCGCAGTTCTAGGAAACTTAAAAAATGGCGAAAAAGTAACAGTGTTAGGAAAAGCAAACGGCTGGGCAAAAATCAGCTACCAAGGAAAAGAAGGCTATGTATCGCTAGAATTTGTGAAATTAGAGGCAGGAAAGCAAGAAGAAAAGCCAGCGGAAAATATTACAAATGGAACACAAGAAGTAGGAACAATTAACGCGACAAGCCTCCGAGTAAGAAGTGCAGCGAATACAAGTAGCGCAGTTCTAGGAAACTTAAAAAATGGC
>NZ_MAOI01000060.1 GCF_001884235.1 Bacillus paramycoides | reverse complement strand
GAAATACGAAACTGCCAAATGCAGAGTTTACAATTTATAACGAACAAGGAAAAGAAGTAGCAAAAGGAAAAACGAATGAGCAAGGTGTAGCGAAGTTTAAACTACCATACGGAAAGTACACATATAAAGAAACAATAGCGCCGAATGGATATGTAATGAATGAGGAAACATTCTCATTTGAAATAAAAGAGAATGGAGAAATTATTAAGCATACTGTAAAGAACAAGAAAGAAGAGAAACCTTCTACAACTCCTAAACCTGATCAGCCTCAAACACCGGGTGGAGAAGTAAAACCTTCTACAGATGATGTGAAGTCAATAGAAAAGCCTGCTAAGGATGAAGTTCGTTTACCAATGACAGGTGGTACGAAAGAGTTTGCGCTCTTATTTATTCTAGGGATTGGATTTATAATTGCTGGGGCATATGTGTTAAGAATGAGACAAAAAGCATAACAAAAAACGCCTTGAAATAAAGGCGTTTTTTTTAATATCTCAACTTCATCAATAAACTCTTAATTTCCTCATCTTCCATAAAGAGATCATGGTGCTTCTCTGTAATCTTCGCAAGTGCAACGTCATGATAGAAGAATTCCGTAAAAAATTTCACGAAAGGCTGCGACATTGTTTTCATCGCTTGCCATGATTCTTGTTCTACACCAGCAAATAAAATTTCGCGACCGTCAACGATGAGCAGTAAGTAGCGCTCTAATGCGTTAGGCTCTTCAGTTGGGATTAGAAAATGCATGTTTTCTAAGTCTGTTTCTACTTTTCCAACTATGAGGGCCTCGATCTGGACACCTTGTTTTGCCTTTTGTTCTAGTAAAGGAAGATATTCTAAAAGGGTATCATTCCATGCGGAGATGCGTATGGATTCTTTCGCATCCTCTACAAGTTGCCTACTTTGTACTTTAATAGAAGACTGCATTTTTAAACTCCAAACACGGTCATCTGTAAATGATTTTTTAGAAATATTATTTTCAAGTTCTTTAATATTAGATTGGAATTCTGTCGTTAACTTTTCAATTGCTAGCTTGAGTGGTAATGCTGTATACAATTTTTTCTTTTCTGAAACAGAATCCATTACCATCCCTTTATCAATTAGGCGTGCTAACACTTCATATATTTTTGCTTTTGGAACACCTGAATGTTTAACAATGGTTGTTGCATCTAATGGTTCATTGCTTGATACGACAACTTCATAAGCTTGGCTTTCATATTGTGAGAAACCGAATTTTTGTAACATAGTTCCCTCCGAACGAATGAGATTATATGTTAAGGATAATGAACTATTTGTTTTTACACAAGTACTACGATAATAACTAAGCTGATTGGAATGAGAACAAATTTCAAATTTTTAAACTATATAGATTGAGCTTTCCTATTTATCTATTATACTTAATATAGTGATTAATATGATTAAATTTCATCGAGAAGGGGATGCTTGGGGGAAGATGTTAAGAAGTTTACGTTTAAAAATTGCGGTAGTATTTTCGGTGCTTATTTCTATGATGTTTGTAATATTAGGTACAGCTGTGTATCAGTTACAGAAAGAGAAGGAGACTCGTTCCCTTGATCAGTATTCTCAAAATACGATGGATCTTGTAACAGAGCAGTTAACTGCATTTATGCAGCGGATTGAAGAAGATATGGGCCATTATGGAAGTCATGATGATATTCAAAACATGTTACAAGATGGGGTTACTCCAGAAGAGGAGAGTTTTATTTTAAAAGAATTTTCAAGATTTAAAAAGAATCATCCTGATATTTTAGATGTATATATTGGGACGAAAGATAAAAAAACGTTAAGCGCAAATCTTGCTGACGGAGGAAAAGTACCTGAAGGATATGATCCAACAAGTCGTCCTTGGTATAAAACATCAGAAGCAGATACAAAATCGATTATTTGGGGACAACCACAATATGAAATCGCGACAGGTAAGTTAAGTATTGGAGTTTCAAAAGCCATTGTCGGACAAGATGGTTCTGTGTTAGGGGTTGTAGCAATGGATGTATCATTAGGGACGATTCAAAAGCTACTCCATAATATTCAATATAATAATGGCGGAGAAATGTTTATTGTAAATGATAAAAATATTGCCATTGTGTATCCAGAAAAAGTAGGAAAAGATGTTTCAAAAGAACCACTCGTTAAAAGCTTACATAAAGATGAAACGAAATTTGCGGTGGCGACATTAGGTGGGAAAGATGTAGTAGCCTATAGTCAGTTATTTGATAAGATGAAATGGAAAATTGGGATTGTATATCCGAAAGAGTCAATTGATAACTTACTCGTAGAAACAAGAAATACAGTTATTATAATGGCATGTATAAGTTTATTGATTGGAATATTAGCTTCATATTTATTCTCAAGAAGATTAGCAAGACCGTTACAATTGTTAACAAATCACGTTCATAAAGTAGCGGAAGGTGATTTAACACTGCAAATGAAAGTGACAAGTAAAGATGAGGTTGGTACGCTTACGACTCACTTTAATCATATGGTGGAGCAAATGAATGAAATGGTAAGTAAAATTAAAAATAGTGTATCGACAGTGCAACAATCAACGAATAACTTACATTATTTAACGAATGAAACGGTAGCAGCTAGTAGAGAAGTATCAGGTGCAATGGATGATGTGAGCGGAGGAGCATCTACTCTTGCTAATAGTGTAGATGAAGTTTCAGCGCAGCTTGAGAATATGGCGCAGTCAGTGGAACAAATGAATAGCTCCGTTGGTGAAATAAAAGGAGTGGCTGGCAAAGCAGAAGAGGCATCTAAGCAAGGATTAAATACGATGCGGAATTTAGTTCGTACAAAAGGAGAATCATCTTCGATTGTTGTTCATACAGAGGAAGCATCCGGTAAATTAGAGCAAAGAGTCGGATCGATTCAAAATGTTGTAGAGCTTATAAAAGGTATTTCGGATCAAACGAATTTACTTGCTCTAAATGCTTCGATTGAAGCGGCACGTGCAGGTGAGCAAGGTAAGGGATTTGCGGTTGTTGCGGAAGAGGTTCGAAAATTAGCTGAACAATCAAAAGAGGCAACCGGAGAAATCGCAACGATGATTGGTGATGTACAATTAGAAGTAAAACGAGTTGTAGAAGTCGTAAGTAAATTGAAAGATATTGCGGATATACAAAATCAAGTGACGACAGAGGCAGAAACGGAATTCCGCACGATTATGTCAGTTGTAAATACGATTAGTACCTCAGTTGAAAAAATTGTAGAAGAGGTAAGTAATATAGGACACGAGCAGGGAGAAATTACAGAGGTAATGCAAACAATTGCTGGTACGAGTCAAGAAAGTGCAGCTGTTTCTGAAGAGGTAAATGCTGCAACTGAATCGCAAGTGAATCATTTAGAAAAAGTAGCTCATACGATGGAAAGTTTGACAGAGCATATGAGAGACTTAGAAAGATTAGTTGAGCAGTTTAAAGTAGAGGAATAACAAATTAGTAAAATGATGAGGATTTCGGTAAAATAGACAATGGATATATAAGAAGCAATTATAGGAGGAAGACTACGATGGCAATTGTTGACGTATCGATTATTCCAGTAGGAACAGATAATCCAAGTGTTAGTGAATATGTAGCAGAAGTACAAAAAGTGTTAGAGAAAAATGCTGATCGCGTGAAGTATCAATTAACACCGATGAATACAGTAATTGAAGGAGATCTTCCTGTTTTATTAGAAGTAATTCAACAAATGCATGAAGTACCGTATACGAAAGGTGCACAGCGCGTTGCGACAACAATTCGTATCGATGATCGTCGTGATAAAGTAAGCACGATGGAGAAGAAGTTAAACTCTGTTCGATCAAAATTATAAGAAAAAGCAGCGACCTTCGCTGCTTTTTTTATAGTGTTACATATAGGAGGAAATGAGATGAGCGAGAAGTTTAATGAGCAATTTGATGGACTTTTAGAAAAGTACACAGAGCTACTGCTAGGAGAAAGTAATGAAGAACGAAAAGAGCAGGTGCAAAAATGGGCACTTTATTCTTACATCGCTAAGACGATGCCAGCTTTAGTGAAGCATTGGAATGAGACGTATCCAGACGCGAAAGAAGAGATGGTACAGTTAATTACGAATATTAAAAAGTTAAATGATGAGAAGCGAAATGAGAAGTGAGAAAGCTTGAGGTAATGTTACCTCAAGTTTTCTTTATTAATATCCTTATATAACTTACATGGAATATAAAGGGTTTTATAAGCATGTCGAATATTTTCAGTATGCTTATTTTTTGCCTAGTAAACCTGTTTTTTCTAAATGTCGAAAAATATTTCCTTCATATTTACAAGCGAGAATATAGGGTTTTAAATATTTTTATAGTATTTTATAAATTATCTAAATAATTATTTGTATCAAATAATTTTAAAGAATGATATAATTTTGAAGAGGGGTAAAAAACAGATAAAGTACAGTCATAGGGGTGAATTACATGGAACAATTAATGCGAAATTCGTTTCTTTTCTTGTCAAAAAATAAAGCGCTAACAAAACTGGCTAAAAAGTACGGTTTGCGCTTTGGTGCAGGTCGCTTCGTCGCAGGGGAGACGATTGAATTAGCGACAGCGGCAATTCAACAATTAAACAAGCAAGGTCTTTGTGTAACAATCGATTATTTAGGTGAATTCGTTGATAATGAAGCCGAAGCAAATGAAATGGCTACCCAATCGATTGAAGCGATTCGTGCAATTGGAAGAGAAGGTCTTGATTCGCAGCTTTCTTTAAAAATGACTTCTATGGGATTAGATATCTCTGATGAGATTGTAATGAATAATATGCGCCGCATTTTAGAAGCTGCAAAAGAAAATGGTGTGTTTGTTACAATTGATATGGAAGACTATACGCGTTGCGGAAAAACAATTGATATCTTTAAACAATTAAAATCTGAATACGATAATATCGGTACTGTTATTCAAGCGTACTTATATCGTACAGAAAAAGATATTGAAGATTTAAATGCTTATAATCCGAATTTACGTCTTGTAAAAGGGGCTTATAAAGAACCTGAAGAAGTAGCGTTCCCGGACAAGAAAGATGTAGATGACAATTATAAAAAAATTATTAAAATGCACTTATTAAATGGAAATTACACTGCAATTGCTTCACATGACGAAGCGATTATTGAATATACGAAAAAACTTGCCGAAGAACACAATATTTCAAGGGATCAATTTGAATTCCAAATGTTATTTGGTATTCGTACAGAGCGTCAACTTGAGCTAGTAAAAGAAGGTTATAAAATGCGTGTTTACGTGCCTTATGGAAACGACTGGTATGGCTATTTCATGCGCCGTCTAGCAGAGCGTCCAGCAAACGTTGCATTCGTTTTAAAAGGTATGATCAAAAAATAACCAAGGAGAAAATTCTCCTTGGTTATTTTAATTGTTGAAATGCGTAATGTGCCATTTTCTTCGCATCAGGATATAGCTGTGTACGAGTAGAAGATAATACGACGTTAATAACACGTTTACCGTCTTTTTCATCAACAGTTACGACTGTATATTTTCCGAGTGCAGATAAACCGCTTTTACTTCCAATCGCATATGGATCGTCATATAGTTCTTCTCGTCCATAGTTTGCAATTTTGGGAGAGCGCTCTGAAGTATGCAGTGTTGTGCGTGTTGAATTCATATATTCTAAAACAATCGGATATTTTAATGCTTCTTTCGTAATAATAGCAATGTCATAAGGTGATACTTTATTTCCAAGTGCATCAGCACCGCTTGCGTTTTTGAAAGTTGCATGTTTTGTACCAAGTTCCTTCGCTCTAGCATTCATCATTTTCACAAACGCTTCTTTTGATCCTGCAATATGTTCTGCAATTGATTCAGCGATTGGGTCTGCACTAATGATCAGCATAAGCTTTAATGCTTCATCACGTTTTAATTTTTCACCTGCGCGTAGCTTAATCTTTGCGCTTTGACTTTCTGTTTTAATCGCGTGTTCTGTAATCGTAATTTCCTCATCTTCTTTTACATTCTCTAGTAAGAGAAGGGTCGTCATCATTTTGGCTATACTAGCCGGATAAGAGCGTTCATCTTCACGTTTTCCATACAAAATTTTCCCTGTGTCTGCATCGATTGTAATCCCATATTGACCAGTAATATCAGGTTGATCTGCTCTTACAACTTGTTGCCTATGTGAATAAGAGAAGAAAATCATCCCTGTAAATAGTGTGGCAATCATTACAATCATAATTATTGTTCGTTTCATCGTCGTTCCCTCTTTTGTTTTCCGTATGTACAAATAAATTGGGCAGAAAAAGCAGCCATTAATCATTATGCCACGTTCTCTGCCCAAAAATATAGCGTTATTTTTCGCCCATATTATGCTTCTTATATTGTTGGTTATTACCTTGACGCCCTTTTTCAACGCCACGATCAATTGGACCAGCATTTCCTGTTACGCTTGCTGCACTAATTCCAGCTTTTGAAGGGTTCTTCTTAATTTTTGCCATATATATTCCTCCAGTTTAGTCAGATTATAAAAAGGAAAAGTGTATTTGAGTAACGAAAATACACATACATAGCATAGCCAAATGAAAGAAAAGTATTTATTTCAGAAAATTTTATCAATAAATATATTGCGAAAATTCAAACGTTGTCATATATTTATTAGTAGAGGCTCACTCATTGATTGCGACTTATGTCGAAAAATTGAATGAGCATTCATTCAAGAATAGGGGGAGAATTGGATGTTCCAAATTAAAAAGGCTGCTGTTCTAGGTTCAGGCGTAATGGGTTCAGGAATTGCGGCACACTTAGCTAATATTGGTATTCCGACATTATTGCTTGATATTGTACCACCGGCGCTTACGAAAGAAGAAGAAGCGAAGGGACTTACATTAGAACATAAAAGTGTGAGAAATCGTTTTAGTAACACTGCACTACAAAAACTAGTAAAGCAAAAACCAGCTCCTCTGACAGTGAAAGGTAATCTAGCGCTGATTGAAGCAGGTAACTTAGAAGATGATCTTGAGCGTCTTGCTGATGTAGATTGGATTATTGAAGTAGTAGTTGAAAACTTAGATATAAAGAAAAAACTATTTGAAAAAGTAGATGCTGTTCGTAAACCAGGCTCAATTGTGAGCTCAAATACATCAGGCATTTCCGTTGAAAAAATGGCAGAAGGTCGTTCAGACGACTTCCAGAAACACTTCTTAGGTACACACTTTTTTAACCCACCACGATATTTAAAACTTCTAGAGGTAATACCGACGAAAGAAACTGATCCACAAGTATTAAGCTTCATGAAATTATTTGGCGAAGACGTTCTTGGAAAAGGCGTTGTTATCGCAAAAGACACACCAAACTTTATCGGCAACCGCATCGGTACGTACGGCTTGCTTGTAACGCTTCAAGAAATGATTAAGCGTGGCTATAGCGTTGGAGAAGTTGACTCTGTAACAGGTCCATTAATTGGTCGTCCGAAGAGCGCAACGTTCCGTACATTAGATGTTGTTGGTTTAGATACATTTGTGCACGTTGCAAATAACGTATATGAAAATGTACAAGAAGAAGAGCGCGACGTATTTAAAGTACCAGCTTTCATGCATGACATGCTTGAGAAAAAATGGCTTGGAAGTAAAACTGGTCAAGGCTTCTTCTTAAAACAAGGAAAAGAAATTTTGGAATTAAATCCTGAAACGATGGAATACGAAGCGCGTAAAAAATTAAAAGCTGCATCCGTAGAGTTAAGTAAGCAAGAAAAAGGATTAGCGAATAAATTGAAAGCGCTTGTATACGCAAAAGATCGCGCAGGAGAGTTGTTATGGAATATTATCACACCAACTCTTTTATACTCTGCAAAACTTCATAAAGAAATTGCTGACGATATTGTTGCAATTGACCAAGCAATGAAATGGGGCTTCGGCTGGGAGCAAGGACCATTTGAAATTTGGGATGCAATCGGTGTTGAAAAGTCTGTTCAAAAGATGGAAGAAAACGGCGCGGTTGTTCCTACTTGGGTGAAAGAAATGTTAGAGAAAGGTTTTACTACTTTCTATAAGTATGATAATGGCGATAGCTACTATTATGATAATGGTGAATATAAGCTAATCGAGCGTAACAAAAAAGCAATTTCTCTTAAACAATTAAAAGAGAAAAACGGCGTGTTAAAGAAAAATAGCGGAGCGAGCTTAATTGATTTAGGTGATGGCATCCTTTGCCTAGAATTCCATTCGAAGAGCAATGCAATCGGTATGGATATTACGCAAATGATTAACTACGCTGTTGATGAAGTAGAAAAGAATTATAAAGGTCTTGTTATCGGAAACCAATCGAAGAACTTCTGCGTTGGTGCGAACCTTGCAATGATCTTAATGGAAGCACAAGATGACAACTACTTTGAAATTGAGTGGGTTGTGAAAAACTTCCAAGATGCAATGACGAAAATTAAGTACTCTTCTAAGCCAGTTGTAGCAGCACCATATGGTATGACGCTTGGCGGCGGTACAGAAGTTTGTTTACCAGCAGCGAGCATTCAAGCTTCTAGCGAAACATATATGGGCTTAGTAGAAGTAGGTGTTGGCTTAATCCCTGGCGGAGGCGGTAACAAAGAGCTATACATTAAACACTTAAACAAAATGGCAAATGGTGTAGAATTCGACTTACAAAAAGTTGCGAATAAAGTATTTGAATCTGTAGCGATGGCGAAAGTTTCTACATCAGCACAAGAAGCTGTATCTAACAACTTCTTAGGCGATAAAGACGGTATTAGTGTGAATGGTGATCACTTACTATATGATGCGAAACAAAAAGCGCTTGCTTTATATGAAGCAGGTTATAAAGCACCGATTCGTAAAAAGATACCAGTTGTTGGCGAAACAGGCTATGCAACGCTTGTACTTGGTGCAGAAGCAATGCATTTATCTGGTTATATTTCTGAGTATGATCTTCACATTGCGAAGAAACTTGCATATGTCATTGCGGGCGGAAAAGTACCGTACGGAACAGAAGTTGACGAGCAATATTTATTAGATGTAGAACGTGAAGCATTTATTAGCTTAGTAAGTGAGATGAAATCACAAGCAAGAATGCAGCACATGCTTGTAAAAGGGAAGCCATTACGTAACTAATAACGAGGGGAGATATCGTTCATGAGAGAAGCTGTCATTGTTGCGGGAGCAAGAACACCAATTGGAAAAGCAAAGAGGGGTTCATTAAAAACAGTTCGTCCTGACGATCTAGGGGCGTTAGTAGTAAAGGAAACGTTAAAGCGTGCGAATTATGAAGGACCAATCGACGATTTGATTTTCGGTTGCGCGATGCCAGAAGCAGAGCAAGGTTTAAATATGGCTCGTAATATCGGCGGGCTAGCAGGACTTTCTTACGATGTTCCAGCTATTACAATTAACCGTTACTGTTCTTCAGGTTTACAAAGTATCGCTTACGGAGCAGAGCGCATTATGCTTGGGCACTCTGAAGCTGTATTATCAGGCGGAGCGGAATCAATGAGTTTAGTTCCAATGATGGGACACGTTGTTCGTCCAAATAGTCGCCTTGTAGAAGCGGCTCCAGAATATTATATGGGTATGGGACATACAGCAGAGCAAGTTGCTGTGAAATATGGAATTTCTCGTGAAGAGCAAGATGCATTTGCGGTAAGAAGTCATCAGCGCGCAGCAAAAGCATTAGCTGCAGGGAACTTTGCTGATGAAACAGTATCTGTGGATGTAACGTTACGTACGGTTGGATCAAACAACAAATTGCAAGAAGAAACGATCATTTTCGCACAAGACGAAGGTGTAAGAGCAGAGACGACGCTAGACATTTTAGGTAAATTACGTCCAGCATTTAACGTTCGCGGTTCTGTAACAGCTGGTAACTCTTCACAAATGAGTGACGGCGCAGCATCTGTACTATTAATGGATCGTGAAAAAGCAGTGAGCGATGGCATGAAACCACTTGCGAAATTCCGTTCATTTGCAGTAGCTGGAGTACCACCAGAAGTAATGGGAATCGGCCCAATCGCTGCAATTCCGAAAGCGTTAAAACTAGCTGGTTTAGAGCTATCCGATATCGGCTTATTCGAACTAAATGAAGCATTCGCTTCTCAATCTATCCAAGTTATTCGTGAGCTTGGATTAGATGAAGAAAAAGTAAATGTAAACGGCGGTGCAATCGCACTTGGACATCCACTTGGCTGTACAGGAGCGAAACTAACACTATCTCTTATTCACGAAATGAAACGCCGCAACGAACAATTCGGTATCGTAACAATGTGTATCGGCGGCGGAATGGGAGCAGCGGGAGTGTTTGAATTACTATAAAAAAGTGCAGGTGGCTCGCTTAGAACAAGAGGACGTTGGAAGCCCTGACGAAGAGGCGCTTTTTGCCTC
>NZ_MAOI01000059.1 GCF_001884235.1 Bacillus paramycoides | reverse complement strand
GGAAGTGGTGAAACGGCCGACTGTTCTAGCCGCCGGAACTAGATTATAAAAAAAGTGGAAGCGGCTCGCTCAGAACAAGAGGACGCTAAAGTAAAGAATGGAAGCAACAAAGGCTTATAAAAAATAAAAGGGAGAGCCAGCTTCTTTCAAAGCGAGAGAAGCGGCTTATGAAAATATGAAGGAGGAAATTTTCATGGAAAAAACAGTAGGAAGTGCAGTTAAAGGCGGTAGCTTTTTAGTTGATGAGATTACAATTGATCAAGTGTTTACGCCAGAAGATTTTTCATCTGAGCATAAAATGATTGCAAAAACGACAGAGGACTTTATCGTAAATGAAGTTCTTCCAGAGCTTGAATATTTAGAGCAACACGAATTTGATCGTTCTGTTCGCCTTTTAAAAGAAGCTGGTGAACTTGGTTTATTAGGCGCTGACGTACCAGAAGAGTACGGCGGAATTGGCCTTGATAAAGTAAGTTCAGCGTTAATCGCAGAGAAATTCTCTCGCGCTGGTGGCTTTGCAATTACTCACGGTGCTCACGTTGGTATCGGATCTTTACCAATTGTATTATTCGGTAACGAAGAGCAAAAGAAAAAATATTTACCACTACTTGCAACTGGTGAAAAATTAGCTGCATATGCATTAACTGAGCCAGGTTCTGGATCTGACGCTTTAGGTGCAAAAACAACTGCACGTTTAAATGCAGAAGGTACACATTACGTATTAAATGGTGAAAAACAATGGATTACAAACTCTGCATTCGCTGATGTATTTGTTGTATATGCAAAAATAGATGGCGAGCATTTCTCAGCATTTATCGTAGAGAAAGAGTATGCTGGCGTATCTACAAGCCCAGAAGAAAAGAAAATGGGTATTAAATGTTCTTCAACTCGTACGTTAATTTTAGAAGATGCATTAGTACCGAAAGAAAACTTACTTGGTGAAATCGGTAAAGGTCATATTATCGCGTTCAACATTTTAAATATCGGCCGTTATAAATTAGGTGTTGGTACAGTTGGATCTGCGAAACGTGCAGTAGAAATTTCAGCACAATATGCAAACCAACGTCAACAGTTCAAACAACCAATCGCTCGCTTCCCATTAATTCAAGAGAAACTTGCGAATATGGCAGCGAAAACATATGCAGCTGAAAGCTCTGTATATCGTACAGTAGGTTTATTCGAAAGCCGTATGAGCACATTATCTGAAGAAGAAGTAAAAGATGGTAAAGCAGTAGCAGCTTCTATCGCTGAATATGCGATCGAGTGCTCTTTAAATAAAGTATTCGGTTCTGAAGTGTTAGATTATACAGTAGATGAAGGTGTTCAAATTCACGGTGGTTATGGATTTATGGCAGAGTACGAGATTGAAAGAATGTACCGCGATTCTCGTATTAACCGTATTTTCGAAGGTACGAACGAAATTAACCGCCTAATCGTACCAGGTACGTTCTTACGTAAAGCGATGAAAGGTGAATTACCATTACTACAAAAAGCACAAAAATTACAAGAAGAGTTAATGATGATGATGCCAGAAGAAGTAGGCGATGGGCCATTAGCACTTCAAAAGTATTTAGTAAATAACGCGAAGAAAATCGGTTTAATGGTAGCTGGGTTAGCTGCTCAAAAATACGGTAAAGCATTAGATAAAGAGCAAGAAATTCTTGTGAATATCGCTGACATCGTAAGCAACCTTTATGCGATGGAATCTGCTGTTCTTCGCACAGAAAAAGCAATTAAAACAACTGGTCTTGAAAAGAATAAACAAAAAGTGTTATACACTGAAGTATTCTGCCAAGAAGCATTCAACGAAATTGAAGCAGACGCGAAAGAAACACTTATCGCAGTTGAAAACGGCGACATGCTGCGCATGATGTTATCATCACTACGCAAACTAACTCGCCACACACCACTTAACGTAATTCCGAAGAAACGTGAAATCGCTGCGAAAATTTTAGAAGATGAGCGTTACACAGTTTAATAGATGAGAGAGAACCAGTGGCCTTATGGCTACTGGTTTTTTTATTGATAGATTCTTGAAAAGGGTTGTTTTACATATGTATTTGTAAACGGTTTTTTTTATGGAGGTAAAGGAGATGAAGTTAATAAGAGGAGAAACAGTTCATCAAATAGCATTTTTACCGCGCCTATTTCCGATTAACTGTTATTTTGTCGAAGAAGAAACAGGATTAACTTTAATTGACGCAGCTTTACCATTTTGTGCAAAGAAGATTTTAGATTCGGCTCGAAAAATAGGGAAACCGATTACGAATATTGTTATTACACATGCACATGATGATCATGTAGGAGCGCTTGATGCTATAAAACAAGAACTGCCGGATATTCCAGTCTATATTTCTAAAAGAGATGCTCGTTTACTTGAAGGAGATTTGTCGCTGCAACTAGGGGAACCAGGCACGCAGGTAAAAGTGAGTGTGTCAAAAAAAATAAAGACGATTCCAGATATTCTTCTTCAAGAGGGAGATAAAATTGGTTCTCTTGTAGCGATTGCAGCTCCAGGTCATACACCAGGATCAATGGCGTTTTTAGACACGAGAAATGATGCACTCATTGTTGGAGATGCATTTCAAACGAGAGGAGGAGTGGCGGTAGCAGGACAATTGAAGTGGCTTTTTCCGTTTCCTATGTTTGGTACATGGGATGCAAAAGTTGCATTAACAAGCGCTCAGAAATTGCTGGAGTATAAGCCGTCTATATTGGCGACAGGTCACGGGAAGATGATTAAAGATCCATTATTGCAAATGCAAAGAGCGATTGAAGAAGCGGAACGGAATTTAACAAGGAAGAGCCTCAAATAATATAGAGGCTCTTTTTTGCTGGATGATATTATTTTGCGGGTTTTAAAAATGTGTATATAGCTAAGAGGAAGCTAAATAATATAAAAACTTGAGCATCTTGGCTTGGGTTAGGTTCATAGCTATTTTGCACTTTTGTAAGGAAATCATGTGTTTTCATGTGTATCTCTCCTTTTATTCATAAATTTTATATGCAGTGAGAATCATGATGAACAAGTAAGGTGGTGTAATGACAAATAGTAAGAGGTGTTTTAAAATTTTGAGTTTTCATTTAATAATTATTATATAGTAATTTAATTTCTAAAACTATAGAATGCAAAGCTTTTGTGATATGTAAAATTGCATATTATTCTTTTTAAAAATCTCGTTATATCATCTTTATGTTTACATTAAAGGATTTTAATTATGGAACGGACTTGTGAGTATAAGTATGATTGTATCTCTATAATATTGAATAAATATTTAGCATAAAAGATGAATGGCTTAGCTATTCATCTTTTATTTTGTTTACATGTGAAAAAGTTAATCCATGCATACAATCCCAAAAGAACTAAATACTAATATTGAATGAACAAAGAAAGGTAGGAGTATTCTATGCAAAATTTAACAGAGCTTGAAGTGGAAAACTTACGTCATTTGATCGGTGGACACGCAACAATTATTAACAAGTTAGAACAGTATGCACAGGCTTGTACGGACCCGCAGTTAAAGCAAATGCTTGAGAAGGATGCACAAGATGCACGAAATACGAAGCAACAACTAATGACTTTTTTAGGATAGGAGGAAGCGAAAGATGAATGAAAAAGATATGGTAAATGATTATTTAGCAGGATTAAATGCAAGTTTAACAAGTTATGCAAATTATATTTCTCAGTCTGATAATGAACAGTTACATCAAACTTTAATTCAAATTCGTAATCAAGATGAAATGCGTCAACGTAATATGTATGAATACGCAAAGCAAAAAAACTATTATAAACCAGCTGCACCTGCCAATCAAATGATTGTCCAACAATTAAAAAGTCAATTAAGTGCCGAATAGTACGATGAAAAAAACGAGCGAATGGATTCGCTCGTTTTTTTTATTTTTGTATATGTCAATAAATACAAAAGAAATATTTTTCCAGTTGTAACAAATATGACGAAAATAAAATATAGCATTTCACAAAAAGGACAAAAACTTTGTTCAACTTTTCACAAAGTATCCATGGTTTCTACTGTGAGAATCTCTATAATTAAGAGTGTAAAGAACAAAAGAAATAGATTACATGATCAATTGGGGGGATTGCCATGAATAGAAATACAAGAAAAATTGCAATTATCGGTACTGGATTAGTTGGATCAAGCTGTGCGTACTCCATTGTAAACCAAGGTATTTGCGAAGAGCTATTATTAATTGATATAAATCATGAACGTGCAGTTGGAGAAGCGATGGACTTATCGCACTGCATTAACTTTACAAATACAAGAACAAAAGTATATGCAGGAAGCTATGAAGACTGCAAAGATATGGACATTGTAATTATTACAGCAGGACCAGCACCGAAGCCCGGACAAAGTCGTTTAGATACTTTAGGAGCAAGCGCAAAGATTATGGAAAGTGTCGTAAATGGCGTAATGGAAAGTGGATTTAATGGCATTTTCTTAATCGCATCGAACCCAGTTGACATTATTACATATCAAGTTTGGAAATTATCTGGTGTACCAAGAAATCGTGTGCTTGGTACTGGTACATCATTAGATTCTTCTCGCTTAAGAACTATTTTATCTGAGATGTTAGGGGTAGATCCTCGTAGCATTCATGGATATTCATTAGGAGAACATGGTGATTCTCAAATGGTTGCTTGGTCTCACGTAACTGTTGGTGGAAAGCCAATTCTACAAATTTTAGAGGAACAAAAAGAACGTTTAGGTGAGATAGATTTAGATGAAATTGTTGAGAAAACTGCAAAAGCTGGGTGGGAAATTTATAAACGTAAAGGAACTACTTATTACGGAATTGGAAATTCTTTAGCTTATATTGCTCGTTCAATTTTCAATGATGATCACCGTGTTATCGCTGTTTCAGCTATTTTAGATGGTGAATATGGCGAATACGATATTTGTACAGGAGTACCAGCAATTATTACTAGAGGCGGTGTAAGGGAAGTTGTAGAGCTGAACTTATCAGAAGATGAAGAAAGTCGCTTTGCAAAATCAAACGATGTTTTACGCGATTATATGAAGACAATTGGTTACTAACTTATAGAAGAAGGTGAAACAAATGAAGGAATATATAATGTCTCGTGTGTTTAAAGCATCTGCCGGAATCGCACAGGGTATTTTCGTATCCCTTGGAATTGGTTTACTGATCGAAAATATAGGGAGAATTGTTGATATCCCACTACTTATTACAATCGGGGTTGTTGCAAAATCACTTATGGCACCAGCAATTGGAGCCGGGATTGCTTTTATGCTCGGTGCAAACGGGCTCGTAATCTTTTCGGCGATGGTAGCTGGAGCAATTGGAGCTGGATCAATTTCAATTACTGAAGCTGGTCTTATCATTAAAACAGGTGAACCAATCGGTGCATTATTAACAGCGACTTTAGCAGTTTATATTGGTAAACGATTAAGTGGAAAAACTGCTTTAGATATGATGCTCGTTCCATTTGCAGCGATACTAGGTTCTGGTTTAGTCGGTATTTGGTTAGCTCAAAATATTAGCCCAGTTTTAAATACAGTTGGAGCATTCATTAAAGATAGTTCAGCTGGTAGCCCATTTATCGCTTCTATCGTGATTGCTGTAGTTTGGGGATTGTTACTTATCTCTCCAGCTTCATCAGCTGCTTTAGCGATAGCACTTAGCTTAGATGGTGTTGCAGGAGGTGCAGCACTTGCAGGATGTGTTGCTCAATTTATCGGATTCTCTGTTATTTCAGCGAAAGAAAATAATTTAGGTGGCATATTAGCTCAGGCACTTTGTACTCCAAAAGTACAGTTGCCGAACATTACTAAAAACCCAATGATTCTCGTCCCAACTGTCGTCGCCAGCGCTATAGTCGGCCCGGTATCAGCATTAATTTTCCAACTAGAAGCAGGAAAAGAAATTGCTGGACTTGGATTAAGTTCTCTTATCGCACCAATTAATTTAATTTCCAGCCAAGGGTGGGAGGTTGTCCCAGCGATGGTAATCACTTATATCATCATCCCAGTAGCTGTTTCTTATATACTTTACATTGCTCTTAAAAAAGCAGGTCGTATCCATTCAGGTGATATGACTGTACCGCAATCTTAATTTGAAAATCTCCTTAATATAGATAAAAGCAGACTGAAGAAGCCACAGTCTGCTTTTTTAGTTACATTTTATGATTTTGTTTCACGGGAACTGTCACTGTTTCTTTTGCTAACAAGAGTTGAACACCGAAGTATAGTATACCCGCGAGTAGCATACCAGAAACGGCATCTACGAATGCATGCTGCTTCGTAAATAATGTTGATAAAATGATAAGCGTACCAAAGAACGTAAGGATGTAATATTCAAAAGCATGCTGTTCTCTACGCTTAAAGGCAGCTAACATAATTACAAATGTTGTAAGAACGTGAATGCTAGGGAAACAGTTTACTGGTTGATCAATACTATAGATATAGCGGACTAGTTCGGAAAATACGTCTGTTCCAACGACAGTTGGACGTGGTACAGTTGTCTGCCAAAAATAATAAATAGAAAAACAAGCAAGTTTTCCAAGAATTACACTACTTAAAGTGACGTAATATTGCTTTCGATCAGCAAAACAGTAATAAATAAGTGCACCGTATAAGTATGGAAACCAAAGTAAATAAGGAATAATAAATGCTTTCACAAATGGAATCCAATTGTCTACTATAGTTGTGACGTTTACTGCGTGAACAGAGGATTTATTTAATACATCGTAAAGGGGACTTACGAGTACGAGTAGAAGTATATAACTTAACGGAAGAAAAGATGAAAGTTTAAATTTCTTCATGATAATCTCCTATGTTTTAGTAATGTAAGTAAATTCAATTGATTATAATATAGAAAATCCAATTGGGCTATCGAATTCACCTTACATTTTTGTCACTTGACTTAAAAGAGGGAGAGGGTGCTAAATGAAGCGTTCATTTTATTTCTTAGCTTTTATATTGTTATGCCTGGTGGGTACTGGGTGTGCAAAGAATAAAGAAGGAGAGAAATTAGAATATAACGGGAGAGCACTCGTAATTGGAGTTGTTGGTGAAAAACCGAAAGATACATTTAGAAATATAAAATTTGAAAGCGTAAAATTAGAAGAGATGCAGGAGAAATCAGCAAAAGTTGATGGTTTTCTCGTCATGAAAGAATATTTTCAAGAAGCATCGAAGGAACAGTATACGGACTTATTTTTATCATTAAAGAAGCCAGTGTTTTTTATCGGTTTACAGGATAGACCATATTTGATTTTTACTAAAAAAGCTTTAGATTATGACAATGCCCCGAAGGATGAAGCAATGATGTATACACAAGGATTTGTAAATATGGGAAGCAGTGAGGGGCAATATTGGGGTATGGGATTATATAATGATACTGTTTCGGATCAAAATATTCATAATATGTATATATTAGTATTTCAAACAATTGCAGATTATTTAAGTAGATGATGAAGGAGCCCATAAATGAGGCTTCTTATTTTTTATTTTAAATAAACGTTTGTTTAAGGGGTATGTTCGGCACGAAAGGATCTATGTATTTCAAAGGTTACTATAGAAAAATGTGAAATTAAATAAACGTTTGTTTAAGGTATATGTTCGGTATGAAAGGATCTATGTTTTCAAAAGGTTGATGTAGAAAATATGAAATTAAATAAACGTTTGTTTAAGATGTATGTTCGGGTTAAGGAGGGGGAAAGGGAATGTGAAGAAAAAATTATATATTTATTTTTTTCTTATAAATGGCGGAAAAATAAGAAAAATTTGCAGGATTATTAAAAATTATCACGAAATAAGTAAAAGTTTAGCGAATAATCGTTTGAAATAATAAAATGTTTTCTATATGATAAGGGTAAAGGTTAGTAAAAAAGTAGGTGAATTTATGACAGTAACATTTTATTCATATCCAAAGTGTGGCACATGTCAAAAAGCAAAAAAATGGTTTGAGGCAAACGATGTAGCATATGAGATGATTCATATTGTTGAAAATCCACCGTCAAAAGAAGATTTACGTAATTTACACGAGAAAAGTGAATTGCCATTAAAAAAATTCTTTAATACAAGTGGAATGCGTTACCGCGAACTTGGCCTAAAAGATAAGTTAAATGATGCGAGCGAAGACGAAATGTACGAGCTTTTAGCATCTGATGGCATGTTAATTAAACGTCCAATTGTAACAGATGGAACGAATGTAACACTTGGTTTTAACGAAGAGCAGTTTGAAAGTGTGTGGAAAAAGTACCAATAAGGTATTTTTACATAATTAATACATTCACTGGAGGTACAGTCATGAGCATTCCAAATAATTTACGTTACTCTGAAGAACACGAATGGGTAAAAACAGAAGGTAATGAGGTTGTTATCGGTATTACTCATTTTGCGCAAGGTGAGTTAGGCGATATCGTATTCGTTGAACTTCCTGAAGTAGGTGCAACAATCGAAGCTGGCGAGCCATTCGGAAGCGTAGAATCTGTTAAAACAGTTTCTGAATTATACGCACCTGTAAGTGGTAAAGTTGTAGCAGTAAACGAAGAATTAAGTGACCAACCAGAACTTGTTAACGAATCTCCATACGAGGGTGCATGGATGGTTAAAGTTGAACTTTCTGATGCAAGCCAAGTTGAGAAGTTATTAACTGCAGAAAAATATGCAGAAATGACAAACCAAGACTAATTATAGTCGAAGAGAAAGGACAGCCTTTGTGCTGTCCTTTTTTTTGTGTGTTACATAATGAGTTTGAACATACATATATTAATTATCATGTAGGAGAACGTTTTTGAAAAAACTTTTTTCGTTGAGGTTTCATGCTGAGCGCGCCGTATGCGCTTTTCATTGTCTAGCTCCACCTCCTAGCCCTTCATGTCTAAGAACCTTCTGCACGAGAAGACAAAAAGCGTCTTCTGTGCGAAAGAACCTTAGCCAACAGGGCTAAACAGTCGGTTCCGCTTTTCTTTATTGTCCAGCTCCAGCGGCTAGATTGTTCGGTGGCTTCGCTTCTTCCTGCGAGGCAAAAAGCGCCTCTACGTCAGAAGCTCCATCCCCCTCACAATCTGAACGAGCCGCTTCCGCTTTTCTTTTGCAAAAATAAACAGGAAACAACATGAAAATAACGAATATACTATATACTAAGTTAAAGGTTGTATAGTATATGGTGATCGGGTGATGACATATGATTTATGTGGAAAAAGTCATTATTGTAGAAGGTAAATCGGACAGAAGAAAGATTGAATCTATTATTCGTGAACCGGTGGAAATTGTTTGTACAAATGGTACAATTGGTTTGTCGAAAATGGATGAGCTCATTGATCAGTTTTTTGATAAAGATGTGTATGTGCTAGTGGATGCTGATGATGCAGGAGAAAAGTTAAGAAAACAATTCCGAAAAGAATTTCCGCAAGCAGAGCATATTTATATTGATCGCTCGTATCGCGAGGTGGCGACTGCGCCTTCTTCACATTTAGCAAATGTATTATGGGGAGCTGACATTGACGTTTATACAGAATATTTACGGTAAGGAATGATAGAAGTGATTGACTGGACAGGAGCCGAAGCTACAGCCCTAATAGAAAACGAAGAAAAAACAGTGTTATATGTGTATACACCAATGTGTGGAACATGCCAATTAGCAAAGAAGATGTTAACGGTCGTTGAGATGACGATTGAAGATTTGAAAATTGGAATGTTAGATTTAAATTATGCTCCGCATTTTGCGAAAGAGTATGGGATAGAAAGTGTACCTTGTTTACTTCTTTTTGAAAATGGGACACTGATGAAGAAGATATATGCATTTCATTCGGTTGAATATTTATATACGGAGTTAAAGTAGGCGGCAAAGTTTTTGCCGCCTCGACATATTTCTTGGGAAATATGTCGAGATGCGTGATGGATACAGTATTTGTCGAGCGAAAGTAACAGGATTGCTCTTTAGTGAGAGGGAATGGTATGTAATAGAAAGTGATATGAAGGATGTGATTTAGGGTGAAATTATATTCTTTGCTTCAATCATTTGTAAATTACGCTAATGATCAATATCATTTAGAACCGCTTTTAAGGCAAGGAGAAAGAACTGTTAATTTTCGATTTGGAGATGAATGTTGTTCATTACAAATTTCAAGAGATTATATAGAACTTTTGAAAGAGGCGAGAGGAACGGAACAAATCGTCTGCTTAGAGGAAGAGGATGTTCAAAAATTAGTGACTGGAAATATAAGGTTGCAAACGTTGGTGAGTGATGGAAGAGTACAATATTCAGGAACGTATCGAACGATGCTATTAGTTGAATCAATGTTTCATATATGTAAACCGATGTCAGTGGGAGCTTAAAATTCTGAAGTTTCTTTTTTTGTGAAAATTTCTGTTGACACGGCGTGTAGATGTTGATAGAATTCAATTCATAAAATATAGACAATTTCATAAATTTTAAATCAGACGAAAATTTAATCTGATTTCTCTTATCAAGAGAGGTGGAGGGACTGTGCCCTGTGAAGCCCGGCAACCGTCAACTTATGTTGAAATGGTGCCAATTCCTGCAAAGCAAATGCTTTGAGAGATGAGAGAGAGGGATAATGTTGTTATATACGCATATAAACCTTTCTGCTTCTCTAAAAGCGGAAAGGTTTTTTTGTTGTTTGAATGTGGAGGACATTCAAACAACAAGATGAGCAATAGCGATAGATTACATGCATTAAAAATAAAAAATTGCGGAGTAAATCTAAAAGAGCCGCTTGCGCTTTTTATGAAATCTAGCTCCAGCGGCTAGAACAGTCGGTCGTTTCATCCCTTCCTATGAGGCAAAAAGCGCCTCTACGTCAGGGATTCCAACGCCCTCTTGTTCTAAGCGAGCCGCTTGCGCTTTTTATTAAAAAAAGGGGTGAACATCATGATCTTATTAGAAAATGTAAAGAAAATATATAAGTCAAAAAGCGGTGATGTCACTGCTGTAGATAACGCCAACTTAAAAATAGAGAAAGGTGAGATCTTTGGTGTTATCGGATATAGTGGCGCTGGGAAAAGTTCTTTAATCCGATTGTTTAATCAGTTAGAGAAACCAACGTCTGGTCAAATTACGATTGCAAATCGTGTGATTTCAGCGATTACTGGAAATGAACTTCGTAAGGCGCGACAGGAAATCGGAATGATTTTTCAACATTTTAACTTACTTTGGTCACGAACTGTTCGTGAAAATATCGCATTCCCACTTGAAATTGCAGGTGTTGATAAGGCGGAGAGAAGAAAACGTGTCGATGAGTTAATTCATCTTGTTGGATTAGAAGGAAGAGGCGATGCATACCCATCTCAGCTAAGTGGTGGACAAAAGCAGCGCGTCGGGATTGCAAGAGCGTTAGCTAATAATCCGCAAGTACTTTTATGTGACGAAGCAACGTCAGCTCTTGATCCGGAAACGACAGATCAAATTTTAGATTTATTGTTAGATATTAATAAGCGTCTCGGTTTAACAATTGTATTGATTACGCATGAGATGCACGTTATTCGAAAGATTTGTAATCGCGTTGCGGTAATGGAGAGAGGAAAGATTGTAGAAAGTGGTCCTGTACTTGATGTGTTCCGTAACCCACAGCAAGACATTACAAAACGATTTGTACAGCAGTTAACTGATTCTGAAGATACGAATGAAACGATTGAAAGTTTAATTGAAAAATACCCAGATGGAAAAGTAATTCGCTTGCAGTTTATCGGTGAGGCAGTAGAAAGACCGGTACTTCAAAGGTTAATGCAGCGCAGTGATATAGAAGTTAGCATTTTGCAAGGGAATATCGCACAAACGAATAACGGTTCTTATGGAAGTTTAGTTGTTCATTTAAATGGTGAGGAAACAGCGATCCAGCAAGCGATAGAGGGAATACATCAAGATCAAGTAGAGCTGGAGGTGATTGCTCATGGATAAGTTACTTGCAAATGTTGATTGGAATCAAATGTTAGAAGCAACAGGTGAAACACTATATATGACGGCAATCGCAGCGCTTGCCACATTTGTTTTAGGACTTATTTTAGGACTATTACTCTTTATGACAGCGAAAGATAATTTATGGGAAAACAAAGCAATTAATACGGTGATTGGAGCATTCGTAAACATTTTCCGCTCTATACCATTCATCATTTTAATTATTTTATTAATTCCGTTCACAAAGATTCTTCTTGGAACAATTCTTGGAGCAAGTGCAGCATTGCCAGCTTTAATTATCGGTGCAGCACCGTTTTACGCAAGAATGGTTGAGATTGCACTTCGTGAAATTGATAAAGGTGTAATTGAAGCTTCAAAAGCGATGGGTGCAAAAACAAGCACAATTATTTTGAAAGTGTTAATTCCAGAATCGTTACCAGCATTAGTATCTGGTATTACGGTAACGACAATTGCGTTAGTAGGCTATACGGCAATGGCAGGTGTTGTTGGTGCTGGTGGCCTTGGAACACTTGCTTACCTAGAAGGATTCCAGCGTGGTAATAACAATGTGACAATCGTCGCAACAATTTGTGTATTGCTAGTTGTATTTTTAATTCAGTGGATTGGTGATAACGTAACGACTCGAATAGATAAAAGATAATGAAAACGGGAGGGTATTTTAAATGAAAAAATTATTACTTACAGCACTTATTTCAACTTCAATTTTTGGGTTAGCTGCTTGCGGTGGAAAAGATAAAGATGAAAAGAAACTAGTTGTTGGGGCTTCTAACGTACCGCACGCTGTTATTTTAGAAAAGGCAAAGCCGTTACTTGAGAAAAAAGGAATTGATTTAGAAATTAAAAAATTCCAAGACTACGTGTTACCGAATAAATCGTTAGCGGATAAGGAAATAGATGCAAACTACTTCCAGCACATTCCGTATTTAGAAAAAGAAATTAAAGATAAGAAATATGATTTTGAAATAGCGGGAAAAATTCATTTAGAACCAATTGGCGTATACTCTCAAAAATATAAGAGCTTAAAAGAGCTTCCAGACGGGGCGACAATTATTATGAGTAATTCTGTTACCGACCATGGACGTGGTTTAGCAATTTTGCAAAAAGAAGGCATTTTAAAAATTAAAGACGGAATAGATCCAGTTAATGCAACTCCAAAAGATATTGCAGATAATCCGAAAAATCTAAAATTCAAAACAGATATTGAGCCTGGTTTATTACCACAAGTGTATAACAATAAAGAAGGCGACGCTGTTCTAATTAACTCTAACTATGCAATTGATGCGAAGTTAAACCCAGAAAAAGATGCAATTGCAATTGAAGGAAATGATTCACCGTACGCAAACGTAGTAGTTGTTCGTAAAGGTGATAAAGATAAAAAAGAAATTAAAGAGCTAGTAGAAGTACTGCATTCAAAAGAAATTCAAGATTTTATTAAGAAAGAATATAAAGGTGCTGTGCTTCCTTTAAGTGAATAAATACAAGGAAAGGACTGGGAAATTACCAGTCCTTTTTTCTTTATATATATAAGAAGAAAGGTGTATCATATAAAGATGCAAAGGAAATACTTATATACATTTGTGAAAAAATTGTTACTTTTTTTAGTGGTTTGCGATATCATTTTATTTGATATAAAATTAGAATGAGAATAAAATGAGAATATGAACGTTTTAGGAACTTTTAAAATGTATATAGAGGATTAATGGAGGTATTGAGATGGCTGGTTCTACATTAACGGTTAAAGACTTACACGTATCAATCGATGGCAAAGAAATTTTAAAAGGTGTAAACCTTGAAGTAAAAGGTGGAGAAATCCACGCAATTATGGGACCTAACGGAACAGGTAAATCAACTTTATCTTCTGCGATTATGGGTCACCCAAAGTATGAAGTAACAGAAGGTAGCATCATCATCGACGGTGAAGATGTATTAGAAATGGAAGTAGACGAGCGCGCACAAGCAGGTCTATTCCTAGCAATGCAATATCCAAGTGAAATTAGCGGAGTAACAAACGCTGACTTCTTACGTTCTGCAATTAACGCACGTCGTGAAGAAGGCGATGAAATTTCTCTTATGAAATTTATCCGTACATTAGATAAAAACATGGAATTCCTAGAAATGGATCCAGAAATGGCACAACGTTACTTAAACGAAGGTTTCTCTGGCGGTGAGAAAAAACGTAACGAAATTCTTCAATTAATGATGATTGAGCCAAAAATCGCAATCTTAGACGAAATCGACTCAGGTCTTGATATCGATGCGTTAAAAGTTGTATCTAAAGGTATTAACGAAATGCGCGGCGAAGAGTTCGGTTGCCTAATGATTACGCATTACCAACGTTTATTAAACTACATCACTCCAGACTTCGTTCACGTTATGATGAACGGTCGCATTGTTAAATCTGGTGGTCCTGAGCTTGCACAACGTCTAGAAGCTGAAGGTTACGATTGGATTAAAAAAGAATTAGGTATTGAAGACGAAACAGCAGAGCAAGAAGCGTAAGAGAGGAGCATAAACATGACAATCGGTACATTACCTTTCGATCAAGAAACAATCCGTCAGCGCGCAAGCGAAGTAAACGAAGCTGCTTGGTTGACTGAGTTCCGCTTACAAGCTCTTGCACAAGCAACTGAACTTCCAATGCCAACGCCTGATAAAACGAAAATTGAAAAATGGGACTTTATCGGAAAAGGCGACACTGCTAAGCAAGAGCCTGTAAGTTCTTTAACAGAGCTTCCAGAAGCAGTGAAAAACTTAATCGATGAAAATAACAGCGTATTAGTACAACGTACTGGTACAACTGCGTTCGTTTCTTTAGCAAACGAAGCAAAAGAAAAAGGTGTTATTTTTACAGACATCGTAACAGCTGCAACTGAGCATGCTGAACTAGTACAAAAGTACTTAATGAAAGACGGCGTGAAAGTAGACGAGCATCGTCTAACTGCACTTCATGCTGCATTAATCAACGGCGGTGCATTCGTATATGTTCCGAAAAACGTTGTTCTTGAAACTCCACTTCAAGCTGTATTTTTAGTAGACGGTGAAGAAGCTAACGTATATAACCACGTATTATTCGTAGCTGATGCGAACAGTACTGCAACTTATGTAGAAAACTACGTTGCAAATGAAAATGCTAAAGGTATTGCAAATATCGTAGCAGAAGTAATCGTGGAACAAGGCGCACAAGTGAAATTCGGTGCGGTTGATCTATTAGCAAAAGACGTAACAACTTACGTTAACCGCCGCGGTGTTGTAGGACGCGACGGCCGTGTTGATTGGGCTTTAGGTCTTATGAATGACGGAAACACAATTTCAGAGAACGTAACGAACTTAATGGGCGACGGTTCATTTGCTGATACGAAAACAGTAACAATTGGCCGTGGTAACCAAACACAAAACTTTACAACTAAAGTTGTTCACTTCGGTAAACACTCTGAAGGTTTCATCTTAAAACACGGTGTACAAAAAGATAGTGCAACATCTATCTTTAACGGAATTGGTAAGATTGAACATGGTGCATCTAAATCAAATGCACAACAATCTTCTCGCGTTCTTATGTTAGACGAGAAAGCTCGCGGTGATGCAAACCCAATTCTTTTAATTGACGAAGATGATGTAATGGCAGGTCACGCAGCTTCAGTAGGTCGCGTAGATCCAACCCAACTATACTACTTAATGAGCCGTGGTATTCCAAAACGCGAAGCAGAACGTTTAGTCATCCATGGATTCTTAGCACCTGTAGTAAATGAGCTTCCAATTGAAGGAGTAAAAGCACAGCTTGTTGAGGTAATTGAAAGGAAAGTTCGCTAATGAATATTCATGAAATACGCAAACAGTTTCCAATTCTTGATCAAAAAGTGAACGGCAAACAACTTGTTTATTTCGATAGTGCAGCAACTTCTCAAAAACCAATTCAAGTCATTGAAACGTTAGAACGTTACTATAAAGAATATAATTCTAACGTGCATCGCGGTGTTCATACGCTCGGTACGAAAGCTACCGACGCGTATGAAGGTGCACGTGAGAAAGTTCGCAAGTTTATTAACGCGAAATCAATGGAAGAGATTATTTTCACACGTGGGACGACAACTGCATTAAATACAGTAGCAGCGAGCTATGGTCTTGATAATGTAAAAGAAGGCGACGAAATCGTTATCTCTTACATGGAGCACCATAGTAACATCATTCCGTGGCAACAAGTTGCGAAGAAAACTGGCGCAACTTTAAAATACCTTCCGCTTCAACCAGACGGGACAATCTCAATTGAAGATGCTCGTCAAACAATTACACCGAATACAAAAATCGTTTCAATCATGTATGTATCAAACGTACTTGGAACGATTAACCCTGTAAAAGAAATTGGAGCAATCGCACACGAAAACGGTGCAATTATGGTCGTTGATGGTGCACAAAGTACACCTCATATGAAAGTAGATGTACAAGATTTAAACTGTGATTTCTACGCATTATCTGCTCATAAGATGTGCGGACCTACAGGTATCGGCGTATTATATGGTAAGAAAGAATTGCTGAACAATATGGAGCCAATTGAATTTGGCGGTGAAATGATTGATTTCGTAGATTTACAAGAATCTACTTGGAAAGAGCTTCCGTGGAAGTTTGAAGCAGGTACACCGATTATCGGTAATGCAATCGGACTTGGTGCGGCAATTGATTTCCTAGAAGAAATCGGTCTTGATAATATTGAAAAGCATGAACATGAATTAGCGCAATACGCTTTAGAAAGACTATCAGAAGTAGATGGCGTTACAATTTATGGTCCAAAGCATCGCGCTGGTCTCGTTACATTTAATATTGAAGACGTACATCCTCACGATGTAGCAACAGTATTGGATGTAGAAGGCATTGCGGTTCGCGCAGGACATCACTGTGCACAACCGCTTATGAAGTGGCTGAAAGCTTCTTCAACAGCACGTGCGAGCTTCTATTTATATAATACAAAAGAAGAAATTGATACATTTGTTGAATCGCTAATCAAGACAAAGGAGTATTTCACAAATGTCATTTAATAATTTAGATACGTTATATCGTCAAGTTATTATGGATCATTACAAAAATCCTCGTAACCATGGCGTATTAGAAGATAGTGTTACTGTTAACTTGAACAATCCAACTTGCGGCGATCGTATTCAACTTACGATGAAAGTAGAAGAGGGTATTGTACAAGAGGCGAAGTTTGAAGGCGAAGGATGTTCAATCTCAATGTCTTCAGCTTCGATGATGACACAAGCAGTAAAAGGAAAGAAAATTGAAGAGGCACTTCAGCTTTCTAAAATTTTCTCTGACATGATGCTAGGAAAAGAGTATGATGACAGCATTGATTTAGGAGATATTGAAGCATTACAAGGCGTATGCAAGTTCCCAGCACGTATTAAATGTGCAACATTAGCGTGGAAAGCGTTAGAAAAGGGCTTAAACGAAGATAAGTAATGTTAAAGGTTCCTAAAAACGAGGTTATCTAAGGAGGGACATACCAACATGGCGAAGCAACTGCCAGATATCGGCGATTACAAATATGGTTTCAAAGACAAAGACGTTTCGATTTTCCGTGCTGGACGCGGTTTAACAAAAGAGATCGTTGAAGAGATTTCACGTATGAAAGAAGAACCACAGTGGATGTTAGACTTCCGTTTAAAATCACTGGATAAGTTCTATGAAATGCCAATGCCACAATGGGGCGGCGACTTAAACGACTTAGATTTCGATGAAATTACGTACTACGTAAAACCATCTGAGAAATCTGAGAAGTCTTGGGATGAAGTACCTGATGAAATTAAAGCGACATTTGATAAATTAGGTATTCCAGAAGCTGAGCAAAAATATTTAGCTGGTGTATCTGCACAGTACGAATCTGAAGTTGTATACCACAACATGAAAGAAGACCTAGAAGCTCTAGGAATCGTCTTCAAAGATACAGATAGCGCATTAAAAGAGAACGAAGATATTTTCCGTGAGCATTTCGGAAAAGTAATCCCACCAACGGACAACAAATTCTCTGCATTAAACTCTGCAGTTTGGTCTGGTGGATCATTCATCTACGTTCCAAAAGGTATTAAAGTTGATACACCACTTCAAGCGTATTTCCGTATTAACTCTGAAAATATGGGACAATTCGAGCGTACGCTTATCATCGTAGACGAAGGCGCACACGTACACTACGTAGAAGGTTGTACAGCACCTGTTTACACGACTAACTCACTTCATAGTGCGGTAGTAGAAATCATCATTAAGAAAGATGCATATTGCCGTTATACAACAATCCAAAACTGGGCGAACAACGTATACAACCTAGTTACAAAACGTGCGGTTTGTGAAGAAAACGCAACGATGGAATGGATTGACGGTAACATCGGATCTAAATTAACGATGAAATACCCAGCAGTTATCTTAAAAGGCGAAGGCGCTCGTGGTTTAACATTATCTATCGCGATTGCTGGTAAAGGCCAACACCAAGATGCTGGTGCAAAAATGATTCACTTAGCACCAAACACATCTTCAACAATCGTTTCTAAATCGATTGCGAAGCATGGTGGTAAAGTAACTTACCGTGGTATCGTACAATTCGGACCAAAAGCGAAAAACTCTCGCTCTAACATCGAATGTGACACGTTAATCATGGATAACCAATCTACATCTGATACAATTCCTTACAACGAAATCAAAAACGATTACGTTTCACTTGAGCACGAAGCGAAAGTATCTAAAGTATCAGAAGAACAATTATTCTACCTAATGAGCCGCGGTATTTCTGAGCAAGAAGCTACAGAAATGATCGTAATGGGCTTCATCGAGCCATTCACTCGCGAACTTCCAATGGAATACGCAGTTGAAATGAACCGCCTAATCAAGTTTGAGATGGAAGGTTCTATTGGTTAAATAGAACTGCGGAGCCGACTGTTCAGACCCGTTGGCTAAGGTTCTTTCGCACAGAAGATGCTTTTTAT
>NZ_MAOI01000058.1 GCF_001884235.1 Bacillus paramycoides | reverse complement strand
GCCCTGCATAGCAGGGCGCTTTTTTGTGTTGTGTGGAGCTGGATGAGGGATACCCCACTTAGTATGCAGTCAATTATATCAACGATTTTTCAAATATATCGACGTTTCGACAAGGATATATCGATTTATCCCGCTATTTGTGGGCAGTAAGACTCTCACCTCAAAATTCGGCTGTAAAACAAAGGAGTTAGGTGGGAGATCAACTGCCCGTAAAAGCCCGATTGGTGAAGGCTAATAATCAGTGGGGGATGAACAAAACCCCCACTGATTAAAGTTTCACTTTATCCACAAATTGAGACATGGTGAACGGACGCATATACCCCTCAACCCGCAAAAAAAGCCATCAAAAGACAGCTTTAAAACCCAAACATTACAAATATAAGAGGAACGCATATTAAGATAAAAATAACTAATATAAGTAAGACAAAGATACCGACAAATCTCAATTTGCTCGTTTCGTTTTTAGATATTGCAATCATGCTGAATATGAGGCCGAGAATAATGAGTGGGATGCTAATAAATAGAAATGGATTAGGCAAGAAAAGTACGGAAGCGATAAATAAAAGGCCTCCTGCTAATGAGGACCATAGTGAGAGAAAGCTATATCGATTAATAGAGAACACCTCCTTATGTAAATGATAATGTAAAATTTTTCATGTTGAAAGGGGAATCTTTTGCTTTTTCTTATAATGCGAGTACAATGTAAAATAGCAAGAAAAGACGAAAAGTATTTACAGGATTATTGCGCGCGTGTAGCGTAAATGGCAGTAAGGAACTGAGAGGAGGTTTTTTCTCTGAATATAAATAAGGAAACAATCATCCATCTATATCATACAAACGATATACATAGTCATTTTGAAAATTGGCCGCAAATTTCTCGGTTTGTACTAGGGGAGAAAAAGCGCAGACAGGAAGCAGGAGAGACTGTTTTAACTGTGGATATTGGCGATCATGTGGATCGTTTTCATAGTATTTCGGAAGCAACAAATGGACTCGGGAATACGAAGTTATTAAATGAGGCGTTATATGATTATGTAACGATTGGAAATAATGAAGGAATTACATTGGCGAAAGAGCATTTGAATCGTCTATATGATGCTGCTGGGTTTGAGGTGCTCGTAGCGAATCTATTTGAAAAAGAGGGCGTACGTCCGGCCTGGGCAAAGCCTTATAAATTACATACAACGACAGATGGAGTTACGATTGCCTTTATCGGATTAACGGTAGCTTATCCAGAGTTTTATCATATGTTAGACTGGCATATTGAAGATCCAATCATCCATTTAGAATCTATTTTAGAAGAAGTTAAGGATACGGCTCATATTACTGTTGTGCTTTCTCATCTGGGAAAAAGTATGGATGAGTATATGGCGGAGCATTATGATATAGATGTTATTTTAGGTGCACATACGCACCATTTATTTGAGCGGGGTGTTCTTGTAAACGATACTTTGCTTTGCTGTTGTGAAAAATGGGGACATTACGTCGGTCACGTTCAGCTTACTGTGGATAAAGAGACGAAGGTGCTCCTAAAAAAAGATGGTAGAGCGATTAAGACAGAACGGTTAGGTGCTTATAGCGAGCCGTTATCCACAATTGAAATGCTGCAGGAAGAAAGCAAACATATAATGGCTGAGCCTGTCGTTCATTTAAAAGAATCATTACCGGTTGATTGGTTTAAAGAGACGACATTTTCTCATATGTTGGCAAGTGCGCTTAAAGAGTGGTGTGATGCGGATATTGGAATGGTGAACGCTGGTGTACTACTTGAGGGATTAAATGAAGGTGTTGTGACGCGCGGGGACATTCATCGAATTTGTCCACATCCAATTAATCCATGTCTATTAAAAGTACCGGGGAAAACGTTAAGAGAAGTTATTTTGAAAGCTCGTAGGCCGAATATGGAGAACCTTGAAGTGAAAGGATTTGGATTCCGAGGAAAAGTAATGGGGAAAATGATTTACGATGGTTTAGAAGTGATTCCAGATACAATTTCAGGGAATAAAATTTTACTAGAAGATGTATTGATTAACGGTGAGTCGCTGGAATTAGAACGTATATATACGGTAGGAACGATTGATATGTTTACATTCGGATACTTATACCCAGAGCTATCCACACTTTCTGACAAACAATATTATATGCCAGAATTACTTAGAGATGTGTTAACAAATATGTTGATAACTTATACATCTTCAGTCAAACTATAGGCTAGTTAACTTGTAACACTCATTTTTCTCTTGTCATACAGATAAGAAAGAGAGGAGTGTGAACTATGGTTAATGTGGAGCCAATTATAATTGATAACTATACGTTCATTGCTGTTAGCGTAAAGCTTCCAAAGACAAATTTGCTAGCTGTAATGAGCGATAAAGGATATATTATGTGCGGTGCTTTAGATGTAGGCCTTTTAAATGAGAAGTTAGGAGATCGAGGAATTATCGCTGGCCGTGCAGTCGGTGTAAGAACGATCGAACAACTTCTTGAAGCACCGCTGGAATCAGTAACAACTGGAGCAGAAGCTTTAGGTATTCCAGTAGGAACGATCGGAAAAGATGCACTATTAAAAATGAGATAAGCATATATCGTCCCTCTTTCTTGCATAGAGATAGTATAAGAAGGAGGGTTTTCTTATGCGTAAATTTCGTTCGAACAATTCGCGGTTTCGAAGGGGGCCGATTTCCTTTCGGTATATACTGCTTATTTCGTTTATTATTTTTATAGTAATGGTCGTACAAGGATTATGGATTGTGAATAAAAGTATCCAGCCAACATTAATTAAGTATGGAGAAACAGAGACACATAAAATGGCAACAGCAGTCATGACGAAGGCGGTAAAAGACCGAATTAATGAAGGATTTGATGTGGATACGTTAATGAAAGTACAAAATGATAAGAACGGAAAAGTATCTACCATTGATTTAAATACAAAACAAGTAAATGAAATATTAACATCGACTACTGCATACATAGAGAAATATTTACAACAAGTAGAAAAAGGGGATATGAAAGCACTTGGTATTTCTGAAGAGAATGGGATATCTATGTCAGTTCCTTTTGGTCGTATAACCGATAATACGCTTCTTGGTAATATAGGACCAGATATTCCGATTAAATTTACGCCAATTGGTCATGTGAATACGGATATTAAACAGCTAGTTGAGCCGCAAGGAATTAATAATACAGCGATCAAAATTATTATGGAAGTGGAAGTGACGTTGCAAGTTATGATTCCGTTACACACGAAAGAAATTACGGTGAAGCAAAACATTCCGATTGCAACGCGCATCGTTCAAGGTGAGGTACCTACTTATTATGGAAGTGGCGGAGTTGTTGTACCAGATAAAAAGAAAACGGATAGTTAGTATATCTTTAATGAATATAAAAAATAACCGTAGCAATGCGCTACGGTTATCGTTTTGTATTCGCACGTTCTTTTCGTTCCCAAAGGCTCAAATGCATGTATGGATCGAAAGCCCACTCTGTATAGCCGTTGTCTTTATACATTCCAAAATGTAAGTGTGGTGGGAACTTTCCAGCTGTACCAGGAGGACCGTAGCCGGTGCTACCAACAAATCCGATTACTTTTCCTGGTTCGACAATTTGTCCGAGCTGTATTTCTTTTGAGAATCCACCTAAATGAGCGTAATAATGGTAATTATTATGAAGGTCACGAATACCAATGCGCCATCCACCAAGACGATTCCATCCTTTTGTTTCAATAATGCCATGGCAAGTTGATCTTACTGGTACGCCGTATCTAGCAAAAATATCGGTTCCTTCATGAATCCGCCTTCCGCCGAAGCTTCTTCCAGCACCAAAAGTACTACGGTAGCTATGGTCACTGCGAATAGGGAGAGGGAAAGCATTTCCTTCTAAGTTAATACGTCCATAGTGTCTATAAATGCGGGCGTATTCTGTAATTAATTCAACGGTTTTTGCACGTCTATAATATTCCCAAAGCATAATTCTAATACGGTCTTCTGACGTTCCTTGTTTCTTTAAAATAGTTGCTGCTGTATGCAGAAGATCACGGTCGTTATTTGCATTTGCAAACCCATCTTTGTCACCATCTAAACCTATTCCACCAAATAGAGAAATCGCATGGGGGAGAGTATCGTTACTATTAACAGGTCCAGCCCATAGTTCAGGTTTGAAATAAAGGGAAATGATGGCATCTGGTTTTTTCGGAATATCCTTTCTTACGCTCCGTATATTTCTTTCGTATTGATCCATTGCAGCTAAGTAATACCACGGAATGCCTGAAGATTGCTCGGTTTCTTTATATAGTGCCATGCGCTTTTCATATATGCTTTGCTGATTATCTTCACCGTAAGCGATGTTTTGGTGGAGAAGAAAGCAAATTGAAAGCAAAAGAGAAATTTTTCGAAGCATGAAATAGACTCCTTTCACAACATCACTCTTTTTAGTGTGGGATATACGGAGTATTTCATTATAGGGAACGATTGGAAAAAATCTTAGAATCTTCATTTGAGCAAATCGCTTTCATACGTTAGAATAGATATGTTACATTGAAAGAAGCGAACACGGTAAACTATTTCATATTGTGCGGAGTTGATAACCATGACAAAACAAACAGAATATAAGCGCAAGCCCGAATGGTTGAAAATTAAGTTAAACACGAATGAAAACTATACAGGCTTAAAGAAAATGATGCGTTCTAAGAATCTTCATACGGTTTGTGAAGAGGCGAAATGTCCGAATATTCATGAATGCTGGGCTGTAAGGAAAACAGCGACATTTATGATTTTAGGTGCGGTTTGTACACGTGCTTGTCGTTTTTGTGCGGTTAAAACAGGCTTGCCAACTGAGCTTGATTTACAAGAACCAGAACGCGTAGCAGACTCTGTAGTACAAATGGGCTTAAAGCACGTTGTTATAACAGCGGTTGCACGTGATGATTTAAAAGATGGTGGAGCAGCTGTTTTCGCTGAAACAGTACGCGCTGTACGTCGTAAAAATCCATTCACGTCTATCGAAGTATTACCATCTGATATGGGTGGGGTAGAAGAAAACTTAAAAATGTTAATGGATGCAAAACCAGATATTTTGAACCATAACATTGAAACAGTACGTCGATTATCTGACCGAGTTCGCGCTAGAGCAAAATATGACCGTTCATTAGAGTTTTTACGTCGAGCAAAAGAAATGCAGCCTGATATTCCAACTAAATCGAGCATTATGGTGGGCTTAGGAGAAACACGAGAAGATTTAATTGAAGCAATGGATGACTTACGTGCAAACAATGTGGATATTTTAACTCTTGGACAATACCTACAACCATCTAAGAAACATTTACCAGTTATTAAATATTACCCACCAGCAGAATTTGCAGAGCTTAAAGAAATTGCACTTAGCAAAGGATTTAGCCACTGTGAAGCTGGTCCACTTGTACGTTCTTCTTATCATGCGGACGAGCAAGTACGTTCTGCAAAAGAAAAAACAGCAGAAGCGAAATAATGAAAAAAGAGAGCTATTATTAGCTCTCTTTTTTCTTATACTCTAAAACTCTATTTTGACATGTTGATAAAATCTTTTTTAATTCCTCTGTGGATAATTCAATTGTAAATTCAGGTACACCAGGTGTGATTAAAATTTTATTGTAAGTATAAATTGAACTGTCCACAATAATCGTTACATCTTGTGAATAACCGAAAGGAGCTACACATCCTGGAGTGCAACCAGTCTCTTCTCTTAGCTCATCAGGAGAACAGAGAGATAAGCTCTCTCCTGTTATTTCTTTCATCTCTCCTCGGTTGAGGCGAGTTCCTTCTAGCGTAAAGAATACGTAATACTCCCCGGATTTTGATTTTAAAAATAGGCTTTTACTTGGAGTACCTTGTAAGCCGAGTCTTTCACGAACGATGCGATCTGTCTCATAGTCGAGTACTGGTTCGTGTTCAAATTTTTCATAAGAAGCATTTGTTTTATGTAGTAAAGAAAGTACGTCTTCGTACATATTGCATGATACCCCTCTCTATGTTTTACTGCAGTCTCGCCATATCTTCTCGCAGTGTCAACTGAATGTACTGGAAAGGGATATTACTTGGATGGCGCTTCCCATAATCGTTTTATGATAGATTGTTCATCGATTGTAATTTCGTAAATATCAGGATTCGTTAAAGCTTTCCATTCACCAAAGCCAATAGTATGATCAAAGTGCTTTAAAACTAGTGTGAGTAAGTTGCCGTGTGTAACGAGTAATGTTGTGTCATGCTCTAGTTTTAAAACTTCTTGGATAAGTGAGATAGCGCGATCCATCGCTTGTTTTGTTGACTCTCCGCCCGAAAAGGCAATATCTATATCGGTAAAAGTGTATTCTAGTTTTTGAAGCCAATCATCCATTGAAACAGTACTTAATATACGCTCTGCTAACCGTTCATCTTCTTGAACAGGTAAATTAGCTTGAAGTGCATATGGCCGAATAGAATCGATAGCGCGGACAAAAGGGCTTGAAATAATGTAATCTATTTGTAGATGATTTTTTATGAGGAATTTAGCAAGGGTGTTTGATTGGTCTCTTCCTTCATTTGTTAATTCGGCATTACGCTCTTGTCCAGTTGCTGAACAATGTCGCATTACAATAATTTTCTTCATATTTCATCCCCATCTTTCAAGTTGACGATATATACTTCGACAAATGTGGAAAAAATTCCTTTTTTGTGTACAGAGAAGAGAATAGGGACCGGGGCATGTGGAAAAGTAATGTGGATAATGAAAATTTGGGGTGCTAGCATGAAAAAAATAATAATTATTGCATTCATTGCTTGTTTTCTCACGCAACTGTCCACAACATATGCACAATCAAATCAAAACTTAGAATACCCGAGTAATCAAAATAGGTCATTTGTGAGTGAAGATTTGTTTTATGACCAGCTAGATAAGAAAATCTATAAGGAATACAAAAATGCAACATATAGTGTTCGTAAAAAAATCTTATTTAAAGAAGTACAAGATGCAGAATTTACCTTCCGAAAAAAAACAGATGTCGGCTGTCGCAGTAGAGTGGTGATTCGAGATTCGTTTGTTCATCCTGATCGCCAAGTGTACTTTTTTGCTTCCTTTTCTCAAGATGAAGTAGAGGAGTTTTATAAGTATATCGTTATAGATGCAGAAACAAAGAAGGAGCTTCTAGGCGGAAAAAGTTATCACCATTGCGATAATCCACATAAAAAATAAACCACCAATTTTGGTGGTTTATTTTTACTCTGAAGCACTCACTAACTTCTCTTTCATTTTGCGAATAAGAACGAAAGCGCCAATTGCGAAGAGAAGAGTAGTTCCTTCTGCGACAAAGATGTTAATTATTTTTGTTTGGTAAAGTGCTGCGAAAAAGTCCACAAGTGCGTGGAATAGTATAGCGTATACGAGGAAAATGTATTTCTTTTGTTTTACCGCGTATACGACAAGCATTGTGAAAGCAATTTGCAGAACGAGTGCCATAATTCTTTCTAAGCTACCGAGTAAGTATAAGTAGGCAGGTTGCTGAATTAATATGTCCTGTAAACGGCTGAGCTCAGGCATTTTTTCAACCATTTGAGCGAAACTTCCGTTGTTAATGGAAGTAGCAAAGATTAATGCTTGTAAGGCAGAAAAGCCACCGACTAAAATTGATTCAATACCACCGTGACCAATTCCGTATGCAAGACCGTCTTTATATTCTCGATATTTTTTCAGTAAGTAGTAAAAGGCAACAAAGCGTCCTAATTCTTCAAAAATACCAGCAGTTAACCCACCGTAAATCGCAAAGATAAATGGGTTTTCTAAAACCGCAGCTGTTGCTGGATTTCCTCGCATAAATAGGTGGAATGGTGTTTCGAGAATTTGGGTAAACCCGATAAAGATAAGGACACCAACGCCAACTATTTTCCAATTAATATTATATTTCTTGCGGAAATAAACGAGTACAATAATTGGGATCAAAATCGAGAGAACGAGCTGAATGATGATACTGGCAATTACAGTATTTGAAACCATACTTTCACCGCTTTCTAATGTATGTACATATATATTATGCATGAAATGTAGGAGAATGTGGAGAGATGAATCTTTCAAAAGCAAAATGAAGTTTTTATTGACTCTAACGTTGCGTCATACTTTATCGTATGTATTAAGGGGGAGATACGCATGACAATGAGGGTAAAAGAAGTAGCTGAATTAGTTGGAATTAGTGTGCGCACACTGCATCATTACGATGAAATTGGGTTGTTAACCCCAGATGAGACAACAGAGTCTGGATATCGTCTGTATTCCGATGAAAATTTAGAAACGTTGCAGCAAATTTTATTTTTTAAAGAGCTTGGCTTCCCTTTAAAGAAGATTAAGGAAATTATCATGAGTCCTTCATTCGACCGTGAAGAGGCATTACAGCTTCATAAGAAAATGCTTCTTGAAAAGCGAGCTAGATTGGATAAGGTGATTGCGACGATTGATAAAACAATTAAGCATACAAAAGGAGAGATTGAGATGACGAATAAAGAGAAATTTGAAGGATTTGATTTTAGTCATAACCCATATGAAGAAGAAGCACGTGAACGATGGGGAGATACAGCTGTGGATAAAGCGAATGAGACTGCAAAAGGTATGTCTAAAGAGAAACAGGAAGAGTTTAATAATATTTATAGAGAGCTAGCGGCGCTTAGACACGGCGCACCTGATTCTAGAGAGGCGCAAGACGCAATTGGAGTATGGTACAATTACTTGCAAAACTTCGGTGAATATTCATTAGAAGCCTTTAAAGGATTAGGTCAAATGTATGTCGCTGATGAGCGCTTTACAAAAAATATTGATAAGTTTGGTGAAGGTTTAGCACAGTTTATGTGTGATGCGATGGAGGTTTATGCGGATCGCAATAAAAAATGAAATAATCGTTAATATAATTTCATTTAAATAGTTATTTGTTCAATGAATTCAAAAAAGGTGGAGGCTTTCTCCACCTTTTTTATTTTTTAATCATATTATTCAAAGTTTGATCCCCCGTATTGTTCAAATGAGGATTTTTGCTCATTTCCCGTTTTAACATATCAAGACTTTGTTCATATTCTTTATCGTTTAAGCTACCTGATTGAAGGCCTTGAATTTGAGAAATCAACTTTTGGTTTGTTGATACATATGCTTTATAATAGCGAGGGACGATGGACAAAGCTGTTTTATATACTTGATCTGTTACGAGTGCTGGGTCAGTTGTGTTTGCGCGGTATACAACAAACACTTCATCATCGGTAACGAGTGTAGCCGCATTGGTGACGTCAGGAAGTTTGACTGTCATGCTTGTAATCATTTCAGCGACTTTCTCACGGTTAATTGCTCCTACTTGTTTGTTAGATACTTCATGTTTTTGTTTAGAAGAATAACCGACTCTCGTTAATCTTGTATTTGTGTTTTCAGTATGATACATGTCGTTTTTGTTGGAAACGAGAACACGACTTCCTTCTTCACGCTCCATTTCGGCTTTATTAGTTGTTTGGCAGCCTGCAAATAAGGAAAGAGTGAGAAGAGAGAGTATAATTTGCTTTTTCACGATGTATCACCTCCTTCTCCATAGCATGCACTAATTTTCAATTTTTTGTATTTGAAATTGTTGGTTGTTATGCTTTGTGATACGATAAAAAGAAGAATGCTTAGAGAGGAAGTTAATGATGGAGCAAAAGCAAGAGATTCATGCTACGGTGAGCGTTAATAATGTTCAGTACGAAGTAATTAAAAACTTTCGTGATGGTTTTAGTGAAGAAGCATTTAAAGAGCGTTATGCAGAAATTTTAAATAAATATGATTATATCGTTGGAGATTGGGGTTATGAGCAACTTAGATTGCGTGGATTCTTTGATGATAGTAATCAACGTTCGACATATGATACGAAAATTAGTACTTTATCAGAGTATTTATATGAGTACTGTAACTTCGGTTGTGCACATTTTGTATTACGAAAAGTGAAGAAATAAAAAAATCCTCTTACGATTGTAAGAGGATTTTTTCATAGCAGTTGTACCAATTATGAGGAGGCTGTTTACTTGCAAAATAAACAGCACTGCGGCAAATATAATTGTTTTTTTCATATAGGCTTAATGAAACGGGATTACCTGTAAAGCAATCGTACCTTTTCTCACCTTTAACATGAGAGCCCCTTACAAGCAAATTGAAATATAATCACCTTCAGAAAGAGTTTTCTTTGGCTTCATTTGTTGGCCATTTAATTGAATATGACCACTTTTAATTTTATCCACAATGATAGTACGGCTCCAATCTGAAATATATGTGGATAACACTTTATCAATTCGGTGGGAACCGAAAAGAATGTCTATTACGATTGTTATTTCGGCTGTACCATTTTCTTTGTAGTGTGTAATGGAAATATTGTTGTTTGTTTCATGTTGTTCTTGCTCAGTCATATCGACTGTTTCGACATGATCAGTAAATGATTTATAAATATGAAGTTTTTGATTCCACGTATGATTTTTCGGACACTTATAAATTGCAAAACGGTATATGTTCTTTCCGTTTGCATTATGTCTGCGAATATTCGTATCAGTAAAAAGGGTAGTACATCCGCAATTTTTACAATACTTTTCGATTATGCTTTGCTCGTTTTCATATAAACTCCAAGAAAGTTGTACTTTCTGCATTTTCCTTCACCTCTTATATTAGTTATATTAGTGGCAAAGGAACGTAATACAGCTATTTGGATGTCTTGTAGTATGAAGACATAAGAAGTAGACAAAAATAAAAGGAGGCTCCCAAAAGAGGAACCTCCGTGAACGTCATACTACAGATGCGTCACGTTCCTTTGTAATGGGAATGGGCAGACTACTCCCTTGAAAAAGCACGGTGCTTTTTTGAGAGTAATGCTATCCAATTGCTGGTCCATTACAAAGTAAATGTTGGCATACGTAGATAACGTCCTTTCTATCCAAATAGATTTTCTCATAATTATAACACAAAAGATTGAAAATTCGAAATTGTTATAATGGAAAAACACCAGCTAAACTAGCTGGTGTATAAGATAAATTATATAAGTTCAAATAAAAATGAGCGTAATTCTTCTGCAATTTCTTCAGACATAGAAAATGCGTGCTCTAAGTAGCCTGGTTCGTTTAAATCGTCAGGACCGATGATAGCAAATTTATTGCGCTGCATATCAAGGACAATCGTTTTACCGTAATGACGATCGGAGTATAAAAGCGCTAAATCATGACGCTCATTTTCCCCCATAAAGCTAACGAAACGAGTTTTTGTAGCGACTGTATCGTCGTACAGAAAGAAACGTTCTTCCATACACATGGCTCCTTTTTAAATATCTAAGTTTAAGTGAGGCTTATGGTCTAAATGGTGATGTGTTTTAATGAATCGTACCGTTCTTGTTTTGTAACGCATAACGATAGAATATGTTTCAGCTAAATCTCCACCTAGGAATTTCACGCCATCTAATAATTCACCAGCAGATACACCTGTTGCTGAGAAGATTGCGTCATCACCAGATACTAAGTCATCTAACATAAGAAGTTGACGAGGATCTTCTAATCCCATTTCACGGCAACGAGCTTCTTCTTCTTCGTTCATTGGAACTAAGCGAGCTTGCATTTCGCCTTCAAGGCATTTTAATGCAGCTGCAGAGATAACGCCTTCTGGAGCGCCGCCAACACCTACGAATAAGTCGATACCTGTTCCAGGTAAAGCTGTTGCGATTGATGCACCAACATCTCCATCACCAAATAGTTTTACGCGTGCACCTTTTGCACGAACACGGTCAATAATATCTTGATGACGTTCACGTTCTTGGACGATAACCGTTAGGTCACGAATTTTTTTATTGTTTGCTTCTGCTACAATTTCAATTGTTTTTTCAATTGGATCATCTAAGCTAATTTTACCAGCTGCTTTTGGACCAACCGCGATTTTTTCCATGTACATATCAGGAGCATGAAGAAGGTTTCCTTTATCTGCGATTGCGATAACTGCCATTGCATTTGCAAGACCTTTTGCAACGATGTTTGTACCTTCTAATGGATCAACGGCGATATCTACTTCTGGACCGTTACCTGTTCCTAGTTCTTCACCAATATACAACATCGGTGCTTCATCAAGTTCGCCTTCACCGATTACAACTGTACCTGCCATGTTTACTGAATCGAACATATCACGCATAGCTGTAGTTGCTGCATCATCTGCTTCGTTTTTCTTTCCGCGGCCCATCCACTGTGCGGATGCTAAGGCTGCTGCTTCTGTTACACGGACAATTTCTAGTGCGAGTTCACGTTCCAAGGTTGCATTCCTCCAATTTCAAAAATCATACAAATATAACTATAACAAATAACGAGGAAAAGGTGAATTCGAAAAATTGTCGATTTTTTCAGAAGAAAGCGTTACAATTAAAATGTAAATGCTTTAATTTCCAGGTAGGTGACATTCATGTACTTTGTAGACAGAAAGAAAATTGAACAAATGCTAGTATGTTTAGAACAGGCAACAAATACATTTCAAGAGAAAAAGACATATGAAACCGAGTTTGAATTTTACGCATTAGAGCGCATGTCGCATCTTATTATTGATTGTATATTAGATGTAGGAAATGCAATGATTGATGGATTTATTATGCGAGATCCAGGAAGTTATGAAGATATTATTGATATTTTAATGGACGAGAGAGTCATAAGTGGAGAAGAGGGAAAAGACATTAAAGAGATTATTCTTCTTCGAAAAATGCTTATGCAAGATTATATTCAAATGAATCATGATGAATTATATAAGACGATTCAAAAACATATCGCAGTGGTAGAGAAATACCCAGCGAATATTCGCAGTTATTTAGAAAAGGAATTAGGACCTGTATCTGCATTTGTACCAGAATAATTGTGCTTATAAGATCCCCAAAATACCTTTTGGGGATCTTATATTGTATATGAGAAGGAAAAGGGAGAAGGGTGAAATATGGGAGAAGCACGTACTACGAAAGAAGAGATTATACAATTATTGAAGGTAAAGGGTGAGCATACTGTAGCAGACTTAGCTGAAGCTTTAGAGATTACTGAGATGGCGATCCGTCGACATTTAAGTAAACTGGAGAAAGATGAGCTAATCTATTCAAAGATGGTAAGACAGCATGTTGGACGACCAACATATTTGTATGGATTAAGTCAAAAGGGAGAAGATACATTCCCGAAAGAGTATAAGCAATTTGCTATTGATATGCTAGAAGATTTAGCTCGAATGGGCGATGAAAAAATACTTCGATACGTTTTACAAGCGAGAACGAAACGAATGGAAGAACAGTTGCAAAAGAAGATAAGTAATCAAAGTCATTTAGCCTATAAAGTACAGGAAATAGCTGCTATACAAGAGCGAAACGGTTATATGGTTCAAATAAAGAGAGATGGGGAGCATTCTTTCATACTTGAAAAGCAAAACTGTCCGTTAAAGGAAATTGCAGAGAGATTCCCGCAAGTGTGTGAAGATGAAAAAGATATGTATAAGCGGTTATTTGCAGGTGCAAATGTGAAAACGTTAGCAAATATGTGTGAAGGCGATTGTAATTGCTCGTACCAAATAAAAGAGAAAAAATGAACGTTATGGGACGCTTTAGGGTAAAGCGTTTTTTTCTTTTGAAAAAGGGGTTAATATAAGAGTGGTATGAGAGATGTAGAACTCTAGCATAGAAGGAGAGACATAATAGATGTATAAAGGCTATTTAATTGACTTAGACGGTACGATGTATCGCGGGGAAGAACAAATTGAAGAAGCAAGCGACTTCGTAAAAGCGTTAGGAGAACGCGGCATTCCGTATTTATTTGTTACAAATAACTCAACTCGTAAACCAGAACAAGTCGCAGAAAAACTTGTTCGTTTCGATATTCCAGCGAAAGCGGAACAAATATTTACAACGAGTATGGCTACAGCGAACTTTATTTATGAGCGCAAACAAGATGCAACTGTATATATGATTGGTGAAGAGGGCTTACATGATGCACTTGTGGAAAAAGGATTTAAACTTGTGGATGAAAATCCTGATTTCGTCGTTGTTGGATTAGATCGCGATATCACATATGAAAAATTAGCGAAAGCATGCCTTGCAGTGCGTAACGGTGCAACGTTTATTTCAACAAATGGGGACATTGCTATTCCGACTGAGCGCGGATTATTACCAGGTAACGGTTCATTAACATCAGTTGTAGCAGTATCAACAGGTGTGGATCCAATCTTTATTGGAAAACCAGAATCAATCATTATGGAACAAGCGTTAAAAGTGCTTGGTGTAGGAAAAGAAGAAGCATTAATGGTTGGGGATAACTACGATACAGATATTTTAGCGGGGATAAATGCTGGTATGCATACCCTTATTGTCCACACTGGAGTAACAACTGTGGAGAAGTTAACAGAATATGAAGTACAACCGACGCAAGTTGTGCATAACTTGACGGAGTGGATTGAGAAGATGTAATGAGAAACAGGTGACCTTTTGGGTGACCTGTTTTTTTATGCACAATTGCATATGTAATACATGTATAAGAAATATAAAATTAAGATGTAATGATATATAAAGGTGGGATAAAAGTGTATTGGATGTCATGTATTATATTTGTTTTTACATTATGTACTTTGTTCTTTGTTCTATGGAAGATATATAAAATAAATGTTATGAAAAAAAGTGCTGGAAAACTTATTGCAACATATCCTCGGGTGAAACGACGTTGGATTGCGTCACTTGGACCAGCGTATTTCATCGGACAATGTATGTATACGTATGCTCAATACGTAAGTGGTGATATTGGTACAGCTGATCAGTTTCTCGTTCAGTCAGGTAGTTATGCTGTAGCAAGTTGTTTTATGACTTTATCATTTTCCGACAGAAAACTCCCACCTCAAGGAATGGCGTTTAAAGGTTCTTCTTGTTGAAGAATCAGTATAGGTATCGTAATCAGTTCGTTCCTATAGAAAGAAGATGCTACATATCCGAAGCATTCTTACATCTATGGAATTGTTCCATTGTAAAAGTTCTTTCATTTGTATATTTTTTTGAAAGGGAAAGAGGACTTTCGACAAAAAAGAAGAAATGATACGTGATTAGTATTTTTTTGCTATATTCTGATATCGTTCTCATATATGTCGTGAAAAAGATTGTAAATAAGTAAAAATAAGAAGTGAGGTGAAAAGCGGTGCTCACCCATAAAGCGTATCAGTTTCGGATCTATCCTAATGTAGAACAAAAAATTGGCATTGCAAAAACAATGGGTTGTTCTCGTTTTGTATTCAATTATTTTTTGGAAAAGTGGAATGAGGTATATAAAGAAACAGGAAAAGGATTAACGTATGGCGCCTGTTCTTCGCAATTACCTACTCTCAAAAAAGAATTTGTATGGCTAAAAGAAGTGGACAGCATCGCCCTTCAATCCTCTCTTCATCACCTCGCTGATTCGTATACACGATTCTTCAAAAAACAAAATAAAGCACCCAAATTTAAGTCGAAAAACAATAAAGTCCAATCGTATACAACGAAGTGCACGAATGGGAACATCGCGATTGTAGGTAATAAAATAAAGTTACCGAAACTTGGCCTTGTCAAATTTGTGAAAAGTCGTAAGGTAGAGGGACGGATTTTGAACGCTACTGTCAAAAGGAATCCAAGCGGGAAATATTTTGTCTCGATTCTTGCTGAAGTGGAAGTACAAGGATTACTAAAGACAGGTTCCGCTGTTGGCATAGATGTTGGTGTGAAAAACTTTGCCATTCTTTCAACAGGCGAGGTATTTGGCAATCCAAAATGGTTTCGGATATTAGAGCAGAAGCTCGCTCATGCTCAGCGTATTCTATCTAGACGTACAAAAGGCGGAGCCAACTGGCATAAACAGCGAATTAAAGTCGCTCGTATTCATGAACGAATCAAAAATGCAAGAACGGATTACTTGCAAAAACTCTCTACAAGGATCATCAAAAACCACGATGTGATTGGGATAGAAGATTTGCAAGTAACCAATATGTTGAAAAACGGTAAGTTAGCGAAAGCGATTCAAGAAGTATCATGGTCACAATTCAGAGCGATGCTTTTGTATAAGGCACAATGGTATGAAAAGCAAGTAGTTGTAGTATCGAAAACATTCGCCAGCTCTCAACTTTGTTCACATTGTGGCAATAAAAATAAAGACGTAAAAGATTTGAACTTGCGTGAATGGAAGTGTCCTTCTTGTGGTATGCATCATGATAGGGATGTGAATGCAGGACAAAATCTGAGAAAAGAGGCCGTAAGGCTTCTAACCGTAGGGACTACGGAGATCGCCTACTCATATAACTGAGGGATACCTTGGTGTTCGTAGGAATCCCCCACTTCAAACAGTTCGTTAGAGTGTTAAGTGGGGGTAGTTCAAATCGCGGGCGAGAGAAAATGAATGATAATGTTAATTTACTTATTAGAGAAGAGGATATGGATGAGTTGGAAAATATCCTTCAAAGATATATTCCTAAACTAATGATGAAATAGAAAAACTCCGGTCTTATAACCGGAGTTTTTCATTAAAATACACGATTCACAACTTCTTTTACTTCTTCAAGATAGTGTTTGCGTACATCGTTGTCCACAGAAGGAACGCTTGTATAGAATGTATGCTCAAGTGTTTCAATTCCTGTAAATTCAAAAATACCAACATCAGTGGTTTTCTTCATTGCGTCAAACATACCGCCTGCTGTGTATGCTTCTTTCGTATTTCCCATTGTAGATAATAATAATCCTTTTTTACCGCTTAATAATTTTTCAATGCCACTTTCGCCGTAAGCATAAGCGAAACCGTAGCTAAATACACGATCAACGTATCCTTTTAAAATAGCAGGAAGTCCTGCCCACCAAACTGGATAAATAAATGTAATGCTATCAGCCCAAGAGATATGCTCTTGCTCTTCTTTAATATCTTCTGGTGTGTTTCCTTGAGAAAATGAGATGAAATCGGAAGCTCCTAATACAGGATTGAAGTTTAATTCGTATAAATCACGAACACGTACTTCATGGCCTTTACTTTCTAATTCGCTCTTTACAGTTTCTAAAATAGCATGGTTGAAGCTTTCTGGATTCGGATGTGCATAAACGATTACATGTTTCATTTTTCTTCCTCCTATTTGTGGATATGTGAATAGTTATATTTAACATACTCGTGTAACTATTATGATTACTTCATTTGCAAGAGTCAACTTTTCTGACGTGATAAATAAATGTTGATATATGACAAAAAAATACAAAATAGTAGGGATTTTGCATTCTTAATAGAATATATAGATTGGTAAATAGAAAGAGAAGGGGATAACTGGATGAATATTATTGAAATTGAAAGGTTAGAAAAATCGTTTGATATTGGCGATAGTAGAGTAAAGATATTAAAAGGTATCAATCTTCAAATTCAAAAAGGAGATTTTGTTTGTATTATGGGGGCAAGTGGGTCGGGGAAAACGACCTTACTTCAGTTGTTGGGTGGATTAGATATTCCAACAGTAGGTAGTATACGAGTAGATGGTACGGAGATTTCAGCATTAAAAGAAAAAGCGCTCGCTTTATTTAGAAGGCATAAAATCGGTTTTATTTTTCAACAGTTTAATTTAATCCCAGTGTTTAGTGCGGAGGAAAATGTAGGATTACCGTTACTGTTGGATAATGTTTCACAAAAGAAGGCGACGGTGACAGCAAATCGCTTATTAGATCTTGTTGGATTGAAGGGAAAAGAAAAGCATTTACCAGCACAGTTATCAGGTGGGCAACAGCAAAGGGTTGCAATCGCGAGGGCTTTTGCGAATGAGCCAGCTATTATATTAGCGGATGAACCAACAGGAGCATTAGATTCAGAAAATAGCAAGAATATAATTTCGGCCCTTCGTAACGCATGCGATGAGTTAGGACAAACAGCTGTCATTGTAACGCATGATCCATTCGTAGCAGCCCATGCAGATAAAGTTATTTTCTTACTAGATGGTGAGGTAATTCATGAACATGCAGAGAGTAAAGGATGGAAATTCCGTAATATTCAGCAGCAAGTTACTCAAATTCAAGAAATTATGAATCGTCACTTTAAAGTAGGAGGTAAAGGTGATGCGATGGGTAATTAAGTATGCTGTAAAATCGATGAAACAAAATTGGTTACGAAATATGTTGATTGCCCTTGGTGCAGCTTTAGGGGTTATGTTAGCGACTATGTTATTACTAGGTAATCAATCTGTCGAGCAAAGTGTGAAGGAACAAGTAGTAAGTCGTTATGGAGATTATAATTTGCAATTTGGATATATAAAAAATGATATGTATTTAAATAATGAAAGTTTAAAAGGGATAGATGGCCTAGAGAATGTTGAAAAAATATCAAAAGTACTTATACCGTATCCTTTGGCCAATTATAAAGAGTTATCGGGAAAACCATCTTATTGGGGTGTTGAGCAAGATTCTCCAGATATGCGTTCTTATAAAATAGCAGAAGGACGATATCCGAAAGAAGGTGCTGAGGTAGCGCTGACAAGAGGATATACAGACCGTGAAAATATACGTGTAGGAGATATGATTAAACTTCCATTTCCGCCAAATGGAGAAAAGACTGTTAAAGTTGTCGGGATTTTGAATCCACCGTTAATGTCGGCAATGGGACATAGTGCTTATTTTCCAATTCATTGGCTTCAAAAGGAATTAAATCTACAAAATCAATTCAATCTCGTTCAAGTTAAAACAACGGATATAGATGTAAAAAGAGCAATTGCTCTTGAGGTAAATAAGAAGATTGAAAATATAAAGGTAGACCAACGTACATATGTAGATAAGGCGTTTGAACGACTAAATGTGATGGAGCCATTGATTTTTAGTTTAGGTGGTATTGCCTTATTTGTTGTAGCACTTTTAATAATGGGAAGCTTTTTCTTATCTGTAAGAAGTCGATTTAAGCAGTGGGCGTTATTGCGTGCGCTTGGTAGTAATCCAAATCAAATCATATTGGTCGTTTTATTAGAGGCTGTATGCATTGGAGCAATTGGATCTCTGGCAGGTATTATTCTTGGGGTGAGTACGCACACAATTGCGGCATCTTTCATTAATAAGTGGGTGAATGTCGAGAGCACAGGGCAAGAATCTTTCTCTATTTCGGGTGAGATTTTACTCATTACGTTTTTATTGGGAGTTATTATGTCTGTCATAGGAGCGATTATACCAGCTTTTATGGTCAGAAAGATTCCTCCAGTTCAAGCACTTCGACCAGGTCTTCCTAGTAATGAACAGAAAGAGAAAAGATGGAGTGCTTTTAGTTGCAGTATTTTGATAATTGGTACTGTCATAGGATTAGCCGGCAACGTATTAGAGCGGTATATCGGTTTTAATCCAAGTGCGATAGGAGCACTTTTATTTGCAATTGGTTTGTTATTTGCAATTCCATTATTTATTCGTATGATAGCGCCAGTTATTGCGAAGCCTTTGCAAATGATATTTCGAATTGAAACGACGATTAGTAGTCGAAATGTAATTCGTTATCGTAATAAGGCAGCTGTTTCAGTTGCTATACTAGCATTTGGTTTTATGCTAGCACTTGTTGGAACGATGTATGTAAACTCTATGTATGAAGGCACGAAGAAAGGGTTACAAAAGCATTTACCAGCTGATTTAGTAATACGTGTACCGATGGAATCGCAAGGAATTGAAACTTTACCGTTTAGTTGGATGGAGAAGGTTAAAAAAGTTGACGGTGTAGAAGCGAGTGTAGGAAATGCTACTGACTTCACAGCAAAACTTGTAAATTATGATTTTAAAAAAGCTAATCAAGAATGGTATGAACATGTGAAAAAAAATAATCTTAATTATGATTCAATGGAAGTTGTAGGTAATGATATTGTAGAGTATCAGAAAGTAACAAAGGCAAAAGTGATTTCAGGACAAAATTTAAATAAGCCATTACAAGATGGTGAAGGAGTCGTGACGAAAGAAACGGCTAAAAATTTAGGTCTTCAGTTGCATGATACGATTGAAGTACAAGGGAAAGGAAAAGACAAACAAACGATTAAAGTCGTTTCGATTATTGAGCAAGGGTTAAGGTTAAGAGGATCAGATATTTTTGTAAATGAACAATGGGCCCGTGATAAGTTTCACGTACAAGGGTATGAAGCGATTCAAATTATGACAAATTCTAATCAATCATTTGAAAAGACTAAGAAGCAATTAAAACAAATTACAAATAATAAAGATAACGTAGAGGTTATTAATAGTTATGATTTATTGAAAGAGCAGGAGCAGTTATTATCGCAAATGGTAATGTTAATTCGTTTATTAGTTGCGATCATTTTTATTATTTCAGGTATAGGGCTAATGAATGCGATTGTTGCTAGTTTACATGAAAGACGTGCTGAAATTAGTATGATTCGTGCAGTAGGAGCTATTCCAAAGCAAATGAGACGGATTGTTTTATTAGAAGGTACACTGCTTGGAGCGATAGCTGGTTGTATCGGGGTTTTAGGTGGAATTTTGTTTAGTTATATTGTGCTATCAAGTCTAGAGCTAACGGTTATTATCATTCCGTATAATCAAGTTTTAATATTGGCTCTAGCTAGTATTATACTCGGAGCAGGAGCAGCAATTATTGCTTCATTACAATTAAGAAGGTTTAAATTGAGTGATACTTTAAAGGAATTATCAGCATAAAAAACTTTTATATCCCACTCATACAAAGAACAAAGAAGACGAATAAAATGATGATAATACCGATACCAAAATTGAATACAAGTGTAGTGTCCATATATGTAACCTCCTTGTTTGAAAGTAAAAAGCACCCTGGCTGGAGTGCTTTTTATTATCCGAATCTGTAGCAATTGACTTCAAAACCTATATAGAGGGATTAATGTGTTTAAAGAGTCATATTACTGTATGCATTTATTTTAATGAATGAGCAAGTCCTGTTAAGAAAGAAATAGTGAAATATAGAAAAAAAGACACTCTTTTGAGTGTCTTTTTCGATGACATAATGTGTCAATTGCTTGAGTTTGATAAGACGCTAATTTCCGTTTAACGCCTTTTCTTTAATCAAGAAGTGTAGCAACAGCGATTCACATAAATTGTAGCACTTTTCAAATGGAAGTGCGTATGTAATTATGCATATTACGATTAGAGGAGAATCAATTGTGAAAAATGAATGAGTAAATATATGTAAATCAGTAGAGTAGTTGATAAGGAGTGAGATGAATGGATATACATAAGTTAACAGGAGAAGAAGCAAACGAAATAAATGCGTGGGTATACGAGGAACCGTATACGTTATATAGCTTTTCAGGAGATGCTGAAGTAATAGAAGAATTATTAGATGGGACATATTACGGTTGTTGTGATGAGAAGGGAGACTTAATCGGCTATTTTTGCTTTGGAGAAAATGCACAAGTGCCAGGCGGAAGAGATGCCAATTTATATGAGGGCGAAGATGTAGTAGATATAGGACTTGGAATGAAGCCGGAGTTAACAGGGAAAGGGATGGGGGAAATGTTTTTTCAAGCAGGGATAGCATTTGCTGCTGAGGAATTCAATTCGAAAATGTTTCGACTGAGTGTGGCGACATTTAATAAAAGAGCGATTAAGCTATATAAAACAATTGGATTTCAAACAGGGCCTATTTTTTTGAGTCGAGGAAGAGAGTTTATACTTATGGAATATGAAAGACCGTCAGTATGAAACTGGCGGCCTAGAAAATGTTATTATCCGGCTAATGCCGGAGTGATGCGGGCTAATAATCAGTGAAGGAACAAAACCCTACTGATTACCGTTTCACTTCGAATGATCAGCTCGGTGCGCTAAACGACTTGAAGCAGCGGCAGCGATTCCGCCAACGATATCATCAAGGAATGTGTGCACCATTCCAGTTGATTTATCATTTAAGTACTCTAAAATACCCGGTTTTAATTTATCGATATATCCAAAGTTCGTGAAACCGATAGAACCGTACACGTTAACGATTGAAAGTGCGATAACTTCATCAATTCCGTATAAGCCTTCATCACGTTTTACGATATCTTGTAACGGCGCGCTTAACATTCCTTTTTCAGCAAGGACATCAAGTTCAATGCCTGTAATAAGTGCGTTTTGTACTTCGCGTTTGGATAGTACACGCTCAACATTATAGCGACATTCTGACATCTCTAATTTTGGATGGTATGTTTTTTGAAGAAAATGAACAAGTTCAGCAATATCGTCAATTGTTACACCGCGTTCTTGTAATAGTTGTAATGCTCTTTCTTGTAGTTGATTTGATTCTTTCATGTTTATCACCTTTTTTTCTTTTTAGTATTTATATACGTTTCGTTGCTTTATCATGTGCATAGGAATGAAAGGCGAGCACAAGCTCATATATATAAAGAAAAACCATAGGTGGCGACTGCGATGATTCAGCATATTTATGAGCATTATCACATGCATGTTAAAGAATTAATCCCCCTTGGCCCCTATAAAAGCTTTTGGATTCGCAACAAAATTTATGTACTTGTTCCAATTGGAGAAATGGAGGAAGAAGTACTTGTAGAGATGAAAAAGCTCAGTGATTATATGAACCAGCAAGGGGATATAACTGTTGCGACTTTCGTTCCGACTATACACGGCTACTATGTGAGTGAGATAGAAGAAAAAAATTATTGCTTATTAAAAGGTATGCGTATGTTAGAGCGACATGCTACATCATTAGGAAGCGAGCTTTCTATATTCCATAAACGTGGTGCATTCTTTCCAGAAGAAGTTGAGCAATTAAGCCGCATTGGTGAATGGAAAGCGTTATGGGAAAAAAGGCTCGATCAATTAGAAAAGTTTTGGCAATCGCAAGTGATGAACCATCCTTCAGATGTATTCGATCAATTGTTTATTGAATCCTTCCCGTATTACTTAGGAGTTGCAGAAAATGCTATTCAATATGTTGTCGATACAGAAATGGATGATACACCACAAATAACTGACGCAGCAACCATTTGCCAGGAACGATTTACACCTTTATTATGGCATCAAACGAAGCGTCTCAAACTTCCTTTTGATTGGGTGTACGATCACCCAAGTAGAGATATAGCAGAATGGATTCGCTACATGATGATAGAAAAAAAGCAAGACTGGGAGCAAACCGTAGTTCAATTCATTACAGATTATGAACGTAATTATTCGCTATCCTCATTTGGTTGGCGCTTATTATTCGCAAGGCTCCTGTTCCCGCTTCACTATTTTGAAACAGTCGAACGATATTATCAAACAGGAAACGAAGAGCAAAAAGGCATATATAGAGATCGCTTAGAAGCCATTTTACACGATGTGAACCGCTCTGAGCAATTTATGAAGCATTTTTATGAATCCTTTCGCTTACCAGTTGATAAGTTAGGGATTAGGAAATTAGATTGGCTATCTTAAAAGTATAAAAAAGAGGCCGATTGAGGTCTCTTTTTTATACCGCAATTTTATGTAATAAATTATGCTCCTACTTTTTGATCTGTACATATATTTAAAATGAGTTGATGTCTTTCAATTTTCTCATTTACCTTATTTAATAATTCTTGCTGAATTTCTTTAAATAAAAATTGATAGCTCGTATTCCATGTCGGTATAACGGGTGAAAGGCTTAATAAATATTCTTTTTTCTGTTCTAATTCTTGAAGTGTAGAAGAGATATTTATAATTTTTGGCATGTGTCGTCCCCCTATGTTTTACTTTTCTTTCTGTGAACGATTTACTATATAAATAATTATCACATTTTTTGAGAAGGATTTCCAATTATGTTTTATGATGTTAAAAGTGGTGAGGTGCGGATTTACTATTTGGAGGAGAAGTGCATGCGAAAAAAGAGACCAAAATTGGTCTCTTTTTGAGAAGGGGTTCTAAAGATCCGCTCCTGCTTTTAAATGATATCTAGCTCCAGCGGCTAAAATGTTCGGTGGCTTCACTTCTTCCGCCGAGGCAAAAAGCGCCTCTATGTCAGAAGCTCCATCCCCCTCACATTTTGAACGATCCGCTCCTGCTTTTAATTAAAATACTTGTTCTACTTCAATAACGCCTGGTACTTCTTCAAGTAGTGCGCGCTCGATACCAGCTTTTAGTGTGATTGTAGAACTTGGGCAGCTTCCGCATGCACCCATAAGGCGTAGTTTTACGATACCTTCTTCAATATCTACTAATTCAACGTCACCGCCATCACGAAGTAAGAACGGACGTAATTTATCTAATACTTCTAGTACTTGTTCTTGCATATTTGGGTTTTCCATTTTTATCGACTCCTTTCATCAGTTTTATTATAATCAAGATACAGAGGAAAATCTATTTTTTCTGTTCTTGTTTTATTGTCGAAATATTGTATCATGTTTACAACGTGTTTTTTCAGTATAGGGGTATAGAATGAATTTGTAAAACGATGTGCTTATGTAGTAAGTCATCTGAATATACTGTTAGGACAAAGAATTGGGGGAGAAGAAATGGTTAATGTTCAAGTGTATGGGGCGAAAGTAATTTGTGCAAGCTGCGTTGGAATGCCATCTTCAACAGAAACGTTTGAGTGGTTACAAGCGGCGATTGGTCGTAAATATGAAGGACAAGAAAATAAATTTAAGTTCGAGTATATTGATATTCAAGAAGATCAAGAAGATAAAGATAAAAAAGCATTCGCAGAGCGAGTGGTGGAAGAAGATTTATTTTATCCAGTCGTTCTTGTAAATGGTGAAATCGTTGGAGAAGGAAATCCACGTTTGAAGGATGTTTATGAAGAAATCGAGAAATATTTATAAAGCAGGAAGTCTTTGCGAATTTGCAAAGGCTTTTTTATATGGAGGGATAGATATGGAAAATGTAATAAAACATGCTTTGCCAGAAGAAGTAAAGCAGTTAATGAAGCGGTACATAGTAGAATTAAGAGAAATCTTTTCGGATGAAAAGTTAGTCGGCGTATACGTTTATGGATCCATTGCTTTAGGGGCATTTCATATAGAAACGAGCGATGTTGACTTTGTTACGGTAATAAGTGATTCCGTGAATGAAGCTGAAAAACAACAAATTATAGAACTGCATAAAAAACTTAGTAAAAATACGTTAGGTAAAAGAATGGACGGTATGTATATTCCGCTTGCTGACTTAGGAAAATATAATCATGAAATGGACGAGTACGTATATTGCGCAGATGGTAAGGCAGATATTGGCCATTGGGATATTAATGCGGTCACATGGTGGACGTTGAAAAACCAAGGTATTACTGTTATCGGGAAAGAAGCAGATGAACTCCCGTTTCAAATAAAATGGGATGATGTAGTAAATACGATGAAATATAATGTAGAACATTACTGGAGTGAAAAAGCGAAGCGTCCCTATTTATTTTTTATAGAAGAATGGGTAGAATCAGCTGTCGTTACAATGGGGCGTATTTTATATACGTTAGAGCATAAAACGATCGTTTCAAAAGATAGAGGATTACAGTATATGTTAGAGTTTTACCCTCATAAATGGGAACCTTTATTAAAAGAAGTAGAGCGAATACGACATAATCCAAAAGAAAAGCGAAAGCTCTCAAGTTGGAGAAGGGCTGATATGACGAAGAGGTATTTGCTTAGTGTGATAGAGGAGTGTAGGGGGAAGTGGTAGGAGAGGATAAAATGTTTCCAATTGGTGATCAGCCGAAGATTATGAAAGACTTAGCAAGTATAGCAGGTGATTTAGAAGAACTAGCGATTGATGGGAAAACGAAAAATATAGAACTGTTATAAAGGATTAGTAGAAAACGCAATGTGAAATCACATTGCGTTTTCTAGTAGTTTTTTCATATACATATCAACTTTATGAAAGAATATCGGCTCTTTTTTCTCGTTATTAAGATGCACAGAGCAATGTAAATATTGCTGTAAGTAGTGATTAGCTTGTTCGTACTGTTTTAAGTTGTAGAAAGCGAAACATGTAAGAAGCAAAAATGCTTTTTCTTGTAATATCGGAACGACAGATAGTATTGGAGTAATGGAATGTCTATTTGTATTTACTAAATTTTTATATGAAGTCCATGTTTGAAACCAATCTTGAATGATAGAAAGGTAATACGGAATATGTGTAGTTTCATGTGAAACATTATGTAATAGACGGTTGGGGTACAATAGTGGAATAGTAATTTGACATAAGTATCTGTAATTAAAATAGGGAAAAGAACTCTAAAAGGGGTTCTTTTTTGTTAAACATATAAAATGTTTAACATGGTGTATTAAATGTTTTATATATAAGTATTCTAATATATTTAATGATAAAATGGAATATAAAATGAGGAATTGTCGGAATATATTCAATTTCTGTTCATTTTCATGAAATATGGCTACTTTTTGTTAGATTCCTTCTTTTTATTTCTTTACAATAAAATTATATAGAAATAAGAGAAGGATGATGTATGTGAAGGAAACTGCTGTAGAGGGAAAAATTTCTTCGCCAGAATTACATAAAGTTGTGCGCAAGAATACGGCGTATTACGACTTTAAATGGGGACAAGTGAAGAATCCTGAGAAAGAAAATACGTGGAATTGGGTAGCATTTATCTTTCCGCATTTTTGGTTAGCTTATCGTAAAATGTATAAGTTATTTATTATACTTACATTAATAGGAGTACCTACTTTAATTACACCTGTTTTTATTGATATGCCAATGTGGATAGATTTTATAATATATGTTGGAACCATGCTATTTACTGGATGGCAAGGAAATCGTTTATATTATAAGCATATTGTTCGTATTTTACATAAGGCAGAAGATGTGCCTGATTATAAGAAAGAGTATTATTTACAATCAAAGGGCGGCGCTCATATCGGAGTTATGCTTGGTTTACAAGCGATAGTAATTGCGGTATTTGGTGCAATTAGTTTTGGCTTATCTTATTTACCAACTGAACCGAATATTAAAAACGTTGTTCGTTTAAGTCTTGAAGGAGATGCTTTAGAAACTATAACGGATAATCCAAATTGGAAGTATGTTAAGAAAGAAAAAGATTATGATGTAGTAGAATTTACTGGCTATGATTTTGAAGAAAAAAAGAATGTGAAAATTAAATTCGCTGTATATTTAAATGATGATTACTTCGAATGGCAAGAGGTGTATTTAAATAATAAGAAATTAAGTGAAGAAGAACAAGAAGAGTATCAAATTTACGTTGAAGAAAATATGTGGTTTTTCTAGAGAAAAACTCGTTTATTTAGAATAGAAAAGAAGAATCTTGTGAAGGTTCTTCTTTTTATTTGTAGAAAACCGGAATACTAATTAAAATTTTGTAAAATACAATAAAAAATGAGAATTTGAGGTAGGCTTGTCAATAACGTGAGACTATGGCAGTATAAAGAAATGCTATACAAATTTTATTTATCGAGATGTAAAAATCAGATTTGATTTTTACGTATAAATAATGAACGGAGGAAATGAATTTATGGCTACTTTACCAAATTGTCCAAAATGTAATTCAGAATATACGTATGAGGATGGCGTTCTTTTCGTATGTCCAGAATGTGCTCATGAGTGGGGCCAAGAAGCAGAGGCTGAAAATAATGATGGTGCAAAAGTTGTAAAAGATGCGAATGGAAACGTTCTTCAAGATGGCGATGCTGTTACTGTAATTAAAGATTTAAAAGTAAAAGGAACTTCTTCAGTTGTAAAGATTGGTACGAAAGTAAAGAGTATTCGTCTAGTTGAGGGAGATCACGATATTGATTGCAAAATCGACGGTTTCGGAGCTATGAAGTTAAAATCACAGTTCGTTAAGAAGGCGTAAGGTTAGTAAAGAAAAGAAAAGAAAAGACATTCCTTTAAGTACATCTGTTACTTATGGAATGTTTTTTTATTTTTAATTTAGGTAAAGGTTAACTTGAAGCAATTTACGGATGATAATAAACTGTGTGATTGGTCTTTGGGAGAATGGATGGAGACATGGGGAAATAGAAGAAAGCAAAGCTAGCTATGATTAGTCAGCTTTACTTTCTTCTATTTTTACGGAATTGCTAAAAAAGTCATTCATAAGTCGATCGTACAATTTTGAGTTTTTTGGTATAGTATATAATTCTTTATCACCGTTTAATTTCATTCGTAAACTACCTGTTTTTGTGTTAAGCCAAAAGCGATAGTTCCCTTCATGGTATAAATTTTCGCTACTTTTCATTGTGCTCCTCCTACTTACAGCCATCTTATTTAATACTAGTTTTTTTATGAGTGCCTTTCAACTTCATTCAACTGACACCGCTTATTAAAGAACGTTTTATATCCAAGTTGTAAGAAGATAATGACAGAGAAAGCTGTACTTCCAGAAATGCCAAGTATAATTGCGATTTGATATTGAATAGCTGTAAATGGTGATACACCGGATAAAATTTGTCCTGTCATCATACCTGGAAGGCTTATAATTCCCATTCCGACCATGGAATTAATTGTCGGTAAAATAGCAGAATCAAAAGCGTCTCTTATGAGCGGAGCAACTGCTTGTTTTGGAGTTGCCCCGAGCATAAGTGCACCTTCAATATGATTTCTTTGCGATTTCATATTGTTTAAGAACGTATTTGCTCCGAGAGAAACTCCCGTCATTGCATTCCCGACTAACATTCCGGTAATTGGAACGATATATTGCGGAGCATACCAAGGATCGTGTCCGATAATAACAAAGATAAATAGTAGAAGCGGCCCGATTGATCCAGCAATCATGGAAATAGCGGCTACTCGTTTTAATTCTTTTGACATCGGAATATTAACTCGTTTATAAATGTTAAAAATTGCAAATGTAGTAATAGAAGTAATGAGAGCAATTGTATAAAATGGATTACTGTTTTCAAATACGTATGTAAGAATATATGCAACAAGTACGAGCTGAATGGTCATACGGAATGTTGCAATTGTAATTTGTTTCTCACGCGGTATTCCTTTTAATTTCACAAGTCCGATTAAAATAAGAATGAAAATATATGCAGCGGCAAGTTGCCAAATTTGGAGTTCAATAACGCCCTTCAACTGAGAGCACTTCCTTTCGAGTAGCACCATTTGTTTTACTAATTTCAATAATATCGTCTGCAATTTCTTCTGGAAGTTGTTGCGAATGCGTGATGAAGATAACTGTTTTTTTCTTTTCTCTTGCTAGTTCAGTAAATCGTTTCATTACGCGGCGTTCAGTGTCACTATCTAATGCCGAAGTTGGTTCATCTAATAAATAGACGGGTGGATCCATTAGTATAATGCGAGCGAAAGCAAGTCTTTGCTTTTCACCGCCTGATAAAGAGGAGGCGCTATCTTCTAATTGTTTATCTAGGCTTACAGTCGTTAATGCGCCCTGTAAAGAATCGTCATTTGGAAATGGTTTTTCAGAAAGGCGAAGTCCCATTAATAAATTATCTTTAATCGTCCCATCAAAAATAGGCGGAGTTTGTCCGAGCATGACAACTTCACGGCGTAATTGAATGGGAGGATAATTTAAAATAGATTTTCCGTTATATTCAATTGTGCCGGATGTTGGGGATTGTAAATCATTTAGCATGCGAAGTAACGTGCTTTTTCCGCTACCGCTCTCTCCGATAATACAAGTGATATTTTCTTTATGAATTTGTAAATAAGGAATGTTTAGAATATCTTTATATTTGATGTCTTTTAATATAAACATAATTTACTCCTTTCTGATTCTAGTTATATCGTATCAAAAAGAGAGAAAAATAGAAAAATAAAGTGTATTTAGAAGGAACATCTTTTTTCTTTGCTTGTGGTGCTAGGGAGTCTTGAGACGGAAGTATTTAGCTTCGTTAATAAGTTTAGCAAACGATCTAAGTCTTGACTGAGAGAAATGACTTTATCGTGAGTAAATCCATATTTTTCAACGAGGTGGATTAATTCTTTCTTTTTCACTTCTATTCGATTATTTAGTTTTGTTAAGTTCATAAGTGAAACGGAATGCCCCCTATATGTATAGTATTTATAGCATAAAAAATAAGACCGAACGCATTCGGTCCTAAAGAAAATAATAAATTGAAATAACTCTTACATATAGCATACACTTTGTCATCGACAGTTTTTAATATAAAAATGGAAAATCTTATGAATCTATATTGAGAAAATTATTTCTGAAAATTATTATTTTGTACAAAAATTTTCTTTTTAGATGAATATAAAAAGACTGTCTACTATGTAGGCAGCCTTTAAAGTATTAACCGTTATGATGTTTGTACATCCAAAGAATACCGGACTTCAATAATCTAGGAACACGTCCCATTAATGGTTGGTTTGCTAGTAAACCAAATCCGTGCTTTTTACCGAGAGAGCCGAGAACTCCTTTTAATTTAATAACAGGCAGTTCATCAGGAAGTGGTTCGTTATTCCAACGTTTTAATAATATTTGGACAATTTGTTCTCCTTGACCCTCAGCAAGTTGAGCAGATGGTGCGTGTGGAAGTGCTGCACAATCCCCTACAACATAAACGTGCTCGTTGTTTGGAATATTGTGATATTTTGTTAAAACAACCCGTCCGCTACCATCTTGTTCAACTGGAAGATTTCGAACAACTGCATTTGCTTGAATACCAGCCGTCCATACGATTGCATCACATTCAAGTGGTTCATCGTGGTTGTATACAATGTTTGGTTCCACTTTTGTAATGTTAGAGTTTCGTATAATGGTAACGTTATGTTTTACAAACCATTCTTCTACGTATCTACTTAACTTCTCTGGGTATGGGAATAAAATCCTATCTTTTCGGTCAAATAAATAGATTTTTAAATCAGAACGGCTCTCGCGAAGTTCACTTGCTACTTCAACGCCGCTTAAACCAGCCCCAACGACAGCTACTGTTGCATTTGGTTCTAAGCTATTTAATCGTTCATATGTTTTGCGTGTTTGTTCAATCGATTGTAGGCTATGTGTATATTCCTTCGCCCCAGGAACGTTATGATATTTATCTTCACAGCCAAGCCCGATAATTAAATCATCATATTGGATTGTTTCGCCGCCATCGAGATGAACAGCTTTTGTTTCAAGATCAATATTTGTTACTGTACCATATTGAATATTGAGACGTGGATGTTCAGGAAACGGTATGCGAATATGCGTTTCTGAAATTGTACCCGCAACTAATGCATAATATTCAGTCTTGAAGCAATGATATGGTACTTTGTCGATTAATGTCACTTGTACATCATCTGGAAGTTGATTGCTTGGAAGTAGCCGCTGAAGAATTCTCATTCCACCGTAGCCGCCACCTAGTAGTACGAGGTGTTTCATGATGGATTACCCCTTTTCTGTTGAAATATCCCCTAATCATACAATTTTATATTGAAAAAATATTTTGACTTTACTCAATCAAATTATATCGAATTTGTGAACAAATAACAATGCATGAATGAATACTCTGTTGTACAATAAGAAGAAAAGTAAAGTAAACTGTTTTCATTTTCTAGTTACTATTTCATTATGAGCAGCATGTTACATAAAAAAAGACATCTATTTTGAAGTGAAACAGTGAAGTAACTAAATAGTTTAGAATGTATAACGAACACAACAAGAAACAGCTTAGTTTTCTTCTTATAAATAAAATGAAATGGGATTAAGTAGATAAGGTTACTTATCCATTTTTACCAATTAGGCATGTACTTCGTTTTGAGGCATATATGCTATTGCCCGCGAAAGTAAAGGGTAATTTGTTTAGAGATATAGGGGGGAGAGTTTTGATTAAACCATTAATCGAATTTTGTGTAGGTAACCTTGCAAGTGGCTCACAAGCAGCTTTAGAAAAATTAGAAAAGGATCCTAATTTAGACGTAATGGAATATGGTTGTTTAGGATATTGTGGTATTTGTTTTGAAGGTCCATTTGCACTTGTAAATGGTGAAGTTGTACAAGGTACAACAGTAGAAGAACTTGTAAATAATGTATATGATTATTTGGATGAAAATCCAATGTTTTAAGACGTTGCAAATAGGCAACGTCTTTTTCTTTTGCTATTTATTCCGCTATTTGCGGTAATGTTTGTTTAAACAAAAAAAGGCCCTTTTTAGAAGGGCTTTTTTCTTACACGATTTGTGTAAGAATGGCTTATCGCCAAAACGTTGTCAAATATGAGAAACGGGGGACATTCATATTGTGTTCTAAAAGCATGCATTTTATACTTGAAATAATAAATTATTTTTGGAGTGAATAAAAATGAGCCAATTTTCTTTTACAAAAATGCATGGTCTTGGCAATAGTTATATATATGTAAATATGTTTGAAGAACAAATTCGCGAAGAAGATTTAGCTCTTGTAGCGGAAAAGGTTTCAAATATTAATACTGGTATTGGCGCAGATGGAATGATTTTAATTTGTCCTTCTGATGTAGCGCCAGTGAAAATGCGCATGTTTAATAATGATGGTTCAGAAGGAAAGAGCTGTGGTAATGGTTTACGCTGCGTAGCGAAATATGCGTATGAGCATAAACTAGTAGAGGAACCAGTGTTCACAATTGAAACGTTAGCTGGTATTGTTACCGCAGAAGTAACGGTAGAGGATGGAAAAGTTACATTAGCGAAAATTGACATGGGAGCACCTCGTTTAACACGTGAAGAGATCCCGATGCTTGGTGAAGGAGAAACACCATTTATTCGTGAAAACTTCTTATACAATAATCACCGTTATGCATTTACAGCTGTTTCAATGGGAAATCCGCATGCGGTTATTTTTGTTGATGATGTAGAAAAGGCGCCCCTTACAACGTTAGGTCCAGTTCTTGAGACGCATGAAATGTTCCCAGAGCGAGTAAATGTTGAGTTCATCGAGATTTTAAACGATGAAGAGATGAACTTCCGCGTTTGGGAACGTGGATCTGGTGTAACGCAAGCTTGCGGGACAGGAGCATGCGCCGCTGTCGTTGCAGCTATTTTAAATGGGAAAATGGAACGTGGTAAGGAAATTACGGTTCATTTAGCTGGCGGCGATTTAATGATCGCATGGACAGAAGAAGGGAATGTGTTAATGAAGGGACCTGCGGAAGTAATTTGCCGCGGAGTGTATGAGTACAAGATAGAAGCGTAAAGATGTATAATAGAATAAGAACAGAAAGGATGGTGTATTTCATGATTGAAGTAACAGAACAAGCAGCTTTTCAAATTAAAGATATGTTAAAAGATGCTGAAGATGGAGAGAAGTACGTGCGCCTTGCTGTACACGGCGGCGGATGTAGTGGTCTTTCTTACGGCTTAGGATTTGAAGTAGAACCAAAAGAAGACGACACAGTTCTTGAGTTTTTCGGTGTTGAATTTGTTATCGATAAAGAAAGTGCTCCAATTGTTAAAGGAGTAAAAATTGACTATAAACAATCTATGCTTGGCGGCGGATTCACAATCGACAATCCAAACGCAATTGCATCATGCGGATGTGGATCATCTTTCCGTACAGCGTCGAATGCTGGTAAGCCGGAAGAGTGCTAAGTTTTTAGTCGAAATAGAAAATGACCTTCTTAGCGATGAATTTTAATCGTTAGGGAGGTCTTTTCTTTTGCCGTTAAACAAGAAAGAGTGTATTACAAAGGTGGCGAATGCTAGCCCCAAATATCCGCAACTGCCAACAGTGTTTGAATAAAGAAGCGCCCCATCAATCGTATTTTCCAGTAGTCCTATGTTTAATACGTGAACTTTAACTCCTTTTTGCGTAGTTTATTATGACACCGTTCGTTATAAAAAATCAAAAAAGCCGCCTTCCAAAATTGGAAACCGACCTTAAGATACGTTGTACAACTATCGCATGCTGTAGTTGTACAAGGAATTTTAAAATCTTAATCTAATTTACCTTTGCATAGATGCATGTATCAGTTAGTTGTTTGCCGTCAGCTGAAAGATCTTCATTACGTAATATACCTTCAAGCTCAAAACCTAGTTTTTCAGGAATCGTACGACTTTTCGTGTTAGTACATTCACATCGTATTTCAATCCTTCTAAATTTAAATGATTGAAATCCAAGGTTTGTTAACGCACTTACTGTTTCTGTCATATATCCATTGCCACTAAATTGCGTGTTAATCCAGTAGCCAATTTCACATTTAGAAATACTCCAATTAATTCCGTGAAGGCTGGCAGTTCCAACAAAATCATTTGTCTCCTTATGATAGATAAGATAGCGAAAGCTTTCTCTTTTCAAAAAATCTATATGCGCATTTCTCAGGAGAATTTCCGTTTCTTCAACAGTAGGGATTGACTGGAATAAAAACAACCATTGCTTTAATTCATTAATTGAATCTTTAATAGCTTGGTGTACTACATTCCCTTCACCAGCTTGAAGTGGTGCTCGAAGAATAAGTCTGTCTGTTTCTATTTGTAACGGAACATCTAATAAAATAGGATTCATATTATTTCTCCTCTCGACAACTTTAAATGATGACAGAATGAAACTTATATAATAAAAAAACTTTCACCCAAAAGAAATAATTCTTGAGGAAGAGTGTTGCAATTTCTATAATAAATGAATTAAAAAATACCTTATCGCACTATAGGAAATCCCGTTACAGCATCACTATAAGTTATTATAGAATCGTGCGAAGCTCCTAGTCTTTCTTCATTAAGCACTTGATATACAGCAATACAGTAAAATTTATCTCCCATAAAGGGAATTCCTAAAAATTAGTAAACGGTAAATATATATTCAATTCATCACTTAGAAATCCCTTTTCACATATTGAAAACTAAACTACCAGTTGGTACAAAAAAATGGCTACCGAAGCAGCCTTAGGTTGTTCAACTAATGCATGTGTTAAAGGAGATTGCATGATAAAATCCGTAACAAGTGTCGTATATGATTGGTGCTGCTTTACAAAGTCTCGAAAAATTAGCCGTGGATAATAAACAATTTGATTTCTTTTTTATCGATGCTGATAAAGAGAACTATGAAAATTATTTAACGTACTGCATTGAACTTGCTAAGCCGGGTGCTTTAATTGTTACAGATAATGTTTTAGCTGGTAGTGTAGTAGATGAAGATGCGAAGCGGAAACGTTATACAGAAATTATGAAGAAATTTAATGAAACGGTAGCAACTCATCCAAATTTAGAATCCGTACTGATTCCAATTGGTGACGGGATGACTGTTTCTAGAGTGAAGAAATAATTATTATCTTACAAAAGTGTAATGTTCATGTCATGTTTTTGAATTTCTTCTTTAAAGCTTAGGCTTTAAGATAACAATATAAGAAAGCATATGGGGTGAAGGAATTGAAAAGATATATTGCACTTTTTAGTATTTTAGTTGTATTTGCAAGCCTTTTAGTTGGCTGTGATATTAACCGTTTAGGGAAAGATGAGTATTACGTTCAAATTACAGTAGATGGAAAAGAGTATAATGGTAAATCTGATAATGGTGAGCCATATAAAGATTACCAATATAAGCTAACTGGTTTTGATAAAGATGGTAAAGAGAAAGAATTAGAATTTACTGCACAAAAAAATCTTCGTAAAGAAGCATTTTTACGCGTATACTACTCAGATAAAAAAGGTGTAACGGCTTGGGAAGAAGTGAAGAAAGACGAGCTTCCTGCGAAAGTGAAAGAAAAATTAGGTGTGAAATAAAGAATGAGGAAAAGGAATTGACGAGCGTAGTCAATTCCTTTTTTCATTCTCAAAATCTTCTTCTGAAATGACTTTAAATCCATTTCTTTTAAATAAAGCTGTTGTTACCCCGTAACCAGTTTGTTTATTACCGTTAAATTCTCCTGTGTAAATAGTAGAACTACCACAAGATGGACTACGCTCTTTTAAAATAATATATTCTGGATTTAAATCTTTTATTTGTTCTAATGCTTTATAAGCACCATGCACGAAAGCCTCCGTGACATCTTGTCCCTCCTTCGTCATCACTTTTGCTTTTCCATCTAAAACGTCATCGCCATTCCCACCAATAATTTCAGCTGAAGGACGAGGTGTCGGTAAGCCGCCCAATACTTCGGGACAAACAAGTATCGTATCTTCTCTTTGTAATAACTCCTCTATTTTTGAAACGAGATTGTCGTTGCCGTCATACCGACAAGCAATACCACCTAAACAAGCGCTAATTACAATCATATTTTCATCTCCAATAAAAAAATATTAAATATCACGCCAAATTCCATTTCTGTTTCCTACATATAGATGAGGTGATAAAAATGGGAAACTTATATAACTTAATGAAACCATATAGTGAATTTCGAAGTAAAGAGGAGTTTAATGCATATCAAAAACAACTTTTTAAATGCTATCAATTTCAACTAAATAAGACAGATTCTTTCGTTATTCATTTTTTAGGAAAGTATGCGGTTAATGAAAAGAACGAAACCGTTGGTGTTGCTTGTCCATTAATGGAGACGATTGCGACGAAAATCGGAAAGAGTATTCGTACTGTACGCCGTTCGATTGCAAAGTTAGAAGAGATGGGAATTATAAAGCGTATTGCGACAAAAGAAAGGTATAAGCGTGGCGGGTATAGTGCAAATTTATATGTTTTTCTTAAATCTGCGATTGACCGTATGGATGACCGCATGGAAATGTCCGCATGTGAAAGTGGTGATTGTACGGATGGCTGTAGTGGAAATGAGCAAAAAAATGAGAGGGAAACAATTCTTTCTAAAAACATTCCACAAATAAAAGAGAAAAGAGTAATAACGTACGAGCTTGATGAGACGTATTGTCGCCATGATATACCGAAGCCTTTTATATACGCACTTATACCGATGACGAGTCATCCGAAGAAGATTAATACACTTTGGAGTAAAGTAGAGCTTGCTTATAAAAAAAGCGGATTACTAGAGCAATGTGTTTTATTAGAGCAGATCTTAGCTGATGAAGAAGTGCATGGAAATTTAATTTGGCGGGTGAAAAGTGTTGTGAGGGCGTATAAGTACGGAGAAATTCGTAAAGATGTTGGAGCGCTTTTGTATAGTACGATGCGAGATTTATTTTTAGAAATTGGATTAGAATGGGGAGCGGCTTTGAGGCGGAGTAAGGGGATACCGTTATTCGATCCATTTAAAAAAGAGTCATGCGTATAATACATGACTCTCGGTGATTAATCGAATTTCCTTACAACTGGAACACGAATTGCTACAAATAGTACGAAGACGATAACGGCAATTGCACCGCTTTTCATAACTGTTACAATTGGAATGCCTATCCCAAGTGCAAGCGATGTAAATGCGTAAGAGAGCGGGATGAATCCCATTGATGAAAGCATGAGTAAACTCATAACGCGTCCCATCATTTCTTCTTTTACTGTTGATTGAATCATTGCCATAAGTGGAACGATAGCCATTGCAATTGTAATGCCGTAAAACATTCCAGCTAATAATGCTTGCCAGAGTACGGTGCTAAAGTTGATGGATAGGAAGAATACACCAGACAGTAGCATCATGATAATACAAAATAGCCCGCGTCTACGATTAATATTTTTTAATCCGACAATGACAGCGCCTATTGCCATCCCGCCACCAACAGCTGCTTCTAAGTAACTAAACTGGAGTGAGTCACCGTGCAGCACGTTTTTGACGAAGAGTGGGAAGCCTACTTGCATCGGACCGATTAAAAATAAGTTTAAAAAGGCGCTACAAATAAGGAAAGTTGAAAGAAATGGTGATTCTTTTACATATGAAATTCCCTCTTTAATAGAAGTAAACATGCCTTTATCTGCTTCAGTTTTTTCGGGCACTGTAAATTGTATTTTTTGAACGAGTATTGCAGCGATAATAAGTAGCAGGATTGTAATTGAAAAAATTGTTTCATAGTTCGTAAATTTAATGAGAATTCCGCCAAGTACAGGGCCCAAGATAACCGATCCTTGGTTTGTCATTTGTGTAAGTGAATTCGCTTGTGTTAAACGGCTTTTTTCTACGAGTTCAGGCAGAATAGATCCGTCTGCGGACCAGAAGAAAGCATCAGCAAGTCCGAAGAATAAAGCGAACAAAGCAAATGTATATAGTGTTACATCACCGACGATGAACCATGTGAGAATGGTTGCGACAAGAATAGCACGAATAATATTAGAGTAAAACATAATGTTCTTTTTCGGGAATTTATCAGCTACTGCGCCGCCGACAATCATAAAAATGAGCCTTGGGACACTAAGTGCCACGAAAACAATACCGAGTGAAGCTTCAAGGTTTAATGTTTTTGCTATGTACCATGTTTGTGAAAAAGTAAAAAAGGCTAAAGCAAAGCTTGAAAAGAGAGTAGCTGCCCAAAGAAAAAGGAAATTCGTATTTTTCAATAACGGCTTTCCGCTTCCTTCTAAAGCAGATTTATTTTGTTGTAGTTCCTCCATATTGCTTCCTTTCTATGTACCAATTTTAGACTAAAACCTATTAACAATCGTTTTATACAGTTTCTAATATTTCTATACTGCACTTTCTCATTGTAGACAATAATAATGAATTTGCCCAGTAGCTATTTAACGACAAAAAAAGATGCCGAAGGGCACCTTTTTTTAAGCTAATGCAATATAAATATCTACTTGTGCGTTATTTGGATCCATTGCTCTTTCGTCATAAAGCTCAAAGTCTGTTGTGAAAGCACGTTTGTTTTCTTTCGACCATTGCCAAATATATTCCCAAGCTTCACAAATAACTTCGGATACAGGGCCTTTTCTTGTTGTAAATACTGCATACGTTGCGGCAGGTATTGTTAAAGCTGTCATATTTTCAGGAACATCTTCTAATGAAGAAACGGGCATGCCAATTGTAAATTTGTATGTACCAGTTTCATCTGATTCATAGTTTGAATAGAAGGAACATGTTTCTTTTGTTTGTTGATTTGGAATGTGATGCATGATTTGTTCTTGGAAGTAGCGATCCCAAAGCTTTGGAATTTTTCCTTCAGTAGACGCCTCTTCTTCGTTTGTCGTCGTAATAGAAACGCCGATAGCCCGGAAAGCTTCTTTTTTTACGATAATAGGTTCTTTCATTGTAAAACCTCCTTTATTAAATAAGGAACGTTTGTTCTGTTTTATTGTAACATATTTTTGGGAAAAAGTAGTGTTTTTTTAGGAGAGAGTATGAAATGAGGGAGTGCTTTACTATTAGCAGTTTAAAGGACTGAGATAATTTGGATTAAGAATCTTTATAAGAAAGAAAAGAACTCCTTCCATACGTGAAAGGAGTTCTTTTTATTTCTATATTAAAACATACTTGAGCTATGCATTGGTTGAAGTTTTGCGTTTGGATCAAAGTAAGCTTTTGCGTTGTTTACTGCTGTCGGTGCTTCCCCGAAGCCACAAGCAATGAGTTTTACTTTTCCTTCATATGTACAAATGTCACCAGCAGCGTAAATGCCCGGAATATTTGTTTCCATTTTCGAATTCACGAGAATGCTGTTCTTTTGAATGTCTAAGCCCCAATTTTTAATTGGACCAAGAGAAGAAACGAAACCGTAGTTTACGATTACGTCATCAACATCGATGATAACTTTTTCTTCTGTTTTTACGTGTTGAAGAACGACTTGCTCAATAGTGTCCTCACCAATAAGTTCAATTGGAACATACGGTGTGCTTACTTCTGCGCGGGAATTTATTAAGTTTTCTACACTATGTTCATGTGCACGGAATTTATCACGGCGATGGACGATTGTAACTTTGTCTGCAATCGGTTCTAACATCATTGTCCAGTCTACTGCTGAGTCACCGCCGCCAAATACAACGACACGTTTTCCAGCAAATTTATTCATATCATCAACGAAATAATGTAAGTTTTTCTTATCGTATTTTGTCGCGCCTTCTAATTCTAAGCGGCGTGGTTGGAAAGCACCATTACCAGCAGTAATAATGACAGATTTAGAATAGTGAGTTTGTTTATTAGTAACAAGTTTAAATATGCCATCAGCTTGTTTCTCAAGCGTATCAACAGCTTCTTCTAAACAAACAGTTGGATCGAATTTCTTCATTTGTTCTTTTAAGTTATCAACTAACTCTTGTGCGCGTACTTTCGGGAATCCAGCTACATCATAAATGTATTTCTCAGGATATAGTGCGGATAATTGTCCACCAAGTTGAGGTAAGCTTTCAATAATTTTTACACTTGCCTGTCTCATTCCGCCATAAAATGCAGTGAATAGTCCTGTTGGGCCACCACCAATTATTGTTATGTCGTAAACTTTTTGATTTTCTGTCATTTTCATTCCCCCTATAGATGGAAAATTAATATTGATTTCATATATTGTTCATATGTACACGAAAATCCTGCAAATGATGACACTTTCAAAATAAATGATAGCATACTTCAGTTAATAATACTTCTGAAAACGACTGAATTATAAGTAAGTTTATGCATAGACGTTTTAGAATTGTATAAAATATAGCGAAAGGAAAATACATGAAAAAAAGGATGGAAAACCCTTGAAAACGCTATGTTATTTTAAAATATTGATAATTCCCCAGACGCTTGAATTCTAGAATAAAACCGACTAATATAGGGAAGTATTATGTTAATTTTCTATGACAAATTTCGTACGATTTTTTGACTGCGTTTTGTTACGATATAGAATGTGATAAATTCCACATTCTTGACAAATAGAGATTTTAGTACTTGGTATTATTTTTTCATTACTATTATATAAAGAAAAGGGTTGTGATTTGGTGAAGACTCCAAAAATCGTAGTTTTAGGTGCAGGTTATGGTGGGATGATTACGACTGTTCGTCTGCAAAAAACATTATCTGTAAGTGAAGCTGAAATTACGTTAGTAAACAACAACAGCTATCACTACCAAGCAACTTGGTTACACGAGAGTGCAGCTGGTACATTACAGGATGATAAAATCTGTCTAGATATTCAAGACGTTATCGATACAAATAAAGTAAACTTTGTACAAGATACAGTAGTAGAAATTAAAGCTGCTGAAAAACGTGTTATCTTACAAAATGGTGAATTAGAGTATGATTACTTAGTAATCGGACTTGGTTTCGAGTCAGAAACGTTCGGAATTAAAGGATTAAAAGAGCATGCATTCTCAATCACTAACATTAATGCAACTCGTCAAATTCGTGAGCATATGGAAGAAAAATTCGCTCAATATGCGACTGAAAAACGCGATGAGTTAATAACAATCGTTGTTGGTGGTGCTGGATTTACTGGTATCGAGTATGTAGGTGAGCTTGCAAATCGTATTCCTGAACTTTGCAAAAAGTACGATATTCCACGTGAAAAAGCACGCATCATCTGTGTAGAGGCTGCTCCAACGGCACTTCCTGGTTTTGATCCAGAACTAGTAGAATACGCCGTAAAACAACTTGAGAAAAAAGGTGTAGAATTCCGCATCGGTACAGCAATTAAAGAAGCAACTGAAGAAGGTATTATCGTTGCAAACGGTGATGATTCTGAACTTCTTAAATCTGAAACTGTAGTTTGGGCTGCAGGTGTTCGTGGTAACGGTATTGTAGAAGAGTCTGGATTTGAAGCAATGCGCGGACGTATTAAAGTGGATGAGTTTATGCATGCTCCAGGTCATGAAGATGTATTCATGGTTGGTGACGCAGCGTTAATCATCAATGAAGAGATTAACCGTCCATACCCACCAACAGCACAAATTGCAATTCAACAAGGTTATAACATCGCACACAACTTAACTGTATTAGTTCGTGGCAAAGGTGAAATGAAAAAATTCGCATTTGATAATAAAGGATCTGTATGTTCATTAGGTCATGACGATGCAATGGGCGTTGTTATGGGTAAAAAGTTAACAGGTTGGAAAGCTTCCTTCATGAAGAAAGTAATCGATAACCGTTACCTATTCTTACTTGGTGGACCTTTATTAGTTCTTAAAAAAGGTAAATTAAAGTTCTTTTAATATATAGTAGAAAAAGCAGAAACGGCTATGAGCTGTTTCTGCTTTTTTTTGTATCATACACGTTTCCGATATAGTAATAAAAAGAGGATGAAAAGAGAGAGGAAGACTGGTGCAATACTTTCTTCAAGGCTTGTTGTGTCATGAAATGAATGAATCCAATGTCTGAATCCGAAAATGAGTCCAGCTTGAAGGGAAGCGAAAGAAATTACATATAGAATAATTACGTTTCCAGAGAAAGAAAATGCAGATTCGCGAAGCCATTGTTTCGTTTTCTTCATATGTGCTTCTCCTTCCGTATAGTTCTTTATTAACGCTATATCAAAAATATGGAAGGGGATATTATACTCTAAGAAAGGAAAAGTCACAGTGTATTTAAAAATATAGTATAATATATAAAAAAGAAAGAATATTCTGTCCGTTTTGGCGGAGGAGGTTACGTCATGGGGAAGCGAGGGAAAGTGTGGTTAGCTGTCAGTGGCTTAGTAGCTACAAAAGATGGGAGATGGCTATTCGTTAAGAAGAAATACGGTGGATTGAAAGGACAGTGGTCTTTACCAGCTGGTTTTGTTAATGAAGGTGAGACTGTTGATGAAGCTGTGAAACGTGAAATTTTAGAAGAGACAGGCATTGTTGCTCATGTAAAGGGGATTATCGGTATTCGTTCGGGTGTCATTCGTAATGAAATTAGCGATAATATGATTATTTTTCTTTTAGAGCCAGAGGGAGAAGACGTTATTGTACAGGAGAAAGAATTGTCGGAAGTAGCTTTTTTACGTCCAGAAAATATTGCAGATGATCAAAATACTTCTGTACTCATTAAATATTTATTAGAAGGAAGAGCAGAGTCGCATCTTGAGATGGATAAAACATTAAATCCAGGAGAGCAATTTGGTTACACGGCTTATCATGTGTTTACGGCGTATGCGAAGGAGAGGGAGAAGAAGTGAGTATACCGGTACTACTTATTTCAATGATGTTATTCTTTATTTTGTTTTTTGGCATTGGATTTTTACTCAACATGATTTTGCGGGCTACATGGGTAATGGTTATTGTTTATCCAATTATTTGTATGCTTATTATTAATAAAGCAAGTGTATGGGATTATTTTTCAAAACCAAAAGAAACATTTTCTTCATTTGGAACGAGTGTATCGCATTTAGGACAAGCAGATATGTTTATTTTATCTACTGGATTAGTAGGAGCAGCTTTAGCGGGAGTTGTAATAAAGAAACTTCGGAAAAGTGGGTATCAAATGTTTTAATCTCCAATTTCATTGGAGATTTTCTTTTGCATATTTCTTTATCGTATAGGGAATGATTAACGATGAAGGAGTGTGGAATATAAAAATGTTAAAACGATATTGTATTCGCATTATGATGACTTGTTTACTTGCATTCGCATTATGCGTAACATGGAAGGCTTTCACAGGAGTTTCTTTATTAGAAATTATAAAATCATATGAAGAAACGAGTGCAAAAGAAGTACATGCAGCAGAAATTGAGAAAAAAGTTGCTCCGAGTAAAGAAGTGATAAATGCTTTAGAACAGGCAAATGACTGGTCTAAATATCGTGTTATAGAAATGACTGCAACAGGCTATACATCAGGTGTTGAGTCGACTGGTAAGAGGCCGGGGCATCCAGAGTATGGTATTACATATTCAGGTGTTAAAGCGAAAAGAGATTTATATTCTACGATAGCTGCTGATTTACGTGTATTCCCAATTGGAACAATTTTATTTGTACCAGGTTACGGATATGGAGTTGTAGCGGATAAAGGCGGCGCTATTAAAGGAAATAGGCTTGATTTGTATTACGATACGGTTCAAGATGTGTATAGTCAATGGGGCAAGAAAAAAGTAAACGTATATGTAGTGAAAGTCGGAGATGGCAAGTTTACAGAAGAACAGTTAACGATGTTAAACCAAGATGAAACGATGCAGGTGTTTCGTGGTCAATATTTGAAATAGGATGTATAATCGATGGGGCTTCCTCCTGTATTTTTTAGAAAGACCAATACAGGAGAGAGCCCTTTATTAGTCTTTAATAACTGTTTCTCAATGTTAGATTTATATGGTATAATCTTTCCTGTAATAGAAAGAAATAACAATTGAATAGGGAGGGACGGAAGAGAGTGAAAGGAATAGAAGCTCTCTTATTATTATGAGAGAAGGAACTTTATCTCAACAGAATATAGTTGTATTGTTTTTTAAACAGTTACGCCCGAAGCAATGGACTAAAAACTTGCTTGTATTTGCAGCGCTAGTCTTTTCTATAAAACAAGTATCTTTAACTATGGTAGCACAAGCTGCAATTTGTTTTGCGTTATTTTGTGCGATATCTGGCTGTGTCTATATTTTAAATGATTTTATGGATATTGAGGCGGATCGACAACACCCTGTTAAACGATATCGACCGATGGCATCGGGTGCTTTAAATCCGTATTTTGCTATTATTGCAGGCTGCGTTATTTTAGTAGCGTCTTTAGTAGTTTCATATGTATTAAACCCATTATTGTGTTTAGTGTTAGCTGTATATTTCACTTTAAATGTAGCGTATTCAATTCGTCTAAAGCATGTTGTAATAATTGATCTTTTAATTATTGCAGCTGGATTTGTTTTACGGGCATTAGCCGGGGGATTAGTCATTCAAGTGCCATTTACACCATGGTTTTTATTATGCACATTATTACTGTCACTATTCTTGGCTATTAATAAAAGAAGACATGAATTAGTGTTGTTACAGGCTAATAAAGGTTCTCATAGAAAAGTATTAGAAAGTTACTCTCCTGCTTTATTAGATCAATTAAGTACAATCGTTACTTACGCTATTTTTACTTTTAATGCAGGGAAAAGTATCTATTTAATGTGGACAATTCCATTTGTAATTTACGGGATCTTTCGTTATTTATATTTAGTTCACATGGAAGATAAAGGTGGAGAACCTGATAAAGTTTTATTAGAGGATCAGCATATTCTAATAACAGTGTTGTTATACGCGATAACAGTTATTATTATACTATTGAACTTTTAATTACTCTATTCGGGTTTGTTAAAACGTTTAAGAAGAGTGTCTTAAACGTTTTTTATTTGGAATAAAAACAGTTAAGGAGTATAGAGATGCAACAATTTTTAATGATTATGTTATCAGTTTGTATGGGAGTTGTAGGACAAATTTTATTAAAGTTTGGTGCAATGAAATCGCAAAATTCAGCGGCTTTAGGTATTATGAATTTTGTTAATTTACCAAACTTTTTTGGATTAGCTTTTTACGGTTTAAGTGCATTATTATGGATGATTGTACTGAGAAAGGTTGATCTAAGTTATGCCTATCCAATGGTGAGCTTTGGATATGTATTTGTTATTATTGCGTCAGCACTATTATTTGGTGAAACTATCAATTTCATGAAGATTGCTGGAATGGTATTCATAGTGATTGGGATTTTATTTATCGCAAAATCATAGGAGGTAAAGCAATGGGAACATATTTATATTGTGTACTTCCATTTATCGCTTGGGTAGCTTCGGGAGTATTGAAATTTTTGGTGAATTATCTTCGTTCGGGAAAAGATGCTTTTCGTTTAGTTGGAAACGGTGGATTTCCTAGTACACATACAACGATTTTATCAAGTATGGTCATGACAATAGGGTTTCATGAAGGTTTTAATACACCGATGTTTGGAATAGGAATGGCGATTTTAACAATTGTTATCATTGATGCCACAGGACTTCGACGTACAGTTGGTAAACATGCAAAAATGTTGAATAAACATATTAGTTCGGAAGAAGAGAAATTAAGAGAGCGCCAGGGACATCATTGGCATGAGATTTTTGGTGGATTGATGTTAGGAACAGTTATTGGGTATGTAGCACATTTAATTATGGTATTTTTACCTTAGAGAGGAGAAGAAGTATTGAATATTTGGAATGGTTATAAAGGAAAGGGAATATTAGCCCTTGTCCTTTTCGTTTTTTATTGTTCATTTTATTCTTTTATCGGTTGGAAAATGGAAAACGACTCTAAGATGTTAACAGCTTCCTGGTATGATATGTATTTTTCTTTTGATCAGGGTTATTATATTTTAAGTTTTTTCTTGTCTAAAATACCGATTGCAGATGAAGTGTTGTTTCGACACCCATTTTTAAATTTTATAACTGAGGGAATAGCAACAGTGCTATCGTCACTAGGTGTAAAAAATGTAGTGCAAGGTATTATATTTTTTCAAGCGTTCTTAAGTACGGTAAGTGTAGTTATGATTTACATGTTATGCTGTAAAATTTGTAAGAACGCAATTGTTTCTTTCCTACTAGCGGTCATGTACGGATTTTCAGCTACTCTGTTAGTTATTACGTGGACACCAGAATCTTTTGTCTATGCGAATTTTACATTGGTACTTATGTGCTTTGTGTGCTATCCATTCATTACAGGAGAAAAAGAAGCGAAAACGGGATTCAGCATTGCTAATATGTTATTGGCAATAGGAATATCGGGGGTTACATTAACTAATTCGTTTATGTGGTTTTTAGGTAGTGTAATGAGTTATAAAACAATAAAGAAAAGGGTCATTTGGACTGGTATTTCGATCGTTGTGGTCGTTCTGCTCTTCGTATTAGTAATTATAGAAAATAATATATCACTTATTGATGTGATCAATACTAATATTAAATTTACAGGGAATCAAAGTTTTTCAGAGGAATATGTAGGGTCTAAGTATATACTAGTATTTCATTTGTTATTGGGATCTTCATTCATCTTTGGACCGTTTTCGGAGGTTACTTTAAGACAAGGTGAGCAATTTGCGCAATTAAATATGCTCCCATCGCATACTATAATGGGTTGGATTGCGATTGTATCTGTGTATGCTTCTCTAATGGTAGTTGTCTGGAGGAATTTTAGAAAAGAACCTTTCGTAAGGTTTTTAAGTTTATGTTTATTATTTAATATTGTTTTACACGGAATTGTTGGTTTCGGAGCATCTGAAGCATTTATTTATGGCGCGCATATGGTATTTACAATACCTTTATTATTGGCATATGGCTTTAAAGTGATGAGACGTATAAAAGTAGTTGCTCTATGTGTGATATTGATATTAATAATGATAAATAATTTTGATAGTATGTTATATTTCTATCATTTTGCAGTCTCGAATTATTCTTTATAATAAAATAGATTTTTAATAAAAGGGTACTTTAGATAGGATTTCTAAAGTACCTTTTTTACTATTTCTTAAAAATAGATATAAAACAAAAGTCCGAAGTATCACAGAGCAGAAAAATATAATCGTCATGAAAGAGGTCTGAACATGTTTCAAGTACAAAAAAATTAGCAATTTATGAAGTGAGAATTGTTGCACTTAAAACATTGCTGAAATATTTGAAATGATAGGAACACATGATTTAGGACCAGCTGGAGCAATAGTACATACATTTGCAATACTTGATGAGCATTTTATAGAAGAATAACTTTTCTTATTGATACGGTATACCTATTTGTTAGTAAGTCGATATAACTTCATTTACTATTGTACAGTTCAAAAAAGGTGCTACATGGTGAAAGACCTTTCTTATAAAGAAATCGTATATAAGGTCCCATTTAAAGCAAATGAAGTACGGCCCGTTTCTTCAGAGACAACTAATATAAGTGCATCACTTTTTTCTGATAAGCCAATTGCAGCTCTGTGGCGTGTCCCAAGCTCAGAATCAACTTCTGTGCTTGTCGTTAACGGAAGAATATTAGCAGCTGAGACAATATGATTATTTTTAATAAGAACGGCTCCGTCATGAAGAGGATTACCTGGATAAAAAATCGATTCGAGTAGTGGAGCGGTTAAGTGTGCGTTTAGTGTCGTTCCAGTTTGAATGAAAGAATCAAGAATATCGTTTCGTTCCACAACAATAAGAGCACCGTGTTTTCGGGTGCTTAAATGTTGAACAGCTGTTGTGATAAAATACGAACTTTCCGTATAAGGTGATAAGTAGGCTTGAATATAATATGTAGCCGCTAACGTTTGTACGTTCGTTAACATATGATGAATATCTTCCATTTTACATAAAATACATTCATCTTCTTTATCGATTGCTTGTCTCATATTTGATAATTCTTTTTCGGCAATTTCGATCATCTGCTTTGTTTTTATTTTGAGTTCTTCTGACAAGCCCCATTCATGCATAATCCTCATTCCCTTTGGTGGAGTATTTAACCATAGTGTATACAAATATTTATAGTAAAATCCTGCTAGAGTTTAAAAAATATTGAGATACAGGTTGTTTTTTTCATATAATGAAGTTATGACACGTGAGAGGGGATAGAAGGATGAATTGGAAACAAGAATTTAGTCGATGGCTTTCATATGCAGAATTAGATGTAGAATTAAAAGAACAGCTAGAAAACATGAGACAAGATGAGAAGAAGATTGAAGATAGCTTCTATAAAAACTTAGAGTTTGGTACAGGTGGTATGCGCGGTGAACTTGGTGCTGGTACGAATCGTTTAAATGTATATACAGTTCGTAAAGCAACAAAAGGATTAGCAGTATTTATTGAAAAATTAGGTGAAGAAGCGAAAAAACGCGGTGTTGTTGTAGCGTATGATTCTCGTCATAAATCACCTGAATTTGCAATGGAAGTAGCTGCTACACTTGGTGCACACGGTATTACAACATATGTATTTGAAAGCTTACGTCCAACGCCAGTGCTTTCTTTCGCAGTTCGTCATTTACATACAGTAAGTGGAATCGTTCTTACGGCGAGTCATAATCCACCTGAATATAACGGTTATAAAGTATATGGTGAAGATGGTGGGCAGTTGCCTCCAAAAGAAGCTGATGAGTTAATTAGCTACGTAAATGCAGTGAAAGATGAACTAACAGTTGAAGTTGCTGATGTGGAGCAATTAAAAGCTGACGGTTTATTACATATAATTGGACAAGAAGTAGATGATGCATATGCAGCAGAATTGAACAATGTCATTATTAATAAAGAAATGGTACAAAAAGTTGGTAAAGATTTAAAAATCGTCTTTACTCCCTTACACGGAACGTCAAATATTTCTGTACGTCGTGGCCTAGAAGAAGTTGGATTTACAGATGTAACGGTTGTGAAAGAGCAAGAGTTACCAGATCCAAACTTCTCTACAGTAAAATCGCCGAATCCAGAAGAGCATGCAGCGTTTGAGTATGCAATTCGTGACGGTGAAAAAGTTGGCGCAGACGTGTTAATCGCAACTGATCCTGACGCAGACCGTCTAGGCGTAGCAGTTCGTAATCACGATGGTGAGTTCCAAGTATTAACTGGTAACCAAACAGGTGCATTAATGCTCGATTACTTATTATCACAAAAGAAAGAAAATGGAACTCTTCCGGCAAACGGTGTTGTGCTAAAAACAATCGTAACGTCTGAAATTGGCCGCACAATTGCAAAAGCATACGGTTTGGATACAGTTGATACGTTAACTGGATTTAAATTTATCGGTGAGAAAATTAAACAGTATGAAGAAAGTGGACAATATGAATTCCAATTCGGTTATGAGGAAAGCTATGGTTATTTAATTCGTCCATTCTGCCGTGATAAAGATGCGGTACAATCTGTCTTATTTGCATGTGAAGTAGCTGCATACTACAAAGCGCAAGGAAAAACGTTATATGATGGTCTATTAGAAGTATTCGAGAAGTATGGTTTCTTCCGTGAAGATCTTGTATCGTTAACGTTAAAAGGAAAAGACGGTGCGGAACAGATTCAAGAGATGATGGCAACATTCCGTGAAAATCCTCCGAAAGAAGTAGCGGGCTTCACAGTCGTTGCGGTTGAGGATTATAAGGCAAGCATTATTACAACTTTACAAGATGGAAATAAGGAAGAGATTCACTTACCGAAATCAAATGTGTTAAAATATAAATTAGAAGATGGTTCTTGGTTCTGCTTACGTCCATCTGGCACAGAGCCAAAAATTAAATTCTACTTTGGTGTACAAGATGATTCCTTACAAAATAGTGAACAAAAGTTACTTACTATTAAAGAAGACATTATGAATCGTTTATAATAGAATAGAGTGCTACTGATAGGAAAAGAGGAGAACGGAGAACGACCTCCTCTTTTCTTATAGTTTTGTATGATGTAGAGGATTATTAAGAGTTGATGTTATAAATTTGCACCTTACTAAGAGAATTAGAATGAAAAGCGAGGGTATTTGTCATGAAAAAAGTGAGAAAAGCAATTATCCCGGCAGCGGGATTAGGAACACGCTTTTTACCAGCAACAAAAGCAATGCCAAAAGAAATGTTACCGATAGTAGATAAACCAACTATCCAATACATTGTAGAAGAAGCAGTGAAATCAGGAATCGAAGATATTATTATCGTTACTGGTAAAACAAAGCGCTCTATCGAAGATCATTTTGATAACGCATTTGAACTAGAGCAAAACTTATTAGAGAAGAAAAAATATGAACTACTTGAGAAAGTGCAAGCTTCTTCTAAAATGGTAGATATTCATTATATCCGTCAAAAAGAACCGAAAGGGCTAGGACATGCTGTTTGGTGTGCACGTAAATTCATCGGTGATGAGCCATTTGCAGTATTATTAGGTGATGATATTGTTCAAGCTGAAACACCATGTTTACGTCAATTAATGGACGAGTATGACAAAACACTTTCTTCTGTTATTGGTGTACAAACTGTTCCTGAGGCAGAAACACATCGCTACGGAATTATCGATCCGTTAGAGCAAGAGGGACGTCGTTATCAAGTTCGTAATTTCGTTGAAAAACCAGCGCAAGGTACTGCACCTTCAAACTTAGCAATCATGGGACGTTACGTTTTAACTCCTGAAATCTTTATGTTCTTGGAACAGCAACAAGTTGGAGCGGGTGGCGAAATTCAGTTAACGGATGCAATTCAAAGCTTAAATGAAATTCAACGTGTATTTGCGTATGATTTCGAAGGAAAGCGTTATGACGTTGGTGAAAAATTAGGATTTGTTCAAACAACAATTGAAATGGCATTGCAGCACGAAGAATTACGTGATGATATGCTTGTCATGATGAAGAAAATTTTAGATGAGCAAACGAAGCAAGAGTCTTAATATAATAAAAAGGAGTTGTTCCTATGGGAACAACTCCTTTTTATTATGAAATCGTCGAATGAGAATGTTGATAGGCTGAACGGCGTACAGCATAGTATATGCGAGGTGCGATAATAGCACCGATAATAGTAAATGCAATATCTTTTACTGCAAACCACATCATAATCATCCAAGCGGCTTTATAACTCATATTACCGCCCATGAAAATATTGACCGCCCCGTACATATAAGTAGTACCGATAATATACGTTAAAATGATTCCGGCGAAAGAAGCAATTGCAAAGGTGCTGAATGTTGGTCTTTCTTTTCGTTCCACTAGTTTTCCTGATACGTAAGCAACGATAATAAATGCGATAATAAAACCACCAGTAGGATCTAAAAGTGCTCCAAATCCAGCCTTGAAGTTAGCGAAAATTGGCGCACCTGCTAATCCAACAAGCATATAAACAGTCATTGATAATGCCCCAAGTCTACTTCCAAGAAGAAGCCCTGCTAAAATTGCGAAAAATGGTTGCATAGATAATGGAACGCCCGCTATTTGTAGGAATGGTGCCCAAGATACAATATTTGCACCAATAGCCATAAGAGCGACGAACATGGCAGCCAATGCTAGATCTAAAACATGAAATCTCCTCATATTGTTAACCTCCTGTTGTGTTTAGGTTAACAATATCGTAGCGAAAATATTTACTTGTTGTCAATCAAAATATTTTGATAAGAAGACTTTAAATAGTCTCTCAGCAATGTATATGGAATACGAAATTGCGGGATTCCGCTTGAATAAGGAGCAATTTCATATAAAGGGAAGTAAATAACGAGATTATCTGGTTCTAAAAAGTAGTGGAACTTTTTAGCGCTCATTACCTTTTCGGATGCGTCAGGAAAATAAATGCTTTCATTTTGTTTAATTTGTCTTACAATCTCTGTACGAATTGTTTCTTTGTATTTCTCCTCTTGTTGAAATAGATCGTCTAAGTGTAATAATTTTTTTTCGTTTAAATCAAATGTATTTGCCTTCCACGTATAAAGTCCGTGCGCTCCTCCTGTATATTGATAGTAATTCACATATAGGCTGAGAAAAGGTGGTTTGTTTAAAGCTACTTTATAGTCAACATTTGCAACGTATGGATGAAAAGGTGTGCTAGATCCTTCTGTTTCTTTATAATATTTCTTCGCTTCTTTCTCTAAATTACTTTTAAATTTATCAGTAGAATTTTTGTAATAGGAATTCAGCTTATTTTGAAATTGTGAATCAGAAAAATTGTGAAAAGAAGGCCTATTAATTTGATATTCTATATAAGGTTTCTTACCTTTTTGCGTTACAGTCTTAACATCAATTGTCAGGTTAGATGCTTTGGCTGCATGCGTACAATTTGGTACAATAGTCAGCAAGGAGAATATAAGCAGTAGTATACAAAATTTTTGTTTCATTTAGGTGAAACCTCCTTATATAAGTGTTATAGGTAGTTTGAAAGTAAATAGGTAAAAATATACATTTAATTAAAAGTGAGAGAAGGGGGGAAACGATATGTCAAAAACTTTAATGGATTCGCTTGGAATTGAGTTGTTAGAAATGACAGAAGATAAGGTAGTTGCTACGATGCCGGTGGATGGACGCACGCATCAGCCGTTTGGCTTTTTACATGGCGGTGCATCTGTTGCTTTAGCAGAAACTGTGGCAAGTGTTGGTTCATACAATTTAATTGATCAAGAAAAATGTATTTGTTTCGGATTAGAAATTAACGCAAACCATATTCGTTCAAAGCAAGATGGAATTGTAACAGCGATCGGAACACCGATACATAGAGGACAAACAACGATGGTTTGGGATATTCGTATCATTGATGAAAATGACGATTTATTATGTATTTCAAGATGTACAGTAGCAATTAAAGAAAAACGTGAAAAATAGAAAAGAGGCGGCTCTTATGAGCTGCCTCTTTTTTATAATTAGAACTGGATTTTCTTCTCTAAGAAACCTTTTAGTTCGCTAATTGGCATACGAACTTGTTCCATTGTGTCACGGTCACGTACTGTAACAGCTTTGTCTTCAACTGAGTCGAAGTCATATGTGATACAGAATGGTGTACCGATTTCGTCTTGACGACGGTAACGTTTACCGATAGAACCAGTTTCGTCAAAGTCTACCATGAAGTCTTTAGCTAGTTCTGCGAATACTTCAGTAGCACCTTCAGATAGCTTTTTAGATAATGGTAAGATCGCTGCTTTGTATGGTGCTAAAGCAGGGTGGAAACGAAGAACTGTACGAGAATCATTTTCTAATTGCTCTTCTTCATATGCATCACATAAGAATGCTAATGTTACACGGTCTGCACCTAGAGATGGCTCGATGCAATATGGTACGTAACGCTCATTCGTTTGTGGATCAATATAGTTAAAGTCTTCGTTAGAGTGTTCCATGTGACGTTTTAAATCGAAATCTGTACGAGATGCAACGCCCCAAAGTTCGCCCCAACCGAATGGGAATCTGAATTCAATATCAGTTGTTGCATTACTGTAGTGAGATAACTCTTCTTCACCGTGGTCACGAAGACGCATGCTTTCTTCAGTCATACCAAGTGAAAGTAACCAGTTTTTACAAGTTTCACGCCAGAATGCGAACCACTCTAAATCTTCACCAGGTTTACAGAAGAATTCAAGTTCCATTTGTTCGAATTCACGTGTACGGAATGTGAAGTTACCAGGTGTAATTTCGTTACGGAAACTTTTACCGATTTGGCCAATACCAAATGGAAGTTTCTTACGCATAGAGCGTTGTACGTTTTTAAAGTTTACGAAAATACCTTGTGCTGTTTCAGGACGAAGGAAGATTTCGTTTGTGCTAGACTCTGTAACACCTTGGAATGTTTTGAACATTAAGTTGAACTGACGGATTTCCGTGAATTCTTGACTACCGCAATCTGGGCATTTTACTTCATGTTCTTTCATTAAGTCAGCCATTTGGTCGAAAGTAAGACCGTCAACGACCATTTCGATGCCTTTTGCATCTAATGCATCTTCAATTAATTTGTCAGCACGGTGACGAGCTTTACATTTTTTACAGTCGATCATTGGGTCATTAAAGTTACCAACGTGACCAGAAGCGATCCAAGTTTTTGGGTTCATTAAGATAGCAGCATCTAACCCAACGTTGTATGGAGATTCTTGAATGAATTTTTTCCACCAAGCTTTTTTAACGTTATTTTTTAATTCGATTCCAAGTGGACCGTAATCCCAAGTGTTTGCAAGACCACCGTAAATTTCAGAACCAGGGAAAACAAAACCGCGATGTTTCGCTAAGTTTACAACTTGTTCCATTGAATACATAATAAAATCCTCCTTTTGAAAGTTAACGTATTGGTGATGACGTGATGGGTACTTGTGAAACGAGCTATTTCCGCCTCACATTTTGAATGAGCCGCTTCCGCTTTTAAATTATCCAGCTCCGGTGACTAGAACAGTCGGTCATTTCGCGCCTTCCTGTGAGGCAAAAAGCGCCTCTTCGTCAGGAGCTCCAATGCCCTCCTGTTCTGAGCGAGTCACCTCCGCTTTTAAATTAAATACAAAAAAGCTCGTCTCTAGGCAATTTTGCCTAGGGACGAGCTTGTATATACCCGCGGTTCCACCCTAGTTGATGCGCATTTCGCACATCCACTTTCATCACGTATTGCTCGAGACTGCCGTTTCCTTGCGGTTTCAGGCTTTCACTATCCCTGAATCGCTTTTGTGCAAGTACTTATAAGTCCGTCATCGCTACTTATATTAATAATAATGAACATATTCTATCACGTTCTTTTTTAAATCACAATAGAGGAACGTGCCTATCTATGATAGAGTCTCGCCTATTTTTTCGTTATTTATTCCGTAAGTTTGTTTAATGTGCTTAATTGCTTCGCGTTTACTTAACGGAGCGAGTTTGTTAGTTTGAACGTATTCCCAAACTACATCAGGCCTTGTTTTTGCGTATTCACGAAGGACCCAGCCGATCGCTTTTTGAATGAAAAATTCTTTTGATGAGTTCAGTTGTCCGATAATCCAGAAAAGGAGTTCTTCATCCATCTTTTGTTTATATTTCAGCTGGAATAAAATAGCGGCACGTTGTAGCCATATGTTTTCTGATGCAATCCATTTTGGAATATATGCGGAAATTAATTCTGGATGTTTTAAAAAGATGTTACCTAAAAATGTAGGGACGATGCCGTCGACAGTATCCCACCAAGATTTTGTAACAATAAGTTCTTCTAAAAAGGGGATATGAGTTTCATTTATATGTTTTCTATATTTTTGTAGTATGTCGAGTGCGGCAGCTTGAAATTCACGTTCTGGTAAGTCCCAAAGCTCACGTACGATAATTTGAAAGTCCTTTTTATCTGGGAGAGTATGTATTTGAATGACGTCTTTCAATAATTGTCTTCGCTCGGGAGTTTGAATACCGAGAAAGGGGAAGTGATTTTTCATATAACGTGCCATCGGTTCTGCTTTTTCAGGATTTTTATGAGCTGTAAAATGCTCTTGTAATGCTTTTACAAATGGATGCATAAGTACGTTCTCCTCTCTTATTGTCTTTCTCATATTATTATACAGAGAGTTTGGATGAATTTTAAAACATAACTTGTAGGTTAATGAAATATGTTGAGAAGAGAGAGGAGAGGATAAGATGGAAGATCAAGGCGTACTAGCAGGTTTCTTTGCTCTTAGTTTTGCGTTTATTATTGTCGTTTTACTTTGGATCATTATTTCGTATTTGTTAACGGCTTTTGCACTTTATACGATGGCGAAAAATGATGGTGCAACTGATGGTGTTCTTGCGTTTATTCCTTTTTTAAATAGTAAGACGTGGGGGGACTTAGCGAAAGATAAATTGCCGGATTTCTTGAAAGAAGAAGCAGGATGGAAAGTATTCGGCATATATGTCGCATGCTTTATTTTTAATTATGTACCAATTATAAGTTTGCTAGCAATGGCTGTGTCGATTGTGCTGTCTATTTATCTCATCTACGCTATTTTAGATAGATACGGAACGAATGCCATACTATTTACTATCATTCATACAATTACATTTTCGGTGTTCTTGCCGATTCATTTATTCATTATTCGAAATGAGCCGGTGAGGTATAACGAGTAGATTTGTCATTCTTTGTTGATAAGTCGATATAATGAGAAAATAGCTGATATATTTGAAATTGCGCTTATATATTGAGCTTTGTTCCAGAAAAAAAGCGCCCTGCTTGGCAGGGCGCTTTTTCTACTACATAAGGTAGCGTAAGTAAATGTAAATGTGAGAAATGATTAATGAAACGATCATAATTGGGAAACCGACTTTTAGGAAGTCCATGTAGCTAAATTTATGCCCTTCACGGCTAGCGATACCGGCTACGATTACGTTAGCGGAAGCCCCGATTAATGTTCCATTTCCACCTAGGCAAGCACCTAATGCTAATGCCCACCATAGTACGTCGATTTGTGCGTCAGAAGGTGATAAACCTAGCCCGACTGCCATATCGTTAATAAGTGGGATCATTGTTGCAACGAATGGAATGTTATCGATTGTTGCAGAGGCGATACCAGATACCCATAGAATAAGGATAGATGCGTGAGAAATATCTCCACCTGTTATTCCAATTACTTTTTGAGCTAACATTTTGATAAGACCGATATCGATAAGTCCTCCAACGAGTACGAATAGTCCCGCGAAGAAGAAGATTGTTACCCACTCTACACTAGCGAATACCTCTTCAATTTCATGTTCTTTCACACCGATTAGCATAAGTACAGTAGCGCCAGTTAAGGCAATGATAGCTGCATCAATATGGAAAATGGAATGAGTCATGAAACCTAAAATAGTAAGTCCAAGTATTGTTAAAGATTTCTTCATTAATACTGGATCTTTAATGTATTGTTTTTCATCTAAGCTCATTAATTTTTTAACTTGTACAGGATCAGCAATTAATTGCTTACGGTACATGAAGTAAAGCATTGTCGCTGTAACAGCAATGATAATAATTACGATAGGTGCTAAGTTTAATAAGAAAGCATTGAAATCTAAATGCTTATTTGCAGAACCAATCATAATATTTGGTGGATCACCAATTAATGTTGCTGTTCCTCCGATGTTTGAAAAAATAATTTCAGAAAGTAAATATGGAACAGGATTTACTTGCAGTATGCGCGTAATAGATAAAGTAACTGGAACAACAAGAAGTACTGTTGTAACGTTATCTAAAAATGCGGAGCCAAGCGCGGTAAGTAAGGAAAGTGAAATTAAAATTTTAATTGGATTTCCTTGTGCTCCTTTTGCAGCTTTAATGGCAACGTATTGGAAGACCCCTGACTTACTTGTAATGTTTACTAGAATCATCATACCGATGAGTAACGTAATAGTTCCCCATTCAATATGTTTCGTAAAGGCGTTGTGTAAGTCAACGACACCCACAATTACCATGAGTGCTGCACCAAGAAGTGCGATGACAGCGCGGTTAATTTTTTCAGAAATAATAATGGCATATGTAATTAAAAAGACTGCGATAGCAAAATAATACTGCCAGTTTGCGAGCTCTTGCGTTGTTTCGTGCAAAACTCTCATCTCCTTTCATTCACTTTTCTTAGTGTGTCAAAAATGTTCTAGAAGAAACACACATAACGTCATTATAAAGTAGGAAAATGGCGGATGTAAATGAAAGGGGCTATTTTGTCATATTTTCTGCATAGGTCATTTTTTCTTATTTTTTAAAATATTTGCGGGCATTTGACATATATATAAGATACATCCAATCTGAATATTTAAAATGGAATCAGCGTTCGAGCTTGTTCGTGTAGGAGTGTCAAATAGAAAGGAATGACAAAAATGATAAGGAAGGGATCGTATGGATGAACAACGATTTTTATTTTTAGACTTTGAGTTTACGATGCCCCAGCATAGAAAAAAACCAAAAGGTTTTTTCCCAGAAATTATTGAGGTAGGACTCGTTTCAGTTGTTGGTTGTAAGGTGGAAGATACGTATTCGTCACATGTCAGGCCAAAAACATTTCCGTCCTTAACAGATCGATGTAAAAAATTTTTAGGAATTAAACAAGAAGTAGTGGACAAAGGAATTTCTTTTCATGAACTTGTTGAGAAACTTGCCGAATATGAAAAGAGATGCAAACCGACAATTGTAACGTGGGGAAATATGGATATGAAAGTATTGAAGCATAACTGCGAAATGGCGGGAGTAGTATTTCCATTCTTCGGGCAGTTCCGTGATTTATCGCTTGAGTATAAAAAGTTTTTTGGGGAGCGAAATCAAACAGGATTGTGGAAAGCGATTGAGGCGTATGGAAAAGTAGGAACAGGAAAGCATCATTGTGCGCTTGATGATGCGATGACGACATATAATATTTTTAAGTTAGTAGAAAAAGATAAAGAGTATTTAGTCAAACCAGCACCTCCAACATTAGGGGAGCTTGTTGATTTTTCGAAAGTGTTAAAGAAAGTCAGTACACAGTAACGACCAAATTGCACAATATGTAATTTGGTCGTTTTGTTTTTTTAGAGTTTGTAATCTTGCTTCAATTGCTGAAGTGTTTCTAGACTACGCCCTGCAAAAGGTGAATCATCTTCAGAAAATGAATTCATTTGAGTTTCTAATGCTAATTTTAGTGACTCTGTATAATCCGGGATTTCTCCTTCATATTTTTTCACCATTTGTTCTGGAATGTTCGTCTGTTCACGGAAAGCTAAAGCGCGTCTTTCATGGAAAAATGGTACATCAGCTTGTTTTACATTATGTAAATCACCCTGCACTGGATGTTTTAAAACAGCTAATACTTTTACGACGTAACTGCCAGGGCGGCTATTTGTAATTTCGCCGATATATTTTCCAGTTTTATAAATACCAGTAACGATTTCACCAATTTCAAATGTTTCTCTCATATTTTTCACCTCAAATTAATAGTAAGGAAAGTGCGTGAAGGAGTCAAAGAAATCATTCGTTCACGGAATGTCCTTGAGAATATGAATGGGTTCAACTATAATTTAAAATAATATGACAGAAAATTCTGATGTTGTTTTTTATGAATCCCTGATAAGGAGTGTTCCCTATGATGCCTTTATATTTTCCGGAAGATAAAACAGAATATATTATTCCAGGTATTGTTTGCGTTCTATTTATCATCGGTGCGGTTGCTACGTGGCGTATGTTCATTCGTGTATCAAAACGAGAAGCAGAGCGATTACAGAAAGTAGAAGAGAAGCTTTTAGCTGAGAAGAAACACTAATTCATTTTTGTATGTTTCCCTCTATGCTCGGACAATCTAAGGGCAGAATGTATTTTGGAGGGAATAGAATGAAAAGACGGCTTTTTTTTAGTTGTTGTTTGTTATTTCTGATGGCGGGTTGTGACCAAGGAAAGCCGAAAGAAATTGATGTGAAATTACATAATGCTTCAGGTGATGAAGTTGGGACTGCAAAAGTCGTTCAACAAACAAGTGGAGTGAAGATTAAGATTAAAGCGGAAGGTTTTACACCAGGCCCGCATGGAATACATGTACACGAAATTGGAGAGTGTAAAGCACCTCGTTTTGAATCATCTGGGAATCATTTTAATCCAGATAAGAAAAAGCACGGACTCCTCAATCCGAAAGGTGCAGAAAACGGTGATTTACCGAACGTAGTTGCAGACGGTTCTGGAAAGATTAAAGCGGAAATCGACGCGCCGCATATAACACTTGAAGAAGGGAAAACGACGATTCATAGAAAAGATGGAGCGTCTATTATAATTACAGAAAACCCTGATGATGGTATGACACAACCAGCAGGAAAATCTGGTAATCGAATTGCTTGCGGTGTTATTGTTAAAAAAGCGTCAGAAATGAAGAAAAAATAGAAGCTACCATTAAGGTAGCTTCTGTTATATTACGATGAAAATGTATTACGAAGTCTGTTTAAAATCTCTTCTAAGACGGACCTTGGACAGCCGATGTTGATTCGAATATGCTCAGTTCCACCCAATCCATATTTCTCACCAGGTTCAACGATGATTTTTCCTTTCTCTTCGAGTAATGTTGTTCGCTCATTTTGAGAAAGGTTCAAGCGTGAACAATCAATCCACAGTAAAAAACTACCTTCTGGTTTCATTACAGAAAGAGTTGGTATGTGGTTTTGAATATACTCACAAGCAAATCGAGCGTTCTCTTCAACGTATAATCGAATTTCACTTAGCCAATCATTACATTCTGTATATGCACTTTGCATTGCTGTATAAGCAAATATATTTAATCCGTGAAATCCTTGTCTATATTGAATAGACGTAAAGGCATTACGGAGTTTTTCATCCGGAATAATAATGATAGATGCTTGTAACCCGGCGATATTAAATGTTTTGCTCGGAGCCATACAAGTAATTGTGCGCGCTGCTAATTCTTCAGATAAAGAGGCAAACGGTGTATGGGTATGACCTGCGTAAATAATATCAGCGTGAATTTCATCCGCGACAACGGTTACATTATATTTTGTACATAACGTACCGAGCTTTGTTAGTTCCTCTTTCGTCCAAACGCGTCCGATAGGATTGTGAGGGCTACAAAGAAGCATCAGTTTTACACCTTGTTGAAATTGCGTTTCTAAATGCTCAAAGTCTATCGCATATGTGCCATTTTGTTTCTTTAATGGACTTTCACATAATTTCCTGTTATTCGTTGTGACCATTTCAAAAAATGGTGGATAAATAGGAGGTTGTACGAGTACGGATTCACCTTCTTTCGTTAAAGCTTGTATGCTCGTACTAAGAGCTGGAACGATGCCTGCGCTAAATACAATCCACTCTTTTTGTATATCCCAATTGTATTGGCTTTGTGCCCAATCACAAATAATATCTCCAATATTTTCGGGAGGAAGTGTATAGCCGAAAATAGGATGTTCTATCCGTTTTTGTAATGCAGCTTGAATTGGTTTTGGTACTTCAAAATCCATATCGGCAATCCAAGCATGAATGAGTTCTTCGTTTTTATATGTATCCCATTTTGTACTATGTGTTCCGCGACGATTTACCGTTTTATGAAATAGCTGCATATGTTTTCCCCTTTCTTCTGTAAAACCGTTAAGTTATGAAAGTTCTCTCTCTTCTTATAGAATAGCTGATGTGATACGATAAAGAAAAGCACTAAAAAGTGAAAAGGCGGGAAGTAGATGGGTGCATATGAAAAGATGATAGATGTTGTGAAAAATTGGGACCCGTTTCAAATGGGACCGGAGTTTTACGAAACAGAAGCGAGCGATGTTGTGAACGTTGTAAGTGTGTTTGACGATCCGAAATATATCGCAAAGAAGATTCAACATATATACTTTATGTCTTTTGAGGAAGTGCCTGCGCTTGAAAAGTGTGAGAAGTTAGCTGTGGAATTACTTGTACTAAAAGAAGGCGGAAGCTGTTCATTATAGGCTGTCGGAATTTCCGACAGCCTTTTTGTTTATTTTAGTTCGTTCGGATTAATTAAAGTTTCACTTTATCCCGCTTTATCGCGCGGAAAATGCCATGATTTCTTCATAAACATGTTCGGGTTTTTCTTCAGGTAGTAAGTGACCTGTATTTTCGTAAGAGATAAATGTTGAATTAGGTAAATCTTTGTGTAAGCGACGTCCTACCTGTAAAGGGACGACGCGGTCTTTTTCACCCCAAATGAGTAATATTGGCGTTTCGATTTTTTGTAATTCAGTTGAGGATAAGTCACCTTCACGGTCTCTTATCATTCGAGTTAAGGCAGGGAATATACGATTATCATAAAAAGGAGCAGCGTAGCCTTCCATCATTTCATTATCAATTAATGAATGGTCATGAACGACATTCATTAAGTTATGAACGATGCCTCTTCGAATAATCCAGTTCTTCACGTATAAATGGAAGAACGGTAAATAAGAAGAGTACAGTAAAGGCAAATTTGCGCGTGCTAAATAACTAGAACTGCATAGTAAAATCGTCTTTGATATTAATTCAGGGCGTAGGCGGTTTACATAGAGTGAAATTTGTCCACCCATAGAGTGACCAACTAATACAATATCCGAGAGAGCTAGATGTTCTATCAGATCGATAATAATAGCCGCTAAATTGTGATAAGAATACTTAAAGAGATGAGATTTATCACTTTTTCCGAATGGAGGTAAATCCAGGGCAATTACTGTACCTTCTTTCATTAATAAAGGAATGAGGCGTCGATAGCTAAATGAGGAAGATAGGAAGCCGTGAACGAGTACGAAAGTAGGTCGCCCTTTATTAATATTATTATTATGTTCATACAATTCGTAATGGATAGTAGTGCCGCGAGTGGAAAAAGTGAAGTAAGGGCATTTGCATTCATGGTTCATTTTTTGTCACTCCATTGATTTTTGTTCATATCATCTCCAAGTAAGAAAAAAATATGTTAACAAAAAAAGGCAAGATGACTATGCCATCTTGCCTTACATTTATTTATCCCGCTATTTGTGGGAGTCGTGCTAATAATCAGTGTGGATGGACAACTCCACCAATGATTAAAGTTTCACTTTATTATCCACGCACAATATTAGGTGGTGTTTTTCCTTGTAATCCTGCCACTAAATTTTCAGCAGCTGTCATTGCCATTTGCTGTCTTGTTTTTAATGTTGCAGATCCGATGTGCGGTAAAGTCACAACGTTTTGCAATGATAAGAGCGGATTATCTTTTTGGATAGGCTCTTGTGTAAATGTATCGATACCAGCTGCAAATATTTTCTTTTCTGCTAATGCATGAATTAATGCAGTTTCATCTACTGTTTTCCCTCGAGAGGCATTAATGAAGATTGCTGTTTCTTTCATTAATGAAAATTCTTTTTCTCCGATAAGATGATACGTTTCATCTGTTAATGGAGTAAGAAGAATAATAAAATCAGATTGTTTGATTAGCGTTTGTAAATCACAATATGTAGCGTCAAATTTTTGCCCAGCGTCTTCCTTACGACGACGATTATAGTAAAGAACGTTCATATCAAATCCAAATTTCGCACGTTTTGCGACCGCTTCTCCGATTCGCCCCATTCCAATAATACCGATTGTACTATGGTGCACATCTAGTCCGAAGTGTTCTTTTCCGATTTCAGCATTCCATTCACCGTTTTTTACATATGAATCGAGTTCACACACGCGGCGACCAGCAGATAGCATAAGAGCGAAAACGAGGTCAGCTACCGTATCATCTAATACGTATGGTGTATTCGTTCCGATGACATTTCGACTTTGCATTGCTTTTAAATCAAAATTATCGTAACCAACAGAAATGTTGCTCACTACTTTCAAGTTAGGAGCTGCTTGTAACAACTCTTCATTTATGGCTGAGCCGAAATTAAGTAATCCATCTTTATCTTTTATTTTTTCTAATAAAACATCACGAGGTACTTTCTCATTTTGATCCCATTTTTCGTAATCGCAGTGTTCCGATAAATAAGTTTCTACAAATGTTGGAACTGGCTCAGCAATATATACTTTTGGTTTCACGGTTCCATCCCCTTTCATCTTTATCCCGATTGGTGCGGGCTAATAATCAGTGGGGATGGACAACCCCCACTGATTAAAGTTTCACTTTATTTTTACATAATTCTCTAAAAAAATCTTCTTTTCAAACAGGAAAGGCTATTTGTATAATTTAGACACAAACAAAAGAGAGGATGAGTTATATGATGACTGAAAAGGAATTAGAATTGTTAGCTTGCCTTGAAAAAAATAGTCGTTTATCTGTAGAAGTATTAGCGAAGCTGTTAAGTATAGATGTAGAAGAAGCGAAAAAGATGGTTGCGAAATTAGAAAGTGAAAAAATTATCGTGGACTATGTAACACATATCGATTGGACAAAAGTGAAAGAACATACTGGTTTAACAGCAATGATTGATGTGAAAGTTACACCGAAGCGTGGCGTTGGTTTTGATGCGGTTGCTGAACAAATTTATCGCTATTCAGAAGTGAAATCAGTTTATTTAATGTCTGGTACATATGATCTTTCTATTACGTTAGAAGGAAAAACGATGGGCGAAGTAGCGATGTTTGTTTCTGAGAAATTAGCAACAATTGAATCCGTTGTTTCTACGACAACTCATTTTATTTTGAAGAAGTATAAACATGAGGGCATTATTTATGAAAAAACTGATGATGATAAGAGAATTGTGGTGACACCATGAAGCAATTTGAACTATCTAGAGTAGCAGAATCTTTACAACCATCCGGCATTCGAAAGTTTTTCGATTTAGCGGCGAGTATGAAAGGTGTTATTTCACTCGGAGTGGGAGAGCCTGACTTTGTTACACCTTGGAATGTAAGGCAGGCATGTATTCGTTCTTTAGAGCAAGGATATACAGCATATACAGCAAATGCAGGATTATTAGAGCTCCGTCAAGAAATAGCAAAGTATCTAAAAAAACAATTTGCAGTATCTTATGATCCAAATGATGAAATCATTGTTACAGTTGGAGCGAGCCAAGCGTTAGATGTAGCAATGCGCGCTATTGTAAATCCTGATGATGAGGTACTTATTATTGAACCAAGCTTCGTTTCGTATGCACCGCTTGTTACGTTGGCTGGCGGAGTCCCGGTTCCAGTAGCGACTTCATTAGAAGATGAATTTAAAGTACAACCAGATCAAATTGAAGCAGCTATTACAGCAAAAACAAAGGCGATTTTACTTTGTTCTCCAAATAACCCAACAGGTGCAATGTTAAATAAATCCGAATTAGAAAAGCTAGCAGTCATTGTGGAGAAATATAATTTAATCGTATTATCTGATGAAATTTATGCAGAGCTCGTATATGACGAAGCGTATACAAGTTTCGCGAGTATTAAAGATATGCGTGACCATACGATTTTAATTTCAGGGTTTTCAAAAGGATTTGCGATGACAGGATGGCGTCTTGGTATGATTGCAGCCCCTGTTCAATTTTCAGAATTAATGCTCAAAATTCACCAATATTCAATGATGTGTGCACCGACGATGTCTCAATTCGCAGCACTGGAAGCATTGCGTGCAGGTAATGATGAAGTAATTCGAATGAGAGATAGTTATAAAAAGCGTCGCAACTTTATGACGACATCTTTCAATGAAATGGGCTTAACATGTCATGTACCGGGCGGAGCATTTTATGTCTTTCCTTCCATTGCTTCAACTGGACTATCTTCAGCAGAATTCGCAGAACAGTTATTATTAGAAGAAAAAGTGGCTGTTGTCCCAGGAAGTGTATTTGGAGACAGTGGTGAAGGATTCATTCGTTGTTCATATGCGACATCGCTTGAGCAACTTATGGAAGCAATGAAGAGGATGGAACGGTTCATAGAGAATAAAAAAAGGACAAAACACAATACGTTTTGTCCATAAAAGGGGGGGAATACTAGAAAGCCATGTGTTAGTATTCTATCCCAATATTGGAGAATTATACGTATTATAGGAAATTTCTTCATGAATTTTGAATGAGTTCTATCATAGTGGTATAATTTACTAATATAAGGTGTACTTATTCTAGATAGCTTTACTGAGGATAAGTATTAACCAATCGGATATTTAACAATAAATACATCTGCTTTGCTATCTACAATTGTAGAGAAAATGGTAAACGTATGGGAGTGTTTCATATGTCAGAACAATATACAACAGGAGTGGTTGTAACAGGGAAAGTGACTGGAATTCAAGATTACGGTGCATTTGTAGCGTTAGATGCAGAAACACAAGGACTTGTGCATATATCTGAAATTACAAATGGATATGTAAAGGATATTCATGACTTTTTAAAGGTCGGCGATACAGTAGAAGTAAAAGTACTTTCAATTGATGAAGAGCACAGAAAAATGAGTTTATCGTTAAAAGCGGCGAAAAGAAAACAAGGAAGGGTTCTTATACCGAAGCCAACCGATAAAGGGTTCAATACGCTGCGTGAAAAGCTAACGGAATGGATTGAAGAATCAGAGTTAACAAAGTAAAAGAGGAGCGCATATGAGCGTTCCTCTTTTACTTTGTCTTATGATATATATTTGCAAATATGATTGCATGCAATCATATTCGTATGTCGGAGATGAAAAAGACATACTGACTATCGAATTTCATGTGTTTCTGGGTGAGTACCAAGATTTTCGGATGGTTTAAACAGTAAACCAAGATTGATAAGCCCAGAAATACCAACGATGCCATAAATAATACGTGCGAGAGCTGAACTTTGTCCACCGAAAATGGCAGCCACTAAGTCAAACTGGAAGAACCCGATTAGTCCCCAGTTAACAGCACCGATTACAGTGAAGACTAATGCGATACGTTGCAGAGTACTCATGAAAAAGCCCCCCCTTAATGTGAAGCATGAGCAAGCGAAGAGTTAATAAGAAAATGTAACTCCTTTATAGAATGGTGTAGTTTTGGTGTTTTTATACATAAAAAATGTACGAAAAAAGGATGTATATACATCTATACCGAAAAATACGAATTTTTATGCAAAAAATGAACTTTTTCTAAAAAATAAATAATGGTTACGTTTACAATTGTTGAATCGCTTGATTTACAACTTTAGTTTCGCTAAAGTGAATACAGAAATACATATACATAATTGGAGGGAAAAAGATGAGTACACATGTAACGTTCGACTATTCTAAAGCGTTATCCTTCATCAGTGAACATGAACTAACTTATTTACGTGATGCAGTAAAAGTATCACACCATGCAATCCACGAAAAAACTGGAGCTGGGAACGATTTCCTTGGGTGGGTAGAGCTTCCGCTTCAATATGACAAAGAAGAATTTGCTCGCATTCAAAAATGCGCAGAAAAAATTAAAAATGACTCTGACATTTTACTTGTTGTAGGTATCGGTGGTTCTTACTTGGGAGCACGTGCAGCAATCGAAATGTTAAACCATTCTTTCTACAACACGCTTTCTAAAGAACAACGTAAAACTCCACAAGTGCTATTTGTTGGACAAAACATTAGCTCCACTTACATGAAAGATTTAATGGACGTACTAGAAGGTAAAGACTTCTCTATTAACGTTATTTCCAAATCAGGTACAACAACAGAGCCTGCAATCGCATTCCGTATTTTCCGTAAATTATTAGAAGAGAAATACGGCAAAGAGGAAGCTCGCAAACGTATTTATGCAACTACAGATAAAGCGCGTGGTGCTTTAAAAACATTAGCTGATAACGAAGGTTACGAAACATTCGTTATTCCAGATGATGTTGGCGGTCGTTTCTCTGTATTAACACCAGTAGGTTTATTACCGATCGCAGTAAGTGGCCTAAACATTGAAGACATGATGAAAGGTGCAGCTGCTGGTCATGATGACTTCGCGACATCAGAACTTGAAGAAAACCCAGCTTACCAATACGCAGTAGTTCGTAATGCTCTATACAATAAAGGGAAAACAATTGAAATGCTTGTTAACTACGAGCCAGCACTTCAATACTTCTCTGAGTGGTGGAAACAGTTATTTGGTGAAAGTGAAGGAAAAGATCAAAAAGGTATTTTTCCATCTTCAGCAAACTTCTCAACTGACTTACACTCATTAGGTCAATACATTCAAGAAGGTCGCCGTGATCTATTCGAAACAGTTCTTAAAGTAGGTAAATCTACACATGAACTAAAAATCGAATTAGATGACAACGATTTAGATGGATTAAACTACCTTGCTGGTGAAACTGTAGACTTCGTAAACACAAAAGCATACGAAGGTACATTACTTGCACATAGCGACGGCGGAGTACCAAACTTAATCGTAAACATTCCAGAACTAAACGAGTATACATTCGGTTACCTTGTATACTTCTTCGAAAAAGCATGTGCGATGAGCGGCTACCTATTAGGCGTAAATCCATTTGATCAACCAGGAGTAGAAGCATACAAGAAAAACATGTTCGCTCTACTTGGAAAACCAGGATTCGAAGAACTAAAAGCAGAATTAGAAGAGCGTTTAAAATAAAAAAAACTGTTGGGGACGAGCCCCAACAGTTTTTTTTTATGGAATTTTTTGACGAGTAGCCGACATTCCGGATTGAATCTCATATATATTCAGAATGGAATGGGTATGCTAAAGGAAAGGTCTAGGAGGGATTGATTTGATTCCGATTCAATCAAATTTAGTAGGGCGTACATATGCGTTATATAAGTTAGAAGAGGTTATGAAGCCACTTGGATATAGTATTGGTGGCAATTGGGATTATGATAAAGGATGCTTTGATTACAAAATTGACGAAGAAGATGGTTACCAATTTTTACGAGTGCCATTTACGGCTGTGGATGGAGAGCTAGATGTGCCTGGTGTAGTAGTTCGTCTTGAAACACCGTATATTATTTCGCACGTATATCAAGACGAACTAGATAATGAAGTAAATACGTTAGCTGCTGGGACGAGCTTAGATCAGTTTGCTGAACCGAAAGATCCAGATGGAGATGTGAAAAGAAAGTATATCGATATTGGTAAAGTGCTAGTACAAGAACTAGAAAAGCATTTTTTTAATGGCGAATAACAATGAGTACGTCACTTTCAATGATAATAAAAGAATGAACTGGATTAATCATATATTGTTCATCACGCTTTATACCCAATAGGAGGATATTTTGTTTTAAAAGAGTGTAGCTGCAATTAGCGAAAGTTTGTCCTATACATGATGGAGCTAGTTCCATCAGTTGTAATTTGTTATCAGAGATTTCATCGTAGAGCGAAAATAATACACCGGAAATAGAAGGGAATAAAAGGGAGGCGGTAAATACATAGCTTGTCAATTTATTTCCTTCTATAATTTCTGATGCCCCTGCTCTCGTTGCATTTTGTATTTGCTCTGAAGTAAGTAGTTCGGCAATACAGTGAATGTTTGGATTAAGTCCTTTTGCAGTTAAGATATTTAAAATGGACTGTGTATCTGCTAAGCTTTCATTTTTTTCTTTATCAGCCGTTATTAATATTGTGTGTGCTGTTGTAATGTTTGCTTTTTGTAAAGTTTGATCGTGATGTGGACAGCCTTTTATAAATTCTAAATGATGAAATGGTTTTGGAAGTAAAGAGAGTGTTTCATCAATTAAAACGATATCAAGATTTGGCTGTAATACATGCATTTGTTTCACAACGTGTTTGGCACGTTCATTCCAACCGACGATAATCATATGTCCGCTAGACGTAGCCGCTTCTTCTCCTTTAATCTTCATATATTGTTTACTAATCATTTCGGTAGCAAATAGAACCATATAATAAGAACAAAATCCAGTTCCTAATAAAATAATGCCTATTCCAATAAGTTTCCCTATCGTTGTATGCGGGGCAAAGTCACCATAGCCAACGGTGAAGATTGTAACGATTGACCACCAAATCCCATCGAACCATGTAATAAAGTGAGTGGGTTCTAGTGTATGTATAAGAAAACCAGAGAAAGTAGTAAGTACAATAATAAAACAAATTAAACGAAAAATAATGGAATCACGAAATGTATCTACTAAGTTCGGGCGCGATTTCAATTTTGTATTCCTCCTTACTTTGCAGGACTACATTCATTGTTACCATTATAGAAAAAAGAAAAACTCCCTAAGTAAAAAGAGAGCTTGTTTCATGTTACATACTTTCAACTTCAGTTTGTTGAACACTTTCGAGGTGTTGCAGGGCGTAGTAAACATCAGCGGTATGTCTTTTTTGATCGATAGACAATTTAAGATGCAAATAGTGAGAACCACTTTCTAATGTTTTGAGCTTCATATTCTTAACCTTTATATCCATTGCTTTTATTTCCTCAATGACAATAGGGATATTGTCCATATCTCGTACAACAAGTTTGACGGCAATATCGCGTTGGCGTAATGACCTGGGGCCTAAAAAATTCATTGCTAATGGGATGAGTTCTACACTAATCATAAGGAAACACATCCCGAAAATGGCTTCGAGATAAAAGCCAGCTCCGACGGCAATGCCGATACCAGAAGCACCCCAAATCATAGCTGCGGTAGTTAGTCCTGCAATACTATCATTTCCTCTTCGTAAAATAACACCAGCACCTAAAAAACCAATTCCTGACACAATTTGAGCCGCCAGTCGAAGTGGATCCATATTCATATGGTCAGTGTGTGGTAAATTGTAAGCTGCTTTAATAGAAACAATGGTTAAGAGGCAGCTAATAATAGAAATAACTAAACAAGTTTTTAAACCGAGTGGTTTACGTTTTAATTCGCGTTCTAAACCGATAGCGAATCCTAAAATAGCTGAGAGACCTAGTTTTATTAATAAATCGGTGTAGTCCATGTATATTCCTCCTTGTATGATATGGTATATGAATAAAACGTTTATATAGAAAGAAACGTTTTTGGACAGAGTGACTTTCTATAGAATATATGTAGGAATTACTTAGAAATGAAAGAGATATTTCGTTTAAGTATATGATATTAAAAAAGAAATGTAGTTGTTTTAAAAAAAGTTTTCAAAAGGTGTTGCATTTCGTTTTTCTGCATGCTATATTAATAAACGTCGCTGATGCAGAAACGCAGAAAACGACAAAAAAGAAATTAAAAAACTTGGTTGACATCGAAAAACGAAGATGTTAACATAAGGAAGTCGCAAATGAGCGGCTAAGTAGTTCTTTGAAAACTGAACGAAACAAACAACGTGAAACGTCAATTTTTATTTTAGATGCTAGACAAACTAAC
>NZ_MAOI01000057.1 GCF_001884235.1 Bacillus paramycoides | reverse complement strand
CACGATGTTATCGGTATAGAAGATTTGCAAGTATCGAATATGTTAAAGAATCATAAGTTAGCAAAAGCAATTAGTGAGGTATCATGGTCACAGTTTCGAACCATGTTGGAATATAAAGCAACATGGTACGGCAAACAAGTCATTGTCGTATCGAAAACATTTGCTTCAAGCCAATTATGTTCTTGTTGTGGATATCAAAACAAAGACGTTAAAAATCTAAACCTACGT
>NZ_MAOI01000056.1 GCF_001884235.1 Bacillus paramycoides | reverse complement strand
GTACCGTGGTACCTGACATTTGGCAATACGAATCCCGCAACACTAGCTTACCGGTGTGACCGGGAAGAGAGCTGCGACCATCATCATCCACCTCATGGGGAATGTAGTGACGAGAGCAGTAGTTAACATTTGAATATATAAGGAAAGATCGCTTCTAGAGTTTAGAACGGTCTTTTTAAACCTTCTAAAAGGTTAGATTCACAATATCCTATGATTTGTTAAACGATATTCCATATTCAGCGAACGGGTGCTTATCTTGAATAAGATTTAAGCAATGATTTTCAACAATCGGGCGCGATTGTTGAGCAAACACAGGTAGAAAAATGATTAAACCTTTTTATGAAAAAAAATTCACTAGCAACAAATAACTCAAGCATTTTGATCAAACTTTATTACAAACCAACAGCATTCACGGCAAGCTTATGGCTTAATAATTAATCCACGGCAAAGATATGCTTCCTTTAGCGGCAACTTTATGGGTAAAGTCACAGAATAAGCCAAATGCTCTAGGAACAATACAAGGTTCCAAAGCCGTTCATAACTGTTGATTATGTTGACTAAGTATGTATATGAGATATAACAAAAATATTTATGATATATATCCAATAATGTTATTATATATGAAATTAAATACAATGAAGAGAAGAGTAAATAAAGTGAATTCTATACAGAGAACCCTGGTAGCTGAAAAAGGGTTAGAATTTCTTTATTGAAGTAAGGCTCAGAGCAGCACATTGGAACCTGCTATAGGGGGATAGTGTGACGGGTGCTCCCATTATAGAGCTAGGGTATAGGTATTTTTGTTATACCTGATAAGGTTAATATGGTGACGTATTAATAACCTGGGGTGGTACCGCGATCTAAAATCTCGCCCCAAGACAATTAAGTCTCGGGGTGGGATTTTTTTATTTTGTTTTAAGTGCTGCATTATATCTGATTATATTTTAGGAGGAATTCAATTGAGTTTAAAAAAGCATTGGAAACTTGGCGGTATTCATCTATCTTATTGTTTAGCATTGGTGTTTCAAATGTTGGAAGTTGGGTTTACTTTATTACTCTAAACCTTATCGTTCTTAACATAACAGAGTCGGCCATTGCTGTATCTGGTTTATATATTATTAGGGCTTTATCAACGCTGGTTACTAATATTTGGTCAGGAAATCTTGTAGATCGTTTACATCTAGTATCTTTTCTGTCTTCTATTCTTTTTAATGCATTCATAAATTTTATCCATGACAAACGCTTCATGTTCTGTCCAAACGGCTTCAGCTTCTTCTAATGTAACTACTCTAACTAGTTCCTCAATTGCTGTATCTTTAACTAAAAATGTAGCTACAGCTCCTGTAGATGTTGAATATTTACTGATAACTAAATTAATAATGTTATCAATCCCTAATACACTATTATTATGAGACTTATTTTCAATTTGGCTACTTGGGTTTGGTATTTCTTTATCGGACAGTTCTTTTAATCGGGAATTTAGAGTGAATTCTACATAACCGATTGGGGAATCAATATCTGAACGAAAACGTATATCCTCAATTATTTCTAATACAGTTTCTTTATGAGCCTCCCATTTTTTAAACACTTTAGGAAACACTTTTTCTTTACAGCGTTCTTCAAATCTTTTAATTTTTTGTTCAAATGTATTGGGCTGTTGAAATTTATCTAATTTCTTTTCAAAATGAACTAAATTGTGATCTTTCTTTTTCTGGCTACGGATAATAAATTTAATTTTTTGTACTTTCCTACCTAATTTAATTTCTTCATATTCAAAAGAAATATCTGTTTTTTGGTCCAATTCTTTTTGGGAAGGTTTCAATACACGTTGCTTAAAATTTGCATAGTTGGGGTATATATCCATCGCATCTAAGTAATACCTTAAATTTTCGAGACTAATTGTACGCTCCTTTAAATCTTCATATTGTTTAAGTAGTTCATAAATACGTATAGCGTATGTACTTTTCAATTTAATAACATTAGCTAGTCTATAGCTTGTAAACTTGCTGCTTAATTCTAATAAAAATGGCTTTAATAACGGATCGAAACGCATATCAATTGTTCCTTTATTCCTGTTATAAATTGCTGAAGAAAGCCAGGATACCTGTATCAGCTCTTCCCCAGCCCGAATTTCAATTACTTTTGATAATAATTCCTTTGTAATTTTACTTAACTCCGAATATTTAGTAGATCCATTTAGACCAAGTAGATCATGAAAATGTTTAATGGGGAATGTGTAAGTTTTAAAATCCCAATCATTGGGTTCAATATTACTAGCCAAACAAAGTAACATTTTTTGTTCCACTAAATTCAAACGTGAATTTGCTTCAATCAAAGTATTTGATTTTGAAACAATATTGTTCTCTTTAATCTGTAAATCTTGATTTTTAGACATACCTACATACGTCCCTTCTTTCCTACCTCTACTGCTCTACTAACTATAACAAGTATATAACCAAATTTGCTATCTTTAGAACTATTTTCGCTATAGTTAAGCAACCAAGTTTGCTATCTTTAGAGCCATTTTTGCTTTAGTTAAGCAACCAAATTTGCTATCTTTAGAACCATTTTTGCTTTAGTTAAGCAACCAAATTTGCTATCTTTAGAACCATTTTTGCTTTAGTTAAACAACCAAATTTGTTACCTTTAGAACCATTTTCGCTTTAGTTAAGCAACCAAATTTGTTATCTTTAGAACCATTTTTGCTTTAGTTAAGCAACCAAATTTGTTATCTTTAGAGCCATTTTCGCTTTAGTTAAGCAACCAAATTTGTTATCTTTAGAACCATTTTTGTTATGGTTAAAACCACATTTGTTACCTTTAAAACCATCTTTGTTATAGTTAAGCAACCAAATTTGTTATCTTTAAGACCATTTTTGTTATGGTTAAAACCACATTTGTTATCTTTAAAACCATTTTTGTTATAATTAAATGTCATCATCCCTTATGTATCAAGACATTTCATGCTCTTAAAACATTTAAACATATAAAACATATAAAACAATTAATATATAAAACAAACAAAACATACAATGTTGGATGAATAAGAATATACTTGTTATCATTTTTTAAATAAAATTCCCACGTCATATAACCAAATTTGTTATCTTTATTTTACTTAGACATGTAAACGTCAATTAATTGCAAAACTCTTCGGACATACTTAAGTATAAAAAAGCCCTGAAAAAGGGCCCTTATGAGTTTCGCAAGAAAGGAATGTCTCCTACTATAATATACGTTTGTTTCAATAGAATGTGAAAAAAATAGGCAAATGTTTCATTTTGTAGAGAAGTGAGGTGGCTTAATCGGAATAGGGTGCATCGTTGGACGGTGTCCGTTGTGTGAAGATGCTATTTATGAAGATAAAGACTTAGTACCACGAACTTCTTCAGGAAAGTGCTCAGTAGCTAAAAAATAATAGCGAGAATAACCCGAATTGAGACTTCCACGACTAAAGTCGCGAGCCCTAATCCTAACGAATTAACGGCTGGGATTCTTGAATGACTGAGCATTCGCATTCCATTTCTGTTGTAAATAGATTCCTATCTGTATATTTCTACAAAAAGAATACTATTTTCTGTGAATTATGGTATAAATTTATCTTAGGTTGATGGCGATGTCGGCAGAATCCCGTTTCTTAATAAACGATGATCCCGCTCCATAATGTTATTTAGATATTTGACTTGTCTGATTGAGCTGCCTACGGGTATCTTTTTTTCTTTTTTGCAATTCTACAATTGCTATCGGAAAGATTGGACTCTGGCCTACTGTGATAACGCGAGGCTTAGAAACATGAAAAGACCGCAAAGCTTTTTTGAAAAAGTACTTTGCAGCCATATGATTTTTTTCTTGTTTAAATAAAAGTCAATTGTATTCCCTTCTGAATCAAAAGCACGATACAAATACGCCTAATTACTTTTAACCTTCACATGTGTTTCATCAACTCTTCAGGAATCGTTCATTGATTTCAAATGTATATTGGCTGAACCCTTTTCCACAAATTAATTCTTACTTGTTCTGTTTTGTCCGTATATAAGATTAAGAAGCTGCATATATTCATCCTCTTGTCCGATATCAAATCGTTTCCCATCAATCATTTTTCCATATACTTTTTTAGTCATAATTAAAGAATGAATTGCATCTGTTAATTGATATTCCCCCCCAACACCAGGTTGAATATTTTTTAATAAAGGAAAAATATCAGGTGTAAAAACATATCTACCAAGTACGGCAAGATTAGATGGAGGATTTACTTTCGGCTTTTCGATAATATTTGTAATACTAACACAATTTTCTTTTACAATCTTCCCTTCAATAATACCATACTTCTCTAAACATTCATCTGGTACCGTATGAATGCCTATTACACTATTTTTCGTCTCTTTATAAATACTAATCAACTGATTTAAAGCGGTTTCTTTATCCGAAACTACAATATCATCTGGCAAAAGTACAGCAAAAGGTTCGTTACCAATAAATGTTTCACCTAATTTTATCGCCTCACCAAGTCCTCTCGCATATGGTTGCCTTATATAATGGATTTGAACATTAGGGATAGCAAGCCCTTTTAACAGATGTGATTTTTTTTCTTTTTCTAAAAAAGCCTCCAATTCTAATGAATAATCAAAGTAATCAACTATTAAATCCTTTCGACTAGAAAGTACAATTAGTATTTGCTCAATGCCTGACTTCACAGCTTCTTCTACAATATAATGAATCGCGGGTTTATTCCCTATTGGAAACATTTCTTTTGGAATCACCTTTGTAATTGGAAGACTCCTTGTGCCGTAACCAGCGGCTGGAATGATTGCTTTTTTAATCACTAACCTCTCTCCTTCACTTATTTAAAATATTTATATTCATTCAACTCCTTACCTGCTCATGACGAAATCAAAAGGGGCCTTTACTTTTTTTCTCTTTCCCTGCTTATATGAATAGGCATTTCACTTGTCACCAATCCAAGTTGTTCATCAATATACTGTAACAACTAGTACTAAGTACAGAAAGGTGACTATCATATGAATATATGTATTATAGGCTCTGGTTATGTTGGGCTCACATCAGCGGCGGTATTAGCAGAATTGGGTCATAATGTTATTTGTGTAGATAAAGATCAAGATAAAATTCATTCTCTCCAAAAGGGAGAATGCCCTATTTACGAACCAGATTTAAAAGAACTTATTCGAAAAAATCAAAATCGATTACAATTCCGTTGTGATATCGATAAGGCTATTCGACAATCACCTGTTATTCTTATCGCTGTCGGAACTCCTTCTACATCAAGTGGAAAGACGGATTTAAAATATCTTTATTCCGTTATTGATATACTAGTTCCAGCCATAACATCATATAAAACAATTATTACGAAAAGTACAGTTCCACCAGGTACAAATCAGCAATTATATGAAACACTCATTAAAAGTGGAGTTTCATCATCCCTATTCAATATTGTTTCTAATCCAGAATTTCTTCGCGAAGGTTCTGCTGTCCGCGATATGCTTATTCCAGATAGAACTATTATAGGTATCCAAAAAGATGACACAAAGTCGTTAGAAATTATGCAGGATATATATAAAGGGATTAGCGCTCCTTTCCTTTGCACTGGATTAAACGAGGCGGAGATGATTAAATATACATCCAATGCATTTTTGGCTACAAAAATATCTTTTATAAATGAAATTTCTCGAATTTGTGATGCATATCACATTGATGTTGTTGAAGTGGCAAAAGGAATTGGCTATGACTTTCGAATTAACCCTCATTTTCTTCAAGCGGGGATGGGGTATGGGGGATCATGCTTCCCAAAAGATTTACATTCACTCATCTATACAGCAAATGATAGGCACGTAGCAGTTCCTATTTTACAAGCTGTACAATCCATTAACTCCACACAGATAGATCTCTATGTTGAAAAAATCAAAAATACTATAAAAGAACCCTCTTCAAAAAAAGTAACTGTTTTAGGAATTTCCTTTAAGCCAAATACTGATGATATTCGTAGCTCCCTCGCTGTACTACTTCTTGAAAAGTTAATCCTTCTTGGCTACGATCTACATGCTTATGACCCAAAAGCTTTTCTCCCTCCACATTTAAAAAAACAAGTTACACAGCATGAGAACCTAGAATCCTCAATTACAAATTCTGATTGTATTATTATTGCTACGGAATGGAATGAATTTAAAACACTTAATTGGAAACAAGTCAAACAAGTTATGAAGGGATGCACAATCGTGGATGGACGTAATTGCATCGAAAAAGATGAAATAGAAAAATACGGATTACACTATATAGGAGTGGGTCGGTCATGAAAATCCTTGTAACAGGAGCCGCTGGTTTCATTGGCTCTCATTTGTGTCAAGCGTTACTTAAAAATGATTCATATCATGTAGTTGGAATTGATCATTTCATCGGTCCTACTCCAGCTATTTTAAAAACAGATAATATCCAATCTCTTCAATTGAATTCACGTTTTCAATTCATACGAGAAAACATTTTAACTACAGATTTATCACAATTATTACAAGATATAGACGTAGTTTATCATTTAGCTGCTATACCCGGTGTCAGAACAAGCTGGGGAAAAGATTTTCAGGATTATGTAACAAACAATATAATGGTTACACAACATTTACTTGAAGCCTGTAAACATGTAAAATTAGATAAATTCATTCATATATCAACATCTTCTGTTTATGGTGAAAAATCTGGCGCGGTTTCTGAAGATTTATTACCTACCCCTCTATCTCCATATGGTGTTACAAAATTAAGTGGTGAACACTTATGTCATGTTTATCACAAAAATTTCCACATACCAATTGTTATTTTAAGATATTTTACAGTATATGGGCCAAGGCAACGTCCTGACATGGCATTTCATAGATTAATTAAACAATTGTTAGAAGATAAACCTCTCACGATATTTGGTGATGGAACACAAACGCGTGATTTTACCTATATCGATGACTGTATACGAGGAACTGTGGCCGCTTTAGAGACAAAAAAAAATATAATAGGTGAAATTATCAATATCGGTGGAAAAGAACAAGCATCTATTTTAGACATTATTTCTATGCTAGAAAAAATATTAGGTAAATCAGCAACTAAAAACTTTCTAAAATCAGTTCCTGGGGAACCGAAACAAACATGGGCAGATATATCTAAGGCCAGTACATTACTACAATATTCTCCAACCGTTCCTCTATTCGACGGTCTGGAGGCAGAATATCATTATGTAAAACAATTATACAAAGGAGATTAATTTATTAAAATTGCATATATATGTACAGAAAAATTACCATCTCCAGCGTTTAAAGGTGGAGCAATTCAAATGATGATTGATGGGGTGTCTCCCTATATAAGTCAAGAGTATGAGCTTACCATTTTCTCTATTTCAGATCCAAATCTTCCAGAGCAAATAACACGAGATAATGTCAATTACATGTATTTTCCTCAAAAAGAATATGAGCAGAATGTTATAAGGACACTCCAAACCAATACCTTTGATATTATACATGTCTTTAATCGTCCCAAAAATATACCTCTATATAAACAAGCTTCTCCACACAGTAAATTTGTATTAGGCCTGCATAACGATATGTTCGCTGAACATATCGTTATGCAGGCAATCTTATTATTGAAAAGGTTACCGCCATCATGACTGTTAGTAACTATATTAAACAAACTGTGATTGAGAGATTTCCACAAGCTGAAGATAAAATTTCTACTGTCTACTCTGGTGTTAATTTAAAACAGTCCCCTTCTATCTGGACACCAACAGGGCAAAAAATAAGAAGTGAATTTCGTACAAAATACGATATCCAAGATAAAAAAGTGATTCTATTTGTTGGCCGATTATGTGAAAATATGGGTCCACATTTACTCATTCACGCTATGAAGAAAATTATTCAAACACATAAAGATACGGTGCTTGTAATTGTTGGTGGTAAATGGTTTAGTGATAACAGAGTAAATAAATATATTAGAAAATTATATAGAATCGCTAAACCAATTAAAAAGCACGTAATTTTCACTAAATTTATTCCGGCAGATCAAATGCATAATATGTTTCTAATGGGGGATATATTTATATGTAGCTCACATTGGAACGCACCATTGGCACGCGTTCATTATGAAGCAATGGCTGCAGGAATCCCAATACCGTGGGAAAAATGCTGAAGTTATAACAGATGAACATAACAGCTGTCTAGTAGAACAATATACTAATCCAATGGAGTATGCCAGACTCGTCCATGTCTTGTTATCTCAACGAGAATTTGCACAATGGATTGCTGAAAACGGCAGAAACGTTGTGGAAAAAAATTTTACATTTAAGTATACAGCAGAAAAACTAAATCAGGTATATAAACAAGTAGCAGAATCCACTAATCAGCCTGCTAGAAATATTATGCGCCCCTCAAAATTCGAATAATTCGAACTACTCATCATTTAACGTCCCGAAGGGCTGTTTGAAGTAGGAGATTCCTAAGTATGGAAACCTAACGATTTTAATTGAGTAAGCTATCCCTGTAGTTCCTACGGTTAAAAGAGGGATAGCTTCGTTTCTAAGATTTAGTCCTGCGTTAACATCTCTATCGTGATGTGTGCTACAAGAAAGGCAATCCCACTCACGAAGATTTAGATTTTTAACATCTTTATTTTGATAAATGTAACTCGAACATAGCTGATTAGAAATAAACGTTTTTGATACAACTACAACCTGCTTCCCGTACCATTTTCTTTTTTAATTGAGTAAGCTCGTCAGAAAAAATGATACGTTAATCCTTTCCCTATCTTTTTATGAGCATAACTTTATATAACAGAGAAACAATTGAATACAAAACGACTACAACCAATGAGTCTCACAATTAAGGCTTTTTGTTCTTGATTTGGGTAAATACGAAATTTGTATGCCTTATTGATTAATATGGATTGTATCTCGCTTTTTTGTAAGGTTCCTGTATTAATAAAAAAGGTAGGCTTACGCCTACCAACACTCATCTCCTACCTAAATTTGGCGTTTTACACCTTCACATTTTTGAGGAAGGAGTCTTCTGTCGGAAAAAGATAAATACATGTATTTGATGCAAGAGATATATGAAGGATTTCTATCATGTATATGTTGAAGAATAAAAAACGCTTGGAAACCAAGCGTTTTTTTATTGCTCATTATTTTACTCGTCATCATCTTCGTCATCTTCTTCTTCTTCTTCATCATCATCTTCGTCATCTTCTTCTTCTTCTTCTTCGTCTTCGTCTTCGTCTTCGTCCTCGTCTTCATCCTCTTCTTCTTCTTCGTCATCTTCGTCATCTTCGTCATCTTCGTCTTCGTCCTCGTCTTCATCCTCTTCTTCTTCTTCGTCCTCTTCTTCTTCTTCGTCCTCGTCTTCATCCTCTTCTTCTTCTTCTTCTTCGTCCTCGTCTTCATCCTCTTCTTCTTCTTCTTCTTCGTCTTCATCCTCTTCTTCTTCTTCGTCTTCATCCTCTTCTTCTTCTTCGTCCTCTTCTTCGTCTTCTTCTTCGTCCTCGTCTTCGTCCTCTT
>NZ_MAOI01000055.1 GCF_001884235.1 Bacillus paramycoides | reverse complement strand
CGTCTTCGTCCTCGTCTTCTTCTTCGTCCTCGTCTTCGTCCTCTTCTTCTTCTTCTTCGGCTTCTTCTTCGGCTTCGTCCTCTTCTTCTTCGTCTTCGTCCTCTTCTTCTTCTTCTTCTTCGTCTTCGTCTTCGTCCTCTTCTTCTTCTTCGGCTTCGTCCTCTTCTTCTTCGTCTTCGTCCTCTTCTTCTTCTTCGTCTTCGTCTTCTTCTTCGTCTTCGTCCTCTTCTTCTTCGTCTTCGTCCTCTTCTTCTTCTTCGTCTTCGTCTTCTTCTTCGGCTTCGTCCTCTTCTTCTTCTTCTTCGGCTTCTTCTTCGTCTTCGTCCTCCTCTTCTTCTTCTTCGGCTGTAAAGATAACTTCTGTTTCATCAAGATATTGAATTTCAACCTCTACACCATTATGTGTGCCAGATTGAATCATTTCAGTTAGAGATTTTAGAACTTCCTGTATATCCTCATCCGAATTAACACTAAAACCATTCTCAACATCTAGTTTTATTTTTGCTCTTTTCACATCGGCCATTTACCTAACTCCTTCGATATAGATTTATATATACTATGTTGAAAGAATATGAAAAGCTTAATATATTTGCGGAATTTTCATTATTCGTTTTCCTTAGCGTTCTTTACTAATTTCGCTATCCATGGACTTTTTGATGATTGATCGTGAGGAATAATTTTGACTTTTACTTTCGGCTTTTCTATTTCAGTTAAAATGACCTCATTTTGTTCCTGGTTTCGCCTTTCTAGCTCTATTACATTTTGAATCCCTTCATCATTTATTTCATCAATTTTTGTAGTTTTTGGCGGGATTTGCTTTTCTAGCACTATCAATCCATTTTTGGGTAACTCTACTGCTAGCCATGGACTTTTTAATGGTTGATCGTGAGGAATAATTTTGACTTTTACTCTCGGCTTTTCTATTTCAGTTAAAACGACCTCATCTTGTTCCTGGTTTCGCTCTTCCATTTCAGTTAAAATGATCTCATTTTGTTCCTGGTTTTGCTCTTCTAGCTCTATTACATTTTGAATCCCTTCATCATTTATTTCATCAATTTTTGTAGTTTTTGGTGGGATTTGCTTTTCTAGCTCTATCAATCCATTTTTGGGTAACTCTACTAATTCTATTTCTTTAATAATCACTAAATTCTCTAGTACAGAAGATTCATTTAGTACAATATTTTTTTGTTGCTCATACTCGGACAATTCCCATCCCATTGGTCCTGGTGGAGAAAACACAAATTTCTCTAAATCTAAAATAGGAATCACTATCTCTTCCAGTTCTGGCTTCATTTTATTTCCCCCCACTATTGCTCTTGATTTCGTGGTAAATATCAGAAAAATTTTGTAAAAATTCTTCCTTAGAATCTTCAAGTGCAATGATATTTTGCAATGCCCAAATATACTTTTCATCAGACCAAGAACGCTTTTGTCCTAAATAGTATTTATGTGCAATTGAACAGAATAAGTGAGGAAACGATAAATCGGTCCAAAGAACACGAAATTGTTTTTCTGTTAAGGAATTTTCCGAGTTATAGGCACTTAACATATGAATTGCTAAATTAGTATCCCAAACTGACATTTTTTTCATTACTTTATTTAAGATAATACGTAGGTCTCTCACGGGTAAATCACTTGTAATAGAATGTAGCTCTTTCATAAACATAGCATCATCTATTTCTGCAAATCTTGCCAAAGTAAAATCCTGCTGACAAAAACTTTTAGATGCAATAACTTCTTTTGTCCATTGGTCATAATATGGCTCATTTATTTCTTGTAATGCTTTCTTACCACGTGCTAACATTTTATCGGCGTACTCTAAAAACATAGTTGAAAACAAATCATTTGGAAAAGAGAGTGCAATCCTTTTGTTTCCTTCTAATTCTTGTAATTTCCATCTGAATAATTTATGCCATTTTCCTAATCGACTCCGTATTTTACTTTCCTGCATCGGAATATACCCTTCCGATGCTTGATGAAATTTTCCTGCATATATTAGTACCTTCTCTAATTGTTCTTTATTATAATAAATGACTTCTTTCCCTTGATGTTTATCATATAGTACATACGCATACTCATCAGATCCAATACAAAATCCCCCTCTTTTTGTTTGGTGAATTTTTGTAATCGGTAATCCATTTTGAAGGAGATGTAAATGGGCTCCAGCAATAAATAGCATCCTTTTTGGGTGCATATGTGCTTGTTTTAATATTTTTAATCCTTCTTCTGTTTCAACTTCCCAAATCGTTCTCCCACTTCTGCTTGACTGGAGAATGATATTACTTACTTCAAATGGATAAAAGCTAAGTACCTTTTTTAAATGTTCGCTCTCTAATCCAGTTGTTTCTTCCAATTTTCATCAGCCCCCTCTTAAATTCTATAAAATTTCCCCATACACTTTCATTAGATCCATGGCAACTCGGTTCCAACTAAATTCTTTTTCAACTTTCGCACGTCCATATTTCCCCATCTGTTTTCTGTTATTTTCGCTATTCAATAGATTAATTATTTTTTCTGCATATGCATCAGGATTCTCAAAGTCACTGACAATATATCCATTTTTCCCTTCTTCAATTACCTCAGGGTTACCACCTCGGTTACTTGTAATAATTGGTAATCCCGCTGCCATTGCTTCGTAATGTACCCTAGCAAGAGGCTCTTGCCACTGTGAAGAACAGACAAAAATATCTGACATAGCGTAAAGTGTTGAAATATCCTTCGGCTTAACAAACTTAATAAAGACTACATTTTCTGGAAACATTGCGCCTAAGGTATATAAATGTTTTACATAATTATTTACATTGTCATCTCCAAACCATTTTGAACCAATAAAAACCATTACAATGTCTGGATTTTCCTCAATGATTTTAGGAAGAGCTTGTAGCAAAACATGAGGACCTTTTACTTTGCTCAAGCGTCCAACAAACAAAACCACTTTTTTATTTTGTAAATTTAACAGTTTTTGTACATGATTTTTAACTTTTGTACCATTCACGGTCCATGAAGGATAATATTCATTTACATCTACACCAGAATATACTGTTTTTGTCTTAGGTTTTGCGGTTTGAAAGCGCGAGGTTATTGTTTTTCCTATATAATCACTAACTGTTACAATTTTGGAAACAGCTGCAATACATGCTTCGCCCTCTTTATCACTTATCTTTTCATATGCAAACATTTCATTATGCACACTTAACACAAATTTGGTCTGTGGTGCCGCCTCACGTAAAATCGTAATCCAATTGGGACGATTACATAAATGAACCACATCATACTTTTCCTGTTTCAAATGTTTAATAATATAAGGCAGATATTCCTCTTCTGGAAAACGTATATACCTTACACCACCATTTTTTTCTTCTGGTTTTAAATTAGGATCTGTTATAGAAATAACTGTCACATTTTTTCCATTTGAAGCAATAATGGAAGCAACAGAATCTATATAAATTTGAATAGCTCCACCTCGTACAGCTGGCACAGGTAGCTTTTCAGTAGATATTATCGCAATTTTCACTTAATCTCCCCCCTGTTTCATAAAAATGCAATCCTCTTCATATATTACGAAGAAACCCTTATGTTTGTGAGTTATCAATTATTTTTCATTCTTTATAATTAAATTTGGTAAACATTACTTTTTCTTCTTAAAGGCAAATGGCTAGAACAAAAATGGCCATATACCATACAGTAATAAGAGAGTATAAAAGGATGGTGACATATTTGGAGAATCACAATGAAGATGCGGTATATACATTATCACCCGAAGAGGAGCAAAAATTAGTAGTATTGGCAGAGACAATGATTAAACATTGGGATATTGATGCGACTACAATCGAATTAGTACAAGGTGGACAACTGGCCTTAGTCTGGAAAATTCATACTACAGATGGACCATTTTGCTTGAAGAGAATTCATCGCCCTGAAAAAAAAGCCTTATTTTCCATTCATGCTCAAGATTATCTCGCCAAAAAAGGCATGCGTGTTCCAAGCATAATTCCAAGCAAACTGAATCAGTTATATACAAAACACGGTCCATTTTTATTTGTTGTTTATGAGTGGATTGAAGGAAGACCGTTTGAGCTTACAATGCAAGAAGATCTTGAAATGATTATGAAAGGTCTAGCGGATTTTCATGTAGCTTCTATTGGCTACAAACCGCCACCAGGCATACCTATCTTTACAAAGCTGGGACGTTGGCCCAATCATTACATTAAAAGATTTCAGCAGATGGAAATTTGGAAAACTTTATCCACAACTATGCCGGATGACCCATTTTCACAATTTTACTTAGCTGAAATTGATGCTTTCATTTTAGAAGCAAAACATACACACCAAAGACTATTGGAATCTGAATATACAAAATGGACTGATGAATTACAAACATTCCCCAATTTATGTCATCAAGATTATGGAACAGGAAATTCCTTATTAGATCCAAGTAATCAAATTTGGGTAATTGACTTAGATACAGTTTCTTACGATCTCCCTATTCGAGACTTGCGTAAAATGATTATTCCTTTACTAGATACAACTGGTGTTTGGAATGAAAACCAATTTCAAATTATGATTAACGCATATGAGTCAGTTTCTCCTTTAACAGCAGAGCAGAAGAAAATTATGTTTATTGATATGCTATTTCCATACGAGTTATATGATGTAATTCGTGAAAAATACGTCAGAAAATCACCATTACTTGCTGACGAACTTGCTGGAGCTATGGAATATGAAAGGATAAAGTCAAAAGCTTTAAATATATTAATAGAGGAATTTTAACGAACTTCAGCCAGAATTCTCCTTCCTCCACGCGCAGCA
>NZ_MAOI01000054.1 GCF_001884235.1 Bacillus paramycoides | reverse complement strand
ATTTGTCGTCAGCAATATAACTCCGCTTTGCTAGATAAACAACGATATTATAAACAAAAAAGACTTAACACGGTATAAATTACAAGATCAGCAAAAACTTGATAAAAAGATATATCATTTCTTAAAAGAGGTTCCTTCGCAACCTCTTCAAGAAGTGTTTGCACGCTTGGAAAAAGCCTATAAAAAGTTCTTTAAAAAGGATGCTGGCTATCCAAAAAGGAAAAGTTTTAAAGAATATCGTTCTATTACTCTTACTCAATTTGGTATGTTCAAATATAAAAAGAAGGATGGTTCCTTGGGGACAAGCCGTCGTATGTGTTCTCTCACAAAAGGCGGTAAACTTCTTATCTCGAAATTAGGGGTCATTGATATCAAATGGCACCGTAAATTAGATGGTTGCGTTAAACAAGTTGTCATAAAGCATCAAGGGAACCGTTGGTTTGCGATTTTTTGTGTTGAAAAACACGTAAACCCAGGTTCTATTTGTAATGCAACTAAAATAACTGGTATTGATGTAGGCATCAAAAAATTTGCGGTTCTATCTAATGGAGAAGAAGTTCAAAATCCTACGTTCCTACGCAAAGAAGAGCGTAAATTAAAACGTGCGCAACGTAAACATTCAAAAATAAAAAAAGGTTCGAAGAACTGGTACAAGCAAGTAGCCAAAGTACAACAAATTCATACGAAGATAGCGAATCAATGTAAGGATTTCTTGCACAAACTAAGCTTCAGATTAACCAACAG
>NZ_MAOI01000053.1 GCF_001884235.1 Bacillus paramycoides | reverse complement strand
ATAACTGTAGGGCAAGGTCTTGTCCGAACAGTATAATCTACGCCTGTGGAGAGCGTGTAAGACCGGATCTCGTAAGGGATAGGCAATGCTTGTAGAATCAGGAAGCCCCACTTCAAGCGGTGATAACCGGTAAGTGGTGGGTAGTTCACTAGAGACATTTAACTTACACAGACTGTACAATTCCAAATAAATTATGTACAAACCAACTTTATTTTTGATGGAGTAGCTATTCCTGATTATGGAAGATATATTCAACAAAAATCCTTAAGTGCCCTTGAAAGATTATGAGTATGAAATAAATAGCAATGCTTTTCCTTTTCACATGGCACAGCTCTATTGCGGAATACATGTCCCTCTGAAAAGGAGTTGGTAGAATAGCCCCTTCAATATAGTATGTTTAACAATTCCTTATGTGCAAATAAAAAGAGCATCCACAATTGTTGGATGCTCTTATATATAAAGTGGCTTCCCCCACACTCCAGTATATGCTTGTCATTCTCAAAGGGTGTAAACAAAAAGACACCTTATTCAGGCGCCTTCTCAAAATATAAGGGGGAGCTCTAACGTACAGATTAACACTTCCCGATGTCACTGCTATTATATGCTTGATACATTTTCGATTTAATTTTGCTATATAATATAATTAAAAATCATTCGTTGCCCTATTGTTTTTTACATTTTAACGAGAAAACTATTCTACATCACCAATTGCTTGAATAGACTCAAGTCTAACATTAATTTTGTTCGGAAAACCTATAATATTACCAGTTGAATTACTTGCTACTTCTATATTTGATCCAATAACAGTAACTAAATTTCGACTCACATTCATTATAAAACCTTTAATATGAATTCCTTCTAAAAACAATACAGTACGTAAATGAAGCAACTGATAAGCATATAAAAGTTCTCTAATCTCATTTGTTAATTCTGCAAAATTATTACTAGAACTATTCACTACTGAATGATAAGAAGAAGATCCCTTTAATTCTAAAGAGGTGTTAGAGGACATTTTTGATTCTAATAAAACATCAGAAGATTTTTCCGATTCTAATAAAACATCAGAAGATTTTTCTGATTCTAATAAAACATCAGAAGATTTTTCTGATTCTAATAAAGTATCATAATTCCTTCCTGATTTAAATGGAGCGATAAGAGGAATCGGATTTATATCAAACAATCTAAATTTACGTTTACCATTATCAGAATTAAAACAAAACTGACACACCTATACCCCTCCTATAATAAGTATGTATTATATAGTAAACACATTATACAAAAATGTACTGGGTATTTATAATACCCAGTACATTTTTTAATTTATTATGCTCCTCGATCATCACTTACCGCTAAAATGCTACTAATCATAACACTAATTTGGTTTGGATTTTCAAGAGCCCCACCATTTGCATTACTTTCTACTTCAACGCCTTTACGAAGAGTAACGAAATCTGTTCCAATTTGTGTAATAAAGCCTTCTACGTGGAATGATGGTAAAAATAATACAACTCTCGCCCCAACCAATTGAAATGCTTGCAACAGAGTTAGAATTTCATTATTATCCATTCTCTATCATCTTCCTTTACTTCTAATTTTGACACCTAACAATGTAATTCTATTAAATTAACTTATTATTAGTTATCAAAATAAAATATGTTCAAGCATAAGAATTGAAATAGACAAGTTGGCAAATATTTTTAGTAATACATTATTAGAATGTAGTGTTTAAAGAATGATTAATAAAAAGATCCTTATTAAACAAATTTCATAATTAAATAAAAAATCCACACTTAACTAGACTCATATACGCACACCATCCTTTCTAGACGAGCATAAAATGTACTAACGAACGAAAGGGGGTAATATTATGGGTTTTGGTTTTGGTGGAGGTTGTGATTTCGACAGATGTGATGATCGGAGAGATCATCACAGAGATCATCACAGAAAAGAAGAAAATCATAGACATGAGAATAATAATCCAGAATTATTACAATTCTTAAGAACATTAACTCCTGGTACTTGTATTGTTATTCAATATGATCGTCAACCGCCTACAAGTGCAACATTCCAAGGTTTTCAAGGAAACAACGTCATTATTTTATCTGACTTTGATTGTTTCCCAGGATTAGCACGTATTGCGGTTAATAGAATTAACGTAATCTCTATAAATTCACCTGATTGTGATCGTTTCTGTTGCAAACGTCGCAGACATTGCAGAGAATGTGATGAGCATGAGCATAAACATGAACGCGAACATGATCGTAGAGATGATTTTTAAAAATTAATTAATAGAAAAATCTTTCCTTTAATTTATAAGCCAACTTGCAAGAAAAACACCTAACTGAACATAAATAACAAACCATTTTATATATCGGACATATACTATTGTAAGGTCGGCATCCAAATGACCCAAATAAATACCCATGCCAAGAAATAAAACTACAAAGTATTTCTTGGCACCTTCTACATAAAATATTAACAACAATAAATTTAATAAAAAAAGAGCACCCATGGCAGTGGGTGCTCTTTTTTTGATAAGGAGTTTTAACTGTGTATCAAAATAGAATAGAAATGGTTGAACTCGTCCTACATTTTAATATATGCTTGTTCTTCCTGGAAGGTGAAAAACAAAAAGGACACCTTAATTAGGTGTCCTTTCGGGATGTAAGGGGTAACTACATGTTAGAAAAGCCTTTCTGTATCATTGTATGATTATCAATTCTCGTTATAACTAAAATAGGTTTTAAATACATTTATTGTGTAAACTTTCAGGAGCGAATCTCACTGCGACTGCGCTAACCTATCGTTTGAAGTCCCTAGATTTCTTTGGATTATACATATGAACTTTTTCATTTATAGTTGTTGCTCTTGGTCTGCCATGTGCGACAGGTTCAGTTAGTATTGTGAATTTAATCATTAAGACTAATAACCTCACTTTCTTCTAAAAGGATTATTTTATTAGGCTTTCAAACAACCTTCATTTTTAATTTTTCAAATCCAGTTGAACATCTAGACTCATAAACCATATGTCAATTTAAATACTCCCTAAAAAAGTAGGTGAAAGTAATGCCATCTGTTATTGGAAATCTGGTTGTACAAAATAGTAACGGTTCTTTCAACTTAGGTGATTTTTATAACGTTTCTCCAAAAGAAAATACAAAAGCTTATAATGGTTCAGGTGCATCAAATGTTGCTTTTATTGCCAATACCTTTAGCGGTGTTAGTGCAACAAACACATTCGATTCTGATGTTGCAGACCAAAGCCAAGTTGGAACAGCCTAAAATTATTCATCCTTTTCACTTCTGAATAAAATTCCAAATCCTGTCCTTACTTTAGATAAGCCACGATAGCTTGAATCCATTTTTGTGAGTACTTACTCTATGACCCTCTCCTTGAAGCCTAGCAGTTAGCTTTTACTAACTGCTCTTTAATTGGTAACATTACAGATTGTAACAATAATGATTACGTCTTATCATATAAAGGCTCAAATAAATCGAGCTATTATACCCATTCCCCTAGGAAACTAGGGGAATGGTTTGCTTGAACTACTTACCATACTGTGTGGAATAGAAAAATACAAGGGTTACATAGTACACCACAAGTCACACTGGAATATATTGAAATAAACAAAGAAAAAAAGATGCTATATTAGACAACCTTTATCTTTAAATAAAAAATCCACACTTAACTAGACTCATATACGCACACCATCCTTTCTAGACGAGCATAAGATGTACTAACGAACGAAAGGGGGTAATATTATGGGTTTTGGTTTTGGTGGAGGTTGTGATTTCGATAGATGTCATCATCGAAGAGAAGATCATCGAAAAGAAGATCATCGAAAAGAAGATCATCGAAGAGAAGAGCATAATCCTGAGTTACGACAATTTTTAAGAACATTAACTCCCGGCACTTGCATTGTTATTCAATTTGATTCTCAACCACCTACAAGTGCAACATTTCAAGGTTTCCAAGGAAACGACGTAATTATTCTATCTGACTTTGATTGTTTCCCAGGATTAGCACGTATTGCGATTAGAAAAATTAACGTAGTCTCTATAAATTCACCTGATTGTGATCGTTTCTGTTGCAAACGTCGTAGACATTGCAGAGAATGTGATGAGCATAAACATGAACGCGAACATGATCGTAGAGATGATTTTTAAAAATTTATTAAAAGAAAAACCTTTCCTTTAATTTATAAGCCAATTTGCAAGAAAAACACCTATTAAAAAAATAGGTGTTTTTCTTTTCTAAATGTTACCCAACTGAACATAAATAACAAACCATTTCATATAGCGGACATATACTATTGTAAGGTTAGCATCCAAAAGACCCAAATAAATACCCATGTCAAGAAATAAAACAACAGCACATTTATTCAAAATGTACAAGCCAATTACCAAATTATTCATATTCTATAATTAAGGATTAATCAATCCTATACCACCAACCCATAAAGTTACCTACGTATATTTAAATGTACAAATGTACAAACCTAATTAAAAATCTACACATATAATGTACCCTACCTTTCTATTATCTTATTAAAGGAATTTATTTTTATATAAATTCCTTTTTTTAAGTATTTAAATACTTAATTTAATCTACATAACATAATCAATCCCAAAATAATTAATATAATAATCCTTAAAAAAAATAAGATAAGAGCCCTCTCCTCTTATCTTTTACTGGTATTTATTTAAAATACTATTAAACTACTCGTCGGACACTAATAACATCTAGACTTGTCACATTAATATTCGCACCAGCATCAACCCAAATAAGAAATCCATCCTCTACACGAATAAAGACCCCTGTTCCATTGATCTGATCTCCAGCGGAAAAAACATTAATTCTGTCGCCTTCTCGTAAACCATCTAATCTTCTTCGTCCTTCAAAATTACCCACTTCTCTCACCTCCTCACATTCTCTTCGGTTTCTATTACGTTCATCACATTCACATTATTTAAAATACTATTAAACTACTCGTCGGACACTAATAACATCTAGACTTGTCACATTAATGTTCGCACCGGCATCAACCCAAATAAGAAACCCATCCTCTATACGAATAAAGACCCCTGTTCCATCGATCTGATCTCCAGCGGAAAACACATTAATTCTGTCGCCTTCTCGTAGACCATCTAATCTTCTTCGTCCTCCAAAATTACCCACTTCTCTCACCTCCTCAAATTCTCTTTTTTTCTTCGGTTTCCATTACGTTCATCACATTCACATTATTTAAAATACTATTAAACTACTCGTCGGACACTAATAACATCTAGGCTTGTCACATTAATGTTCGCACCAGCATCAACCCAAATAAGAAATCCATCCTCTACACGAATAAAGACCCCTGTTCCATCAATCTGATCTCCACCGGAAAAAACATTAATTTTGTCGCCTTCTCGTATACCATCTAATCTTCTTCGTCTTTCAAAATTACCCACTTCTCTTACCTCCTCACATTCTCTTCTTCTTCTTCTTCTGTTTCTATTACATTCATCACATTCACATCTACGTTCAAAAGACATTTAACATAACCCCTTTTTCCTAAAAATTTATTTACACCATATTTTATGAAAAAAGTAAATTAATTGATTAGACTTTTTTCCTCTATCAAACATCCAATTAACTAATTTATAAAAAAAAAATTACTAATTTCAACAATTGTACAAGCCATTTTTTATTACTTACATAGATTAACAATGAGATGATAATCATCTTACTATACTCCAAAACCCTAAATTACCTGTTCGGTAACTATCTTTAAAAAACAGAAAAAAGGACAGTTTTTCAATTGTCCTTTTTTCTTATTTGTAAATATCTATTTTAAAAATTAAACACCCCTTACTAATAAATACATACATTATATAGTGCTCCAACACACTACTAAAAAACACTCCACTAACAAAAAAAGAACTTATTTTCTATCTGTCAAGAATTTAAGTTCTTTTTTAATCATTTAATATCCTGTTATTTTTATAATAAGATATAATTTTCTTTCCTTGATTCTTCTCCTCTTCGATGGGCTAATTGGTATCCTGGTGGATTCCGAAGATGTTTTTTCTTTTTACGCTTCATCTCATTAATCTCTTGTTTAATCCACCCACGTAAAGATCTAGAAACTTTTTGATCAGTTGCTAATTGTCTTAATTTGGTACTTCCCCCTGCTCTTCCTGCATTTTTAACTACGGCTTTGGCAGCTTTAACTCTACCTTCACCAACTATACCTAAGGTTCCGGCTATTAAGATTTGTTTTCTACTCGCACCAGACTTATAAGCTTTATACGCATACTTATCAGGGTTTATTAAGTTAATTTAATCAAACTTTATTCCAAGGCTACAAATATATCAAAGACTGTTTTCTTCTCATTGCGATGAGACTTTCGCCCATTTTTATGCAAGAGATTGAACAAACGAAGGAAGATTTTTAATAGTTCTTGGGCATTTTGTTGTAGAGATTGAAATATAAATAGTAATCCTTAATGATTTAGATTGCTTTATATTCACTTAGTTCTCGCTTCTTTTTGTTGAGGAGTAAGTGGCGCATTTTGTACACAGTAGAAGAATAAAATTGTTGGTGAAGTAAATGTGCTAAAAGTTGTTATAAAAACTGAACAGCCTGAGAATTAAAGCAGTGATTGAGTCCTTCTGGGCTCATAGAAATACCTGTGTTAGCTTCTAATCAACTACATAATTGTGTCAATGAAGTATGAACTATGTTTTGACTTAACCAAATACATAGGGCCACTAAGTCTTGTGCGCGGTATTTATTTTTTCGTTTCACAAATCCTGTATTTCTAGCTAATTGCTCTAAAACATCAGGTGACATACATCGTTGCAATTCTTTAGAAAACAATTCTAATTCATCAAAAGCTGATAATTAGTAATAATTAATAGTCCAATAATCCCACTTATGTAAGCAAAAAATCCCTTCAGATCTACTGAAGAAATTTTTAAAGATTTTATACTACACAGAAAACGCCCTTTCAGTCTAAAATTATTTTCTAAGATTATCACCCTTAGTTTAACAGTAGCTTTTATCAACAAACGGATGCATTAGTAAATAGGATATGTGGATTAAATGCCCTCTACAATTGATGGACATGGTATGTAAATATTTTCTTGCTATTGGAGGGATTTCCTAATGGTTGATAACATACAACAACTTATTCAAGAACATAGACAATTTTTTCATCATGATCATACAAGAGGTCTTCAATTCCGGCTTGAACAGTTAGAAAAGTTGAAAAATTCTATTCGAAAATATGAAAATCAAGTGCTAAGCGCATTATATCAAGATTTACACAAAAGCGAGTTTGAAGCATACGCTGCAGAAGTTGGTTTCGCATTTAACAGTATCAATTTTATAATGAAATACCTAAAACAATGGATGAAACCTCAAAAAGTAAAAACACCTATTCATTTTGCCCCATCCAAAAGCTACATAATAAAAGAGCCATATGGTACCGTGCTAATTATTGGACCTTTTAATTATCCATTCCAATCATTAATTGAACCTCTCATTGGGGCAATTGCGGCAGGAAATTGTGTGGTTCTCAAGCCTTCAGAAAATGCACCAAATGTTTCAGCTGTAATTAACAAAATAATAAGTGAAACGTTTGATAAGCAATACATTCGTGTAATTGAAGGAGGCAGGGAAACAACTTCTTTATTGATTCATGCACCATTTGACCATATCTTTTTTACTGGTAGCGTTCAAGTTGGAAAAATTGTCATGGAAGCTGCGGCGAAAAATCTTGTACCAGTAACATTAGAACTTGGTGGAAAAGGACCAGCTATTGTCGATGAATCTGCTAACCTCGATATAGCAGCCAAGCGCATTATCTGGGGAAAATTCATAAATGCTGGGCAATCCTGTATTGCACCTGATTATGTTATTGTACACAAATCGGTCAAGGTAAAACTGATTTCGAAAATGAAAAAAATAATTACAAACTTTTATGGATCAGATGTATTTAAAAGCAATGATTACGGTCGAATTGTTAATGAGAGACAATTCGATAGACTTACTTCTATATTAGGGCAAGACAAAAATTATATAGTATTTGGTGGAAATTCATCTAGAAGCCATTTATATATTGAACCAACACTTCTTGAAGTAAAATCATGGGATGATGCAGCTATGAAAGAAGAAATTTTCGGACCGATTTTACCAATTATGGATTACAATGATTTAGATGAAGTCATTCATACGGTTAACAACCATCCCAAACCGTTAGCTTTGTATGTGTTTACTGAAAATAAAAATGTTGAAAAGCAGGTATTAGGACGAATTTCTTTTGGAGGAGGATGCGTCAACGATACAATGTCGCATATGGCTAATCTCCACTTACCTTTTGGTGGAGTAGGAAATGCAGGATTCGGCGCCTATCATGGGAAACATAGTTTTGATGCTTTTACACATCGTAAAAGCATTTTAAAGAAAAGCTCAAGGATAGATTTAGGGTTTGTATTTCCACCGTATAGGAACAAAATTAAAATTTTGCGAAAGATTTTTAAGTAATACGATTTGTTAAACATTAATGTTGATTAGATTATTTCGGTTAATCTTTTTTATAAATGGTTACACTTTTTTCAAAACGGTGCGACTTTGTTTTAAATCTACAGGGGATTCCTAAGTACGGAAACCTAACGCTTTCTAATTGATTAGGCTATCCCCGTAGTTCCTACGGTTAGAAGACGGATTGCTGCATTTCGATCTCTATCGTGATGTGCGCCACAAGAAGGGCAATCCCACTCACGAATTGTTATATTTTTAACGTCTGTGTTTTTGTATTCGCAATTGAAATATAATTGACTAGGAGCAAATGTTTTAAAGAGTAAGTTTTAATCAATCTTTTTTTAAAACGTGCTCTTCATACTTGTTTTTACATCAATGTTAAAAAGGAATTATGGTGATGCCGCATGTTGAATTGCTGAGTCCTAACTCTCATGTTGCAAAAGTTCTTTGAAGATGAGAGGGATTTTCATGGTCATGGAAACGTGGAATAAAAAGCGTAGTCTCGATTATAAGGAAAGAATTATATCTATTTATAAATATAAAAGGAAATTAAATTCTTAACAGATAGAAAATAAGGCCTTTTTTTGTTAGTGGAGTGTTTTTTAGTAGTGTGTTGGAGCTCTATATAATATATGGATTTATTAGTAAGATGTATTTGATTTTTAATATATATATTTGCAAATAATAAAAAAAGGACAGTTAAAAAACTGCCCTTTTTTCTATCTTTTAAAGATAGTTTCCGAACGGGTAATTTAGGGTTTTGGGGTATGGTAAGATGATTATCATCTCATTGTTAATCTATGTAAGTAATAAAAAATGGCTTGTACAATTGCTGAAATTAATAATTTTTTTTTATAAATTAGTTAATTGGGCATTTGATAGAGGAAGGAAATCTAACCAATCCATTAATTTCTTTCATATAAGTTAAGTAAAATTTAGAAAAGAAAAACACCTATTTTTTAATAGGTGTTTTTCTTGCAAATTGGCTTATAAATTAAAAGAAAGATTTTTCTATTAATTAATTTTTAAAAATCATCTCTACGATCATGTTCGCGTTCATGTTTATGCTCATCACATTCTCTGCAATGTCTACGACGTTTGCAACAGAAACGATCACAATCAGGTGAGTTTATAGAGATTACGTTAATTTTGTTAATCGCAATACGTGCTAATCCCGGGAAACAATCAAAGTCAGATAGAATAATTACGTTGTTTCCTTGAAAACCTTGAAATGTTGCACTTGTAGGTCGTTGAGAATCAAATTGAATAACAATACAAGTACCAGGAGTTAATGTTCTTAAGAATTGTAATAATTCTGGATTTTCATTCTCCTGTCTTTTATTTTCTTCTTTTCTGTGATGATCTCTGTGATGATCTCTCCGATCATCACATCTATTGAAATCACAACCTCCACAAAAACCTCCACCAAAACCAAAACCCATAATATTACCCCCTTTCGTTCGTTGGTACATCTTATGCTCGTCTAGAAAGGATGGTGTTCGTATATGAGTCTAGTTAAGTGTGGATTTTTATTTAAAAATAAAAGTTGTGGGTTCTGGTGCAAAAAACCTATAAAACTTGGACATACTGATATTACTACTCTAGAAAAAGGTGTGTGATCAGTATGAAAAAGGAAAATTCGTTCAAATGAAAGCATTATCAGCCTGAACAAATGTACCATGATTCATCTGACTCTCCCTTCTATATAATTAACGTTTGAAAACGTAAAATGTATACAAACTTTGTAAAAAAAAATCAAAATAAAGTACATCAATGTATGATGTACAATACATATTTTCTATATAATTACATTTAACATAACACCACTTAGCGGAAGTCAATCTATCTAGAAGCATAGAAGAGTTACTTCAAATCTTCTGAAGAGAATATTCGTTCACATAATCACCGTTATCAGTAGTTAGTCTGCCTAATTATAAAGAAGAATAAGCTCCTTTATTTTCTTTAAGCATATCATGTAAAAGAATATGAAATATTTATAAAAAGTAGGTGACAACATGACATTCGATTCTCACCGTATTATAGGCTTCCCTGGAATGGGTATGGGCGGTTCCCCTGGAATGGGTATGGGCGGTTTCCCTGGAATGGGTATGGGCGGTTTCCCTGGAATGGGTATGGGTGGTTTCCCTGGAATGGGTATGGGTGGTTTCCCTGGAATGAGTATGGGTGGTTTCCCTGGAATGAGTATGGGCGGTTTC
>NZ_MAOI01000052.1 GCF_001884235.1 Bacillus paramycoides | reverse complement strand
TGGAATGGGTATGGGCGGTTTCCCTGGAATGGGTATGGGCGGTTTCCCCGGAATGGGTATGGGCGGTTTCCCTGGAATGGGTATGGGCGGCTTCCCTAGAATGGATATACCAGTTAGCTATAACCATCATTTCTAATACTTTATATTTGAATGTAGATGACAATAGATAAGATTAACCCTTGCATCAATCCGTTAGGGGCATCTTACCTATTGCCATCTATTAACTTGTACCACCTTTCTTACATAACATCACTTATTCATAGCAAACCAACAGGAACTAGAGCTATATCTGGTTCTGGTGCAAAAAATCTATACAACTTGAACATACTGATATTACTACTCTAGAAAAAGGTGTCTCTTTTACGAACTTACGATCCAAGCAAACTTGAAGATGTTAAATAGACCATCAAAAAACTTAACCTCATGAATATTAAAATTCTGTTTGGAAAATTTCATGTGTGTATTTACAGTTTTCTTTTACTCCCCTCCAAAAAACACAAAAAAGACACACCAATGGCAGGCTATGTGCCTTCGGTGTGTCCGTTTAGCAAGAATTTTAAATTTGTTTAATTGTATATAATTCTTAAACAATTGACATTTATGTACAAGGTTATCTTTATAAAACTTAAATGTCAATACCTCTTCTCATTCAAGTTCTATAAGAAATACAACCTATAATTAGTCTAAATAAAAATTGGAATTGCACCATAGATAACTTCTTATTATTAATAATATGCATTCAGGTTCTTGTCACTTTCATTTAAACAAGCTCTCCCCTGCCAATCAAACCTTTTCTAGCATAATACTATTTCTAGGAGATTGCTTACAAGAAATTTGGAGTTTTTGTACAAAAACCTTACACTCTTTATATACAGTCGAATTCTCAAAACTGCTTAATATATAATTAGCTTCCATATTAATGTTATGTAAACAATAAAAACCCATTTCACAAAACATACTCACATTAACATATCAACTCGCATTAACATGGAATCAGACCTACAAAGAGAAATGTTAATTTCATATCGACATTTTTAATACAATAAGTATACATATTCATTTGATATCATTAGCAACCTTATAAGGTACACTTCTTAATAGAAAGAATTATAAATAGCTAAAGGGCCTACCACTTGGAATTGCACTATAGATAACTTCTTACTATAAACAATATGCATTCAGGTTCTTGTCACTTTCATTTGAACAAACTTTCCCATGTCAATCAAACATGTTTTAGCATAATACTATTTCTAAGAAATTATTTACAAGAGTTCTGGAGTTTTTGTACAAAAACTCCAGAATCTTTATATGCAGCCGTTTTTTTAAAACTGCTTAATATATAATTAACCCCCATATTAATGTGATGTAAACAATAGAAACTCATTTTACAAACACTTTAACATTAACATATCAACTAACATTAACATGTAATCATACACACGAAGAGAACTGTTAATTTTATATCAACATTTTTAACACAATAAGTGTACATATTCATTTGACATCATTAGCAACCTTATAAGAAACACTTCTTAATAGAAAGAATTATAAATAGCTATAGAGCCTACAACCTGGACTTGCAACAAAATATAAAACTTCTAATCAAATACAAACTTCAATCTATTGATAACCTATTTGACAGCTCGCAATTGTTTTTTTTTGACATACTCCCATAAACATTGTAGTTTCATAAAATTTAGATCGGATACTACACTGTTAATATTTTATCTTTTTAGTTGATATGAAATTAACAATAGATATGGTGAAGTGTTTAAATATCAATCTCATGTTAATGATAATATTGTAGGTATTCTTGCCAGGATCGTTTGACAACTGATGCGTATGTTAGTTTTATTCTCTTTATTTATTATGTTATTTGTGCCCACAATTAATTAACTAACATTAAAGAGGTATCAAAAGACTTGTTTAATTGATTGGAATAGAATTTTAGTACATTTGAACTTCATATTAATTAAAGTAATTACTAAACACACTATATAAAAGGGCACACTTTAAGAAAGATACCACAAATACAGCAGTATCTGATAGTTTTTCGGTTGATAAGACATTAACAATTAGCAAAGATCATCACTTCACAATCCTTTCTATGTCAATTTCATATCTCATGTTAATCTCAGTACTAAGCCAAAATCTAGTCCTAAATCAGATGATTTCCGCCTTTAATATAAAAAATGCTGTTTTATATTAGATAAACGATGTCATTAGGCTGTTTAGAAATCACTAGTATTAACGTAACTACATAAATCTACCTCAAGTATTCCATACCGTATTAAAATACTCATACATATCATATTAATCGCAGCATAGAGCGGGAATTAACTCTTAAAGTTTATTTATGTAGATTCTGGTCCTAGATCACGAAATACTACTAAATTAGTAGTATTATTACCTTTTTTTCTAGCTTTTATACATAATAATTTAAGTTTCCTAGTTTAATCTGGTTGTTTTTCCGTAACATCATTGATTATATCCTTATAACTTGTTTACAAAACACCTATATTTCCTTATCATTAATATTAAGTAACATGATTTGTTAATCTCATGGCAACTATCAGTAATGTAACAAACATAAAAGATAGGCATTTCCATTGATAGAACATTACTATTTATATACTTAGAGTTAACAATAACATCAACAAATCGAGTGCATTCTGTATCAACAGTTAATGTTTTGTTAACAAACATTCAATTACATGTCAATTTTACATTTCATGTGAGTTACTGAATAAGTAGGGATTCACATGAATATTATCGAAATACTGTCTAACATGTTAATTTCAGTTCACATGTTAATTACAAATTGGGTGTTCATGAGTTGATTTTTAAGGAGGTAGTTACAATGATTGAGCAAAAAAACGGAACACAAGACCATCAAATTAACGATGATGACATATTAAATGATAATGTTTTCGAAAAAGCATGGCGGATAACGGAATTCTCTAAACTAGTCGGACGTCATCATAATACAGTTTATAATTGGTTCAATATTCTAGAGGAAAAAGGGCTTCACGAAACGTTAAGAACCCAAAATACAAACGAAAAACTCTATAATACTTTAGATCTTGAAATTGCTCTATTTATAAAGCAAAAAAGGGATGAGAAATGGTCTTTAGATGCAATTATTGACCTTTTACCACACCAATTTGATTTAAGACCAGTATCACCAGAGCATCAAACAAGTGAAGTATCTACTGAATTAAACCTTCAAGCCACTGCAGAAATTATTGAAAAAATGGTAACTAAACAGTTAGAAGAAAAAATAAAACATATCCAATCTCATTATGAAGAGAGGGTAGAAAATATACTAAAACAGTTACCGCAACCAGAAGATGCAGAAACCCTAAAATTACGTCAACGCCAAGATAGACTTGATAATTTCATTATTGAGCATAGAGCACGACAGGAACTAAGAAAACAAGCAGAAAGCCTGTGGAATAGTAAATCTGAAGAAGAACGTACTAGAAAAGTAGGTTGGTTTAAAAAAGAGGAAGATTTGGGTAAAAAACAACTCTTCATTGAGCAGTATATACAGGATAATATTATTGATTATATAAAATCTCTTATGAATACTGTGGAATAATAAAAAAGTCTGGATAAAGATCCAGACTTTTTTATTATTTTGTAGTGCCGAACATCTTATCTGGATCTAGAAAATCCGCTAATTCAGCATCTTCATTTGCTCCAGCATCATTATTTTCTTCATCACTACCCATATCGATAAAATCTCCAAATGCAAAACCTAAATCCTCATCCTCATCTATACTCTCGATAGTACTAATTTGAGACTTTGTAAACTGAATTTGGCTTTGTCTTTCTTTAAACTCATTAAATTCTTCAACTAACCCTTTAGATAATCTCGATGGTAATGCATCAGTTTTATAGAACGTATATACACTTCCTAAGAAATCATTCTTACTTACCAAATATCCGTTAAAAACTGTACCATTTATAGGTAGATTATTTGAAACTTCTACCTTAGCATCATCCATAAAGGAATCATTAATGTTTTTTTGCTCATCTAAGATAGCGAGCATACCAAAATGATGTACTTTTGACGCTTCAACAGAACCGTCGTTATTCTTCTTCATCAAATCAATTGGGGGATGGAAAGAGCTGCCTCTTAATGATTCTTGGAACATCTCTATAATTGCATGGCTATTTTCTATCTGGTTCATATTACGTGAAACCTTATTAATTACTAAACAGCCCGTTTTCTCAAGTAAAATACGTTTAAAGTCTTGAGAATCGAGTATTACAGATGTACCAGATCCATTGGCAGCTGTATTTAACTCATGAATAATTTCACTAATGCGTTGATTTGCATAATCTCGTGAATTGGCGATACCTTTTTTCTCATTTTCATTTAATTCCTTAAATTCATCGTAAAAGTGCTGGTTATCAGCAAATACTACAAATGCTACACCTTTTGATTTATCATTTGCTAATTTCCAAATCTCCTGTGAAAATTTATTTACTTGTCGTAATACATCCGGCCCATCTGCTCGGACAGGAAGTGTTACAACAATCCCCATTTTAATAAAGTCTTTGCGCTCAATAGCATTTTCAAAGGCAATTCTCGCAAACTTTGCTTGATTTGCTTTGATTTCAGCCATTGGATATTCCTGCGCAACTTTTTGTAATTCTTGTCTGATTACTGGCTTGTTATGAAAAGCCGAAAATTCTTCAATAGCTTTAATGATTGTAGAAGTTCCTGTTCCTCCACCTAAACCTGCAAAGAATAAAACAAGTTCATCAGAAGGTCTTACACGCTCAGTAATAAATTCTTTTAGTTTTTCTTTTGCTTCCTCATTTGAATCAAGAACTTTTACCGCACGCTCAGGGTTCTTACCTAAACCACCTAATTTAAGTGAAACTTGATTGCTTTTTGGTACATTTTTTAATTCAGCTAGATCTCCATCATTACTATTTAGTGCTAAGCAATTATATACTGCTGTGCCATCTGTATGTGTATATTCCGCAAATTTATCTACCATTCTAGTACCAGCTTGACCAAATCCAACCATCGTCATTTTAACTGCTACTTCATTCTTCAAGAAGTTTTTTGCCATTATTTTATCTCTCCTTATTTACCTTTTTTCTTTTCCCTAACTCAATAAGTACTTGTTGTCCTCTATAAGTTGAGATTAAAAATTTATATGGATGCATAGTCTTTTCATAGATTAAAGACATTGATGATAGCGTACTCACACTTATTTCTGCTGAACGTCTAGATATATTTGTACGTTCAACTTCTAATGAATAGGATTTTCCTTTTTTCTTCTTTACTCTCCTATCAATAACTACATTTTCCACTATTTCATTAATAGATATGCCCCTCATGTACTTTGTCTCTTGAAATTGTTTATTTACTACGTTTCCTATGTATAGAAATACACTGTAGAGTATCTCATCTTGTTCAAGTATATCAGCAAACATGTTTACTACTTCATCTACAAACTTGATTGTTTGATATTTTTCACTTAAAACCTCGTTCAAGTTGTCCCCCCCTTAAAGCATTGGTTAATTATTCCTAGAAACATAGTACATCATTACACGTTGTATATCAAGTCATTATAAATAAAACTTGTATATAGGACTTATATATAAGACTTATAACAAACAAATCAGAAATACCCTATATTTTATAGGGGTTTATATATACGACGTATATATAACGCGTATACATGTTATATCAATCTTAAATTTCATGTGATTTACATTTCAATAAAGAATACTAAAATATCCAGAATAAAATTGATAAAAACACATAAAAAATAACCTCTTCTTATTAACATGAAACTCACAAATATTATTATACGACTTATATGCAAACCTTATATATAAGTCGTATATAAAAATGCCGTTATATCAACGGTAAATTAAATTTTATATATCCATTACATGTTAATATTTTTTTATAAGATGCTTATAAAAACTTTATATACAAACCTTATTTATACACCTTATATAAATCACGTTTAAAATCTTTAATACTCAAACAACTACTATCAGACGTATGTATGTATTTATATTACTAAGGAGATTTCATGAAGATCTTATAACAATTCATACTAAGCTTTTCTTTATTACCTAGTTGTTTTAACAGGATTTATCTCTTATAAGAACGATAATTGTTAATGTTATGTTAATGCACTGTTCTTCACTTAGTACTTGTTAGCTCACATTAATGTATATGTTGTCAGAAAAAATATGCTCTGTGCCTCATTTGAATTCAATTCCTTGTCAATTTCAGTCATTCCTGGAAAGTCATTAAGAGAGGTTGTTAATTTCATATGAACAACAGAAAGCATCTCAAATTATATTCAACATGTTAAAAAGAGAGTCCAAGGTTAAGCTGACTGATGCACAAGTTCTTAAAATTCCTGTAAATAATCTCTTAAACCTAGACATTCTAATAGTATTACGCTAAGAAATTACAACATCACATAAAATTAACAACTGATTAATTTCATGTGAATGTAACCTATATGTTAAGAACCTGTAGACACATTTTTAACGTACTAATGATTTAGTAGAAACAACCATTAATTTTTGTCTAAGTGAATTCATGATCCTATACAAGAGAAAACGCCTAAAAGAAAAAGTTGAATTTTTACACTGAACCAGTAGCAGAAGTAGGAGAGGGCACTTCACCACAAACAAGAAGTTAACTTTCGAATAAATGATAGAGAAAATTACTCTTTGTTATCAAAAAGCCTTTTTATAATCCTTGAATAATATGCATTTACATGCTCCGCTTGATTTCGTTCCTTCACTTGAACTTCATCAAGCTGTAGAACCAAATTCGGTCTCGTTTACTATACAAAAAGGTTGCCTCATAAAAGGAAATCCTCAATATAACGAGGTTGGGATTGATGTTTGGGAAAGCATTCTTCAGGTATCATTAATTGATCATGGAGAGTTTTGGAATGCTCTAAAAAACTTTTTACACATTAATGTACTGTCTGTATTCGAGTTAGAACAATTAATAAAGGTTAAGTTAAATAGGTGATAATAATGGAATTCGAAGAACATATGAAATATATAGAAGAAAATAAAGAAGAACATTTTCAAGATATAAATCTGTGAAAACGAACTTGTGATTAGAAAGAGAGGCATAAATGTAAACGTCAAGTAACTCCAAAATATACGACAAAAGTTAATTGTGGAGTTATTTTTTGTTTTCTTTGTACTGTGATAATAAAGTTATTTAATACACAACATAGTCATTTGAAAATCTTTCTTTCAAGCAGTTCAAAAGGTTTTTTTAACTTAATACAGAACTATATATATTAGGTGGACATAAATTGGTTCGGATAAAAGTAACATGAATAAGGAGAAAAATTCCGATGGATTGCTTAGTTGCAAAAGGTAGTATTTATTATGAAACCGTAGGTAATGGTTTTCCAATATTAATAATGCATTCAATGGGTACAGACCATAAATCTATGAAAGCTTGGATAGAGCCAATTTTTGATGAGATTCAGGGTTTTCAGAGAATATATATAGATTTACCTGCTCACGGTCGAAGTTTAATTGACGAAAATTTCAACTCTTCAGATGATATGCTTTTAAATATTTTGGATTTTATCAATATGACAATTCCTAACCAAGCATTTTCTCTTATTGGTTTTTCATTTGGAGGATATTTGGCACAAGGTGTTTTGCACCATAGACATAAAAATGTAAAGAGTATTTGTTTGCTGGCTACTTCACTTCATTTGAAAGATAGAGATCTTCCTAAAAAAATAGTCGTTACAAAGGATGAAGATTTATTAATAGAATTGGATTCTGATATAAGAATGGCTTTTGAAACATTGATGAATTATCAAAATAAAGAGAACCTTAAATACTTTTTAAATGAAATCCAACCTGGACGATTGTTAGCTAATAAAAATTTTTTAATGTCAAATTGGAGAGAGAAAGGGTATTTTCTTTCTGAAGAACCACTTAATAATGTAGGTACACTTACACAACCTGCACTCATCATTCTAGGGAAACAAGATTCTATCTGTGGGTATAAAGATCACTTCTTTCTTCTAGAAAAATTTCCGAATGCTACGTTTTCCATTTTAGATGGTGCTGGTCATATGCTTCAGATAGAAAAACGAAAAATAGTACAAGGACTAATCAAAGACTGGCTAATTAGGAGCAATTCGGTTTGCAAATCAAGCGAGTAAATGCAATCACTAACTTCTTTAACCTAATTTCCATATCTATTGCTTGTCAGTTCATTTTGTTGTGCTTTAACTAACAGGTGCTTTAATTCAATAGGAATTAAATAACTTTATTATTAATTTTTGAGTGCAAATATAATTAAATGGATAGAAATTAAACAACTTTAAAGAGCCTTGCTACAATAAAATGTGCAAGGCTTATATATATTTCATAACAAAATTCAATAACTTTATTATTGCTTTATATGCTTAACTTTTTTCTTAAAAAGGACTTTTGAGATAGATTCTATTGTTCTGTCCTAAGTGTAGCGACTTGAAAAAATTTCCAGTTTATTGTTTTTTTTATTCTACTACTAAAGTTGTAAAAAATCTAGTCAATATGTAGCAAGTATCATTAATTGAAAAAATGTAAAATAAATTTAAGAATCCAAATGTTGAAGGGAGAGAGAAACCAATTGGATAGGGAAAATAATAAAAAACTTGTGATAATCACTGGGGTAACACAAGGATTAGGTCGGTCATTAATTGACCGTTTTTCTGAACTAGGTTGGTTGATTGTTGGATGTGGCCGTTCCAAAAGTAAGATAGAACAAATCAAGAGACATTTTGACAACAAACATGATTTTCAATCCATTGATGTTTCGGACGATAAGGCTGTTAAAGCTTGGGGAGAATATATTCTTCAGCGATACGGTGCACCGGATTTACTTATTAATAATGCCTCTATTGTAAATAAAAATGCAACGCTTTGGACTATTTCTTCAGAAGAATTTGCAAATGTTATGAATATCAATGTGAATGGTGTAGTCAATGTGATAAGGGCATTTGTACCGGCTATGATTCATAATAAACGCGGGATCATAATCAATATTAGTTCAAGTTGGGGACGGTCCGGTGAGGCAGAACTTGCACCGTATTGCGCGTCCAAGTTTGCTATAGAGGGTTTGACCCAATCAATGGCACTAGAATTGCCGAAAGAATTGGCAGTAGTTGCACTAGATCCAGGCGGAGGCATTCATACTTCGATGTTACAGTCATGTGCACCAGAGTATGTATCGAGTTCTCCAACAGCTAAAGCTTGGTCACATGTTGCTGTACCGTATATGCTAAGTATCACATCTAAAGACAATGGAAAATCACTTACTTGTCCCAAGGTTTCCTAAAGTATTATACCTTTATTAATACGAATATACACTTTGGTTTGGTGGTGAATTCTTTCGGTAAATTTGATAATTCATTGTCGCACAAGGGAGATGTTCACCTAAAGGTTGTCTGAAGGGTTTGAAATGAAGTTAAGAGAATTAATAGGAGAGATTAAAAAATTAAATTCGGCAGACTTTATGTAGTAAACTAAAAATCCCAATATGAGAGGGAAATAAAAATGAATATTTCTGTTAAATATCAAGAAAAAGTTAAACCTGATTTAGAACCTAATGAACAAATTATCGATGTCTTTACTGGAAGAACTGCCCCTACTAATTGGGTGATGAAACTTCTTCCTGAAATTTCTTGGCTCACTCAAGAGAATATGCCAATTGTTTTAGTGATAATAAAGTTGTTTAAAAAAATGTGAGTCATTCTATTCAACAATCGGGCGCTATTGTTGAAGAAAACTTAGATTTTTAAACGACTTTATTATCGGTACACATCAAAAAGTATAACAATTTATCCCACTACTTTAGGGCAGTAAGAGCCCGATTGGTTCAACTAATCCATCAGTAGGGATGAAGAAAATCCCTACTGATGGAAGTTTCACTTTATCCTGCAATCTCAGCCGAAGAGAGCCCCTCATGAATATTTCCGCTTACAATGATAGAATGTCCCCAAAATATATCTCCATCCAAAAAGAATATTTCAAAATCACCTTTTGAATAAACGCTTATGCTGCTTAATGTGATGGAATCGATGAACATTTCTTTTGTAATTTCGTCGATTTCTGCTTCATCATCATCTTGTAGCCATTCATTTGCTAACTCTACCAGTTCTTTTGCAGCGTACATTTTCATTTTCATGTTCCATTCATCTTGCTCTTTGAAAAGTGCATGTGCTGTTTCCAGTGCAGACTTCATCATATGCTTGTCTTCATTCCAATCAAAATATAAATGACTTTCTTCACCAGCCCAAGACATTCTCTTTTCAAAAGTTTTCACTCTTTTATCAAGTTCAAACTCGCCCAACATCTCATCATGATAAAAAACCGGTTTCATCGCATCTTGTAAGATGATTTCCAACTCATCATCTTTATATGGTGTTTCCAAAACCTTAACAAGCATCAATGAATTTTCTGACTTGCGCACCTGTAATGTTACAACTGTATTTGCTGTCAAAATGTCTTTTGATTTTCTCCATTCTGCATCATCAACCAACCATGCGAGTCGTATGTCTTCTTTTGTAATCGTTTCATTGTTATGTAAGTCTTTCCACGCAATCAAATCAATTGACGCAGTCCACAAAATGTTGTCACCGCCTCTTGATGCACCAATTCCTAATGCCCCTGTGACAGCTGCTATTTCAATCACATTTTCTAAGAATCTATTTTCAAATCTACTTATTTCACTTGATTTACTCAATTTCGTACACATTCCCTTCATCGCCCACAGGCATAAGTACTTTGTGAGTTTTTCTGTTTTATTATAATTGGTCTATGTTTTGTAACAAAAACGAATGTTTATGTCACGTTTGTATTTAAAAATAATGAGCTTCATAACTCTTGAATTCATTGTAACAAAATACTGTATCAAAAGTAATTTGTTACATTATTAATCTCAACTATTTTGTTACAACAAAATGTATTTTTGGAAATAAAATGGTTCATCACCAAAAGACGGGGGTGACATATAGATAGATGTCCATGTGATTTTGAAAGAAAGTTGCACCATTTTGAAAAAAGTCATACCGTTTGTAAAAAAGTTTGATCAAAATCCTGTGTTGATGTGCAGGATTTTTTCTTATTCAGCAATCGGGCTATTTAATGGTGGGAATAGTCCTCAAACTGGATTTGATTGTTCGGGATTAATGCAATGGGGATATGGAACACAGGGGATTAAATTACCACGCACATCGCAAGATCAATACACTAGTACTACACGTATCGAAAGAAAGGCTCTTCAACCAGGAGATTTAGTTTTCTTTAAAGGAACGGTTCCAGGCAAATCAGGTATTACTCACGTTGGTATGTATATTGGTGATAACAAGTTTTATAATGCTAGTAATTCCGGAGTTGGTGAGGCTAGCTTAAATAGTACGTATTGGAGTAAATATATTGCAGGATATGGTCGAGTTAAATAAAAAATGTATTATAAGGTCCCACAAAAAGAACTGAAGTCTAATATGTGATACTGAATCTAAAGTAATTAAAGATATATAAGATATACTACACGACAACACATGTTATTTAATAATGTAGTTTTAAGGTGTATTAGCACTTTGCTTGATACGCCTATTTTTTATGGTTTTAATCACTAATTGGGGGACCGCCACACATCCATCAACTTAAGGATTTAGACTATTCTTGAAGTTAAAAGCACGTTACTATTCTCTTATGTTAA
>NZ_MAOI01000051.1 GCF_001884235.1 Bacillus paramycoides | reverse complement strand
AAAGTTAGTTTGTCTAGCATCTAAAAATAAAAATTGACGTTTCACGTTGTTTGTTTCGTTCAGTTTTCAAAGAACTACTTTGCCGCTCATTTGCGACTTCCTTATGTTAACACTTTCGTTAATTGATGTCAACTAAGTTTTTCATTTCGTTTGTCGCTTTCTGCGTTGTTGCTATCGGCGACTCGTATAATACTACACCTCTAAACTCTAATCGTCAATATGTTTTTCTAAAAAAATATAAAAAGACTTATTTCTTTTAAAATAAGCCTTTTTATCATATGACATTCTATTCATTTATTATTTTTCTATAATTGGTAACGAGACGATAAATTGAATAATACCATCCTCATATTCAGCTCGAATACTACCACCTTGCAATTCAACAATACTTTTCGCAATAGCTAATCCAAGTCCCGATCCTTCTGTTACTCTACTTCGAGATTGATCCTTCTTATAAAAACGTTCAAACAAACTCCCTAACTCTTCTCTCGTAAACTCTTCGCTATGATTCGCAATAACAATTTGTATATCCCTACGCTGCCTTTGCAGTGAAACCTTTATCTCTCCGTCATCTTTACTATACTTAATCGCGTTCATTAGTAAATTATCGAATACACGGACCATCTTTTCCGAATCAATTGTTGCATATGCACGTTCCTCAGGAAATTTCTTAACAAATGTAAGTCCATGCTCTTCCGCCTGTGGTACTAGCTCTTCTATTAATTGCTCAAGCAACTCATTTACACATACTTCTTGTTTTTCTAGCACAACTTGTTCATTTGTTAACTTCGTATACTCAAATAAATCTTCTATTAAATTCTTTAACTGCTCCGACTTTGCAAAAGCAATTCTTGTATACTCATCATGTTGTTCTTTATTTTCATATTTAGAATCTCGAAGTAATCGTAAATAACCCATAATAGAAGTAAGTGGCGTACGTAAATCATGAGATACATTCGTAATAAGCTCGTTTTTCTGCTTTTCTAACTTACGTTCTTTTTCTATATTATTCATAAGCTCTTCTGCCATATTGTTAATATTCTCAGTTAAAGCTGCAATCTCATCTTCACCTTTTTTCTCAATACGGTAAGCTAAGTTCCCCTTTTCTATTTCCTTTACACCTAGTGCCATCGCTTCAATTTGCTTCATCTTTCTCTTTGTTATATAGAAGAAAGAGAAAATGAATACAAGTACACCTATGAAAAATGGAAATGGTCCTTCTTGCGTATCATATATTACTTGACCACCTGGAATCCCACTAACAAACATGTATAAATTCTTTCCTTCAATTGTAATAGGTGAAAAAGCTATAAATTCTTTTCTCGTATTTTCAAATACATTTCGACCATTTGAATAGTTGATCGCAAATGATGCTGCATTACGAATCGTATTATGCAAATCGATTTGCTCTTCTTGCGCCTGCTTCGTTTTATATAAAACTTTACCACTCTCATCCGTAACCAATATTTTTAAAGCTCTATTTCCTCGCTCTAAATTTTGATTCTCCATTTCGATCATATTGGATATAGCTTCTAATTTATTTTCATGAACCGAACTATTTGCCACCCTTTGAGCTTGTTGATTAATATCCTCCATACCAGCCCGATAATCGATGGTCGCTTGACGATTTGCATTCTCAAAAAATGGTGCAGCTCCCTTTGCAAAAAAAACTCCTAATAATGCACAAGCAGCAAAAGTAGTAATCAATTGAATTCGTATACTCTTCCGCACACTCTTCACTAATTTCTCAATTAACTTTCTAGCTTTCCTAATATAAGTAAATGGATTAAATATCTTTTTCAATCTTATACCCCACTCCCCACACTGTTTTTATATATCTAGGTTTTCTCGGGTTCTCCTCAATCTTTTCACGCACTTTCCGAATATGCACCATTACAGTATTATCAGACTGGAAAGATCTTTCGTTCCAAACCTTTTCATAAATTTGTTCCGCGCTAAAGACCATACCCGGGTTACGAGCTAGTAATTCTAAAATTGAAAATTCCCTCGGGGTCAGTTTCACTTCTTCACTATCCACAATAACTTTATGGGTTGAAATGTTTATTTTCATCTCTCCAATTTCTAACTCGTCCTCATTTTGAATAGCAAAACCATTCATCTTCATATAACGACGTAACTGAGATTTAATTCTTGCGATTAACTCTAACGGATTAAATGGTTTCGTTACGTAATCATCTGCACCTGTTGTTAATCCTAAAATTTTATCCATATCTTGCGTTTTCGCCGAAAGCATAATAATCGGCATTTCTTTCGATTCTCTTACTTTCATACACATATGAATACCATCTACTTTTGGCATCATAATATCCAATACAACTAGATGTACTTCATTTTCTTCTAGTAAACGCAATCCTTCTTCTCCGTCTCCTGCTTGTAGTACTTTATATCCTTCATTCTTTAAATAGATTGTAATTAAATTCCGAATTTCTTTTTCATCATCTACGACAAGTATTGTTTCGTGTGCCACAATATCTCCCCCATCACTTTTTTAATCCCTAACTTCTATTATAGGAAAACTTCTGAAGAAAAACGCTCGGAAATCCTTAAGATTTTCTGAAGACGCAAAAAAGGTCTAGACTCCCCTTAAGTCTAGACCTTTGAAAAACCCCTTCTATTTACGAACGTAGATGAAATATAGTACGAATAAAACTCCCATAACATACATAATTGGATGAACTTCTTTACGACGACCACTCACAACCATTGTAATTGGATAGAAGATAAATCCAATCGCAATCCCTGTCGCGATACTATACGTAAGTGGCATTGAAATGATAGTAAAGAATGCTGGTACTGCAATCTCGAATTTCTTCCAGTCAATTTCTCCTAAAGAAGAAACCATTAAAATCCCGACAATAATTAAAGCTGGTGCCGTTACAGCTGGCGTTACAACACTTAGTAATGGCGAGAAGAATAGTGCTAGCAAGAAGAACCCTGCTGTTACAACTGCTGTAAATCCAGAACGCCCACCTGCCGCTACCCCTGCAGAAGATTCAATATAAGACGTTGTTGTTGATGTACCTAGAATTGCACCAATTACAGTTGCGATCGCATCTGCAAATAACGCTTTTCCTGCACGTGGTAATTTATTGTTCTTCATTAATCCTGCTTGATTCGCAACCGCCATAAGCGTACCTGCTGTATCAAAGAAATCGATAAAGAAGAACGTTATAATAACAATCCCCATTTGAACAGTGAAAATGTCTCCAAAGTGAGTTAACGCTACCCCGAACGTTGGTTCTAGACTCGGTATTGCTCCCACTACAGCTTTCGGTGTATCAATTAATCCAGTTGCTACTCCTAAGATTGCTGTAAGGATCATACCGTAGAAAACTGCACCATTTATTTTCTTAATCATGAAAATGATTGTAGTAACAACTCCAAAAATCGCTAGTAACGTTGTGCCCTTTGTTAAATCCCCCAATCCAACAAGAACAGCATCATTTTTTACGATAATTCCGGCATTTTGAAATCCAAGGAAGGCAATGAATAATCCGATACCTGCTGCTACCGCAAATTTTAACTCTGCTGGAATAGCATTAATGATTTTTTCACGAATACCTGAAGCAGTAAGAATAATAAAGATAATACCTGACATTAATGTTCCAGCAATTGCTGTTTGCCATGGAATACCCATCGTTAACACTGCTGTATAAGCAAAGAACGCGTTAATTCCCATACCTGGTGCTAAAGCAATTGGATACTTTGCGAAAATACCCATAATTAACGAACCAATCGCTGCTGCTAATGCTGTAGCAACGAATACTGCACCTGGATCCATCCCTGTACCTGCTGGTAACCCTTTAACATTTCCAAGTGACAGCGTAGCAGGATTGACAAATAGTACGTAAGCCATAGATAGAAATGTCGTTAACCCTGCTATGAACTCAGTCTTATAATTCGTACCGAGCTCATCAAACTGAAAATAGCGTTTCATCCTACGTTTCCCCCGTTATATGATTACTCGCCGCATTTCACCCTAGCCCTCTTTTATCTATAAAAATAAAAAAGGCTTCCATTGCATATACATGGAAGCGTTCTATAAACAAAGACAAGTTTCCCCTCATCTTTATAAAAACGCCTCGTAGTCAAGCCATTTACGGTAGCTAGGTAGAAACTTTCGGGCCATATCCCCGATATTATACGACGGCTATAATATTCACTTTTCGCATCAATTACATAATCATATTAACTCGATAAGGTACTTTTGTCAATTTAAAAACGAACGTTTTTATAAACTTTTATATTTTCGTTCGTATTAAGAGTAGAAACAAAAAGATCCATCTATACATAAACGATAGATGGATCTTTTTTTATAATACTATTCCCACTCGATAGTTGCTGGTGGCTTACTCGTTACATCATACACGATACGGTTAACGTGTTTTACTTCGTTTACGATACGTACAGAGATTTTCTCTAATACGTCCCAAGGGATACGTGCCCAGTCAGCTGTCATACCGTCGATAGATGTTACTGCACGGATACCTACTGTGTAATCGTAAGTACGCTCGTCACCCATAACACCTACGCTACGCATACCAGGAAGCGCAGTGAAGTATTGCCAGATTTCGCGGTCTAATCCTGCTTTTATAATTTCTTCACGTAAAATCGCATCAGATTCACGAACGATTTCTAATTTCTCTTCTGTGATTTCACCTAATACACGAATACCAAGTCCTGGACCTGGGAATGGTTGACGCCATACGATTTCATCAGGAATTCCTAGTTCTGATCCTAATACGCGTACTTCATCTTTAAATAAAGTGTTTAAAGGCTCAATTAATTTGAACTGCATGTCTTCTGGAAGTCCACCAACGTTATGGTGAGATTTAATTGTTTGTGCAGTTGCTGTACCACTTTCAACGATGTCTGTGTAAAGTGTACCTTGCGCTAAGAAGTCCATACCTTGTAATTTAGAAGCTTCATCATCAAATACGTAAATGAATTCGTTACCGATAATTTTACGTTTTTGTTCTGGATCTTCTACACCTTTTAACTTGTTCATGAAGCGTTCTTGTGCATCCACTTTAATAACGTTCATATGGAAGCCTTCGCTAAATGTTTTCATAACGCCTTCTGCTTCACCTTTACGAAGTAAGCCGTGGTCAACGAAAATACATGTTAATTGGTCACCGATTGCTTTATGAATTAATACTGCTACAACAGAAGAGTCTACACCGCCACTAAGTGCGCATAGTACTTTTTTGTCTCCAACAGTTTCACGGATCTTCTCTAATTCTACTTCGATAAAGTTCTCCATGTTCCATCCTTCAGAACAACCACATACGCCGAATACGAAGTTTTTAATTAAATCGTTACCGTGCTCAGAGTGACGTACTTCTGGGTGGAATTGTACACCGTATAAGTTTTTCTCTTCATTGCTCATACCAGCAATTGGACAAGACTCACTTGTTGCATCTACTACGAATCCTTCAGGTAAACCAGTTACTAAGTCACCATGACTCATCCATACAACTTGCTCTTCTGGAAGGTTCGCATATAATTTTGATTCGTTCTCTACTTTAAGAACAGCTTTTCCGTACTCACGGTGGTTTGCACGCTCTACTTTACCACCGAAGTGTTGTGTCATAAGTTGCATACCGTAACAAATACCGAAAATCGGTAATCCTAGTTCAAAGATTTTTTCATCACAATGTAATGCACCTTCACCGTATACACTGTTTGGTCCACCAGAGAAAATAATCCCTTTTGGATTCATTGCTTTAATTTCTTCTGCAGTAATTGTATGTGGATGAAGTTCACTGTATACACCGAACTCACGAATTCGACGTGCTATTAACTGATTGTACTGACTCCCAAAATCTAAAACGATAATTGTATCGTGCTGTTTCTTCAAAATAATCACCCCAACGTTAGTTCTCGTATATAAATATTTTCACCAATTTGGCGAAAAGCATTACCAATATAATAAAAAAAGCCAGTCCTCCGCCTCTAGTCTCATAACAAAGAAAAGGCAGGGGTCTGGCTTTATAAAGAAAGATAGTCTCCGCTCTTTATAAATATAAGACACACTGCCTTCATAGTCAGGTTGTTTGCGGTAACCCGGTAGAGACTCTCAAACCATATCATTGAGGATATATGAAGGATCGTTTTATATTATCTTCCTAGATTCTAACAATGAAGTATCAATATGGTCAAGAGAGAAAGCGACAAAATTCTACAGAAATTATTTTCCTTTTCTCAAAAACACAAAAAAACATCCACTTCTATATAGAAGTGGATGTTTTTCGAGCGAACGGAATTACATCATTCCGCCCATACCACCCATGCCCATGCCGCCCATGTCAGGCATTGCTGGTGCATTTGGTTCTGGCTTGTCAGCAACTACAGCTTCAGTTGTTAAGAACATAGCTGCAACAGATGCTGCGTTTTGAAGTGCAGAACGAGTTACTTTTGCTGGGTCTACGATACCAGTCTCAAGCATGTTTACCCATTCGCCAGTAGCTGCGTTGAAACCAACGCCTACTTTTTCGCCTTTTAGACGCTCTACAACTACAGATCCTTCTAGACCAGCGTTGATTGCGATTTGACGAACTGGCTCTTCTAGTGCACGAAGTACGATGTTGATACCTGTTGCTTCGTCGCCTTCAGCTACGATAGAAGCTACTTTCGTGTATACATTCATAAGTGACGTACCACCACCTGCAACGATACCTTCTTCTACTGCTGCACGAGTTGAGTTAAGTGCATCTTCAATACGAAGTTTGCGCTCTTTTAACTCAGTTTCAGTTGCCGCACCTACTTTAATTACCGCTACGCCACCTGCAAGTTTTGCAAGACGCTCTTGTAATTTTTCACGATCGAATTCAGAAGTTGTTTCTTCTAATTGCGCACGGATTTGACCGATACGAGCTTCGATTTGTTGTGCATTTCCAATACCTTCAACTACAGTTGTGTTTTCTTTCGTTACAACAATTTTACCAGCGCGTCCTAAAGATGCAACTGTAGCAGATTTTAAGTCACGTCCTAATTCTTCAGTGATTACTTCGCCACCAGTTAAGATTGCGATATCTTCTAGCATTGCTTTACGACGGTCACCAAATCCAGGAGCTTTAACAGCTACTACATTGAATGTACCACGAAGTTTGTTCACTACTAATGTAGCCAATGCTTCACCTTCTACATCTTCAGCAATGATAAGAAGTGGTTTACCTTGTTGTACCACTTGCTCTAATACTGGTAAGATTTCTTGGATGTTAGAAATCTTCTTATCAGTAATTAAGATGTATGGGTTATCAAGAACTGCTTCCATTTTGTCAGAATCAGTAATCATGTAAGGAGATGCATATCCACGATCAAATTGCATACCTTCTACTACGTCTAATTCTGTTGTGAATCCTTTAGATTCTTCTAAAGTAATAACGCCGTCGTTACCAACGCGCTCCATTGCTTCAGCGATTAATTGACCTACTTCTTCGTCAGCAGCAGAAATAGCAGCTACTTGTGCGATTGAAGATTTACCTTCGATTGGTTTAGAAATCGTTTTTAATTCTTCAATTGCAACAGTAACAGCTTTTTCGATACCTTTACGAAGACCCATTGGGTTAGCACCAGCTGTTACGTTTTTTAAACCTTCACGAATCATAGCTTGCGCCAATACAGTTGCAGTTGTCGTTCCATCACCAGCTACGTCATTTGTTTTACTAGCAACTTCTGCTACTAATTTCGCACCCATGTTTTCGAATGCATCTTCTAATTCGATTTCTTTTGCAATTGTTACACCATCATTTGTAATAAGTGGTGAACCGAATTTTTTCTCAAGTACAACGTTACGACCTTTTGGTCCAAGTGTTACTTTTACTGCGTTTGCAAGAGTGTCGACACCGCGAAGCATCGAACGACGTGCTTCTTCACTAAATTTAATATCTTTTGCCATAATAATTGACCCCCTTGAATTTTTAAATGTATATAATTAACCAATAATTGCTAAAATGTCACTTTCACGTAAAATCAAGTAGTCTGTACCTTCGTATTTCACTTCAGTACCTGCATATTTTGAGAAGATGATAAGATCACCTGCTGCTACCTCTAAAGCAACACGCTCACCATTTTCAAGCACTCGACCAGTACCTACTGCAATAACTTTACCCTCTTGTGGTTTTTCTTTTGCAGTGTCTGGTAATACAATACCACTTGCTGTTTTTTCTTCTGCTTGAACAAGTTCAATTACAACGCGATCACCTAATGGCTTTAGCATGAACAATAACCTCCTCATTTTGTTATGTAAATTTTATTTATTAGCACTCAACTCTCCCGAGTGCTAACACACTTATAATAATAAATAATCTCAATTTCTTTTGCAAGTAAAAAAATCATAATTTTTTCGCAAATTACTATATAAACGTTTCTATATAGAATTGTTGTTTCTTCTACTACCTTTACTATATGAATCGTTGTTTCCACTTCTCGTATGTTACAATATGAAAGACACCCTAAGTTGTTTTCGCTACACGTACAACTTTTTCCTGTCTCCTATTTCATTTTTAAATACAGATTTACAAAAAAATCATAATATGATTGAACGTTTATATCACAGATAGGATATTTACATGTTATCCTACCTTATCTCATACACTAGAGTTAGAAAGGATGGTTAAGCCATTTGAAGAAACAATATTGGTGGATTATCGTTACATACATTTTAATGCAATTATCTGGGATTGTTGGATTACCACTTCTCCTAAAAACAGGCCTCTATGATAATAGAGAATTTACCATTGAGGAAAAAGGTCAAATCATAACTGGCCATTGGGCAATCATTAGCTTCTTTATTGCATTATGTATCGTACTTTGGTTACTTAAAACAGATATTCGTGACCGGCATTTAGATAAAATGCGCTCTTCTGCTCCAGCTACAATTGGATGGATTATTATCGGGTTCTTCTTAGCACTGTTCTCACAAAGTATTGCCGGTATGATTGAAATGCGTTTATTAGGGATTACACCTGGATCTGAGAATACAGCAAGGCTTATGGACATCGCAAGAACGACACCTTGGTTCCTTATTGTTATATCTATAATAGGGCCTATTTTAGAAGAAATCGTATTTAGAAAAATTTTATTTGGCACACTTTATAAGAAGTTTAACTTCTTTATTGCAGCTATCATTAGTTCGCTTGTATTCGCGGCGATTCATTTTGATTTTACTCACTTATTGGTATACACTTCTATGGGGCTCGTATTCGCCTTTTTATACGTAAAAACGAAACGAATTATCGTTCCTATTGCAGCTCATGTTGCAATGAATACATTAGTTGCAGTCGCTCAAGTTGTAGTAAGTAATGAGCAAATTCAAGAAATGATTAAAGAGGCTGAAAAAATGCAAGGCTTTATCGGAGGATTTTTAATATGAGAAACTCACCATTGTTCATGGCTGCATTGTACTTCCTTCTTGGATGTGTCTTCACACGCTTCGCCATTACGAACGTGACAGATACAATCTGGAATATGTGGACAATACTATTTGCAGTTATGGCAACAATTGATTTTAATTTGTCACTTCGCCTTATCTTAGTCAAATTCACAAAGAAAAAACAATAATAAAACGCAGAGGTTGTCTCCTCTGCGTTTTATTGTGGATAATTTTTCAAAAAGTAAACAAGCGTTTGTAACTCTACAGCTAAATCAATATGATGAATTCTTATATTCTCTGACACATTTAATCGTGCTGGCGTGAAATTTAAAATACCATGCACGTTCGTTTCTGCCAATCTATCTGCCACAGCCTGCGCTACTGTAGCGGGTACCGTTAATATTGCCACTTGTATATCAGTTGATAAACGCTCTTCTAATTCATCTAAATGATATACAGGAATTCCTCCGATTTCTGTTCCAACTTTCTCTTCACTAACGTCAAATGCCATTTCAATTTTTGTATTATTGTTTTTCGTGAAATTATAATGTAAGAAAGCGGTCCCTAAATTACCTACTCCAATAAGCGCTACACGTGTTATATCATCTTGGTCGAGTGTTTCACGGAAAAATGATAATAAATAATTCACGTTATATCCATACCCTTTTTTCCCTAACGCTCCAAAGTATGAGAAATCTCTTCGAATAGTTGCGGAATCAACCTTTACCGCTTCACTCAATTCGGCTGATGAAACACGTTGCTTACCAGAAAGAGATAAGTTTTGGATAAATCGATAGTATAGAGGCAATCGTTTAGCAGTGGCCTGTGGAATTTTCTGCTGATCCATATAACCTCTCCTCTCTTCCTATCTTTATTCATATACTCGAATCAAATTCAGAAGTTTAGCACTCATGAATTTCCTTGTATAATAAAGAGAAGAAGTATTCTCTCTTTATTTTAAACTATACACTATTTTTAGTATGATTGAGAAATATAAACATGGCAAAGTTAAGAAATTATTTGAGGTGAAAACATTGATTTTATTACAAGTGAATGGACTTTCGAAATTATACGGTGCAGAAACAATTCTCGCAAACATAAAATTGGAAGTACAAACAAAAGATCGTATCGCATTAGTCGGCCGAAATGGGGCCGGGAAATCTACATTATTAAAAATAATTGCCGGAGAGTTATCTCATGATGGTGGTGAAATTATAAAGCCGAAAGATGTCTCAATTGGGTATTTAGCTCAAAATACCGGATTAGAAACATCTTTAACAATTTGGGATGAAATGTTAACCGTCTTTACACATCTACAGCAAATGGAGACAAAACTTCGAAGGCTAGAGCAAGAGATGGGAAAAGAAGAAAACTTTTCAAATGCGGCTGCATATGAGAGATTATTAGCTGATTATGACCAATTACAATTAGATTATAAAGATCAAGGTGGTTATCAGTACGAAGCGGATATCCGCTCAATTTTAAGTGGTCTTGGCTTCCCAGTTGAAACGCACCAGACGACAATTTCTACATTAAGTGGTGGACAAAAAACACGCTTAGCTCTTGGGAAATTATTATTAACTAAACCAGACTTACTTATTTTAGACGAGCCTACAAACCATTTGGACATTGAAACACTAACGTGGCTTGAACAATATTTACAAGGTTATCCTGGTGCGATTTTAATCGTTTCCCATGATCGCTATTTCTTAGATAAACTCGTTACACAAGTATACGAAATTTCTAATAAGGAAAGCAGACGATTTGTTGGTAACTACAGTAAATATTTAGACTTAAAATCAGCATTATATGAGCAAGAGATGAAACGTTATGAAAAACAACAAGATGAAATCGCTAAACTTGAAGACTTTGTTCAAAAAAATATCGCTCGTGCATCTACGACGAAACGCGCTCAAAGTCGCCGTAAACAATTAGACAGAATGGAATTATTAACTAGACCATTAGGTGATTCTAAATCAGCCTCCTTCCACTTCGATATTGAAAAACAAAGTGGAAATGATGTTTTGCAAGTAAAAGATGCAACTATTGGCTATGACGAGGAACCGATTATTGAACATGTAAATATGCGCTTAACTCGCGGTGACAGTGTTGCATTAGTTGGACCGAACGGAATTGGAAAATCCACATTATTAAAATCCATTGTGAGTAAGTTACAGCTATTACACGGAGACGTTGCTTTCGGATCAAATGTATCTGTTGGTTATTATGATCAAGAGCAAGCCAACTTAACATCTTCTAAGCGAGTTTTAAATGAACTATGGGATGAATATCCCCTGCAACCCGAAAAAGAAATTCGCACTATACTAGGCAACTTTTTATTTACAGGGGATGATGTATTAAAACCAGTATCTTCTCTTAGTGGTGGACAAAAGGCTCGATTAGCTCTTGCAAAACTCATGATGCAAAAATCAAATTTATTAATTCTCGATGAGCCAACGAACCATCTTGATTTAAATAGTAAAGAAATTTTGGAGAATGCTTTAATTGATTATCCAGGTACTCTTCTATTCGTCTCACATGACCGCTACTTTATTAATCGCGTAACGACAACCGTTGTTGAGTTATCAACAGAAGGTGCACAAGAATATTTAGGTGATTACGATTACTACGTTGAAAAGAAAAATGAAATGATTGAGCGTGCAGAATTTGAACAGCAAGAAGATGAAGTACCTGTTCAAAAAGTAGTTGCACAAGAAAAATTAAATTATCTCGAAGAAAAAGAACGTAAAAAGTTAGAGCGTCAACGTACTCGAAAAATTGAAGAACTAGAACAAAATATCTTAGGCTTAGAAGAAGAAATTGCTACATTAGAAGATCAGCTTTGCTTACCAGAAATATATGCAGATTATGAAAAGGCTAGTGAAATTACAACTAAAAAGCACACACTACAAGAACAACTTGAAGCTTGTATAGCAGAATGGGAAGAACTACATTTATAAAATAGCTCTAACAAGGTAACTTAATTGACTAAAGTTACCTTGTTTTTTATTTCCCAAAAAAGAATATATTTAAAGGTCAGACTTCACCTCATTTATCCACAAGTTTATGCACATATCCACCTTTATAATATAAACCCCAAAATAACTTTTCCACATTATCCACAACCACACGAAAAGTTATACACATTTTATGTACACAAAAAAACCCGTATTATCAACAGATAATACGGGTTTTATCCACAAGCTGTGGTTAATTTTGTGCATAACTATGCTTCAATATCTAATCCTGGATTTGCATTTAAAGCTAATGTCGCGCGTTTTCCTTGTTCGTATGCAATTGTACCTGCAGCCGCAATCATCGCTGCATTATCTGTGCATAAAGATAGAGGCGGAATAATTAGCTCAATATTTTCTTTTTGTGCAAATTCTGCCTCTAAACGTGCACGAAGCCCTTTATTAGCAGCTACTCCACCAGCAAGAAGCACTTGCTTTACATTATAAGCATCTGCTGCACGAGACGCTTTCGTTACAAGTACATCTATTACGCTCTCTTGGAAACTTGCTGCTAAATCTTCCGGTGCAATTTCTATACCGCGTTGTTTTGCGTTATGCACAGTGTTGATAACTGCTGATTTTAATCCACTAAAGCTGAAATCATACGAATCAGGTTCCAGCCACGCACGAGGCAAATCAATTGTTGGTTTTCCTTCATGCGCAAGGCGATCAATATGAGGACCACCTGGATAAGGCATTGATAATGTACGGGCCACTTTATCGTAAGCTTCTCCCGCTGCATCATCTCGCGTTTCACCAATCACTTCAAATGAACCATGTTCTTTCATATAAACAAGCTCTGTATGCCCACCAGACACAACAAGTGATAGTAACGGGAATTGCACTTCTTTTACTAAACGGTTCGCATAAATATGGCCAGCGATATGATGAACACCAACTAGAGGAATATCATGAGCAAAGGCCACTGCTTTTGCTGCATTTACACCTATTAAAAGCGCACCAACCAAACCTGGCCCTTCCGTTACAGCAATTGCATCAATATCCTCAAAAGTGATGTTCGCTTCTTTTAAAGCTTCTTCTAACACAACTGTAATTTCTTCTACATGATGACGGGATGCAATCTCTGGTACAACTCCGCCAAAACGCTTATGACTTTCAATTTGTGATGCAACGACGTTCGCAATGATTTCCGTTCCATTTTTAACAACCGCTACCGCTGTCTCATCACAGCTTGTTTCAATACCAAGTATAATCGTATTTTTTTCCATTATATATTCACCCACATTACAAGACCATCTTCCTGATTGTCTGCATAGTATCGTTTACGAATCCCACCATTTTGAAATCCGTATTTCCTGTATAACTGCTTTGCTACTTCATTTGACACGCGTACTTCAAGAGTCATTGTTTTTACTCCTAATCCTTTCGCTTCAGAAATGACTTCTTTCAATAAGGCATCTCCTAGCTTTTGACCTCTGTATTCTGGCAGGATAGCTATATTTGTTATATGTGATTCATCAAGAATTATCCACAATCCACAATATCCAATTACGAGACCATCTTTTTCTAACACAACATAATGTGCATGTTCATTCGTCTCTAATTCACGGTGAAAGGCATCTGCAGTCCAAGGAGTTGAAAAAGATGCTTCTTCAATAGCTACAATTTGAGCAATATCATCGAGTGCCATCTTTCTAAATATCATATCCATTTTCTATAGACCCCTAATTCTTTTGACTTTCTAACCATTTTGTTTCAGCTTCAGCTAAACGAAGGTAACTAGGAACAAACGTATGCACATCCTGCTCTTCTTTTTGTAATCCTAAGAATGCTAACTCACTTGGTCTTGGGTTATTCTTAGTAAATGGAGCAAATACAGCTTGATCACCTAAATGTTCTACAATTGTTTCTTTATGCAATTTAACATCGTTACCAATAAATAGAACAGGTTGCCCTTTATCTTTTAACATTTGCAACCAATCAACAATAAGAACAATTCGGTCTTCTTCTATAGAAGTTAACTTCTCTCCTTCATATGTATATAACCCAGTATAAATTTGCCCACGTCGTCCATCGAATAAAGGACAGATTAATCCATTAAAATTAATACCGTTTGCAGCCACTACTTCTAAACTTGATACACCTACAATCGGTATTTGAAGTGACCAAGCTAATGTTTTTGCAGCTGTTACCCCTATACGAACACCTGTATATGATCCTGGTCCAGCTGCTACAACGATTTTAGTCAATTCTTTCGGTTTTACACCACATTCTTTTAATAGTTGTTCTACAGCTGGCATAAGGCGTACAGAATGGTTTTTTGTTAAATTTGTAATGATTTCCCCAATCACGTTGTCTTCCTCAATAAGGGATACGCCCATTACGTAATTTGAAGTATCAATTGCTAGTACTTTCATCTTGTAATAGCTCCTCACATAATCTAATATAGCGATTTCCAATTGGCTCGAGTACAATTTTCCTTGTATCGTCTCCAGCATGGAATAAGCTAATTTGTAACTTCTCATTTGGTAAATATGCTTCTATTAAATGAGCCCATTCTACTACTGTAATCCCTTCACCATAGAAATACTCATCAAATCCTAAATCTTCCTCACTTTCCGCTAAACGATACACGTCCATATGATATAGCGGTAATCTTCCTTTATATTCTTTAATAATATTGAAGGTAGGACTATTTACGACTCTTTTCACTCCAAGACCTTTTGCTAATCCTTTTGTAAAAGTCGTCTTGCCAGCTCCAAGATCACCTTCTAAAATAATTACATCTTGTGCCTTTACAAGTCCCCCTAATTTTTCTGATAATCTCTGGGTTTCTTCGGAAGATTTTGTTGTTATTTCATATTTGCTCACAGACTTCACCTACTTTACTCACAATGTTCTCTGCTCTTTATTATACAGGTTTTGAATATATAAAAAAGTCCTTAGGAGTTTTCCTAAGGATAGTTTGACTGTCTTTATTAGTTTTGTTAAAACAAATAAAAAAATACGAAACAACTTGTTTCGTTCTTTTCTTTATATAAAATGGCGGTCCCGACCGGGGTCGAACCGGCGAT
>NZ_MAOI01000050.1 GCF_001884235.1 Bacillus paramycoides | reverse complement strand
AAACAAAAAAGACTTAACACGGTATGAATTACAAGATCAGCAAAAACTTGATAAAAAGATATATCATTTCTTAAAAGAGGTTCCTTCGCAACCTCTTCAAGAAGTGTTTGCACGCTTGGAAAAAGCCTATAAAAAGTTCTTTAAAAAGGATGCTGGCTATTCAAAAAGGAAAAGTTTTAAAGAATATCGTTCTATTACTCTTACTCAATTTGGTATGTTCAAATATAAAAAGAAG
>NZ_MAOI01000049.1 GCF_001884235.1 Bacillus paramycoides | reverse complement strand
AAGCTCTCTAGCGCCGATGGTAGTTGGGACCTTGTCCCTGTGAGAGTAGGACGTCGCCAAGCAAAAACCTAAGTCGTTTCGACTTAGGTTTTTTTGTGTTTATTTTTATTTACCAAATGTTGAAATCCATAAGTTTAATAACGCTAAAGACGAAAAAAGAATGAAATAGAGGCTATTTAAAATAATGACAATGATTTTTTGTACTCCCGGTTTTTCGAATGCTCCTAAAATAATGCCTAAGATAGGACACATTATTTCTATCACAAGTATATATTTAAAATAATGAGAGTAGAAAAAATGGGATGATATAAATAAGTATTCAATAATTACGGCAATTACTGCGATAGAGAAAAATAAATAGGATAATAGCATAGTCCTTTTTTTCACAGTTATCCCCCTTAGAAATTAAATTGCTACAATATAAGTTCTATTGATGTATAGAACACAAGAGTGTATATATTTTGATTTAAAACATACTGAAGTACTATATAAACAATTATACGTAAAATAGATCTCTAGAAATATATATTCTAATTCCCTTTCCATCTTGCATATAGTTGCAATTCTTCTTTTGAATATAACTAAAACACGAACGTTAACGATAAGTAATAAAAAAACATTCGATTATTTATTGACATTGTTTATGAAATATTGTTAATATAGCCATAGAAACAATAATATATAAGACCTCATATAATCGCGGGGATATGGCCTGCAAGTCTCTACCTAACGACCGTTATTCGTTAGACTATGAGGGAAAGTCACTCGGTATTTTTCTATTCACAAGGGATACGTATGCCTGAGTAGAGCGCTTTCTCTCATAGTAAAAGAGAAACTGTTCTATTTCAGGCTTTTTTTATTTGAATCGGGGGGATTCTAATATGAAATCACTAGTTGGAGTCATAATGGGAAGCACGTCAGACTGGGAAACAATGAAATATGCTTGTGACATTTTAGATGAATTAGATATACCGTATGAGAAAAAAGTTGTATCCGCTCATCGGACTCCGGATTATATGTTTGAATATGCAGAAACAGCTCGTGAACGTGGATTAAAAGTTATTATTGCTGGAGCTGGTGGAGCAGCGCATTTACCAGGAATGGTTGCAGCGAAGACAAATCTTCCTGTAATCGGTGTTCCAGTTCAATCAAAAGCATTAAACGGCTTAGATTCATTATTATCCATCGTCCAAATGCCAGGAGGGGTTCCAGTTGCAACTGTTGCAATTGGTAAGGCTGGTTCAACAAATGCTGGATTACTTGCTGCACAAATACTTGGATCATTTCATGATGACATACATGATGCATTAGAACTGAGACGAGAAGCTATTGAGAAAACTGTGCGTGAAGGTAGTGAGCTAGTATGACGAGAATCATTTTACCTGGAAAAACAATCGGCATTATTGGAGGCGGCCAGCTTGGAAGAATGATGGCGCTGGCAGCTAAGGAGATGGGATATAAAATTGCTGTTTTAGATCCTACAAAGCATTCACCATGTGCACAAGTTGCTGATGTCGAAGTTGTTGCACCGTATGACGATTTAAAAGCAATTCAGCATTTAGCAGAGAGAAGCGACGTTGTCACATATGAATTTGAGAATATTGATTATAGATGTTTACAATGGCTTGAAAAACATGCTTACTTACCACAAGGTAGTCAGTTGTTAAATAAAACGCAAAATCGTTTTACAGAAAAGAATGCAATTGAGAAAGCTGGGTTACCAGTAGCAACGTATAGATTAGTTCAAAATCAAAATCAGCTTACTGAAGCGATTGCTGAGTTATCATTTCCTTCCGTCTTAAAAACGACGACAGGTGGATATGATGGGAAAGGGCAAGTTGTTTTAAGAAGTGAAGCTGATGTTGAGAAGGCACGAGAGCTTGCGAATGAAGCAGAGTGCATTCTAGAAAAATGGGTGCCTTTTGAAAAAGAAGTATCAGTTATTGTAATTCGTAGTGTAAGTGGTGAAACGAAAGTATTTCCGGTAGCGGAAAATATTCATGTGAATAACATCTTGCATGAATCTATCGTTCCAGCTCGCATTACAGAAGAACTTTCTCAAAAAGCAATTGCTTACGCAAAAGTGCTTGCGGATGAATTAGAACTTGTGGGAACACTTGCGGTAGAGATGTTTGCTACTGCTGACGGTGAGATTTATATTAATGAATTAGCACCAAGACCTCACAATTCAGGACATTATACACTTGATGCATGTGAAACGAGTCAATTTGGCCAACATATTCGAGCAATCTGTAATTTACCTCTTGGAGAAACAAATTTGTTAAAACCAGTTGTCATGGTGAACATTTTAGGCGAACATATAGAAGGGGTCCTAGGACAAGTGAATAGATTAACCGGGTGCTATTTACACTTGTATGGAAAAGAAGAAGCAAAAGCGCAGCGAAAAATGGGGCATGTTAATATTTTAAATGATAATATTGAAGTCGCCCTAGAAAAAGCGAAGAGTTTGCATATTTGGGACCATCAAGAACAACTGTTGGAGGGAAAAAGATGATTAGTCGTTATACACGCCCTGAAATGGGTGCGATTTGGACGGAAGAAAACAAATTTAAAGCGTGGTTAGAAGTTGAGATTTTAGCTTGTGAAGCATGGGCTGAGCTTGGCGATATTCCAAAAGAAGATGTTAAAAAAATTCGTGAGCATGCATCATTTGATATTGATCGTATTTATGAAATTGAAAAAGAGACACGTCATGACGTAGTTGCATTCACTCGTGCTGTATCAGAAACACCAGCATTAGGTGAGGAACGTAAATGGGTTCATTACGGTTTAACATCTACAGACGTAGTAGATACAGCGTTATCTTACATCTTAAAACAAGCGAATGAAATCTTATTAAAAGACTTAGAAAACTTTGTTAGCATTTTAGCTAACAAAGCAAAAGAGCATAAATACACGATCATGATGGGAAGAACACATGGTGTTCATGCAGAACCAACAACATTTGGTTTAAAACTTGGTCTTTGGTATGAAGAAATGAAACGTAACGTAGAGCGTTTCAAACAAGCTGCTAATACAGTTCGCGTTGGTAAATTATCTGGTGCGGTTGGTACATTTGCAAATATCGATCCATTCGTAGAAAAGTATGTTTGTGAAAACTTAGGATTAGAAGCAGCACCTATTTCAACACAAACATTGCAACGTGATCGCCATGCTCATTACATGTCAACACTTGCACTAATCGCAACATCTATTGAAAAGATGGCAGTTGAGATTCGTGGTTTACAAAAGAGTGAAACACGTGAAGTTGAAGAGGCTTTCGCAAAAGGCCAAAAAGGTTCTTCTGCAATGCCACATAAACGTAATCCAATTGGATCTGAAAATATGACTGGTTTAGCTCGTGTTATCCGCGGTTATATGATGACAGCTTACGAGAATGTTCCATTATGGCATGAACGCGATATCTCTCACTCTTCTGCAGAACGCGTAATTTTACCAGATGCTACAATCGCGTTAAATTACATGTTAAATCGCTTTGGTAATATCGTTAAAAACTTAACTGTATACCCAGAGAATATGAAACGTAATATGACAAGAACATACGGCTTAATTTATTCTCAGCGCGTAATGCTTACACTAATCGACAAAGGTATGGTGCGTGAAGAAGCTTATGATATCGTACAGCCTAAAGCGATGGAAGCTTGGGAAACACAAGTACAATTTAAAGAACTTGTAGAAGCTGATGAGCGTATTACGAGCAAATTAACACAAGAAGAAATTAATGAATGCTTCAATTATGAGCATCATATGCAACACGTTGATACAATCTTTGAACGCCTTGGATTAAACGAAGCGTAAAATTTTATATGGCACAGAATAGAGTCATTCTGTGCCATTCTTTATAAAAATATTATTCACATTTTTCAAACTACAGGGGGCTTGCGAAATGCAAAAGCTAGAATTGCTGTATGAAGGTAAGGCAAAAAGAATTTATCGTACAGAATCAGCAGATATGGTTTGGGTAGAGTACAAAGATAGTGCGACTGCTTTCAATGGGGAGAAAAAAGAGACGATTACAGGAAAAGGTCGTTTGAACAATGAGATTACAACTTTATTGTTCAGAAAGTTACAAGAAGTGGGAATAAAAACACATTTTGTTGAGAAGTTATCTGAAACAGAGCAACTTGTAAAAAAAGTGAGTATTATTCCTTTAGAAGTTGTCACAAGAAATGTAATTGCAGGAAGTCTTTCAAAACGATTAGGAATGGAAGAGGGAACTGTACTTGCAGAACCAATCGTAGAATTTTACTTCAAAGATGATGATTTAGGAGATCCGCTTGTAACGGAAGATCATATTCGTGTATTAAACGTTGCATCGCCAGAGCAAGTAAGCGTATTACGAGATATGGCTCTACAAATCAATCAAGTATTGATTGAGCATTTCGCAAGCTGTCGTGTAAGATTAGTAGATTTCAAATTAGAGTTTGGCGTAACAGAAGAAGGGGAAATCATATTAGCGGATGAAATTTCACCAGATACTTGCCGTTTATGGGATGAAACGAGCAATGAAAAGTTTGATAAAGACGTATTCCGTCGCGATCTTGGAAATTTAACAGAAGCTTATGAAGAGATTTTAAAACGTTTAGGGGGAATTTCACATGTATAAAGTTAAGGTATATGTAACGTTAAGAGAAAGCGTATTAGATCCACAAGGAACAGCAGTAAAAGGGGCACTTCATAGTCTTTCGTTCACAGAAGTACAAGACGTTCGAATCGGAAAGTACATGGAACTAACAATTGATAAATCAGTATCTGACCTTGACGCAAAGGTAAAGGAAATGTGTGAAAAACTATTAGCGAACGTTGTAATGGAAGACTTCCGTTATGAAGTTGAGGAGGTTGTCGCACAGTGAAATTTGCCGTAATAGTATTTCCGGGTTCGAACTGTGATGTCGATATGTTCCATGCAATTAAAGATGAGCTTGGCGAAGAAGTAGATTACGTTTGGCACGATACAGAGAATTTAGATGAATATGATGCAATTTTACTACCAGGTGGATTCTCATACGGTGACTACTTACGCTGTGGTGCTATTTCTCGCTTTGCTAATGCAATGAAAGCAGTGCAAAAAGCTGCTGAGCAAGGAAAGCCGATTTTAGGTGTATGTAATGGATTCCAGATTCTTGTTGAATCAGGATTACTACCAGGAGCATTAATGAGAAACGAAAACTTAAAATTTATGTGCCGTACTGTTCAGTTACGCGTTGAAAATAACGAAACGATGTTTACATCACAATATGAAAAAGATGAAGTAATCAATATTCCAATCGCTCATGGTGAGGGGAATTACTATTGTGATGAAGAAACTCTTAAAAGATTAGAAGAGAACAATCAAATCGCATTCCGTTACGTAGAAAATCCGAACGGTAGCGTTTCAGATATTGCTGGTATTGTAAATGAAAAAGGAAATGTACTTGGTATGATGCCACACCCAGAGCGTGCTGTAGATGAATTACTTGGTGGTGCTGAAGGGTTAAAAGTCTTTCAATCTATTTTAAAACAGTGGAGGGAAACATATGTCGTTAATGCTTGAACCAAATCCAATACAAATTAAAGAAGAGCGTATATATGCGGAAATGGGGCTAACAGACGAAGAGTTTGCCATGGTTGAAAAGATTTTAGGCCGTTTGCCGAATTATACAGAAACAGGATTATTCTCTGTAATGTGGTCTGAACATTGTAGTTATAAAAATTCAAAACCAGTTCTTCGCAAATTCCCAACGACAGGTGAGCGTGTCCTGCAAGGGCCTGGAGAAGGCGCTGGAATTGTAGATATCGGTGATAATCAAGCTGTTGTATTTAAAATGGAAAGTCATAACCATCCTTCTGCTATTGAACCATATCAAGGAGCAGCAACAGGTGTCGGCGGTATTATTCGTGATGTATTCTCTATGGGAGCACGTCCGGTAGCTCTATTAAACTCACTTCGCTTCGGTGAATTACAATCACCACGTGTGAAATATTTATTCGAAGAAGTAGTAGCGGGAATCGCAGGATACGGTAACTGCATCGGTATTCCTACTGTTGGTGGAGAAGTACAGTTTGATCCATGTTATGAAGGAAATCCACTTGTAAATGCAATGTGTGTAGGCTTAATTAATCATGAAGATATTAAAAAAGGGCAAGCACATGGTGCTGGTAATACAGTAATGTACGTAGGAGCATCAACTGGTCGTGATGGTATTCACGGTGCAACATTCGCATCTGAAGAGCTATCTGAAAGCTCAGAAGCGAAACGCCCGGCGGTTCAAGTAGGGGATCCATTTATGGAGAAACTTCTTATTGAAGCTTGCTTAGAATTAATTCAATCGGATGCACTTGTTGGAATTCAAGATATGGGAGCTGCTGGTTTGACATCATCTTCTGCGGAAATGGCAAGTAAAGCAGGTATGGGTATTGAAATGTACTTAGATGATGTACCGCAGCGTGAAACAGGAATGACACCGTATGAAATGATGCTATCTGAATCACAAGAGCGTATGTTAATTGTTGTAAAAAAAGGTAGAGAGCAAGAAATAGTAGATTTATTCGAGAAGTACGGTCTTGCAGCAGTTACGATGGGGAAAGTAACTGAAGATAAAATGCTTCGCTTATTCCATAAAGGTGAAATGGTAGCTGAGGTTCCAGCAGATGCTTTAGCAGAAGAAGCGCCAATTTATCATAAACCATCAAAAGAAGCAGCATACTTTGCTGAGTTCCAGCAAATGAAAATGGAAACACCAAAAGTAGAAGATTATAAAGAAACGTTATTCGCTCTATTACAACAACCGACGATTGCAAGTAAAGAGTGGGTTTATGATCAATATGATTATCAAGTACGCACAAGCACAGTTGTTACACCAGGTTCAGATGCAGCGGTTGTACGTGTACGTGATACAGAAAAGGCTTTAGCAATGACGACGGATTGTAACTCTCGCTACATTTATTTAGATCCAGAAATGGGTGGGAAAATTGCAGTAGCAGAGGCAGCACGTAATATCGTATGTTCTGGTGGAGAGCCACTTGCAATTACAGATTGCTTAAACTTTGGTAATCCAGAAAAGCCAGAGATCTTCTGGCAAATTGAGAAATCAGTAGACGGTATGAGTGAAGCTTGTCGCACATTACAAACGCCAGTTATCGGCGGGAATGTATCAATGTATAACGAGCGTAGTGGTGAAGCTGTATATCCAACACCAACTGTTGGGATGGTTGGACTTGTACACGACTTAAAACACGTAACAACACAAGAATTTAAGCAAGCTGGCGACTTAGTTTATGTAATCGGAGAAACGAAAGCTGAGTTTGGTGGAAGTGAATTACAGAAAATGATTTACGGCAAAATTTTCGGTCAATCACCAAGCATCGATCTAGATGTAGAATTAAAACGCCAAAAACAAGTATTAAAAGCAATTCAAGCCGGCCTTGTTCAATCTGCACATGATGTTGCTGAAGGTGGTTTAGCAGTTGCGATTTCTGAAAGTGCAATTGGTGCTAACGGTTTAGGTGCTACTGTGAAATTAGACGGAGAAGAAACGGCGGCATTATTTGCGGAATCACAATCTCGCTTCGTTATAACTGTAAAACGTGAAAATAAAGAAGCGTTCGAGAAAGTGGTCGAAGCAATTCAAGTTGGAGAAGTGACAAATACAAATGAAGTAACAATTCATAATGAAGAAAATGAAGTATTACTTACAGCAAATGTAGATGAAATGAGAAAGGCTTGGAAAGGGGCAATCCCATGCTTGCTGAAATAAAGGGGTTAAATGAAGAATGTGGCGTTTTCGGAATTTGGGGGCATGAAAATGCAGCACAAGTTTCGTACTACGGATTGCACAGTTTGCAGCACCGTGGCCAAGAAGGCGCAGGCATTGTTGTAAATAATGGGGAAAAAATCATCGGTCACAAGGGGTTAGGTTTAATATCAGAAGTGTTTTCAAGAGGTGAGCTAGAAGGATTAAACGGAAAATCAGCAATTGGACACGTACGATATGCGACAGCAGGTGGAAGTGAAGTTGCTAATGTTCAACCATTATTATTCCGTTTTTCTGACCATAGTATGGCATTAGCTCATAACGGAAATTTAATTAATGCAAAGATGCTTCGCCGTGAATTAGAGGCAGAGGGAAGCATTTTTCAAACAAGTTCAGATACAGAAGTACTTTTACATCTAATTAAACGTAGTACAAAAGATTCTTTAATTGAAAGTGTAAAAGACGCTCTAAATAAAGTGAAAGGTGCGTTTGCATATCTTTTACTAACTGGAAATGAAATGATTGTTGCGCTAGATCCAAATGGATTCCGTCCCCTTTCAATTGGGAAAATGGGTGATGCTTACGTTGTAGCATCAGAAACATGCGCTTTCGATGTAGTAGGTGCAACATACATTCGTGATGTAGAACCTGGTGAATTACTTATCATTAATGATGAAGGAATTCACGTAGATCGTTTCACAAACGATGTAGAACATGCAATTTGTAGTATGGAATACATTTACTTTGCACGCCCAGATTCTAATATCGCTGGTATTAATGTCCACGCAGCACGTAAAAACATGGGGAAACGTTTAGCGGCAGAAGCTCCTATTGAAGCTGATGTTGTTACTGGTGTGCCAGACTCTAGTATTTCAGCAGCAATCGGTTATGCTGAGGCGACAGGTATTCCGTATGAGTTAGGGTTAATTAAAAATCGTTACGTTGGACGTACATTTATTCAACCTTCTCAAGAACTGCGTGAGCAAGGGGTAAAGATGAAGCTTTCCGCAGTAAGAGGTGTAGTTGAAGGGAAACGAGTTGTTATGATTGATGACTCTATTGTAAGAGGGACGACAAGTAAACGAATTGTTCGTATGCTTCGTGAGGCTGGAGCGACAGAAGTTCATGTAAGAATTGCTTCACCACCTCTGAAGTATCCATGCTTCTATGGCATTGATATTCAAACGAGAAAAGAATTAATTGCAGCAAATAATACAGTAGAAGAAATCCGTGAAATGATCGGTGCGGATTCACTAACATTTTTAAGTGAAGATGGATTAGTAGATGCAATTGGACGCCCATATGAAGGGAAATACGGTGGCTTATGTATGGCTTACTTCAATGGAGACTACCCAACAGCTCTTTATGATTATGAGCAAGAGCTTTTAGAAAGTATGAAATAAGAAAGTGAAAAAAGCTTCTACTTCTTTTGATGTAGAAGCTAGCTCCTTTCTTAAAACGGCCGCCCTGGATGGGGAGAAATTAAAAGACGAGGTGTAAAAAACGATGGCGAATGCATATAAGCAAGCAGGAGTAGATATTGAAGCTGGATATGAAGCGGTATCTCGCATGAAAAAACACGTACAAACAACAATGAGAAAAGAAGTACTAGGCGGTTTAGGCGGTTTTGGAGGTATGTTTGATCTATCAAAATTTGCATTAGAAGAACCTGTTTTAGTATCTGGAACAGATGGCGTGGGAACAAAATTGATGCTCGCTTTTATGGCAGATAAACATGACACAATTGGTATTGATGCAGTAGCAATGTGTGTAAATGATATTGTTGTCCAAGGAGCAGAGCCGCTTTTCTTCCTTGATTATATTGCTTGTGGTAAAGCTGAACCTAGTAAAATTGAAAACATCGTCAAAGGTATATCAGAGGGCTGTCGCCAAGCTGGTTGTGCATTAATTGGTGGGGAAACAGCTGAAATGCCAGGTATGTATTCTACAGAAGAATACGATTTAGCTGGTTTTACAGTTGGAATTGTTGATAAAAAGAAAATTGTAACAGGTGGAAAGATTGAAGCTGGTCACGTATTAATTGGCTTAGCATCTAGTGGTATTCATAGTAACGGTTATTCATTAGTACGAAAGGTGTTACTAGAAGATGGACAGTTATCTTTAGACCGTATTTATGGGCGTTTAGAACTACCTCTTGGTGAAGAATTATTAAAACCAACGAAAATTTATGTCAAACCTATTTTAGAACTATTGAAGAAACATGAAGTATACGGTATGGCGCATATTACAGGTGGCGGGTTCATTGAAAATATTCCACGTATGTTGCCAGAAGGAATCGGTGCAGAAATTGAACTAGGGTCTTGGGAAATTCAGCCGATCTTCAATTTACTTCAAGAAGTTGGGAAACTAGAAGAGAAAGAAATGTTCAATATTTTTAACATGGGTATTGGTATGGTAGTAGCGGTGAAAGAAGAAGATGCAAAAGATGTTGTTCGTCTTCTTGAAGAGCAAGGAGAAACAGCTCGTATTATTGGACGTACTGTACAAGGGGCTGGCGTTACCTTTAATGGGGGCACAGCACTATGAGTAGATTAGCAGTTTTTGCTTCTGGAAGCGGATCTAACTTTCAATCTCTCGTTAATGCAGTAGAAGAAAAAAGATTGGATGCAGATATTAGTCTATTAGTATGTGATAAACCAGAGGCACGCGTTATTGGGCGGGCACATTATCATCATATTCCGTGTTTCGCCTTTTCAGCGAAAGCATATGAGTCAAAGGAAGCATTTGAAAAAGAAATATTAAAGAAACTAGAAGAATATGAAATTGATTATGTTATTTTAGCTGGATATATGCGTTTAATTGGGCCGACTTTACTAGAAGCGTACGGCGGGAAGATTATTAATATTCATCCATCACTACTACCGAGTTTTCCAGGTAAAGATGCTGTCGGTCAAGCATTAGAAGCAGGTGTGAAAGTAACTGGAGTAACAATTCATTATGTAGATGCAGGTATGGATACAGGTCCAATTATTGCACAAGAAGCAGTAGTTGTATCTGAAGGGGATACGAGAGAAAGCTTACAAAAGAAAATTCAACAAGTTGAGCATAAATTGTACGTCAATACAGTGAATCAAATTGTTCAGTCTGTGAAAGAGCCAACCGTTAACTAACATACAACCAGGGGTGAAGGATAAATGAAAAAGCGTGCATTAGTAAGTGTTTCAGATAAAACAGGTGTAGTAGAATTTGTTAAAGGTTTACTTGAACAAGGGATTGAAGTTATTTCAACAGGTGGTACGAAAAAATTACTAGAAGAAAACGGTTTACAAGTAATCGGTATTTCTGAAGTAACTGGTTTCCCTGAAATTATGGATGGACGTGTAAAAACATTACATCCAAATATCCATGGTGGTCTATTAGCAGTACGTGATAATGAAACGCATGTGGCGCAAATGAATGAATTAGGTATTCAAGCAATTGATTTTGTTGTTGTAAACTTATATCCATTCAAAGAAACAATCGCCAAGCCTGATGTAACATTTGCTGATGCAATTGAAAATATTGATATCGGTGGCCCAACAATGATTCGCTCTGCTGCGAAAAATCATAAATTTGTATCGGTAATTGTAGATCCAGTAGATTATGATGTTGTATTAGCAGAACTGAAAGAGAACGGTGAAGTAGCAGATGAAACGAAACGTAAATTAGCAGCGAAAGTATTCCGTCATACAGCAGCATATGATGCATTAATTTCTAATTATTTAACAGAGCAAATGGGTGAAGAAAGCCCAGAAACATTAACTGTGACATTTGAGAAAAAGCAAGATTTACGTTATGGAGAAAATCCACATCAAAAAGCAACATTCTATAAAGCGCCATTCGCTGCAACTTCTTCTGTTGCATACGCAGAACAGTTGCACGGTAAAGAATTGTCTTATAACAATATCAACGATGCAGACGCAGCACTTAGCATTGTAAAAGAATTTACAGAACCAGCAGTAGTAGCGGTAAAACATATGAATCCATGTGGCGTTGGAGTGGGTGCTGATATTCATGAAGCATACACACGTGCTTATGAAGCGGATCCAGTATCAATCTTCGGAGGCATTATTGCAGCAAATCGTGAAATTGATAAAGCTACAGCTGAAAAGCTACATGAGATTTTCTTAGAAATTGTTATTGCACCTTCTTTCTCACAGGAAGCTTTAGAAGTGTTGCAAAGTAAGAAAAACTTACGCCTACTAACTGTAAATATTGAAAAGGCAACGACTGCAAGCAAAAAGCTAACTTCTGTACAAGGTGGTCTTCTTGTTCAAGAGGAAGATACGTTATCATTAGATGAAAGTACGATTTCGATTCCAACGAAACGTGAACCATCAGAGCAAGAATGGAAAGATTTAAAACTAGCTTGGAAAGTTGTAAAACATGTGAAATCAAATGCAATTGTTTTAGCGAAAGATGATATGACAATTGGCGTCGGTGCTGGACAAATGAACCGTGTAGGTTCTGCAAAAATTGCAATTACACAAGCTGGCGAAAAAGCACAAGGCAGCGCACTTGCATCTGATGCCTTCTTCCCAATGCCAGATACAGTAGAAGAAGCAGCAAAAGCAGGTATTACAGCAATTATCCAACCAGGTGGATCAATCCGTGATGAGGATTCTATTAAGATGGCAGATGAGTATGGGATTGCTATGGTGTTCACTGGCGTACGTCATTTCAAACATTAATAGAGGATGTTTAAAAAGTCCGGTCAAGATAACCTGCGCATGTCGTCGTTGCATTGCCAGTGCGGTACTCATGTAGGACAGCTACACTCCGTGTCCTCCTGGCGAATGCGCCTCGACCTGCTCGGTTCTCTCGATCCTCCTTTTTAAACTTTTATTGATATGAAAACAAACTAGGAGCATAGCTTCTAGTTTGTACTTATTTAATTATTGGAGGATGAAATATGAACGTTTTAGTAATCGGCCGCGGTGGACGTGAGCATGCTTTAGCTTGGAAGTTTGCACAATCTGAAAAAGTAGAAAAAGTATATGTAGCACCAGGTAATGAAGGTATGCGCGATGTTGCAACACCAATTGATATTGATGAAAACGATTTTGATGCACTAGTCTTATTTGCAAAAGAAAACAATGTAGGCTTAACTTTCGTTGGACCAGAAATTCCACTTATGAACGGAATTGTTGATCGTTTTAAAGAAGAGGGACTTCGTGTATTTGGTCCTAATAAAGCGGCTGCTGTTATTGAAGGTAGTAAAGCTTTTACAAAAGAACTTATGAAAAAGTATGAAATTCCAACTGCGGCATATGAAACTTTTACAGACTACGAAGAGGCAGTAAAGTACATTCAAAAAGTTGGTGCACCGATTGTAATTAAGGCGGATGGATTAGCTGCTGGTAAAGGTGTAACAGTAGCAATGACGCTTGAAGAGGCATTACAAGCTGTGAAAGAAATGCTACAAGATGTGAAATTTGGAGAAGCAAGCAAGAAGGTTGTTATTGAAGAGTTTTTAGATGGACAAGAATTTTCATTAATGGCATTTGTGAATGGAACAACTGTGCATCCAATGGTAATTGCTCAAGATCATAAACGAGCTTTTGATGGCGATAAAGGTCCAAATACAGGCGGAATGGGCGCATATTCTCCAGTACCACAAATTCCGGAATCAGCAGTTCAAGAGGCGATTAAAACAGTATTACATCCAACTGCTAAAGCGATGATTCAAGAAAATCGTTCGTTTACAGGAATTTTATATGCGGGGCTTATTTTAACGAATGATGGTCCAAAGGTAATTGAATTTAATGCACGCTTTGGTGATCCTGAAACAGAAGTTGTATTACCGCGCTTAGAAAACGATTTAGTTGATGTATGTAATGCTGTATTAGATGAAAGTGAATTAACATTGGAATGGTCAGAGGAAGCAGTTATCGGTGTCGTACTTGCTTCAAAAGGCTATCCAGAAGCGTATAAAAAAGGTGAAATTATTAACGGATTAGATACATTGCAAGATGTGATTGTTTTTCATGCGGGTACGGTGATGAAACATGGTGATTTTGTAACAAACGGCGGTCGTGTATTGTTTGTTGCTTGCAAGGCAAAAAATTTACAAGAAGCAAAAGATAAAGTCTATAAAGAAATCGGTAAAATAGAGAGTGATGGTCTATTTTATCGAAGTGATATAGGATATCGTGCAATTGGGCATGAGATGACGAGAAGCTAATGTATAAAAAATCCCGCTGATTTCTCAGCGGGATTTTTATGCATCTTTATCTTTTTTCAATTTTCCTTTTTGCTTTGCCATTTCTCGAAGTAAATACTCGATGTGTGCGTTGACGCTACGAAATTCATCATTCGCCCATTTTTCGATGACTGCGTGTAATTCAGGATCAATACGTAATGGAAAGCTTTTCTTTTTAGCCATAATTACTTACAACCTTTAATATAAGCTTCCTGTATTAATAACTGGCTGCGCACCTTTATCTGAAACGATGGCAACTAATAAGTTGTTCACCATATTTGCTTTACGCTCGTCATCTAAATCAAGTACGCCTTCTTCATCTAGCATGAGGATTGAATCTTTAGCCATTTTTACAGCGCCTTCAACAATCTCTTTTCGAGCAGCTAATACCGCTTTCGCTTGTTGACGTTGTAGCATTGCATGAGCAATTTCTGTTGCGTAAGCTAAATGCGTTAAACGAGTTTCTAACACTTCTACACCAGCAATTTCAAGACGTGCTTCTAATTCGCGTTTTAGCTCTTCTGAAATTTCCACAGTATTTCCGCGTAACGTGATGCAAGTTTCATCTTGGAAATTATCATAAGGATATTTAGTTGCAACGTGGCGGATTGCTGTTTCACTTTGAATTTCTACGAATCGATCGTAATGCTCAACACCGAAAATTGCTTTTGCAGAATCAACAACTTTGTATACAATAACAGCTGCAATTTCAATTGGATTTCCTTCAACATCGTTTACTTTTAACTTCTTACTGTTAAAGTTTTCAACACGTAAAGATACGGTTTGACGAAATGCGAATGGAATTGTTAAAAATAAACCATTTTGACGAATTGTCCCTAAATAATTACCGAAAAACGTAATTACTTTTGCTTGGTTCGGTTGAACGATGCCAATACCTGTCGCGAGAACCGCAGCTAAAATAATAGTTAATGCTGCTACTATAAAAATTTCTTGCACAAGGCAAAATACACCGATAGCGGCTAAAATCAAAATCCCAATAATACCGAGAAAACCATTTACATAAAAAACTTGTTTTTCTTTCATATGATCGCCTCCTGATATAAAAATGATATCACTTTTATATCATTACATGCAAGAGGTTTACACCTAATTTTCTGAATTTTATTGACTGATATCTTTTATGTACGTTTTAGGGGTAAAACTCCGAAAAATAAGAATGTACGTTCTGATTTATGGTAAAATAAAGAAGACTTAGCCGCCCACTGCAGCAGCTAAGTCTCTTTGAGAGCATCTTGCATCGTGACAAATGATTCAAAGCGGTTTTGCCAGGATTAATTCTTCAATCGCTGACTCAATCTCTTTGTCAGAAGCATCATAACTTCCATTTGACTTTGGTTTGTCATGACTGGAAGCTTGATTAACTTCTTTTTTAGTATGTCCTTTTTCAGTAAAATTCATGCTAGGCATTTTAAATGCGCCCATATTCATATATTTCCCAAATTTACACACTTCAGCAATCGGGCAGAAACGAACAATTCCCTCTGCAATTTTCATTGCACCTATCCATAGCAAAACTTTAGACCAAGTGCAATGTGGTTTGCGTATGAGCTTGGCAGTACTACAACCAAGTAAAATGAATCCGAGTGTAATTCGAATTAGAGCACTAATTGTACCGATGTTTTGCTTCATTAGAAAAACACTCCTTTTAGCTTAACTTCGAAATAGAGAATACTATTTCATTTGTTAGTATTCCGTATAAGTTTTTTGATATGTAATCCAACATTTGACGTTGAAAAAGATGTTGGATTGGGCGTGTGTGTAGGTAGCTTTTTTTGTTATAATGAAAGAATGCATAAAAGGGAGATCGAAACTTCACTCTCCTTTTTGAACAGATGTAGTAGAGGAAGTTCAAAAATCCTGATAAAAATTAACTGCTCTTTTGAGTAGGAATATAGATATGATTAGAAAAAGGAAGGGTGTTTTCATGTACGATATTTCCAAATGGAAACATGTATTTAAGCTTGATCCAAATAAGGAGTTAAGCGATGAACATTTAGAAATGATTTGTGAATCAGGGACAGACGCGGTAATTGTCGGCGGAAGTGATGGAGTTACAATTGATAATGTATTACACATGCTAGTTAGCATTCGTAGATATGCAGTTCCTTGTGTGTTAGAGGTTTCTGATGTGGAAGCAATCACACCAGGTTTTGATTTTTATTACATCCCAAGTGTTTTAAATAGCCGAAAAGTAGAATGGGTAACGGGTGTTCATCATGAGGCATTGAAAGAATTTGGGGATATTATGGATTGGGACGAAATTTTCATGGAAGGGTATTGTGTTTTAAATCCCGAAGCGAAAGTAGCCCAACTTACAGATGCAAAATGTGATTTAACAGAAGATGATGTTATTGCATACGCGCGTTTAGCAGACAAGCTATTACGTTTACCGATATTCTATTTAGAATATAGCGGTACGTATGGAGATATTGAACTTGTTAAAAATGTAAAAGCAGAATTGAAACAAGCTAAGTTATATTATGGCGGTGGTATTTCTAATGCAGAACAAGCAAAAGAAATGGCACAGTATGCTGATACAGTAGTTGTTGGAAATGTTATTTATGATGATATAAAAGCTGCGTTAAAAACAGTGAAAGCAGTAAAAGGAGAGTAGGTGCAGGCACATATGAGTATGACAGATAGGTTATTAAATGGTTTAAACCCACAGCAACAGAAAGCAGTACAAACAACGAATGGACCACTACTATTAATGGCAGGCGCCGGTAGTGGTAAAACACGTGTGTTAACACATCGTATTGCGTATTTGCTTGGTGAAAAAGGTGTGGCGCCATGGAATGTATTAGCGATTACCTTTACAAATAAGGCTGCCCGTGAAATGCGCGAGCGTATTGATACACTTGTTGGACCAGAAGCAGAAGACATCTGGATTTCTACATTCCACTCAATGTGTGTGCGTATTTTGCGACGAGATATTGACCGCATTGGGATTAATCGTAACTTTACAATTTTAGATGCAGGTGATCAGCTAACTGTTGTGAAGAAAATTATGAAAGAGCGCAATATTGATCCGAAGAAGTTTGAGCCACGCTCTATATTAGCCGGTATTAGTAATGCGAAAAATGAACTGTTATCTGCAGATAAATATGCAAAAAAAATTACAATCGCTGATCCATATGAAAAATTAACGAGCGATGTATATACAGAATATCAAAAACGTCTTCTGAAAAATAACTCATTAGACTTTGATGATTTAATTATGACAACAATTCAGTTATTTGAGCGTGTTCCAGAAGTACTAGAGTTTTATCAGCGTAAGTTCCAATATATTCACGTTGATGAGTATCAAGATACGAACAAAGCGCAGTACCTTCTTGTTAAACATTTAGCAGCACGTTTTAAAAATCTATGCGTTGTAGGTGATTCTGACCAGTCTATTTACCGCTGGCGTGGTGCAGACATTTCTAACATTTTGTCATTCGAAAAAGACTATGAGAATGCGCAAGTTATCCTGTTAGAACAAAACTATCGTTCGTCACAAAATATTTTAAATGCAGCTAATGCTGTTATTGAAAAAAATTCAAACCGTAAACCGAAGAAATTATGGACAGACAATCAAGTTGGAAGCAAAATCTCGTATTATCGTGCTGCAACCGAAAAGGACGAAGCGTATTTTGTTGCGAAAAAAATTCGTGATGATATTCAAATGGGGAACCGAAAATATACTGATTTTGCGGTATTATATCGTACGAATGCACAGTCTCGTATGGTCGAGGAGATTTTCCTGAAATCTAATATCCCTTACAAAATTGTCGGCGGTACTAAGTTCTACGACCGTAAAGAGATTAAAGACATTTTGGCGTATTTGCGTCTAATTGGGAATCCAGATGATGAGATTAGTTTTGCACGTATTATTAACATGCCAAAGCGCGGGATTGGTGCTACTTCTATCGATAAAATTATTAATTATGGCGTACAAAATGGAATTTCATTAACTGCTGTATTCGATGAGATTGAGCATGTTGGAGTAAGTGCAAAAATAACAAAGGCAGTAAAAGAATTCGCAAGTTTATTACACAACTGGGTAAATATGCAAGAGTATTTATCTGTTACAGAATTAGTAGAAGAAGTTATTGAAAAAACAGGTTATCGCGATATGTTGAAAAATGAGCGTTCTTTAGAAGCAGAAGGCCGTTTAGAAAACTTAGACGAGTTTTTATCTGTTACGCAAACATTTGAATCTCAAAGCGAAGATAAGAGCCTTGTTGCATTCTTAACAGACTTAGCTCTTGTTGCAGATATTGATCGTGTAGATGAAGATCCAACTGCTGGTGAAGAAGTTATTTTAATGACGATGCACTCAGCGAAAGGATTAGAATTCCCAGTTGTCTTTATTGTTGGTTTAGAGGAAGGGATATTCCCACATACTCGTTCTCTTATGGAAGAAGATGAAATGCAAGAAGAACGTCGTCTTGCCTATGTAGGTATTACCCGTGCAGAAGAAGAGTTATACTTATCCAATGCTCAAATGCGTACTTTATTTGGTAGAACAAGTATGAATGCAGCATCTCGATTTATTACAGAAATTCCGACAGAGTTAGTGGAATCATTAAATGAAACAGCGCCGAAGCGTGAAACTTCGTTTGGTGCAAAAGGAAGAACGACAGGCGCAACGGCAAGTGCAACGACAACACGTTCTCGCTCAGCTTTCGTACGTCCGGCTGTTAAGACAACAGGTGGCGAGCAAATTGGTTGGGCAGTAGGTGACAAAGCTTCCCACCAGAAATGGGGAGTCGGTACAGTTGTAAGTGTAAAAGGTGAGGGAGATGCAAAAGAATTAGATATTGCGTTCCCAAGTCCAATTGGTATTAAACGTTTATTAGCGAAATTTGCACCTGTGACGAAACAATAGGAAAGGAATGAGGATATGTCAAAAGAGATAACAAAAAAGCGTATAGAAGAACTGCGTGATTTGTTAAATACATTTAACTATCAATATCACGTATTAGACAATCCTTCGGTTTCTGATGCGGAATATGACCGCAATATGCAGGAGCTTATAAAATTAGAAGCAGAGAACCCTGAATTTGTAACGGAAGACTCCCCCTCTATTCGAGTTGGGGGAGCTGTACTTGATATATTTGAAAAGGTAACGCATAAATCACCGATGTTAAGCTTAGGAAACGCGTTTAATGCAGGAGATTTGCGTGATTTTGACCGAAGAGTACGTCAAGGAATTGATGATGCGAATGTAAGATATATATGCGAATTAAAAATTGACGGACTTGCTGTTTCACTTCATTATGAAAAAGGAAGCTTTATTCAAGGTGCAACACGCGGTGATGGTATAACTGGTGAAGATATTACCCAAAACTTAAAAACGATTAAAGCAATTCCACTTCGATTAAATGAAGAAGTAACATTAGAAGCGCGAGGCGAGGCTTATATGCCGAAGCGTTCATTCGTTAAATTAAATGAAGAAAAAGAGCAAAATGGTGAAGATGTATTTGCAAATCCGCGTAATGCGGCAGCAGGATCGATACGTCAACTTGATCCGAAAATTGCAGCGAAGCGTAACTTATCTATGTTTGTATATGGTCTTGCTAATGTAGAAGAAAAAATAATTCCTTCTCATAGTGAATCACTTAATTTCTTAGGTGAGCTTGGGTTTAAGACGAATCCAAATCGTCGTACATGTGAAACAATTGAAGAAGTAATAGCCTATGTAGAAGAGTGGCAAGAAAAACGCCCGCATCTTGATTATGAGATTGACGGAATCGTTATAAAAGTAGACGATGTTGCTATTCAAGAAAGCTTAGGAACTACAGCAAAAAGTCCAAGATGGGCAATTGCTTATAAATTCCCAGCTGAAGAAGTTGTTACGAGATTAACAGGGATTGAATTAAGCGTTGGCCGCACAGGGGTTGTAACACCAACTGCAGAGTTAGAGCCAGTGCGAGTGGCTGGAACTATTGTCCGTCGTGCTTCTTTACATAACGAAGATTTAATTCGTGAAAAAGACATTCGAATTGGTGACTACGTTGTTGTGAAAAAGGCCGGAGATATTATTCCTGAAGTTGTGAACGTTATTTTTGATAAGCGTACTGGTGAGGAAGAAGAATACCGCATGCCAACGCATTGTCCAGCGTGTGAGAGTGAACTGGTCCGTTTAGAAGAAGAAGTAGCACTTCGTTGTATAAATCCGACTTGTCCAGCTCAAATTCGTGAAGGATTAATCCATTTCGTTTCAAGAAACGCAATGAATATTGACGGACTTGGAGAACGTGTAATTACACAACTCTTTGATGCAGATTATATTCGCACGTTTGCCGATTTATATTCATTGACGAAAGAGCAATTACTACAGTTAGAGCGTTTCGGTGAAAAGTCAGCAACAAATTTAGTACAAGCAATTGAGAATTCTAAGGGAAATTCATTAGAGCGATTATTATTTGGTCTTGGTATTCGCCACGTCGGAGCGAAAGCAGCACGCACATTTGCTGAACATTTCGAAACGATGGATGAGCTTGTGAAAGCAACAGAAGAAGAACTAAAAGCAATTAATGAGATTGGTGAAAAAATGGCTCAATCCGTAGTAACGTATTTCGATAATGAAGACGTATTAGAGCTATTACAACAATTTAAAGAGTATGGTGTGAACATGGCATACAAAGGTATAAAAAGTGCTGATTTACAAAATGTTGAGTCGTACTTCGCAGGAAAAACTGTCGTCTTAACAGGGAAACTAGAAGTTATGGGACGCAGTGAAGCGAAGAAGAAGATTGAGGCATTAGGTGGAAAAGTAACAGGAAGTGTTAGTAAAAGTACGGATTTAGTTGTTGCTGGTGAAGCTGCTGGCTCGAAATTAGCGCAAGCAGAGAAGCACAATGTTGAAGTTTGGAATGAAGAGAGGTTCTTACAAGAGCTGAATAAGTAAGAGGTGCAAACTTACGATGAAAAAAATAGCGTTAGTGATATTAAGTCTAGGCCTACTTGTAAGTGGGTGTAGCACGGGTGCCAACAAAGATGAAAAAGTAGTTGAGAAATCGGGGAAAGCGAAAGAGCAAGCGGTTATCCCGAAATACTCCATTTCGGATGAATATTATAAGACGACGGTTCCATTTGATCCAGGTAAGGCACGTGGTTTAGTTGTACAAGGTTTAAATAGTCGTCTAGATATAGATGAGTTTGAAACGGGGCTCATGCGTATTGCGAAAGAATCGTTTAGTACGAAAGATTATTTCTTTAAAGGCGGAAATGTTCTAGATGCTCAAACTATACAAATGCTTGTAAAAAGAAAGCGTACAGATGCTGAACAAAAAGATCTAGAGGACAAGTTAAAAAAAGATGCAGTTAAATTTCCGAATATCGGACTGAATCCAGCCTTAAGTGAAGGCCCAGAGTCACTAGAAGTGAAAAATAAAAAAAATCCAATATATATATCAAATATTTTAGAGCATGATTATTATGAACAAAAAGGTGAGAACGCTGCTGAACCTAGTGGCATTGTAGTTGGATTAGCGATGAATTCTGTCCAGTATTATAATGAAGAGCATGGTTATCCTCGTGAGGCTGAAATCTCAGATAAAAAAATGTTGGCTGAAGGGAAAAGAATGGCACAAGAGATACTGAAAGTAATGCAGCAAAAAGATCCTAAAGTAAAAAATATTCCGGTTACCTTTGCAATTTACCGTCAAGGTCCAAAGTCTTCGCTTGTGCCGGGGAATTTTGTTTCTTATGCTAAGGTAGAAAAAGGTAGTGAAACGGTTGAGGATTGGAAACCAATCAATGAGAAATATTACTTGTTCCCGTCTGAACAAGCAAAAACAGATAATAAACGTGAAGACCTTGCAAGAGTAGCAAACTTTAAAGCGAAATTAAGCGAGTATTTCCAAGGTGATTATACAGCTGTTATCGGTACTGGGATGTATAAGGATGATGAATTAAAGGAAATGAAACTTGAAATTCCTATCCAATTTAATGGGAAAGCTGAAGTAATTGGTTTTACACAATATGTAGCAGGACTTGTTACGGAATACTTCCCGAATTATATGAAAGTACAAGTAACGATTAAATCTGTAGAACGCCCAGAAGCTATTATTATACGTGAAGCGAAGCAAGATGAACCGTTTGTGAAAATTTTAGATTAAAGATGGAGCTGTTCCTTTCTGGGACAGCTTTTTTTTTGGAGGAATTTTGTTATAATTTAAAATGTTATAAATAAAGGGGTAAGGGGCAAAGTCATGGAAGAACTAAGTTTTCAAGTCATTATTTTATTAATTGCATTCGGTTTTTTAGCGGCTTTCATTGATTCGGTTGTTGGAGGTGGAGGGTTAATTTCGCTTCCTGCACTTATGTTCGTTGGGTTACCACCAGCTTCGGCAATCGCAACGAATAAATTAGCTGCAACGATGGGGACGTTTACGAGTGCAGTTTATTTTATTCGATCAGGAAAGGTCGATTTTCGGATTGTAGGAAAGTTAATCCCGTTAACTATTATTGGAGCGGTCGCAGGTGCTTTAGTAGTAAAGTTTATTCCGCCTGATATTTTGCGTCCATTAGTGCTTGTAATGTTGGTTTTTATTGCCATTTATATTATTGCAAAAAAAGATTGGGGAAGTGTATCTACCTATAAAAAGATGACAAGAGGAAAAACATTAATGTTTTTCTTTGTGATTTTAATTATAGGATTCTATGATGGTTTTTTTGGTCCAGGAACAGGATCCTTTTTAATTTTTGCATTTTTATTAATTGGTTTGGATTTTATTCAAGCGGCAGCATCTGGAAAACTTTTGAACTTCGTTAGTAATATCGTATCTTTAATTACTTTTTTATTTTTAGATATAATTCATTTTGAATACGGTATAATTATGGGATTATCAATGATTTTAGGTGCTTATTTTGGATCGAAGTTTGCAGTTCGAAAAGGCGTTGGATATGTAAGGACTTTATTTTTATTAGTTACTATTTTATTAATCGGGAAAAATGTTTTGGAATATACTCATATTTTGTAGATTCATACGTATGTATGAATCTCTTTTTTTTATTATATTTTAAAAATTAATTAATTTTTAAAATATAAGTCTAGGAATATTTGAATAAATCTAAATTATCGTGTAGAATAATGTTGTAAAATGTAAACGTTTTTCTAAGGGGAGGCTAAAAAAATGGTAGTAGCATACAAACATGAGCCATTTACAGATTTTTCAGTAGAGGCTAACAAATTAGCGTTTGAAGAAGGTTTAAAGAAAGTAGAATCTTATCTTGGACAAGACTATCCATTAATTATCGGGGGAGAAAAAATCACTACAGAAGACAAAATTGTTTCTGTAAACCCTGCAAATAAAGAGGAACTTGTTGGTCGCGTTTCAAAAGCAAGCCGTGAATTAGCTGAAAAAGCAATGCAAGTAGCGGATGAAACATTCCAAACTTGGAGAAAGTCAAAACCAGAAATGCGTGCAGACATTTTATTCCGTGCTGCAGCAATTGTTCGTCGTAGAAAACATGAGTTCTCTGCTATTCTTGTAAAAGAAGCAGGTAAACCATGGAATGAGGCAGATGCTGATACAGCAGAAGCAATCGACTTTATGGAATATTATGGTCGTCAAATGTTAAAATTAAAAGACGGTATGCCAGTAGAAAGCCGTCCAATTGAATATAATCGTTTCTCTTACATTCCATTAGGAGTAGGTGTTATCATTTCTCCTTGGAATTTCCCATTCGCAATTATGGCAGGTATGACAACAGCTGCTTTAGTTTCTGGTAACACAGTATTACTAAAACCAGCTAGTACAACTCCTGTAGTAGCAGCTAAATTTATGGAAGTATTAGAAGAAGCTGGTTTACCAGCTGGCGTAGTAAACTTCGTTCCAGGTAATGGTTCTGAAGTTGGTGACTACTTAGTAGATCACCCTCGTACACGTTTCGTTAGCTTCACTGGATCTCGTGATGTAGGTATCCGTATTTATGAGCGTGCAGCGAAAGTAAACCCAGGACAAATTTGGTTAAAACGAGTTATCGCTGAAATGGGCGGTAAAGATACAATCGTTGTTGATAAAGAAGCAGATCTTGAATTAGCAGCTAAATCTATCGTTGCATCAGCATTCGGATTCTCAGGACAAAAATGTTCTGCATGTTCTCGTGCAGTAATCCATGAAGATGTATACGATCACGTATTAAATCGTACTGTTGAATTAACAAAAGAATTAACAGTTGCTAACCCAGCTGTATTAGGTACAAACATGGGTCCTGTTAATGACCAAGCTGCATTCGATAAAGTAATGAGCTATGTTGCAATTGGTAAAGAAGAAGGTAGAATCCTAGCAGGTGGCGAAGGAGACGATTCTAAAGGCTGGTTCATCCAACCAACAATCGTTGCTGACGTTGCAGAAGATGCTCGCTTAATGAAAGAAGAAATCTTCGGACCAGTAGTAGCATTCTGTAAAGCTAAAGACTTTGATCATGCACTTGCAATTGCAAACAATACAGAATACGGTTTAACAGGAGCAGTTGTTTCTAACAACCGTGACCATATCGAAAAAGCACGTGAAGACTTCCACGTTGGTAACTTATACTTCAACCGTGGATGTACTGGTGCAATCGTAGGTTACCAACCATTCGGTGGCTTTAACATGTCTGGTACAGACTCTAAAGCTGGTGGCCCTGATTACTTAGCACTTCACATGCAAGCAAAAACTACTTCTGAAACTTTATAAGAAATAGTAAAAGAGATCTTCACATCCCGTGAAGATCTCTTTTTTGAGAAACTCTCTATAATAGAGGTAACTAGTTAATTTGAAGTAGGAAATAATTACTACATATTACCATGTATTCTTTTGAACTAGCTAAACCCTATTAATAGCAGGATAAACATGTGAATAGAAACAAAACAAAGAGAAAAATTGACTTATTAGTCATATTTTTTAGTATTTATTTTTAGGATTTCCTGTATAATACAATTTGAAAGAAAATCTATGGTTAGACAAGAGAACACTCCTTTCGGTTTTGCTCACTGAAAGGGGTGTTTTTTATTTTTTAGCACATACACATTGTAACAAATTATGGAAAATGTTAGTATTTTATTTGGAGTATTCAGAAAAATTATTTAGTACTGATTAATATACAGTACTAAATAATAATAGTTATATGGATAGTACTTGTAGAAATTCAATTTTTAACAACTGTAAGACGATATGAAAATGATAAAAGGGAAGTGTTATCGTATGAAGATGGTAATCTTAGTCGCATTATCATTGCTTGTTATTGGGGTAATTGGAGTTGGGGTGATGACTGTTTTTGGAGGAGGTTTTCATAAAGTTGAAATTCATAAAAAAGAAATGGTGGCCGGTGGGAAAATCGATGAAATTGAAGTGAAAACGTCTGCTACTGATGTTGAAGTTGTGACAGTCGATTCAAAAGAAATTGAAGTGTTACTAGATGGGAATATGAGCAAAGGATTAGTAGATAAATATAAATTTATGGTAAAGGAAGAAAATAATCGTTTAAATGTAGAGTTTACTAAAGATGGGAATTCAGTTGGTTGGAACGTTGGCACTACTGCAGAGGTAAAATTACAAATTAAAGTGCCAAGTAAATTGTATGAAAATATGAAAATAAAAACGTCATCAGGGGACGTTCTAGCAAAGGATATGGAAATAAAGACAGCAGAAATAAAAACATCATCGGGAGATATATCGTTATTACAGTCTAAAATAAATGAGAAATTAACAGCTAAAACATCTAGTGGAGCAATTGAGACTAATAAAAGTGAAATTGTGGCAGCAAATTTAACTACGAGTAGCGGTGAAATTAAAGCAGATGGCCTACACTCTGATGAAGTGGCATTTACGACGTCATCAGGTAATATTGAATATAATGATAAAAGTTTGCAAGGTGAGATAGAATGTAACACCTCAAGTGGTGATGTTCATATGAAATTTGATACACTTCCTGAATCTTTGAAGATTAATTTTGAGGGAGGTTCTGGTAAACCTCATTTGAATGTACCTGGTCTATTGTATGAAGAGAAAACAAAGCATAAATTAATTGGAGTAAAAGGTTCAGGAGAACATAAAGTGCAAGTAAAAACAAGTTCGGGAGATTTTAAGTTACAATAGTTTGAGAATAAAAATAAAAATCATGTCTTTCTCTTTAATTGATGAGGAAGACATGATTTTTTGAATTTTAGTTAGCTAAAAACTCTTCTGTACTCATTACATTTGCATACACTCCATTTAAACTCGCCAAAATTGTATTGTGAATATAAACAGCCGGTATAGTAGCGTTCTTAAATGAAAGATCCTTTGTAGCGCAAGCATCATGTATAACGGTACAATGAAAGCCAAAATCAAAAGCAGCCCTTACTGTAGCATCAATACACATATGGGTCATCATTCCGCAAATTACGACATGTTCGATTTCTGAACGTTGTAATCGTTCTAGAAGATCAGTTTCTCGGAAGCTATTTGGATAATGTTTGAGTATAACGGTTTCTTCTCTAAGTGGACGGACATTTTCGTGAATTTGGACACCTTCTGTATTTGGCAGGAAAAAAGTAGCATCATCTTTTATAGCTACATGTTGTATATGAAAAATAGGTTCATTTCTTATTCTAAAATGTTGTAGTAGTTGAATAGCATATTCACTTGCTTCTACTGGATTACGTAATTCCATCTTTCCACTTGGAAAATAATCATTTTGAATATCGACGAGCAAAAGAGCTGTTTTCATATATTTATCTTCCTCCGATTTCATATTCAAATTATGTTATTCAATGAATAGAGAGGATTTCCCTTTCTAAAAGTATGAGTGATAAGAATTTTACATAACTATAAAAATCGTTATTGTATTATGATTTCTGATTTGAAAATTTAAATAGAGAAATAATTAATATTTTTCTAAAAAATGTATTGACTCTCATTATTCTGAGTTCTATAATGAGAATTAATTAAATGACAACTAAATCGATGCACTCTTATCCAGAGAGGTGGAGGGACTGGCCCTACGATACCTCAGCAACGGGTTTTTTTAATACCGTGCTAATTCCAGCAAGCCTAAAACAGGCTTGGAAGATGAGAAGATGTGAACGAGTACATATTATATTAGTGCTCTCCTTCTTATCTTTTATTACTGATAAGAAGGAGAGCACTTTTTATTTTACCTCGAAAGCTCTACTTCAAGTTTTTAAAGCATATAGGAGGGAAGAAAATGATTTCTTTTAACAATGTAAGTAAAGTATATGAATCAGGCGGACAATCAGTTCATGCCGTGGAGGATGTAACGTTGTCAGTTGAAAAGGGTGAAATTTTTGGCATTATCGGATTTAGTGGTGCTGGAAAGAGTACGTTATTACGTCTAGTAAATATGTTAGAAAGACCAACTGCAGGAACGATTTCAATAGATGATAAAGATATTACATCATTATCGACGAAAGAGTTACGGAAACTAAGACAAAGGATTGGAATGATTTTTCAAAGCTTTAATCTATTTAATTCAAGAACAGTGTTTGGGAACATTGCTTATCCATTAAAGTTAGCAAAATTGCCAAAAAATGAGATAAAAGAAAGAGTGAATGAGCTACTAAAATTTGTTGGTTTAGAAGATAAAGCAAACTATTATCCAGAACAGCTATCAGGCGGCCAAAAGCAACGCGTTGGGATTGCAAGGGCGCTTGCCACATCACCGGATATTCTCATATGTGATGAGGCAACATCAGCTTTAGATCCGGAAACAACGACAGAAATTTTAAATTTATTAAAGAAAGTAAATCGAGAATACAATTTAACGATTCTACTTATTACACATGAAATGCACGTTGTGAAAGAAATTTGTCACCGCGTAGCCGTTATGGAAAAAGGAAAAGTAATTGAAGAAGGAAAACTGTTTGACGTTTTCACACAACCAAAAACAAAAACGACTCAAAATTTTGTACGCTCTGTTATTAATGATCACTTACCAGAAAGTGTTCTAGCGAAAATTCAAAATGGAGGTCAGATTTATCGCCTGACTTTTACTGGGGAAGAGACAGGGCAGCCTGTACTATCGTATATTGCGAAAAATTATAATGTCGATGTAAATGTTCTTTACGGAAATATTATTGAACTCCAAAATGTTTTATTTGGAAATCTTCTTGTAGAACTACAAGGTGAACAAAGAGAGATTCAAAAAGCATTACAACATCTGAGACTGCAAGTGCAGCTGAAGGAGGTAGAAGCTCATGCGAGTTGATTGGAGTATATTTTGGCCTCGCATTTTAGATGCGACGGGGGATACCCTCCTAATGGTAATTGTTACCCTTATATTTGCTACAATTATAGGTATACCTCTAGGTTTACTATTATATGTGACACGGAAAGGGAATTTTTTAGAAAATAAGTGGGTCTTTTCTATTCTTAATATCATTATTAATACAATTCGTCCGATTCCGTTCATTATCTTTTTAGTAGCCTTAAGTCCAATAACAAGAAGTGTTATTGGAACTACAATCGGAACGGCAGCAGCAATCTTTCCAATGACGTTAGTTGCTTCAATTGGTATTGCTAGAATGGTTGAAACAAACCTTGTCTCTGTTCCGAAAGGAGTAATTGAGGCTGCGCAAGCAATGGGTGCTTCACCACTTAGAATTGTTTTTGAAATTCTCGTGCCAGAAGCGTTAGCGCCATTGATCTTGGGAGTTACGTTTATGACAGTTGGTTTAATTGAATTTTCTGCAGTCGCAGGACTTGTCGGTGGTGGAGGCCTTGGCGACTTAGCAATGACATATGGCTATCAACGCTTTGATACATCAGTTATGTTCGTAACGGTCGTTTTACTTATTATTCTTGTACAGTTAGCTCAAAATTTAGGAAACTACTTTGCGAAAGTCTTTTTACGCAGATCATAAAAGGAAGAGGGGAAAATAAAATGAAGAAAATTTTAGCATTTGCATTATCAGCAATCGTAGGAATTTCAGCATTAAGCGGCTGCTCAGGTGGAGACACAGGTGCAGGAGCGAAAGAGAAAGTAGTTCGCGTCGGTGTAACTGGAACAGATGGAGACGCTTGGGAAATCTTAAAGAAAAAAGCTGAAAAGGAAGGGATTAAAATTAAACTGGTTGAGTTCTCTGATTACACAACGCCAAATAAGGCGTTAGCTGATGGGGATATTGAACTAAACTCATTTCAGCATATTGCTTTCTTAGAACAATTTAAAAAGGAGCATAAGTTAGACATTACAGCTGTTGGTACAACACAAATTGCACCGATGGGTTTATACTCTGAAAAATATAAGAAAGCAAATGAAATCCCAGATGGTTCAGAAATTGCTATTCCAAATGATCCAACGAACCAAGCACGCGCATTAAAACTTCTTGATGCAGCTGGATTATTAAAGCTTAAGAAAGATTTCGGTCTATTTGGAGATCCAAGTGGTATCGCTGAAAATCCGAAGAAGTTAAAAATTACACCGGTTATCGCACAGCAAACACCTCGTGTATTAAAAGACGTAGCAGCTTCAGTTATTAATAACGGTGTTGCTGGTCAAGCTGGATTAGATCCAGCGAAGGATCCTATTTTCCTAGAAGATCCAAAGAATGAAAATGCGAAACCATATATTAATATTTTCGCAGCTCGTACGAAAGACAAAGATGATCCAACACTGAAAAGAGTAATCGAATTGTACCATTCAAAAGAAGTAACAGATGCAATTAAGAAAGAAACAAATGATGGTTCAATTTCAGTAGATCTTTCACTTGATGAGCTTGCAAAAATCGTAAAATAATTATTGAGTTTAACGGGCTAACAGAAGGAACCCCTCCGCTGTTAGTTCGCTTAACATATAATCTACTTAACAAACAAAACCCTAATTCTGTACCTTCCAATTTTGTATAACGTAGAATCCAATGTTTGTTAAGTAGAGTGATAGACCAGGAATTTTCTTGGTCTTTTTTTATTGTTGAAAGCAGCTAGCGAATAGTAAGGTAATCCAAATTATAATTGGGTAAGAAAGTAAACTGAAAATGAGTGTAATTGCTAAATTCCTTTTATGGATTAATAGTTTCTTTGATGAAAATAAGAAAAGAGAAAATAGGATAATGATGGATGCTGATATTACTCCTGGGTTATAAGAACGATAAATAACAAATAAAATAACATGTTGAACGGCGTTAAAGAAGATACAGCCCTGTATAAAAATAATCCAGTACATAGAAGATATGATGCTTAATTGATATAGAATGACTATGAGTAAGACCAATGTTGTTAATATGGAAATTGCAATGAAAAATTGTTTGTTAGTTATAAAGTGGATCGAAAATTGATTAGCAAGGTATTGTGGCATTTGAAAAGCCTCTTCAAGGTTATGAATGAAAAATAAAAAGGGGATTAGCCAGATTGTATTAGTGGCGAAATATCTTGTTGAAGATGTTTTTATCAACTTACATCAGCTCCAATAAAGGTATAGAAAGCCTATAAAAAGCAGGCCTTCTATACGGATAGGGTTATTCAATGATGATACTTTTTAAATTACCTTCAGGATGTGGTTGTTCTTCCGTATAAGAAGAGAGCTCCTCCTGTAAAATGTTTAGTGCTTGCTTAGCTGATTGCTGAATCGGATTTGGTAGCTCTTCTAATATACGCATACTAACTTTTAGTTTTGTACGAATTATTCTCCGTAAAAGTTCATCATGCATGTACTACACCTCCAAACCGAATGTTTAGTACATCATCTTCAAACTTAGCTCCTTGAATAGAAAGGTGCGTTAATGTTTTTGGTAATGTGATATTTCGCTTCACAGAACCGGCTCGAATAATAAGTTCATCACCTTTTTGATTTAATGAAAGTTCACTTTTGTTTGAGAAGGGAATGGACAGAACGAAAATATATTCATCACCATCTTTTTTTACATATTGCGTGCGACCGTTGAATTTCACTTCAGTAGGACAAGGATCAGTTTTAAATAAAGCATCTCCGACACGCTCTAACATAGACAGCCCAACAACTTCTTGCTCAAACATCGGAGCTTCATAAATAGGAAGTGGTTGAAAGCTATTTTGAATTAATGTTTTATATTTCTTTTGTGTATCTTTCCATGCCTGAAAATAAGGATCGGTGACAGTGTTGGGGATGACGCGGTTAATCATAATGGCATCTACGTTATAATCGTATAAATTTAAATACGTAAAACTGCGCTGAGCTTCTTTAATAACCATTTTTTCAGGATTTACAACAACGCGAATACTTGTTACTTCTCGGTTTGATAAAATATCTCTCATTTCTCCAAGTTGTTCAAGCGTATTCGTTAATTCGTCCATAATATCATCTGTTGGGAGAGGGACGCCAAGGAGTGGTTGTGCTACAGGACGAACAACTTTTAAAACCTTTCTTTTAATAGGAAATAGTTTTTCCATCCACCAGCCGAGCATATCTGGAAAACTAAGCATTGCTAAAGTTTCTCCTGTTGGTGCGCAATCAATAATGATGACGTCATATGTGTTTTGTTTATAGTAATCGAGTACTCGAAGTAAGCTAATTAAATCTTCCATACCAGGAAACATTGTTAATTCTTCTGTTGTAATATCGTCAGCTGCTTTGGAAGTGAAGAGTAGTGTAATGTATTTCTGTAATTTGCCCCAACCTTTTTCCATTTCATAAATAGTATTAATTTCTTGTGCCCATAAATTTTCTCGAATTTCTAATGGTTCAGAAGATAGTTTTATACCAAGTGAATCTCCTAAACTATGAGCAGGATCTGTGCTCATTACTAATGTTCTTAATCCTTGTTTTGCACTTTGAAGTGCTGTTGCTGCTGAAATGCTAGTTTTTCCTACGCCGCCTTTACCTGTATACAAAATAATTCTCATCATTATATCCCCTTTGTTTCGAATGTCGAATATTACGAGTTTCGAAGTAAATGATTGAATAAAAACCCGGCCAGGGTTTTATTCAATCGGAATGTTTTTCATTTTAGGTGTAGAAACTTTTTCTTCTGTTTTTTGCTGTGACGTAGCAATGTGATTCATGATCTTTTGGAATATTTGTAGCAAGAATGCTTTTTCTTCTTCTGACAATGCTTCTGTCACTAGGCTAAAGTAATGGGCGGCATTTTGTTTTACTTCTTGAACGAGCATTATGCCGTTTTCTGTTAAACGAATTAATACAATGCGTCGATCCTTTTCATCTCGATAACGTTCAATATATCCCTTTTTTACAAGGCGATTTACGACGCCTGTCGTTGTACTCATCGGTATATCAAGAAGATCAGCAATTTTTGTCATTGTAATATCTGCATTTCGCTCCATCCAAAGTAAACAAAACACTTCTGTCTTAGAAAGCGTTAGATCAAGGGTTACCCATTCTTCAGGATAGAAAAGTTTCTTGGCGTTATCTAGCAGTAAGTCTAAAAAATGTTCATATTGCAACAATTATTTCCACTCCCGTATATTTCGAGATTCGTAATATTTGTTTTTATATTATGTTGATTTGAAATAAATGTCAATCATTTTAATTGTTTTTTTCAGTCTAGTCAGAAAATATTCTTCGAAATAGAGACTTTTTGTAATAGATTAATAAATAGAAAAAAGATAATTTACATAAAAATCCATAATGATAAATATATTTATCTATAATGGGTGTACAGCTAACGAGGGGGAGAACGATGAAGAGAAGAAATACGCAAGCGTTCACGTTTTTAGCATGGACTTCATTTGTTTGCGTGCTTTCTGGAATGTTAATAGGTATATATACATTAGATGAAACGCTTAGTGTAAAAGGGTACTATTTACTTGGGACATTATTTTTAACGATGTCTTGTATTGTATTGCAAAAAACAATTCGTGATAATGAAGAGGATAATGAAAGATTTCCAAAAAATAAACCGTTAGATAAAGAGTAAATTGTAAAGAAAGGCATTTGCCTTTCTTTTTTTGTGTAAAAATGCTGTAAGTGCCATGTGTTGACTTGCTTGAAGTACTGAAAATTTGGTATCATCAATAGTATTGTAGATTGAACGATATATTATGGAGGTGGCCTAGCCGTGTCAAGAATTTCCGTTGAGAATGTAAAGCACGTAGCACATTTAGCACGTCTTGCAATTACTGATCAAGAAGCAGAAAAATTTCAAAAACAACTAGATGCAATTGTTACATTTGCAGAACAGTTAAATGAATTAGATACAACAGATGTAAAACCAACAACTCATGTATTAACAATGAAAAATGTTATGCGTGAAGATGTGCCAGAAAAAGGTTTACCAGTAGAAGAAGTATTAAAAAATGCACCGGATCACAAAGATAATCAAATCCGTGTTCCAGCAGTATTAGAATAGAGGAGGGGAATTTCGATGTCATTATTTGATCATTCTGTATCAGAGTTACATAAGAAGTTAAACAACAAAGAAATTTCCGTTACGGATTTAGTAGAAGAATCTTACAAACGTATTGCGGATGTTGAAGATAACGTAAAAGCTTTTCTTACATTAGATGAAGAAAATGCACGCGCGAAAGCGAAAGAATTAGATGCAAAGATTGGCGCTGAAGATAATGGTTTACTATTCGGTATGCCTATCGGTGTAAAGGATAACATTGTAACTAACGGACTTCGTACAACTTGTGCGAGTAAAATATTAGCAAACTTCGATCCAATTTATGATGCGACAGTTGTGCAAAAGTTAAAAACTGCTGACACAATTACAATCGGTAAATTAAATATGGACGAGTTCGCAATGGGTTCTTCAAATGAAAACTCAGGTTTCTATGCTACAAAAAACCCATGGAACTTAGACTATGTTCCGGGCGGATCTAGTGGTGGTTCTGCAGCGGCAGTAGCGGCAGGAGAAGTATTATTCTCTCTAGGTTCTGATACGGGTGGTTCTATCCGTCAGCCAGCTGCATATTGCGGCGTTGTAGGTTTAAAACCAACTTACGGACGCGTATCTCGTTACGGATTAGTAGCATTCGCATCTTCACTTGACCAAATCGGACCGATTACACGTACAGTAGAAGACAATGCATACTTATTACAAGCTATTTCAGGTATTGACCGCATGGATGCAACTTCTGCAAATGTTGAAGTTGGAAACTACTTAGCTGGTTTAACAGGCGACGTTAAAGGCTTACGCATTGCTGTACCGAAAGAATACTTAGGCGAAGGTGTTGGCGAAGAAGCTCGTGAGTCAGTACTAGCTGCTTTAAAAGTATTAGAAGGTATGGGCGCAACTTGGGAAGAAGTATCTCTTCCGCACTCTAAATACGCTCTAGCAACATATTACTTATTATCTTCTTCTGAAGCATCTGCTAACCTTTCACGCTTCGATGGCGTACGTTACGGTGTTCGTTCTGATAATGTAAGTAATTTATTAGATCTTTACAAAAACACGCGTAGCGAAGGTTTCGGTGATGAAGTAAAACGTCGTATTATGCTTGGTACATTTGCTCTTAGCTCTGGTTACTATGATGCATATTACAAGAAAGCACAACAAGTACGTACATTAATTAAAAACGACTTTGAAAATGTATTTGCTAACTACGATGTTATTATTGGACCAACAACGCCAACTCCAGCATTTAAAGTGGGCGAAAAAGTGGACGATCCAATGACAATGTATGCAAATGACATTTTAACAATCCCAGTAAACTTAGCGGGTGTTCCAGCGATTTCTGTTCCATGTGGATTCGGTGCTAACAACATGCCACTTGGTCTACAAATCATTGGTAAACACTTCGATGAAGCGACAATTTACCGCGTTGCACATGCGTTTGAGCAAGCAACAGACTATCATACAAAAAAAGCAAGTCTGTAAGGAGGCGAGCATAGATGAATTTAGAAACAATTATTGGTTTAGAGGTTCACGTTGAGTTAAAAACAAATTCGAAAATTTTCTCTGCGAGTCCAACAGAATTCGGAGCGGAGCCAAATACACAAACAAGTGTAATTGACTTAGGATACCCAGGGGTACTTCCTACTTTAAATAAAGAAGCAGTTAACTTTGCAATGAAAGCTGCAATGGCATTAAACTGTGAAATCGCAACGGAAACGAAGTTCGACCGTAAAAACTATTTCTACCCAGATAATCCGAAAGCATACCAAATCTCTCAATTTGATAAGCCAATTGGAGAAAATGGTTGGATTGAAATCGAAGTAGACGGTAAAAAGAAACGTATCGGTATTACACGTCTTCATTTAGAAGAAGATGCTGGTAAATCAACGCATACAAGTGAAGGTTCATTAGTAGACTACAACCGTCAAGGTATGCCTTTAATCGAGATCGTATCAGAGCCAGATATGCGTACTCCAGAAGAAGCATACGCATACTTAGAGAAGTTAAAATCAATCATTCAATATACAGGTGTATCTGATTGTAAGATGGAAGAAGGTTCTCTTCGTTGTGATGCGAATATTTCACTTCGTCCAGTTGGACAAGAGAAGTTCGGTACAAAAGCAGAACTGAAAAACTTAAACTCTTTCACTTACGTGCAAAAAGGTCTTGAGCATGAGCAAGTGCGCCAAGAAAAAGAATTATTATCTGGTGGTATCATCCAACAAGAAACACGTCGTTATGATGAAGCAACGAAGAAAACAATCTTAATGCGTGTGAAAGAAGGATCTGACGATTACCGTTACTTCCCAGAGCCAGACTTAGTTGAACTTTACATCGACGATGAGTGGAAAGAAGAAGTTCGTGCTTCTATTCCAGAACTTCCAGATGCACGTAAAGCTCGCTATGTTGCAGAACTTGGCTTACCAGCTTATGATGCACACGTATTAACGTTAACGAAAGAGATGTCTGATTTCTTTGAAGCAACTGTTGCAGACGGTGCTGATGCGAAATTAACATCAAACTGGCTAATGGGTGAAGTGCTTGCATACTTAAACAAACAACAAAAAGAATTAAAAGACGTTGCATTAACACCTGCTGGTTTATCTAAAATGGTTCAATTAATTGAAAAAGGTACAATTTCTTCTAAAATCGCGAAGAAAGTATTTAATGAATTAATTGAAAAAGGTGGAGACCCAGAAGAAATCGTTAAAGCAAAAGGTCTTGTTCAAATTTCTGACGAAGGAACACTTCGTAAGGTTGTAACAGAAATTCTTGATAATAATGAGCAATCTATCGAAGACTTTAAAAACGGTAAAGACCGTGCAATTGGCTTCTTAGTTGGTCAAATTATGAAAGCTACAAAAGGACAAGCAAATCCACCGCTTGTTAACAAAATCTTACTTGAAGAAATTAATAAGCGCTAAAATAGTATAGATGCTTAAAGATTAAACAGAAAAAACACCCGTATTTGGGTGTTTTTTCTGAGTTAATCAAACGTTTGTTTAAATGGTAAAAAATAATTTAAATAAACGTTTGATTAACTGTCAAAAGTGAAAAAATGTTTGTATAGCAACTATGGTATGATAGTTGCAAAAAGGTGGGAATAATGATAAATCTAGACATAGAGAGTTTTTTCATCTCATGAAATAATAGATAATTATTATTCGTTATATGTAAATTGATGTGAGAGAATGGATAGACATAAATTTCTTGGTCAAATAAAGCAAAACCATCATGAGTGAATAGTTACTTTTGATGGGCTACACGAATCGGGTTCTTACTGCCTGTTTGAGCGGGATAAAAGAAGGATAGGAAGATGAGAGGAGGTAGGCATAGGGATACTGAATAAGGGTTCGGTGTATTCTTTTTTTAATGAATAAGGAATTTCCTGTGCTAATAAATGATGAAACGAGCAAGAATTATTTATAATCCTACTTCTGGACGTGAGCTATTTAAGAAGAGCTTACCGGAAGTATTGCAAAAATTAGAACAAGCTGGATATGAAGCATCTTGTCATGCGACAACTGGTCCTGGAGACGCAACTGTGGCGGCGAGGCAAGCTGCGGATCGCAAGTTTGATGTTGTTATTGCGGCCGGTGGTGACGGTACGCTAAATGAAGTAGTAAATGGTTTAGTGGGACATGAACATCGTCCGAAATTTGGAATTATTCCAGTTGGAACGACAAATGACTTTGCACGTGCAATTGGTGTTCCGCGTGCTATTGAAGAGGCAGCGGATATTATTTGTGAAGGGAAAACAGTTCCTTTAGATCTTGGGAGAGCGAATGATACATATTTCATTAATATTGCTGGTGGCGGCCGTATTACAGAATTAACATATGAAGTACCAAGCAAGCTAAAGACAGTATTAGGTCAACTTGCTTATTATTTAAAAGGAATCGAAATGTTACCATCATTACATCCAACATATGTTGAAATCGAGTATGATGGGAAGTTACTACAAGAAGAAATTACGATGTTTTTAATTACAAATACTCGTTCAGTTGGTGGATTCGAAAAAGTAGCACCATATGCATCTATTAACGATGGATTATTTGATTTATTAGTACTAAAAAAAGGTTCTATCGCTGATTTAATTAAAGCAGCAACACAAGCACAACGCGGTGAACATATTAATAATCCGAAAGTGTTATATACACAAGCGAATCGAATTAAAGTCCATTCACCTGATAAATTAATGATTAACTTAGATGGTGAATATGGCGGAGACGCACCGATGGAATTTGAAAATATGTATCATTGTCTTGAATTATTCGTTCCAGAACATCAAGAGGATGCCCTGTAAAGGCATCCTTTT
>NZ_MAOI01000048.1 GCF_001884235.1 Bacillus paramycoides | reverse complement strand
AATAGTGGGGGGGGGGATAAAACTCCCGCCGATTAAAGTTTCACTTTATATAGATGAATTGTAAATTGGAAGTTAGTTTGATTTTTATGGTATTTTTACAATTCATTTATTTTATATCCATACTTTATTGATACACTGGAGGAGAGAAGAAATGAGAGGTAGGGTGCTATGGATAAGGTAAAAGCAATACTATTTGATAAAGATGGGACATTAATGGATTTTCATTCGATCTGGATAAAGGTAGCTGAAGAGCTTGTTTCTGAATGTATAAATATATATCAATTACCAGAATCAATGCAACCAATTTTATTAAAAGAGATTGGTGTAGAGGGAGCGTTTGTTAACCCACGTAGTGCGCTTGCTGCTGGAACGAGTCTTGATGTGGCAAAGGGGCTTTGTAAGTATATTACATCATCTAAAGAAGAAGAGATGCATCAATGGGTAAGTGAAAAATTGTTTGCTCTTATGTACGAGCATCGTTCACATATGAGAATGACGGCAGATTTACCGAAAGTTTTACAAGCGTTAAGGGATAGAGGATTTATTCTAGGTGTTGTTACCGCTGATGACTTCGCGCCGACAGAATTATTTTTAAAGCAGTATCAATTGGAAGCTTTTTTTGATTGTGTTATAGCTTCAGATACGTTTCCAGCACAGAAGCCAGATAAAAGAATTATAGAATCGTTTTGCGAGAGGTTTAATCTAGAAACATGTGAAGTAGCGGTCGTTGGGGATACGCCGACGGATCTACATTTAGCGAAAAATGGTGGCGATTGCTACGCAATTGGAGTACTATCTGGCACGGGTGATCGTCAAACGTTAGAACCACTTGCAGATTTAATATTACAATCTGTTGAGGATTTAATTTCTCATTCAGGTGAGTTTATTTGGGAACAAGGAAAGTCTAACGTATAAAAAAATAAGTCTATAAGGACTCTTAATGAGTCTTTATAGACTTATTTTTTATGCCAAGATATTAAGCGAATGGGATGAACGCTAGATAGGGTGAGTTGGCACACATCTTGCAATAAAAAGAGAAAACATTGTATAGAAAAGGATGGGGTACGCAATGAACACAAAAAAATTTGCTAAAGTAAATGAACAAATTCCAGGACCGAAAGCAGCATCTTTATTAGAACGCCGCCAAAATATAGTGCCAAAAGGAGTAAGTAATGGAATTCCAACATTTGTACAGTCTGCAAATGGCGCACTTGTAACAGATGTGGATGGAAATCAGTTTATTGATTTCGCGGGAGCAATTGGGACAATTAATGTAGGGCATTGTCATCCTGCTGTTAAAGAAGCGCTTCATAAACAAGTAGATCAATATATTCATACTGGCTTCAATGTAATGATGTATGAGCCGTATATTGAATTGGCAGAGAAGCTTGCAGCATTAGCACCAGGGAGTTTTGATAAACAAGTATTGTTTTTAAACAGTGGTGCCGAAGCGGTCGAAAATGCGGTAAAAATCGCTCGTAAATATACGAAACGACCTGGTATTATCGCATTTTCTAAAGGGTTTCACGGCCGTACATTAATGACAATGACGATGACAAGTAAAGTAAAACCATATAAATTTGGATTTGGCCCATTTGCTCCAGAAGTATATAAAGCGCCATTCCCATATGAATACCGCCGTCCAGAAGGATTAACAGAAGAGCAGTATGATGATTTTATCATTGAAGAGTTTAAGAATTTCTTTATATCAGAAGTAGCACCAGAATCAATCGCAGCTGTCGTAATGGAGCCAGTTCAAGGAGAAGGTGGATTTATCGTTCCAAGTAAGAAATTTGTTCAAGAAGTTCGCCGCATTTGTTCAGAACACGGCATCTTATTTGTAGCGGATGAAATTCAAACTGGTTTTAGTCGTACAGGAAAATACTTTGCCATTGATCATTATGATGTCGTTCCAGATTTAATTACGGTATCTAAATCATTAGGCGCCGGCGTACCGATTAGTGGTGTAATTGGGCGTAAAGAAATTATGAATGAGTCTGCGCCGGGAGAATTAGGAGGAACATATGCTGGAAGCCCATTAGGTTGTGCCGCGGCGTTAGCTGTTCTTGATGTAATAGAAAAGGAAAAATTAAATGATAGAGCTCTAGAACTCGGAAAAGTAGTAATGAATCGATTTGAAGAGATGAAAAATAAATATAATTGCATCGGTAATGTACGAGGTTTAGGAGCGATGTGTGCATTTGAGCTTGTTCAAGATCGCAAGACGAAGGCACCAGATAAAGCATTGACGTCTAATTTATGTGCAGAAGCAAATAAACGCGGGCTTCTTCTATTATCAGCAGGAACATATGGAAATGTTATCCGTGTGTTAATGCCATTAGTTATTACAGATGAGCAACTTGAAGAAGGTTTAACAATAATTGAAGAATCATTGCAAGCTTGTTATGAGCAAGCAAATATCGCTCGTGTATAAAGAATTGAGATAACTTAAAAAAGGGTATAAAGCTTTTCTTTTTAGGCAGAAGGGGGCGTCTGACCATGTATAGAATCGATCAGCCCCTTTTCCTGCCCCATACCAAGCTAAAACAAAGTGAAGGTATGGTTGCAATCGCGTTCTGTATTTTTCAAGGCAGCGAATTATGTGCTGAAAAATATAAATAGATTTGTATAAATAACAAATTGAAAACATTCTAGCTTACTCTATATAAAATGCAGAAAATTCACTTTATAATAAAGGTAGTAAAGTGAATCGATGGATATGAGGCAGGGAGTGGCTAGGATGGTTGCAGAAAAGGAACGAGTGTTGATGGATTTACAAGATGTATTTGAATATGCATTTGATGAAATTTTTGTTACGGATGACAAGGGAATCGTTGTACGTGTAAATAGCATGTGTGAAAGACATTACCAGCTCTCTGCTAAGGAATTAGTAGGAAAGCATGTACAAGAACTACAAAAAGAAGGGATTTTTTATCCATCTGCAACGTTAGAAGTAATTGAAAAGGAAAGGCCTGTAGAACTCGTTCAAACAACGAAATCAGGAGAATATTTACATGTTCGTACAAGGCCAGTATTTGATGAACAAGGTAATTTAAGACGAGTTATTAGTTATTCCCGAGATCTTACCGAACTCTACCAATTACGTAAGAAGGTAGAGGAAATGGATAATCAGTTAAAGACATATAAAAAAGAATTAAGAGAAACGTATGAACATGAAGGGCTTATTTTTAAAAGTATCGCTATGCAAAAAATAGTCGAAACGATCAAAAAGGTTTCCGTGGTAGATAGTACGGTTCTCGTACTAGGTGAGACTGGAGTAGGGAAAAGCCGGTTAGTACGCCATTTGCATGAGGTGAGTCACCGAAAAAATGAAAGCTTTTATGAAATTAATTGTGCGGCATTGCCGACGAATTTAATTGAATCTGAGCTTTTTGGATATTCAGGTGGATCTTTTACAGGTGCAAATCGTGAAGGGAAAAAGGGGCTTTTAGAATCAGCACATAAAGGAACTCTTTTCTTAGATGAAATTGGTGAAATGCCGCTTGAAATTCAGTCAAAACTTCTACAAGTATTACAGGAGAAAACATTTCGGCCGGTAGGAGGAAGAGATTTAAAAAAAGTAGATGTTCGTATAGTCGCGGCCACGAATAGGGACTTAAGCGAAATGGTAAAGGAGGGGACATTTAGGAAGGACTTGTATTACCGCCTAAATGTAATACCAATTTCAATTCCTCCACTTCGTGAGCGGACAGAAGATATATTGCCGCTAGTCTATCATTATTTACATCATTTTAATAAAAAGTACGGACGTGACGTGAAGCTAGCTCCTAGTACGTTACAAATGTTTGTCGGATATCCATGGGAAGGAAACAATAGGGAAATAGAGAATGTAATTGAAAGAATTGTTATCACTGCAGATGATTTTGTAACGGTAGAAGATTTGCCATTATCTATGCAAGAGGCGACAGTTGAACAATCTGGGCAAAGTCTTTATAGAATGCTGGAAGAGGTAGAGAGAAATATTATTCTTAAAGCGTATAAAACGTATGGATCAAGTTATAAAGTGGCTGAGTTTTTGCAAATAAGTCAATCTGCTGCCACTAGGAAGATTAAGAAGTTCATAGAGGAGGAAGAAAACATTGGATAAAAAAGCGATGTTCGTAAACTTAGATAAAAAGGCAATGTATATAAATGGCGAGTGGATTACTTTACAAGAACAAATTGAAATTAACAATCCAGCAACACAAGAAGTATTTGCAACTGTACCTAAAGGCGGAGTAACAGAGGCAAAGCAAGCTGTTGACGCTGCACAGGAAGCCTTTAAATCATGGTCAAAATTAACAGCAGCAGATCGTGCAGCAAAGTTAAAAAAGTGGTTTACACTTATTGATGAAAATAAAGAAGAGATTGCAGCGATTATGACGAGAGAACAAGGGAAACCATTTGCGGAAGCACTTGGTGAAGTGAATTATGCAAATAGTTTTGTTGAGTGGTATGCAGAAGAAGGAAAAAGAATATACGGTGAAATGATTCCAGCTTCTCATCCGGATAAACGCATTCTAGTAATGAAACAACCAGTTGGAGTAATGGCGGCTATTACACCGTGGAACTTCCCAGCTGCTATGATCACGAGAAAGGTAGCTCCGGCGCTTGCAGCGGGCTGTACAGCGGTTGTGAAACCAGCGAGTCAAACACCATTAACTGCATTGAAGTTAGCTGAATTAGCACATGAAGCAGATATTCCAAAAGGTGTAATAAATATTGTAACAGGTAGTGCAAAAGCAATTGCTGATACGTGGATGGAAGATGATCGCGTTCGAAAAGTTTCCTTTACAGGATCAACTGAAATTGGGAAAGAATTAATGGCTAGTGCTGCGCAAACAATGAAAAAGGTTTCGCTTGAGTTAGGTGGTCACGCGCCGTTTATTGTTATGAATGATGCTGATTTAGATAAGGCTGTAGAAGCTGTAATTGGTTCGAAATTCCGTAACGCAGGACAGACGTGTATATGTACGAACCGAGTATTTGTCCAAGAAGGAGTGTACGAAGAATTTGCAGGAAAGTTCCAAAAAGCTGTAGGTCAGCTTAAAGTTGGAGACGGATTCGGCGAAGGAACAACTGTAGGACCACTTATTGATGCAAATGCAATTTCAAAAGTGCAAGAACATATTGAAGATGCAATTCAAAAAGGTGGCGAAGTTTTATATGGTGGCCACAAAATTGCAGAATTAGATGGATATTTCATTCAACCAACTGTAATTGGATTGGCGAATGATACAATGCTTTGCATGAATGAAGAAACATTCGGACCAGTTGCACCGGTTGCGAAATTTAAAACAGTTGAAGAAGTAATCGAGCGAGCGAATAATACACCATACGGTTTAGCTGCGTATATTTTCACAAAAGACATTAGCCAAGCATTCCAAATTAGCGAGGCGTTAGAGTATGGTATTATCGGTTTAAATGATGGCCTTCCATCAGTTGCACAAGCGCCATTTGGTGGCTTTAAAGAAAGTGGTATCGGCCGTGAAGGAGGCCATTTCGGTATCGAAGAATATTTAGAAATTAAATATATTTCATTAGGACTATAAGTAGTATACTAGAATCTCGATAAGGTAACAGAGAAGGAGATTCTAGTATGGTATATTGGCTATTATTACTTGTAACAATTATTTTTGAAGTAGCTGGAACAATTGCGATGAAATTATCGAACGGTTTAACGAAGCTCGTTCCAAGTGTACTTATTTTCGTATTCTATGGTATTTGTTTCAGCGTGTTTGCCATCGTTGTTAAAAAGATTCATTTAAGTATTGCTTATGCAATTTGGTCTGGTGTAGGAACGCTCCTTATTACAATCATTAGTGTGTACTTCTTTAAAGAGCATATTAGCTTATTCCAAGCATTTTGTATTCTCTTTATTGTTTTAGGGGTAATTGGACTTAAAGTGTCATCGGCATCATGAAAGCTATCTTTTATAGAAGATAGCTTTTTTCTTTTGGTTAGCATTCGTTATTACAAAATATGACACGAGGAAACGAAAGACTTTGTTATGATAAAGTGAAACTTTAATCAGTGGGGGTTTTGTTCATCCCCTACTGATTATTAGTTGAACCAATCGGGCGTTTACGGGCAGTTGATCTCCCACCTAACTTCTTTGCTCCAGCTGAATTTCGAGGTGGGAGTCTTACTGCCCGTTAATGCGGGATAAATATAAAAATCTTGTCTCATATGGAGGGAAGAGTATGTTGAAAAAAGTGAGTCAAATCGTTTTAATTTGTGGCATAGCTTTTAGTTTAAGTGCTTGTACTGAGACTAAAAATAGTAATGAAAGTAAACAAGAAGACGTTCAAGAAAAAATTTATAAAATAGGTGAGACAGTAGATGTAGATGGTTTGCAAGTAACTCTTGATTCAGTTCAATTAGGATATCCAGACTACACTACGGATAAAAAGAAAGATGATATTTTAGGAATTGTTTTCACAGTGAAAAATAATAGTAAAAAGGAAATACCTTTTGCATTTTACGAATTTGAGCTTACAGATAAGAAAGGTACAAAATTTAAAGAATATAAATATGATAGTTTCACTAGTAAAAAGGTAGCACCGGATGAAAAAATTCAAGATGTGATGCTATTTGATGTAGCGAAAGAAAATACATATATCGCTACGTATAGGCCTGAGTTTACGCATGAGAATAGAACGATAAAATTTGAATTGAAGCCGAACAAATAAAAAACACATTGGGTAATCCAATGTGTTTTTTATAATGGTTAACTTAAAACGCCCAGTTACCTTTACGGAAGATTGGCTCATGTCTTCCATCAGCTGTAATACCGTCGATATCAAGCTCAGCTGAGCCAATCATGAAGTCTTCGTGTGTAATACTAGCATTTGCACCATTTTCAGCAAGTTCCTCTTTAGACATTGTTTTCCCGCCTACTAAGTTAAATGCATAAGCATTTCCGATTGCAAGGTGGCAAGATGCATTTTCGTCAAATAGCGTATTGTAGAATAAAATATTTGTGTTTGAAATTGGTGAATCATGAGGTACTAAAGCTACTTCTCCTAAGAAGTGAGAACCTTCATCTGTTTCTACTAAATGTTTTAAAGCTTCCTCGCCAGCTTCAGCTTTATAGTCTACGATACGTCCATTTTCAAATGTTAACGTAAAGTTATCGATAATGTTACCTGCAAACGCTAATGGTTTTGTGCTAGACACTTGACCGTTTACACCTGTTTTAAGTGGCATTGTAAATACTTCTTCAGTTGGAATGTTAGCCATAAATGGTACGTTCTTTTCATTTAAGCTACCAGCACCAGCCCATACATGTTTCTCTGGAAGCTCGATCGTTAAATCTGTTCCAGGACCTGTATAGTGAAGAGCTTTATAATGTTTTTCGTTTAAGTAATCTACTTTTGTATGTAGCGTTTCGTCATGCTCTTTCCATGCTTCCACAGGATTCTCTAAATCAGCACGAGTAGCTTTAAAGATAGCATCCCATAGTTTTGCCTCTTGTTCCTCTGGTGCTACATCAGGGAATACTTTCGCAGCCCATTCTTTCGTAGGAACAGAAATTACACACCAGCTTACTTTATCTGCTTGTACGTAATCACGGTATACTTTCATTGCTTCACCAGCTACTTTATGAGCTGTTGCGATGCGCGTTGGTTCTACGCCTTTTAATAAATCAGGGTTTTCTGCATAAATAGACATAAATGCAGCACCTTCTTTTGCTAATTCTTCACGAGCATGTGCTTTCCAAGAAGGGAATTCAGAGAAAGCTTCTTCAGGAGCTAGATCGAACTTTAAGCGTGTTAACGTCTCATCATTCCAATCAACATATACGTGTTTTGCACCAGATTTATATGCTTTTTCTGTAACGAGGCGTACAAATTGTACAGCTTCTAGAGGTGCACTAATTGATAAAGTTTGTCCTGGCTGAATATTAACACCAACATTGACTGCAAGGGCAGCATATTTCTCTAACGTTTGTTCAAATGACATATGTATAATCTCCTTTAGTTTGAAAGATTTCTTATTATATATAATACAAGAAAATTCAAAAAATATATATAAATATAACGTAAAAAGAGAGCTCAAAATGTATTGAGCTCTCACGTTTACTTAATTGAAGAAGCGAATTGTTCAACTGTAGTTGTATGGTGTATACGAACGCGCTTCATTTTTAACAACTCATCAGGCTCACCTTTTGTAATGAATTGTCCAGGCTTCGTTGTCGTTGCAAATTGATAGTATTTTTTTGTTTCCGCGACAACTTTATCGTCTACATGACCGAATGGATAAGCAATTGCGATAACAGGCTTACCTGTTATTTTCTCTAGCTTTTCTTTTGAGCCTTTTAACTCTTCTTCATAGTTTGTAATTTTCGGCAAGTCTGCATGTGTTGCTGTGTGAGATTGTACAGAGAAAATGCCGGAATCAACCATTTCTTTTATTTCAGATGTAGAAAGAGCGCCTTCTACATCAACGTTATCAACAATCATATATTCTGTTGCCGCTGGTTTAAACGTATCGTCTTTTAGCTTTTGTAAAATGCGAAATGCATTCATATTATTTTTCATACCGTCATCAAATGTAACGAAAATCGGCTTGTTTACTTTATTTATATCGCCCCAGCGTTCAAATGTTAACAATGTATAACCGTTTTCTTTTAAATACTTCATTTGTGCTTCAAAGTTAGCTGGAGATACGAATAAGTCTTTAATGCCTTGTCCGTGGTAATCATCAATTGCATGATACATAAGAACAGGAACCTTTTGCTCGAAAGTTATAGTAGATTTTGTAAGCGGAATAGTTTTCCCATCCTCTTTTATCCCTATTGCTTCAATTTGATATTCACCGCGTTTTCCTTCAAATTCTTTTATATCAAAGGGAAGTGTAAATTGCTGATCCTTTTCTTTAGAAGAAAAAGATTTAGTATTTTCTTTTCCATCAGCAGTACGCCAAATTTTATATTGTACTTCGGTTAAAGCATCTTTTATATCTGTAATATGAATATTTGTGTTTGTAGATTCGTGCGTAATTGGGTTATAAGAAATTTTCCCTTGTGTTTGTACAGTCTCTTCCTGTTTTTTTACTTCTTGTACTTTTTTCTCTTTTGCAGGTTCTTGGCTAGCATTATTCGTGTTACAGCCTGTTAGAATGGCAGACGTACATAAAGCAATTACTGCATATTTTTTCATAAAATCACCTTCTATTGTGTAGTATGTTGCATGCTTACATTAAAATCCCCACCGCTATAAGAGTGGTGGGGATATACCCTTGTTCATCATATCATTTGAAGAAAATGAGGGGAATATGATTTTTAGGAGGGGCTATTAGGGCGATAGATTAGTGACTTTGAATAGATGTATTCTTTCGCTTCTTATTAGAATTGATAATAATATAACCGACTACAAAAATAAGAGGAATGATGAAGACATAGATAGGCATTCCCCATACATAATAACTTTTCATGCTCAAGACTAGTAAATGTAAAAAATCGAAAAGGGCGTGAATTTTCATAAAGTCCTCCAATATATTTTTACAAATTATAACATTTGTTGTTTGTAATTTGTATATTTTGGTAAATGTTTTAAGCTAATTTTAAAGTAAGAGAAAGGTTTATTAATATGCAATTTTGCATATAGGGGTAGTTTTTATTAAGATATCTGGATTTTGGACTATAATAAAAACCGCTATAAATTTAAGTAAGAATGATGCACGGAGTGAGGAACAGAAATGAAGTATAGAAAATTAGTATATATTCTTTTCATAATGCTATTCATAGTAGGGTGCCAAAGTGAAGTCAGTAAAGCAAATAGTGTGGAGGAGTATATTCCGTCACACCTTATGAATGCGGAAGTAACGGCGGATATTATGACGCTGGAGATGGATCCAGATACCCTTGAAAAGGTAGGGAGTATTGGTCAAAGAATGAGAGAGCATCTAGCGAATAATATGGATTGGTATTTAAAATACGTAGAAGAACATGCAGAGAAAAAAAGTTTTCCGTATCATCCTAATTTCGGCGTTACAAAAGAAGAGTATGAGTTTGTACTAAATGCAATTGATCAAAGTGAATTGGTTAATACAAAGGATGGAAAGCTGAAATTTAAGAAAAAAAGTAATCATGAAGTAGAGATTTTTTCAAGTGAAAGTATAAAGCTTCTTAACTATGTAGTTATTGATACGGAGAAGAATACAGTAAAAACATCTCTAGGAGAATGTGAATATTTTGGAGAAATAATAGCATCGCCAGAACAGAAGTTAACTGGTCCTTGGCACGGGAAACGATGGATGCTAAAAAAAGATGGCTTAATATATACGTTTTCTTTAGGGAAACTGGAAACAGGAAATAAATCAATTATTGATATTTCGGTGAAGGGTAAACATAAGGGAGAAATTATTAATAAGGAAGAGGCACTAGAGTTTTCTTCAGTTTCTTAAATGATAATAATAAAAAATCACCTTGCTGTTTAAGCCAAGGTGATTTTTTTATTAAATAAACAATCCAGCGATTGTCGCAGATAAAATAGAAGCAAGTGTTGATGCAAATAGCATTTTCCAACCAAACTGAGATACGACGCTTCCTTGTTTTTCAGAAAGGGCACGGATTGTACCAACGATCGCACCAATTTGGCTAATACTTGCGAAGCTAATTAAGAATACGGTAACGATTCCAACTGTACGTGGAGATAATGTTGCAGCAGCACCTTTTAAATCAAGGATTGCTACGAATTCATTTAAGACAATCTTCGTACCCATAATACCACCAGCTGGGATAATATCGTGAGTTGGGATACCCATTAAGAATGCGAATGGAGCAAGTATATAACCGAAGATTTGTTGTAACGTAACAGCATGTCCCATTGCACCTGAAGCTGCGCTGATTACGTAGTTTACAACTTCCATAACACCGATAAAGGCGATCATTAATGCGGCAACGATACCAGCTACTTTTAAACCGTCGAGCGCACCGTTAATCATTGCACCGATAAAGCTGTCTCCGAATAGAGTTCTATCAAATTTTTGAATTACTTCATCTTCTTTTTTCGTATCAACTGGTGTTAATAACGAACAAACGATTAAGCTTGAGAACAAGTTTAGCGGAAGAGCTGCTAGTACATATTTCGCATCTAACATCATTACGTATGATGCTGTAACAGAAGCAGAAACCGAGCTCATCGCAGAACAACAAATGATAAACATACGGTTTTTATTAAAATGCTGTAAATCGTTTTTAATAACGATTAACGCTTCACTTGAACCGAAGAATACAGAGTTTACTGCGTGGAATGATTCAACGCGTGGTAAACCAGTAATTTTTGAAATTGCACCGCCGACAACGCGAACGATGAATGGTAAAACACCTAAATAACTAAAGATAGAAAGTAGTGCTGAGAAAAATACGATAATTAATAATACGTTTAAGAAAAAGACAAAATCTCTTTGAATTCCATTAAAGAGAAAATCGACACCTGTCGTACCAAGTTTAATTAGTTTGTTGAAAACTTTACCAATGAAAATAATGATTTGTTGACCAATCTTTGTGCCAAACATAAACCAACCGATTAAAATTTGAAAACCAATCATAATAGCAATTGCACGGAAGTTGATTTTACTTTTGTTGTTTGACAAAGCAAAACATAAACCTAAAACGACAAGAATGCCGATAATGCTCATTACATATTGCATGTAGTTGCCCCTTTCAGAAGTTCGTATAAAGTTTGTACATAAAACGCTCGTTATATTACTAAAAATAAAATGAAGAGGTTTTATGTCATACGTAAGATGTCTGACCCTTTTGAAAAATAAAAATAAAAAAAAGACCCATATGGATTCACTTTCATCTATGAGAGAAAGCTAATCAATATGAGTCTTTTTATACATAGGCTAATATTCATTAGTTTTCCCCATAGTCCAGCAATTTAAGGTTGCCGGGTAGAAACTCTCGATCCATATTATCAAGTATATATGAGGTAACATCGTCCGTATTAAATTAGTAGTAGCGTAACATTACTAGAGAACTATCGTCAATAGCTTTTTTTCTTCCAATAGAAATAGACCATATAAGTATGATAAAATGTAACGCAGTGTTATGAAAAAGAGAGGTCGGAAAATGAGTACAAAAATGACGCCACCAGTTGAAAAAAACGAGTTTATAGATGTAGTGTTTGAAGATTTAACACATGATGGTGCCGGTGTTGCGAAAGTGAAAGGATATCCTATTTTCGTTAAAAACGGATTACCAGGTGAAGAGGCACAAATTAAAATTATTAAAGTGAAGAAAAACTTTGCATTCGGTCGTTTAATGAAGCTTCATACGGAGAGCCCATATCGTAAAGATGCAGAATGCCCAGTATACAGCCAGTGCGGCGGTTGTCAGCTTCAGCACTTAACATATGAAGGACAGTTAAAAGCGAAAGAAAAACAAGTACGTGACGTTATGCAGCGCATCGGTGGATTAAGCGATGTTCCTGTTCATCCTGTACTTGGCATGAAGAACCCATGGGTATATCGTAATAAAGCACAAGTACCGATTGGAGAACGTGAAGGTGGACTTGTAGCTGGTTTCTATCGTCAAGGAACGCATGACATCATTAATATGGAATCATGCTTAATTCAGGCAGAAGAAAACGATACACTTATTCAAGAAGTAAAACGTATTTGTGAAAAGCACGGTATCTCGGCGTACAACGAAGAGCGTAACAAAGGAACGCTTCGCCACGTAATGGCTCGTTACGGACAAGTAACAGGGGAAATTATGCTTGTCTTCATTACACGTACAGCGGAATTACCAAACAAAAAAGCAATCATTGAAGAAATTGCAGCGAAATTCCCAGAAGTAAAATCAATCGTTCAAAATGTAAACACGAAACGTACAAACGTAATCTTCGGAGATACAACAACAGTATTGTATGGATCAGAATATATTTATGACTTTATCGGTGACATTAAATTTGCGATTTCAGCACGTTCATTCTATCAAGTAAACCCAGAACAAACGAAAGTACTATACGATAAAACGTTAGAATACGCAAAATTAAATGGTAACGAAACAGTAATCGATGCATATTGCGGAATCGGATCAATCTCCTTATTCCTAGCGCAAAAAGCGAAAAAAGTATACGGTGTTGAAATTGTTCCAGAAGCAATTGAAGATGCAAACAGAAACGCAGCACTAAACAACATGACAAACGCTGAATTCGGTGTAGGAGAAGCAGAAGTAGTCATTCCAAAATGGTACAAAGAAGGCGTAATCGCCGATACAATGGTCGTTGACCCACCGCGTAAAGGCTGTGACGAAGCATTACTAAACACAATCATCGACATGAAGCCAAAACGCGTCGTATACGTATCATGTAACCCAGCAACATTAGCACGTGACTTAAAAGCATTAGAAGAAGGCGGATATAAAACGCAGGAAGTACAGCCTGTTGATATGTTCCCGCATACTACTCATGTAGAGTGTGTGGCTTGGCTTAAGTTGGTATAATAGAAAAGCAGTTGATATAGAAAAAATCTATACCATCTGCTTTTTGGTTTATCCCGCTATTTGCGGGCAGTAAGACCCCTACCTCAAAATTCAGCGAAAGCAAAGAAGTTAGGTGGGGGATCAACGGCCCGTAAAAGCCCGATTGGTTCAACTAATAATCAGTGGGGGATGAAGAAAACCCCCACTGATTAAAGTTTCACTTTATAAAAATACCATTCAGCAACGATTTTAGTTAAAATAAACATTGCTGATTTTCACAAATTATAAATGTCCAAATACACTGGTGTTTGATAATAAGCTATTGTAACAGTTGGCTTTATATTTTTTGACTGAGATTTTGAAGTTGTATTCATAGTGAGAGGATTTGAGTTTGAAATGATAGATAATTTTTGGCGTGATTTACCACGACCATTTTTTGTACTTGCACCAATGGAAGATGTGACAGACGTTGTTTTTCGTCACGTAGTAAGTGAAGCCGGTCGACCGGATGTATTTTTCACAGAGTTTACAAACTCGGACAGCTATTGTCATCCAGAGGGCATGAAAAGTGTGCGTGGCCGTTTGATTTTTACAGAAGATGAACAGCCAATGGTGGCACATATTTGGGGAGATAATCCTGAATATTTCCGTCAAATGAGTATTGGTATGGCGGAGCTAGGATTTAAAGGCATCGATATTAATATGGGCTGCCCGGTACCGAATGTGGCATCGAGAGGAAAAGGTAGTGGCCTTATTCTACGTCCAGATGTTGCGGCAGAACTTATTCAAGCAGCAAAAGCGGGTGGACTGCCTGTCAGCGTAAAAACAAGACTTGGCTTTAAAGAGTTAAATGAGTGGGAGGATTGGTTAACGCATATTTTCAAACAAGATATTGCAAACCTTTCTATTCATTTACGTACAAGAGAAGAAATGAGCCAAGTAGATGCGCATTGGGAGCTAATTCCGGAGATCAAAAAATTACGTGACCGTATCGCACCAAATACGCTACTAACAATCAATGGAGACATCCCTGACCGTCAAACTGGGATGGAACTTGCTGAAAAATATGGTATTGATGGCGTTATGATCGGGCGAGGTATCTTTAAAAATCCGTTTGCTTTTGAAAAAGAGCCGAGAGAGCATAGCAGTAAAGAACACCTTGATCTTTTAAGACTACAGCTTGATCTTCAAGATCAATATGAAGAAGTACTACCACGTTCAATCACAGGGCTTCATCGCTTTTTCAAAATTTATGTCAAAGGATTCCACGGAGCTGCTGAATTAAGAAATCAATTGATGAGCACGAAATCAACAGATGAAGTGCGTGCATTGCTTGATAAGTTTGAAGAGAGTGTTGATGAGGCTGGGGATAGTGAAACGGTGTAACTCTCAAAAGGTAGAGGGGAATGAGTTACGTTAATTTATGGGTATTTGTTTTATTTAGTTGCTGGTTCCTTTGCAAATGGCAACTGAAAGAAAAAGGCTTTAAGAATGTAATAAGCCAGCCAGCACCCTTGTGTTGCCATGTACGCTCTGCATATGTGGAGTGTGTGGTTTGGTTGCGTTTAAAATAAGTGTAGAGCTGGAAAAGAACAGTGTATTTGAGAAATCAAAGCACTGTTTTTTCTTTTAGTTAATGTTATGAGTGAAATCTTTTTATAAGCATACAACAAAATAGATACAATGATGGAGAAAAGTTCTGGTAAGACTATAAAACCTATCTTTAAAATGTTAAAGTATTAATTTAGCGGACATTAACTAAAAAGCTATATTAAGCATGATAGTTTAAAGCATGTTAAAGGATAAACTTTAACAGCTGTATAAATAATTAACATTTCAGGAGGCAAAACAATGGCAATGAGCAACAACGATATATTAAAAAGAGTAAGATATGCTATGGATATAAAAGATATAGATATGGTGGAAATCTTTAAACTTGGTGGCATGGAAGTAACGAAAGAAGAAGTAGTTGATATGCTTACAAAAATAAAGAAAGCTCCTCAGCATGAAGCTGAAAATGCTGATGTAATCGAAGATGAGTACGTATTAACATGCGATATGATGATGTTAGAGGCATTTTTAAATGGATTTATTACTTTAAAAAGAGGGAAGCAAGATCCGAAACCAGGGCAACCGGCACCTGTACAGAGCAATGAGAGCGCTAATAATCTTCTTTTAAAGAAAATGAAAATAGCACTATCTTTAACGAGTGAGGATGTGCTTGATATATTAGACAGTGTAGGAGTTAAGGTGACAAAAGGAGAGTTAGGCGCCTTATTAAGAAAGAAAGGCCATAAGAATTACAAAGAGTGCGGCGATAGATACGCAAGGAATTTCATTAAGGGATTAGCTGTAAAGTATAGAGGATAAGCATTGTAACATTTATGGTAAAGTAGTAAATGATATAATAGGTAGAGTAGGACGTTTGTATCCTACTCTTTTTTATTTGTAAAAATAATTATGAACGAATACGTTAGGTGATGAAATGGTACATACATATTTAGGTGAGACAATTAATTTTCATATAAATTATAAAAAGAAAAAATCAGTACGTCTTTATGTAGATTCTTACGGGAATGTGGAAGTACAAGCTCCGAAAGGGACACCTGTTGAATATATAATCCAGTTGTTAGAAGAAAAATGGGATTGGATTCAAAAAACACGTAAAGAAATGCAGGAGAGAGTGCGTGGCCCACAGGAAAAGGCTTATGATCAAGGAGAGGGTTTTCTGTATTTAGGAAACACGTATCCGATACAGATTTCTCAAGATGCAAGTATTACGCAAGACAATGCAGTGTTTGAAGGAGATAAGCTACATATTTATGTGAAAGAGCTTAAGGATGAGAAAATACAACAAGCTTTAAAACGATTTTACTATAAGCAGTGCAAGGCGTTAGTGGAGAAAAGTATTAAAGCGCATCAAAGTAACTTTAAAACAAAACCGCGCTCCATTCGTATTACAGATAGTAGCCGTACGTGGGGAACTTGTGATTCAAATCTACAGCTAACATTCAATTGGAAGCTAGCAATGGCACCACAGCGGGTAATTGATTATGTAGTTGTTCATGAAATGTGTCATATGGTTCATTTAAATCATGATCGTTCTTTTTGGCGACTTGTCGGGAAGATAATGCCTGATTATAAGGAAATGGAAAACTGGTTAGCGTTATCGAGTTGGAAGATGACGGTTTAGTAGTGCATATTATTGTTTAAAGAAGAAGAAGCTGTCTGAAAAGACCTTTTGGAACAGCTTCCTCTTATAATATAGGTTGCTATTACTGTCAATATTTGTCGGTAAATCGATATATTCGAAAAACCGCTGATATAATTTCATTTACTATGGCATCGTTCACCAAGAAGAGAATAAAAAGGGATGTCACCTAGTCAAAGAATTCGACGAGGTGACATCCTCTTCTTTTTGCATATAAATTAACGCCCAAACTTCACAATAAAATCTTCGTCTATTTTCACCATTGCGTATCCACGATAATCTTTTGAAATTAACGTCTGCTGTTCACTGGCGTCACTCATCGGAACACTCTTAACATCCGTCCAATCGCTTTCTTTATCTATACGCAACGTCTTCACAAAAACATACCGCATACTACCGCCATATTTCTCCTTCAGCGCAGCAATTTCCATTCCTTGCGCAAACTTATCCTTTAAACTAGGAATGTTAAAAGGTGCAACGGTGCAGCAAACGTAATCGTATTTGCTATCTTCTTTTTGTAATTCGTCCATGATGACTGTCGCTAATATTTTTTGCATGCCATTTCCGCGACAGTTCGGGTGAACATTTGAGATTTCTTGATAGATAACGCGGTGTAGTTCGCTTTCGGATAGGCCGATATCAAGTCCTAAATGCTCATCGTCAATAGGAGGGGCGAGTAGGGCACGAAATGCGATGAGCTCTTTTTCTATAAAGGCTCCGATCATCATGCCGTTTCCTTCTAGAATGTATTGAAACTCTTCTAGCGAGAGTGGTTGTAAACGACCTTTCTCTTCTAATGCTTCAATTACAACGTTTTGTAGTGATAAGATTTGTTCGATATGTTCTAGAGCTAATAATGTAACGTGAAATGGCTCGCTGTTTTGTTTTAATGTTCCTTCGTATAGAACCGTCATGCGTTAGTCCTCCTTTAGCGTACAACGTCTTGAAAGACGGTTAGTTCTTGTAATGTAGTTTCGTTTATTTCAATGCCGAGTCCCGGCTTTTCGTTTAAGCGAATAAATGGTACGTCGTAATGTAAGTCCCCAATGTCTTTCGTAAATTTTAATGGTCCTGTTAGTTCGACGCTAGTAATGATTTTTTTTGAGAAAGCAATATGGAATCCTGCGGAAGAGGCAACGGATGATTCGACCATAGATCCAACTTGGCATTCAATGCCTGCCATTTCCGCTTGATGAGCAAGTTTTACAGCTGGGTATATGCCGCCGCATTTCATTAGTTTTATATTCACTTTATCAGCAGCTTCTAATTTAATAATTTGGCGCATTTCACGAGAGCTTTTTAATCCTTCATCAATCATAAGCGGAAGGTCTGTTTTAGAACGAATATGAGCCATTGCGTCAATATCATCCGCTATAACAGGTTGTTCAATCCAGTCGATGTTTAAATGTCCTAATGAACGAAGTGCTGTTAATGTGTTCGCGCTATTTTTCCATCCTTGGTTTACATCAACGCGAATAGCGATATCATTTCCTACACGCTCACGGACAGCTTCAATTCTTTTTACATCTTCTTGTACATTCGTACCGACTTTCATTTTGAAAGATTGGTAACCTTTTTTAATCATGGAAGCAGCTTCTTCGGCCATATCTTCAGGATCGGCGATACTTAAGACGTGAGTGACAGGAAATTCTTCATGGTATCGTCCGCCAATTAATTGATATACAGGTTGGTTTAATTTTTTGCCCATTACATCAAAACAAGCGATATCAATTGCAGCTTTCGCTGTAGGAACACCGTAAATCGTATTGTTCATCATATCGTGTATTTTTTCGATATTCATTGGATTTTGCCCGATAAGAGCAGGAGCTAGTGTATGTTTTAAAACATGAAAAGTGCTTTCCCATGATTCACCTGTAACGTGATCATCGGCAACACCTTCACCGTAACCGACAATCCCTTCATTTGTTTCCATTTTGACGATAATAGAAGGCATATCAGGGTAAGAGCCATAACTAATAACAAATGGATTGCGAAGCGGTAAACGAATCGCGTAAATATGAATAGCTGTAATTTTCATGGTATAGTTCCCGTCCTTTTTATTATCCGTAGATTTGAAGTTACATATATTAATAAGAGGCTGAAGCTAATGATGAATAATCCATAAAAAGAATTTTCTGAATTACAATCTTAATTACCTTATTATATTTCAAAAGAAATGTAGGGACAATCTCTTGACATTTGAGTGAATGTTCAATATATTCTTCAAAATGGGATTTTTTATGAATGATTAAACTGCTTCGAATTTAGGAAGGAGAATGGAAGTTGAAAACATTAGAACTACAAGAGCGTTTAACGGAAATTTTTCAGCATTTACATGAAAACCCTGAAGTGAGTTGGAAGGAATATGAAACGACAGCTTATATTACTAACTTTTTAAAAGAAGAAGGAATTTCATATAAAACATTTGACGATTGTCCAGGCATAATCGCTGAAATCGGAGGCGGTCATCCAATTATCGCGGTTCGTGCTGATATGGATGCACTCTGGCAAGAGGTGGACGGAGAGTTCAAAGCGAACCATTCGTGTGGTCACGATGCTCATATGACGATTGTGATGGGTCTTATTTTACAATTGAAAAATATGAGATGGGATAGTGGTACGGTTAGATTTATTTTTCAGCCGGCTGAAGAAAAAGGAAATGGTGCTTTAAAGATGGTAGAGAAAGGTGCTGTGGATGATGCTGATTTCCTATTTGGTGTTCATTTAAGACCGATTGAGGAATTGCCTTTGAAACAAGCGGCACCATCTATTCGTCACGGAGCAGCTGGTTTTTTAGAAGGTACGATTCATGGAGAGGATGCACATGGAGCGAGACCACATCAAGGTATAAACGCAATTGACGTTATTTCAATGATTAATATTGGATTGAAAAATATATGGTTACCACCGCAAACATCGCATTCTGTTAAGATGACGAGATGCCAAGCTGGTGGTGATAATTTAAATATCATTCCGGGAAACGGTCATTTTAGCTTAGATGTAAGGGCAGAAAATAATATATTACTAGATGAGTTGAAACAGAAGATCGAGCACGTAATTACGTCTACTGAATCAATGGGATCCAAAATTTCTTATGAGTGGATTGATCTTGCGCCAGGAGCAGAAGTATCAGAAGAAGCGGAGCGTTTTATGCGTAAAGGTATTCTTGAAGTGTATGGGGAAGAGGGATGTACGGGACCGCTGTATACGACAGGAAGCGATGACTTTCATTACTATACAGTGAAAAGACCGCATTTAAAAGCAGTTATGCTAGGACTAGGGGCAAATCTACAACCGGGATTACACCATCCGTATATGAAGTTTGATCATTCTTGTATAATGGATGGGGTAGAAATATTGAAGCAAACTGTATTGAAAGTATTAGAAAACAGGGGCTAGAGAGCTCCTGTTTTTTTGTAGTAATTTGTCGGTAAGTCGATATTCTTTGTTGAAACGTCGATATATTTGAAGTTATATTCGATATATTTTCACGCACCAAATAATTTGATGAAAAATGAGCATTTAGTACATGGTGTATAATAATAAGTACCATTTTTTAATAGGAGAAGACGAATGAACGAACAATATTACGATGCTGTACTACATATAAAAACTGTCGGAGAGCAAAAAGGTTTTAATAAATCTTTACATTACCACCGTTATGAACCGACACCATATAGTGGATTAGAGGAACTGTTGAATCAATACGAGATTAAAAGTTGCGATCGAATTGTAGACTTTGGATGTGGAAAAGGAAGATTGAATTTTTACATGCATCATAAGTGCGGTGCTTCAGCTGTAGGAATTGAAATGAATGAAGAATTTTATAAAGAAGCGATGGAGAACCTTGAGCGTTATGCAAAGAAGGTAAGAAACAGTAAAGATAAAATCCAATTTGAATGTTGTTTAGCACAAGAATATGAGATTGATCCGCGTGATAACCGATTTTACTTCTTTAATCCGTTTTCAGTACAAGTGTTTATGAACGTAGTGAATAACATTTTGCTTTCGGTAGAAGAAACGGAGAGAGAAGTGGATATTATTTTATATTATCCTTCTGAAGATTATATTTTCTTCTTAGAGAACCAGACTGCGTTTGAGCTGAAGAGGGAAGTAAGGTTGCAGGGTGCTTATGAGAAGAATGGGAATGAGAGATTTTTAGTTTATACATTAGGATTATAAAAAAAGCAGGTGCCAAGGCACCTGCTTTTTAAAAATCACGTCTCTATAATTAGTTACGGATTAAGTAATCAAATGCACCTAAAGCTGCATTCGCTCCTGAACCCATAGAGATGATAATTTGTTTGTATGGATTATTTGTACAGTCACCTGCAGCAAACACTCCTGGTACATTTGTAGCACCGTGCTTATCTGTTACGATTTCACCGCGAGCGCGTTCAACAGTGTCACCTAACCAGTCTGTGTTTGGCACAAGACCGATTTGAACGAATACACCTTGTAATTCAACATGGTGAACTTCTTCAGTTTCACGATCGATGTAAGAAATACCGTTTACTTTGTCAGTACCAGTAATTTCTTTCGTTTGAACGTTTTTCAGAACAGTTACGTTAGGTAGGCTGTTAAGACGCTCTTGTAATACAGCATCAGCTTTTAATTCTGGCATGAATTCAAGAACAGTTACATGCTTAACAATACCTGCTAAGTCGATAGCTGCTTCAATACCAGAGTTACCTCCACCAATAACCGCTACATCTTTTCCGATGAATAATGGACCGTCACAGTGTGGGCAGTATGCTACACCTTTGTTTTTGAACTCAGCTTCACCTGGTACGCCAACGTTACGCCAGCGAGCACCTGTTGAAACGATTACGCTCTTACTTTTCAGAATAGCGCCGTTTTCAAGTTCCACTTCAATAAGTTCTTTTTTCTCTAAACGTTTCGCACGTTGTAGATTCATTACATCGATGTCGTATTCTTTTACGTGCTCTTCAAGGCTTGCTACTAGCTTAGGACCTTCAGTGCGTTTTACGCTGATGAAGTTCTCAATACCCATAGTATCCATTACTTGACCACCGAAGCGCTCAGCAACGATACCAGTGCGGATGCCTTTACGTGCTGCATAAATTGCTGCACTTGCACCAGCTGGGCCGCCACCAACAACAAGAACATCGTACGGATCTTTATCAGAAAGCTCTGATGCATCTGGACCGTTACCCATTTTAGCTAGAATTTCTTCAAGTGTCATACGACCACTTCCGAAAGATTCACTATTTAGATAAACAGTTGGTACTGCCATAATGTCTTTACTTTCGACTTCCTCTTTGAATGCAGCGCCGTCAATCATAGTATGTGTAATACCAGAGTTTAGAACGCTCATTACGTTAAGAGCTTGTACAACATCAGGACAGTTGTGACAACTTAGGCTGATATAAGATTCAAAATGATATTCGCCTTGAATGTTTTTTATTTGATCAATTAATTTTTGTTCAACTTTTGGAGCGCGTCCACTCACTTGTAGTAAAGCTAACACTAATGAAGTAAATTCGTGTCCTAATGGAATACCAGCGAATACCACACCAGTGTCTTCACCAGGGCGATTTACGCTAAAGCTTGGTGTTCTCTCTAGTTCAACTTTTTCTACTGTAATCTTAGATGACATAGTAGCTAATTCATCTACTAGAGATAACATATCTTTAGATACGTTATCGTCTCCTGCGCTAACTTTAAGTAAAATATCGTTCTCCATTAACTGAAGGTATTGGGATAGTTGTGTTTTTATATCTGCATCTAGTATCATTTTGATCGAACTCCTTAGATTTTGCCTACAAGGTCAAGGCTTGGTTTAAGTGTTGCAGAACCCTCTTGCCATTTAGCTGGGCAAACTTCACCTGGGTTGTTACGTACGTATTGAGCTGCTTTAATTTTGTTAACAAGAATGCTTGCGTCACGGCCGATACCGTCAGCGTTGATTTCCATAGATTGGATAACGCCGTCTGGATCGATGATGAATGTACCACGAGCAGCAAGACCTTCTTCTTCCATTAAAACGTTGAAGTTGCTAGTGATTGTGCGAGTTGGGTCACCAATCATAATGTATTCGATTTTGCCGATAGTTTCTGAGCTATCATGCCATGCTTTATGTGTGAAATGAGTGTCTGTAGATACAGAGTATACTTCAACGCCTAGTTCTTTAAGTGTTGCATATTGGTTTTGTAAGTCTTCAAGTTCAGTTGGACAAACGAATGTGAAGTCTGCAGGGTAGAAACAAACTACGCTCCATTTTCCTTTTAAACTTTCATCAGTAACTTGGATAAATTCTCCATTATGGTAAGCATTAGCTTTAAACGGTTTTACTTCTGTGCCGATTAATAACATATTAAAATTCCTCCTAAATGTTGGTTTTGAGCATCGGAAATTAGTTTGCTCATAAAATATATTTTTTAATTAACTATAATAATTCTAATTCAATATTAATTATCATATAGAAGTGGTTATTTTGTCAAGGAGAATGTAGCACTTTATTGTAATTTTAATTAATATTTATTCTCAATTAAGATTATGAAGTAGTTTAGCAGTGATAGAGTAGAAAATTTAGTTTTAAATGAGTGAATATAGTCATAGGTGAAAGGGTGTTTTAATTTAAGATTGAAATATAAAGATGATAATTAAATTTATTCGTGGAAAGAGTTCTTAGTAGATTTTGTATTTGAAAAGTAACTTCTTATTTTATTGTACAAAGAATTTTGCAATAAATAAAACAAAATGTATCGGAATCTTTTTGAACAATTTTTGTCATCATGGCATTTACTGTTGCAGAAGAAATCGAGTTTTGAGCTCAAATTTATTATCAAACGAAAAGTGTCGGGGAACCGAAGTTATTGCCAGAAGACGAGATGGAAAATTTGGCGAAGAAGTTTGAAGGGGATGGGCAGCAGTAGAATGAAATGAAAACCCCTCAAAGAAAAAATCTTGAGGGGGTTTTTTACGCTTTCTTCAACAACAAATACATAAAGTAAGGTGCACCAATTAAAGCAACGACAATACCTGCTGGAATACCGCTAGGTTCGACAATATTTCGTCCAATTGTGTCCGCTAGTAGCAATAACCATCCGCCGATTAAAACGGCGATAGGGATGAATATTTGATGTCTTGGGCCTACTAAAGATTTGGCGATGTGAGGAGCCATAAGTCCGATAAAGCTAATTCCTCCTGTTACGGAAACGGCTGCGGCAGCAAGCGCAACGGCTGCAATTAATAAGTATCTTCGTTCTTTTTCAATTTCGATACCGACTCCAATTGCTATTGGTTCGTTTAATGCAAGGATGTTTAATCGGTTGGCTTTATAGAAGACAAATGGAATTAATACGATTAGCCATGGAAGCATTGCTAAAACAAATGTCCAGTCATCTCCCCAAATGTTTCCGGCAATCCATTTTGAAATAAAGTCTACTTTCATACGATCTGCTGATGAGATTAGTACAATCATTGTTCCAGATAGTGCAAAGGCAAAACCGATACCTGTTAATGTTAATCGTATTGGCTGAAGTCCTTCTGTTTTACTGTATGAAAATACGTAAATGAGACAAGCTGTCAGAAAAGCACCGATAAATCCAACGACTGGTAGTAGATAAAGAAATGAACCTACATCTATCGGGAAGTATAAGAAGAAAACTGCAACTGCAACACCAGCACCAGAGTTGATTCCAAGAATACCGGGTTCAGCTAAATCGTTTCGAGTAATACCTTGTAATATAGCACCTGATAAAGCGAGTGCCATACCAGCTAATAATGTAATGACGATTCTAGGTAGTCTTAAAGAATATAAAACGAATTCCTCTTTAAATGTACCTTGTCCCATAAGTGTTGGGATTAATCTGTCATAGGAGAGAGAGGCAGAGCCGAGTCCCATTCCGATCACAATTGTTGTGATAGTAAGTATAAGTAATGCAAGTATGATAAGACGTTGTTTCTTTATAATAGATTGTTGCATCATGAGAACGTTCTTCCCCCTTTACGAACAATAAATAGGAAGACTGGTAATCCTACAATAGCGACAATTGCAGCAACTGGTGTTTCGTACGGAGCGTTAATTGTACGCCCAATTGTATCTGCGAGTAGCATAAAGGAAGCACCAGCGATTGCTGACATCGGTATGACAAAACGGTAGTCTGGCCCAACGATTGGACGAACCATATGAGGTATCATTAAGCCGATAAATGCCATATTCCCGACAAGCGCTACAGAAGCACCAGCAAGCAAGATAATAATGATAAATAAAATCGTTTTAATGACGATAATTTTTTGACCGAGTCCAATGGCAACTTCTTCACTGAAACTAAGGACTGTCAATTTCTTTGCAAGTAAAATAGCGATAAAGATACTTATCGAAATAACCGGAATAATAATTTTTAATTGGCTCCAAGTCGTTCCAATTACGCCCCCAGCCGTCCAAAGTGATACATCTTGTGAAATTTTAAAGTAAATGCCAATACCTTCTGAAATGGCGATTAGGAATGCTGAAACAGCAGCACCAGCTAATACAATTCGAAGGGGAGAAAGTCCGCCCTTTTTCACCATGCCAATTCCAAATACCATAATAGCGCCAATTGCAGCACCGATAAAGCAAGCTAGCGTTAAGTAAAGATAGCTAATGGAAGGATTGAAAGCGAGTGTGAGTGCAAGCGCAGCATTTGCACCGCCAGTTAGGCCAAGTAATCCAGGATCAGCAAGAGGATTTCGCGTTAAGCCTTGCATAATTGCACCAGAAACAGCAAGTCCAGCTCCTACAAAAATAGCAGCAACTTCACGTGGTAAACGTATTTCACGAAGAATAGATAACTTGTCGCCTTTAGCAGAGGAGGTGAGTGCTAACCATACATCTTTTATAGAAGTATCTGCAGCACCGAATACCATTGCTGCCATAAAAATAAGAAAGAATGCAATAACGCTCAAAATTAATTTGTATGTAAAAGCGGTGGAACGTAGATTGTCTTGCTCTTTTGTCATCAATTTCACATCTTTTCTTTTCATAGAATAAAGGAAGAGGAATTCTTAATTTAAGAATTCCTCATTGTTGTATTATTGACCAAGAAAGCTTTTCTTGAAGAAATCTAATTGGAAGTCTAATGTAAGTGGATCATTAAAGTAGAATTCCATCATGTTTGCTTCAAATACACGATTATTTTTTACTGCTGGAATGTTTTTGTATGATTCTGTCTCTTGGAATGAGTTATCAGTATCTTTGTTTTTACTTACGATTAAGTAATCACCAGCAAACTCAGGTAATACCTCAGTAGATAATGCGTAGTAACCTTCTTTTGATGCCTTTTCTTTTACTTTTTCAGGCATTTTTAATTTCATTTCTTGGTAAAGAATTTCTGTTCCACGGCCCCAGTTATCGCCATATACATAAAGCTGTTTGTTGAAGTTTTCAACAACAGAAACTGTTGCATCTTCACCGATCTTCGTTTTAATTTCTTTTCCAGCCGTTTGTGCGCGTTTCTTGAAATCATCAACCCAAGTTTTTGCTTCTTTTTCTTTGTTTAATAACTTACCGATTTCTAAATGTTGTGTTAAGTAATCAACTTTTCCATATGTAAATGTTACAGTAGGAGCGATTTTCTTTAACTTATCGACATTTTTAATATTTGATAAACCAATGATTAAGTCTGGATTTAATTCCGCGATCTTTTCAACATTCTCATCTGATACTTCAGCGACGTTTTTAAGTTTGCTATCAAAGCGAGGATTTTGTTTAGACCATGAATCTACCCCAACAAGATTTACACCTAATGACATTACGTTACCAGCGAATGATGATAGGACAACGACACGTTGTGGATTTGCTGGAACTTCCACTTTACCATTTTCAGATTGGTATGTAATTGTCTCTGACTTCTTACCTTGTGCGTCGTTTTTCTTGTCTGTTGAACCGTTGCTACAAGCACTCATAACAAGGACGAACAGAACTGTTAGTGAAATGAATAATTTTTTCATCGTCTTGCTCCTTTTGATAGCTGATATGTAATACATAATAATTTGTTTAACTTTGATTTTTTGAAAAGCTGGTGGTAATACAAAATTCTTATTAACAATCTTGAATTTGAGATTTCACTATAGAGTGTTCATCATAATTAATGAAAGAAGATGCAATCTACAACTTGCTAATAATTAACAAAATGATAATGATTATCACTATCGATTCTTTAAATAATATAATTGTATATAGATGTATTGTCAATAGTAATTTGGATTGTAAAATTCATAAAAACAAGTTATATTTTATTGAGAATGATAATCAATGATTAGTAGCTGAGGAGTGAGCATGAATGAATCAAGAAGAATTGTTTGATGTAACCGTGATAGGCGGTGGACCTGCGGGGCTTTATTCAGCTTTTTATAGTGGACTAAGAGAGATGAAAACGAAAATAATAGAATTTCAACCACAGTTAGGTGGTAAAATACATGTTTATCCAGAAAAAATGATTTGGGATATTGGCGGATTGTTACCAGTTACTGGTGAGAAATTAATTGAGCAACTTATACAACAAGGATTAACATTCCAACCAGAAGTTATATTAAATACAAAAATAGAATCGATTATTCGTAATCAGGATGGCATTTTTACGTTAAAAACAAGTACTGGAGAAGAACATTTTTCAAAAACAGTGATCGTCGCAACTGGAAGTGGTATATTGAATCCACAAAAGTTATCAATTGAAGGTGCTGAGAGATTTGAAGTCTCAAATTTAAATTATACAGTTAAATCTTTAAAGCGTTTCAAAGATAAAACGGTAATTATTTCAGGTGGGGGGAACTCTGCAATTGATTGGGCGAATGAATTAGAACCAATCGCAAAAAAGGTTTATTTAACATATAGAAAAGAATCATTATCTGGCCATGAAGCACAAGTAAAACAACTTATGAACAGTTCAGCAGAATGTTTCTTTAATACAGCAATTACAAAATTAATTGCTAGCGATAGTCATGAGGCGATTGAGTATGTAGAATTAACGAATCATGAAACTGGAGAGGTTTCTCATGTATCTGTTGATGAAGTTATTATTAATCATGGATATGAACGTGACATTACATTATTAGAAAATAGTGAGCTAGATGTTGCAATTGTGGATAATTATTTTATTGCAGGGAATGCAAATAGTGAGTCCTCGGTAGATGGATTATATGCTGCTGGAGATATTCTAAAGCATGAAGGGAAATTACATTTAATAGCAGGAGCATTCCAAGATGCTGGAAATGCTGTGAATAAAGCGAAACAATTTATTCAACCAGATGCAAGTGAGTACGGAATGGTTTCTTCGCATAATGAAGTATTTAAGAAGAGAAATCGAGAATTGATTAAGCAGATGATGAAATAAGAAAGGAACCAAGTATACCCCATTTACATCTCTATTTCTATGAATGAGAGGTGTAAATGGGGGTTTTCCTGTTTACTATATTTTCATTCATTATCATGACACCGGTTTCATTAGTTCATGTCATATGAATGTATTTCTCCAAAAAGGGAATACAAAGACTTGAACGTTTTATTTGTAAATCTTTCTTGAAAACAATGAATCTATGCTTGATTTGTGTTGGTCAACATCAAATTATGCTGTTCCTTTTGCTTGTTCGTTTGGAAATGGCATATTCTGTATGGAAGAAATGTATTGTTTTCCATGTTTTCGAGCTAACGATTCCAATATTTGACGAACGCGTTTTGTAAGATGACCTTGTTTTTTTATAGCCTCACAATATGCATCATAGAAAGCGTATTTAGCCCAAAGGAAATCATCTTGTTGGAATAAGAAATGATTTTTGTACCATTCACCAATCGTATGGTAACAATTGCTTTCATGTGCTGCTGCACTTTGAGAAAGAATGCGATCGGATAAAGACTTAGATAGATGAGAAATTGTGTTTTCTGTTTCAACTCGTAATGTTTTTTCTAACATTGTAATGATGTGTCGAGTAGCCATATGTTAACTCTCCTTTGTGTAAATGGGTAATACCATTCTATATTTAAAAAAATACTTACTATATTATTATACAATATATGGAATGCATCTACCTGCTTTTTAATTTGCATTTACAAAATCTTTTTTATTTGTTTACAAAAATAAAGTAAAGTAAGGTACAGTATATATATGAAAAAACAATAAAGGAATGAACACATTGTATATAACGATAGAAGAGGCCGCGGAGTATTTGAATTTACCAAAATCGTATGTTGAAGATTTAATTCAGCAAAAGAAAATTCGTGCGTTGTTCGATGGAGAGCAATATTTATTAAATAAAGAACAATTTAATACACATTTAGAACAAATGGAGAAATATAAACAGTTAGTGGAAGAAATATTAAACGAGCCAATTCCGGAAGATATGGATGTTAAAGACGAAGATTAAATTTATGAAAAGATCCCGTATTAAGATATACAGAAATGTATCTTAATACGGGATCTTTTCGTATTAGAAGGTTACATATTGCTCTGAAAGCAATTTCATAATTATAATTTAAAGGGATAAAATTTGAAATATTTTTGGGGTATTGATCAAGAGGAGTTTTTATATGAACAAATTCAAAAGCTTGGTTTATGAAGAAAGAGAAGCTTTAAAAGTATTTTTATTATTATTCTATATTATATTCTTTTTATATGACGTTATCTATTATTTTGTTTATCCTGCTATGGATATTAATGAGGCAACGATAGGTTGGCCAGAAGGTGGTATGGGGATAGGTGTATATATATTAGTAATATCTTTATTTCCTATTTCAATATATCTTCAAAAACAAGGGTATGTTTATTTTGTAAAATATTTATTTTTAATTGGGTACATGCTTACTGATCTTATTAATAACCTAATGATTTGTCTACACAGTGATCGTGTTTTTGAAAGCGGAAATATGGTTGAAATACTGTTAATTTTATTTGCACCGATTTTTGTGAATAGAAAATATTTTTATGTAGTTTCCTTTAGTGTAATTGGAAAATATGTATTTTTTACGTTGGTATTACAAGATATAAAAGTTGTGATTCCGCTTGTTTTATGTGTATTCTTTTTTATTATTTCACATTCTTTGTTAAAACGATTTCAGTCTTATGTAAGAACAGTTGTTGAGATGATGAATATTATGAAAGAGACCGAAAATTTAGCTGTAATTGGGACTATGTCTACAACAATTGCTCATGAAATTCGAAATCCATTAACAGCTCTAAAAGGATTTACACAAATCCAAAAAGAAAGAAACCCTGCTGATGTGATGAGCTATGAGATTATGCTACAAGAAATTGAGAGGATTAACGGGTTTGTTAGTGAATTGATGTTATTGGGAAAACCGAAACCGATTAATTATGAATGGTGTAATATACGAGAAATCCTTTTATATGTTGTACAGTTAATGGAAAGTTATGCGGCTCAATATAAAGTGAAATTCCACTTGCAAGTAGATGGAAATTTACCTGCTATAAATGGCGATGATAAGCAATTAAAACAAGTGTTGTTAAACATTATCAAGAATGGAATAGAATCGATGCCAGAAGGTGGAGACATTCATATTCGTGCATTCAAAAAAGCTGGAGATAATTTGTGTATTTCTGTCGAAGATCAAGGTTTTGGTATAGAGAATGAGAAGATAGAGAAAATCGGAAAGGCATTTTATACAACAAAGGAGAATGGTACAGGTCTTGGGTTAATGATTACATATAAAATTATTGAAGAACATCAAGGTAGTATCGCAATTCAAAGTAGTATGGGCGTAGGAACGAAAGTGAAAATTTATTTACCAACAGCGTAGTGCATTAGAAGAAAAATTTTTTCAGAAAAGTGCTCTTGTTGTGTAAATATAAACATTTTATAAAATGTTTCAAGAAGGGTTTTTTTTATAAAACACTTCGTTTATAATGGAGGAAAATATCGACATGAAGCTTTGAGCTCGTGTAACGGTTCGGTAGTGTTATGAAAAGAAAAGAAGGGGTGCACGCGCATCCTTTTTTCTATGCAGATATGATGAAAGGGGTGGTATGATGGAATTAACATTAAATTCGGCTGTATGTTTACACACGATTCAATTTCGAAAAGAGCAAAAGAATTATATTGTAAAAGATACGATTACAGGAGAAAAATATGAAATGCCGCCACTTTGGATTGATGCACTAGCAATGATGCGTGATGGTTTTTTATTGGGAGAAATTGAGGAGAAATTAAAAGAAGAGTATCCGGCAGAAGAAGTAGACATGTTAGCATTCACGAGGCAAATGTTAGAGCTAGAACTTGTCGGAATGGTAGATGGAGAAGAGATAGCTTGTACAAAGAAGAAAGATAAAGATTATTTAGCTTGGGTACGCCCACGGGTGGAACAATTCTTTCTTAATTTAAATAAAAAATATAGAAGCAAAGGTCAAAAGTGATCTTTGCTTTTTTTGTTGTCCTTAAGTAGTTCTTATTTTAAAAAATAACGGCAAATGCTCTGGCAAAAGCACCATCACTATTTTTAATTTTTAAAGGTGCTGCTGAGAAAAAGAAGCGCTTCGTTTTAATGGAATCTAGATTTGTTAAGTTTTCAATTAAATAAATGTTATTCCCTAGTAATATGTGATGAATAGGTGATGTTTCTGTAGTTACTTCATCAGGAGAAATAAAATCTAAACCGACAGATTTTATTTTTAATTTAACTAGTTCTTCAGCTAATTCTTCGGAAAGATAAAATGCTTCTTTCGCATAAGATTCCGTGTTCCATTTATTAGATAGATTGGAATGGAAAATAACAATATCTCCTTCCTTTATATCGGTAGTATTGAGTACGTCCTTAGGCAACTTTCGTTCTTGAACATGAGTTACATCGATAAGAACAGCTTCGCCTACAAATTGATCAAGGGGTAATCGATCAATTGTTGTTGCGCCAGAAATAAAATGCGCAGGAGCATCGCAATGCGTGCCGACATGAACGACAGAATGAAAATCTGTAACTTGATATCCTGTCTCTTCAACACTTGTAATTGCTTCTAGTTGGATTTTTGGTGTTCCAGGAAATTGAGACATATTGTTTTCAAACGTTTGTGATAGGTCAATTACTTTCATCCTAAATACCTCCAATATATGTTTTTAAAATAATAAAAAGCTCATCTTCCATAATCAAGAAAGATGAGCTTTACATACAGTAGTTAAGTTTTATCTTCCAAAATGCAAAGCATTTTGCAGGAATTAGCACCTATTCAGTTTTTATAAACTGAGGTTGCTGGGCTTCAAAGGGCCGGTCCCTCTGCCTCTCTTGATAAAGGTATATTCAGTTTTAATATTCGGAATTTTTTGTTTGTTTAATTGTAATTCATTTCCTTTTTTAGTGCAATACAAAATAGGTATTCACCCAAATAAAGTATCTCGCATATTGTAGCTTATGTAAGTAGAATGCTGCGAAGGGGTGGGTGCAGTGACAGGGAATGTATTGAACTATTTTGCTGGTGGAAATACAGCTAGAGGATTTTATAGCTTGTATGAAGAGAGTTTAAAAGGGCTAGATAGGTTGTTTATTTTAAAAGGTGGTCCAGGAACAGGGAAGTCTTCTTTAATAAAAGCAATTGGGCGTGAATGGGCTGAAAAAGGATATAATATTGAATTTTTACATTGTTCTTCTGACAATAAGTCAGTTGACGGTGTAATTATTCCGAAGTTAAATGTAGGAATTGTCGATGGGACATCGCCACACGTTATTGAGCCGAAAATGCCTGGAGTTGTAGAAGAGTATATAAATTTAGGGGTTGCTTGGGATTCAAATAAATTAAGAAAGCAGAAATTAGAGATTGAACGATTCGTTTCAGAAGCAAGTAAAGCCTTTCAAGCAGCTTATGGATGTTTTAAAGAAGCGTTAGTTATACATGATGAGTGGGAGAAAATATATATTAATAATATTGATTTTAATAAAGCAAACGAATTAACAGATCAGCTTATACAGAAACTATTTGCAGATAAAAGTGGAGATAAATCGATCGTGAAACACCGTTTTTTAGGGGCTGCTACACCGAAGGGAGCGGTTGATTTCGTTCCTAATTTAACAGAAGGACTGCCGCATCGCTATTTTATAAAAGGTCGCCCAGGTTCCGGGAAATCAACGATGCTTAAAAAATTAGCCAAGGCAGCAGAAGAAAAAGGTTTTGAAGTAGAAGTGTATCATTGTGGATTTGATCCAAATAGTCTCGATATGATTATTGTAAGGGAACTAGGATTTGCAATTTTTGATAGCACAGCACCGCATGAATATTTTCCAAGTCGTGAAGGTGATGAAATTATTGATATGTATGATCTCATTGTTACACCAGGGACAGATGAGAAGTATGCTACGGAAATTCGCGACGTTTCAATTCAGTATAAAACAAAAATGAGTGAGGCGATGTCTTTCTTAGCAAAGGCAAAATCAGTTCGTGATAAATTAGAGCGAATTTATATTGCTGCTATGGATTTTTCAAAGGTCGATGCGTATAAAGAAGAAATTCAAAAAGAGATTGAACGAATTGCAGTTGCTGTAATTGAAAAGAAAAAATAAGTATTTTGTTAGGCTGTCGGGAATTTTCTGACAGCTATTTTAGTATGTAGTAAAATTAGAAGTATATTTGTCGAATTTCCAGGGAAATGATCAAAAAATAGGGAGGGTATGAAATGAAAGGGAAAATTGAATTAGAATTAGAAAGAATTGAAAAAGAGAATGATGTGAAAATTTTATTTGCTGTAGAATCAGGGAGCAGGGCGTGGGGATTTCCGTCGAAAGATAGTGATTATGATGTTAGGTTTGTCTATATACGTCCTGTAGATTGGTATTTATCAATTCATGATAAACGTGATGTAATTGAATATCCAATTAGCGATGATTTAGACATAAGTGGCTGGGATATTAAAAAGGCATTGCAACTATTTGCAAAGTCAAATCCAGCGTTACTTGAATGGATTCGATCACCGATTTTTTATTTGAAAAACTCCAATCTTCCAGAACAACTTCAGCAAATGAGTGAAAAGGATTTTGATCCGAAATCAACAATATATCATTACTTACATATGGCTTCAAAAAACTATCGTGAATTTTTACAAGGTGAAAATGTAAAGTTGAAAAAGTACTTTTACGTATTACGTCCTATTTTAGCCTGTAAATGGTTAGAAGAGAAAGGGACATTGCCCCCAGTAGAATTTGACCGGTTAATTACGGAACTATCAGTAGAGCCTATTGTATTGAATGAAATTGAAAAGTTGCTAATAAAGAAAAAAGCGGGTACTGAATTGGATATTGGTCTAAAAATTAATGTGTTAAATCAATTTTTAGAAGAGCAAATTGATTATTATCAGCAATACGTGAAAGGGATTGAAAAGGGACTAGGCATTGATATTGAAAGCTTAAATACATTATTTCGAAATATGTTGTTTGAAGTATACAAAAAAGAGCATAAGTAAGTTTATGCTCTTTTTTGGTTTGTAGGAATAAAGAAAACAGAGATAGATGCGATAAGACCTGCAAATGAGAATAAGTAAAAATTCCATGCCAAGTCATACTGCATTGTCATAATAATACCGACAAGAACCGGACCGGCGATTGCGCCAATTCGTCCAAGACCAAGTCCCCAGCCTAAAGAGGTAGCTCGGATATGCGATGGGAAGTATTGTGTTACATACGCATTTAATATTTGAGTAATACCGACTGATCCAATTCCAGCAAGACCAATTAAAAGATAAATGATTGTAATGGATGGTTTAATTGTTAATAGTCCGATACATATGGCCGCCATAAGATAGGAGATGCTGATAACAATTTTGGCTCCTATACGATCCGCGATTGCCCCAGCAATTAATGCACCGATAGCTGCAGTAATGTTTAGCATAAGTAGAAATGATAAACTAGATCCCAGTGGATATCCTGCTTGGCGCATCATCTGTGGTAACCAAGTGTTTAAACCGTATATTAAAAACATTCCCATTATATAAGTGGTCCAGAAAAGTAGAGTTGCTTTCATGTATTCTTTTGAGAATAATGTAAGGAATCCGTTTTTCTTTTGTATATTAGTTGATGTTTGAGGAATTTCTTTTCTTACATGTAATTCAATTTGAAAACGATCACGAATTTGTTTCGCTTCTTCTTGCCGATTACGTGACAGTAAAAATTGAATGGACTCAGGTAAATAACGAACAATGAAGGGAATGAGAAGTAGCGGAATCATTCCGATGCCAAACATAATTCTCCATCCGAAATCTTCTAACATAAACATGGACAAAATGGCGCCTAGTACGATACCTAAGGGATAGCCGGTAAACATAATTGCATAAATAAAAGATTGTCGCTTTTGGGGTGAATACTCAACAGTAAGTGCCGAAGCTGTTGGGATAACGCCACCTAATCCAATTCCTCCGATAAATCGAGATAGCCCGAATAATTCCGGAGAAGGAGCAATTGCAGCTAAGCCCATTGTAATAGAAAAAAGGGCTAGACAGCATACGAGTGTCCATTTTCGTCCAATTAGGTCCGTAATGGTTCCAACTAGAATAGCACCAATAAACATCCCAAATAAAGCATAGCTGGCAATTGTTCCAGCGTGAGCTGGTGATAGTGCCCAGCTATTGTCCTCTAGGAGCTTTGGTAGGACGGCACCGTAAATACCTAAATCATATCCGTCAGCTAGAATGGCTAGCCAACAAATAAAAACAACAAGTTTTGTAATAGAGCTTGAAAAGGTAGTTTTTGTAGATTCTAGATGAGGTGGAGCAGAAGGTTGCATAGTATTCACCTCTTTTTTGTAAATTAATATATTATTTTGTTGAATATTAATATTTTCCTTCTTATGTCGAAAATTATCTGAAAAATCTTCATAAAAATAAAGAAGCTCAACGAAATTTCCGTTGAACTTCTTTATTTTTTACTCGTTATCAACTCGTTTCAATGGCTGATCTGCTGGACCTTCGATAACGTCCCCATCAATTGAAAAGCGAGATCCGTGGCAAGGACAATCCCAAGTGCAATCACCGTTGTTCCATTCAACTTCACAGCCGAGGTGCGTACAAGTTGTATCAACAATATGTAATTCTCCTTCTTTGTCTTTATAGGCACCTGCGCGTTTACCGTTGACACGTACAACAGATCCTTCACCAACTTCAAGATCTTCTGGTTTACGTAAAGCAATTTCAACTTTTCCTTCAATTAAATGTTTAGCAACATCAATGTTCTGTGTAAGGAATGACTTTATGTCCGGATTCGAGTGGAAGCGTGATGGTACAAAAAGTTCTTTATAAGGGTTGTGAATTTTTGTAATTGAATCTTTTAGTAAATGAGCTGCTGCAGTTCCAGTAGTCATACCCCATTTACGATATCCTGTTGCAACAAATATATTTGGATTACTTTCATTAATATGTCCGATATAAGGGAGTTTATCTAAAGTAATTAAGTCCTGTGCAGACCATCTATAAGGAACTTCATCTACTCCAAAAGTAGCTTCAGCAAAGGAATATAGTGCTTCATAATGAAGCATCGTATTAATTCCTTGCCCTGTTTTATGGCTTTCTCCACCGATTAAAATTAGTTGTTCACCATTGTCTGTTATATAGCGTAAGGAGCGTTTTGGATCATCAATACTTAAATACATCCCTCCTGGATAATCTGTTTTCGCTTTTATAGCAAGAGCATAGGAACGTTCTGCATACATTCGCGTAAAGAAAAAGCTATTGGCATCATAAAAAGGGAAATGTGAGCAAGAGACGACATATCCACAAGTGATGCGGTGACCACTCTTTGTAATTACTTGTGGATAAACCCCTTTTTCAATATCTAACGCTGTTGTTTGTTCATAAACTGTTCCACCCATTTCCACAAACTTTTCTAAAAGTGTTTTTAAATAAAGGAGAGGATGGAATTGCGCTTGATTCTTCATTACAAGTGCTGATTGTACTGGAATAGGTAGGGGTAGGGATTGAACATAGTCACAAGGAATATTTAATTTTTGATAGGCTTCATATTCTTTCGTTAAATTTCGTAATCCATTATCAGTAGTTGTGTATAAATAGGAATCTTCATTTGTGAAATTACAGTCAATTTTATATGCTTGCACAGTCTCGCTTATAAATTGTAGAGCTTTATTATTTGATTCGTAGTAAAGCCGAGCTTTTTCAACACCAAAATGATTTATTAATTCGTCATAAATAAGATCATGTTGTGCTGTTACTTTTGCAGTTGTATGTCCAGTTGTTCCATTTAAAATAGAGCCAGAATCAATTAAAACAACTTTCAATCCTTCTTTAGCGAGTAAATAGGCAGTGGTAATACCTGTAATACCAGCACCGATGACAGCAACATCTGTCTTTATATTTTCGGATAAATGAGGAAAAGTAGGAAACTGAGTGGATTTAATCCAATAGGATGATGGCAATTGTGGAAATGTGTCATCTGTCATTACGAAAACCTCCTGATTTAGAACAATTTTCCTTTTAATATCTCCATATTATATGGAATTCATGTGTGCTATTTTTGAAGGATTTTAATTTTAATGAACGAAAGATATAATTATTCTAAAATAATTATTTTTAGGGATTAGTATGAAGAGGTATGCTTTATATAAAACTAAATTCAAGTGATCGGATTTGTTAATACGTAGAGAGTTCTTGAGTGAGATAGAGTTTGTAGCTTTTAAGTATATTTATATATATAACGGATAAATCCTTATAAAACCTATACTTTCTCTTTATTGAAATAAGGTATAATTATAAAAATATAACCAACCTTTATTACTAGGTCATAAAAGTTGTTGACAATATAGAAAGTCTATTGTTATGATTCATCATGTGGAAAGGTTGATAGAGAGTAAAAAGAGAAATGTTTTTCATTGATAATAAAAGCGAAAAATAAGTGACGATAGAGTGAGTATATTTTCCTTATGATAAATGCTTTTTGGATCGCCTAGTAAAATCAATCTGGAAGCAAGAATTGATATATGCAAGTTGCGCAGGGCGCGGCATAAGAAAGGGGCAAAAGGATGAAGGAGCTTCATACGTTTGGGTGGTATGCAGCGCGTGTATCACCACATTTGCCAAAAAAAGCATTTAAACCAGTTCCTACTCGTTTATTTGGTGGACTGGCTTATTTACTTGTGGCATTGGCGGGGTTAATAACGATTGGTGTATTTGAATTGAATGTGTGGGCAAATCTAGGAATTGCAATTGTTCTTGGACTATGTTTTGCTTCACTTGGATTTTTAGGACATGAAATTTTACATGGAACGGTTGTAAGAAAGGCATGGCTTCGTGATTTTTTAGGTGCGATTGCATTTATGCCATTATCAACTGGTCCAAAACTTTGGAGAAAGTGGCATAATGCAACGCATCATGTTCACACACAGCATGAAGAGAATGATCCAGATGCATGGCCGACACTTGAGAAACTTAAAAAGAGTAAATTTTTGAGCTGGGTATATCACATGCCTCTTCATGTTCGTTCATTCTTTAGTTTTCTGTCACTAACAATTCAATTTACATTGCATTCGACTCGAATGTTCTTTCATTTTATTAAGGAATTTAAGTCATCCAATCAAAAATCTGTATGGCTTCAACTTCTTTTGCCTTGGACGGTTTGGATTAGTCTATTGTTTATTATGGGACCTGCAAAGTGGTTATTTGCATACGTGATTCCGTTGTTAATTGCTAACTTTATTGTAATGGCATATATCGCAACAAATCATCGCTTAAATCCAATTGTTCCAGTAAATGATCCATTAGCAAACTGTTTATCAGTAACAGTGCCGCGCTGGGTAGACGTTTTACATTTCAATTTCTCATATCATACAGAACATCATCTGTTTCCTGCTATGAGCTCTAAATACTATCCGTTAGTAAAAGAGAAAATTAAAGAAATGTGGCCGGAACGTTATCACGAAATGCCAATGACAAAAGCATTGGCAGCGCTTTGGAATACACCACGTGTGTACTATCAAGGAAGTGAGTTAATTGATCCTCATAAAGAACATTTCTACGGTTCTTTAGGAAATGGACTAGACCCTCATAATATTTCATATCGTGAGGAACATATAGAGGAAAAAGAGGCTATTAAAAAGGTAAATCAATAAAATTAGATATATTTTAAAGTGAAAAAGCAAGCTCTCTTGGAGCTTGCTTTTTATTATAAAGAAACTTCTTTCTTGTTCTTTGTATTGACGTGGACAGAGTTATTTTCTTTTCGTTGTAGTCGTTTTTCTAGAAGACTAACAAGATAAGTAAATAGAAGAACAAGTGCGAGATAGTATACACCAACAATGATATATGTATCTAATTGTTGGAAGTTACCTGCGGCAATCGATAAACCTGATCCCCATAATTCGGACATCCCTACGTAAGCAACAAGGGAAGAATCTTTCAATCCAATAATAAATTGATTCCCTAGAGGAGGAAGAGATAGGCGAAATGCTTGCGGTAAGATAATACGGCGCATCGCTAAAGGATAAGGCATGCCTAAAGAGCGAGCAGCTTCCAATTGTCCCCGGTCAACGGATTGAATTGATCCGCGGAAAATTTCTGTAATATACGCACCGTTATGAATTGCTAAAGCAATTGCTCCTGCCCAAAAAGGGGTAAAAACAACAACAGATGTAATCCCAAAATAGAGAATTGCGATTTGAACAATTAAAGGTGTACCACGAATAATGGCGATGTATACATGAGCAATACTATTTAAAACCTTATTGTTAGAGATTCGAAAGAAGGCGAATAGTAATCCAATTAGTGAACCTAGTAATAGGGATGTTAATGTTAATTGTAATGTGACAATAGTAGCCTTTAAGAGTGTAGGATAGGTAGAAATAAAAATTTCAAACATATGTGTCACCTCATATTGTATGGATTTTAGTAGGGAATGAAATGCCCCACATGAAAAGTGGGGCATGATTTATGGAATCATTGAATAGCTAACTTACTTCGCTTTTGCCTCTTCCCCAAGAATATTACGGCCAAACCATTTTTTACTGATCTTTTCATACGTACCATCTTTAATGATTTCATCTAAAGCTTTATTTACTTTCTCAACCATTTCTTTATCATCCTTGCGAATAGCAATTCCCATTTCATCAAGATTTAATGGCTTTCCAGCTTCTTTTATATTAGATTTTCCTTCTTTTATCATACGTAAACCAACCATCTGGTCAGTGATTACTGCGTCAACACGCCCAGGCTCTAAGTCCATAAGAGCGGTAATGTCACTATCGTATTCTGTAATTTGATCTGTATATTTTGTGACAAGATTTTTAAAGGTACTAGCTTTTACAACACCAATTTTCTTACCTTTTAAGTCTTCTGGAGAAGAGATAGATGTATTTTTTTTAGATACAAAAATTTGGGCACCAGAGCGATAATAAGGGTTTGAGAAATTGACAGCTTTTAATCGTTCTTCTGTGATTGCCATACTTCCTAATATCACATCATATTTTTTTGATTGTAGGCCTTGAATCAATGTTTCCCAAGGATTTGTAACAGGAGCAGGTTTCATTCCCATCTTTTTTGCGAGAGCTTCACCTATTTCTACATCAAAACCGACAAGTTTCCCGTCATTTTCTTTATAGTTAAAAGGCTTGTATAAGCCACTCATCGCGTAACGAAATTCCTTTTCACCGTTTGATGAAGTAGTAGAACTTTCCTTACTACAGGCTCCTAGTATGAAGGATGTACATAATGTAATACTCGCAACAATGGTTAATAATTTCTTCTTCATAAAACCCCTCCTATATATTGATCATACGGATGGTTTTAAGTATGTTATCGAGATATTTTATTTGGACAATTAGTTGTGCGCCGTATGAATGTATTTCTTTACGCTTGAAATAGAAGTAACATTATAAAACGTTACGTAAAAATTGCTTTGCCCGTTCATGTGATGGAGCTGAAAAGAATTGCGCTGGAGGAGCATCCTCTACAATTTTCCCATCATCCATAAAGATGACGCGATCAGCTACATCTCTTGCAAAATTCATTTCATGAGTAACAATAACCATGGTCATTCCTTCTTCAGCAAGCTCTTTCATAACTTGCAATACTTCTCCAACAAGTTCAGGGTCTAAGGCTGAGGTAGGTTCATCAAATAGCATAATTTTAGGATTCATAGCAAGAGCTCTTGCTATCGCAATGCGCTGTTTTTGGCCACCTGAAAGTAGGTGGGGCGTTACGTCAGCCTTATCCTGTAGGCCGACTTTTTGTAGGAGTTGATTCCCAATCTCCTTTGCATTTGCTGTCTCCAATTTTTTAACGTGAATAGGTGCTTCTATGATGTTTTCTAGTGAGGTCATATGAGGAAAGAGGTTAAAGTGCTGAAAAACCATACCGACATTTTCACGGACTTTGTTTAAATTTGAATGCTTTGGATCAATTCGTTCACCCTGAAGGTGAATTTCACCTTCATCGTACATTTCTAAAAAGTTAAGACAGCGAAGTAATGTACTTTTTCCGGAACCACTGGCACCAATTAAAACAACAACTTCTTTTTCTTTTACTTCTAAATCAATTCCTTTTAAAACATCAAGTGAGCCAAATGATTTTACTAGATTTTGAACTTGAATCATACAAAACCTCCAGTCAAAAATATATTTTACAAATGTTGCCCCTTATTTCTGTTATTAGTCATAAATTGTCAGAATCCTTTATTTTTTTCGGTGGATTTGATATTCAAGGAAATAATGATTTTTAAAATCTCTATATCTTTCTATAACGAAAATATGGATAATAATATATAGGTAGTACTTATATTGCTTATAAGAAGGGGGAAAGAAGAGATGGAAAAAGAAAGGAAAACATTTTCCTTTGGCTTGCGTATACAGCTTATGCTATTTACTACAGTTTTAGCTTTAATTACATATTCAACAAGTTTATTTTTTATTTACGTTATATATGATTATTTTCAAAGTTATGTAAGTCAAACTGTTTATAATATTATCGTTATGTTATTAGGTGTAGTATGGTCTGGAATTTTAGCATATGTGGCAGCAATATTCTTAATTAAACCACTTCGGAAGTTAGAGGAAGCTGCAAGGAAAGCGGCTGATGGTGATATTCGTGAAGATGTCCCATTGCCAAATACAGATGATGAGATTAAATCTTTAAGTGTTGCATTTAATATGATGCTAGGAAACTTAAGGGGCATGGTAAAAAATATTGATACTACATTTTCGTATACAAATAATCAAGTTCAGCAAATTAGAAAACAAACAGGCGAAGCGACTAAGCAAGCACAAGGTGTGTCTGAAACCCTTGCAGAGATTTCTTCTGGTGCTGAGCAATCCGCAGCATCGATTCAGGCGATTGTTTCTACTGTTGATACAACGACTTCTATTGCGAGTGAAGTAGAAGAAAAGGCGAAGCACTCTGATCAATTGTCCTCAGAAATGGTTCAAGCTTTAGGGCAAAGTACTCGTGTCTTTACTTCTTTAATTCAAGGTATTCAAACATTGGCGAAAGAAAATGAAGATTCGATGCAAAATGTACAGAAATTAGAAGAAAGAATGAAACAAGTGGAACAAATAGTTTCTGTTGTAAGTGAGATTGCTAGCCAAACAAATTTATTAGCATTAAACGCTTCTATTGAGGCGGCTCGTGCAGGAGAACATGGAAAAGGCTTTGCAGTTGTAGCAGAAGAAGTACGCAAACTTGCTGATGAAAGTGATCATTCTGCCAGAAACATATCGCAATTATTACGGAATATGCAGGAAGAAGTGCAACAAGTCGCCATGAAAATGACCGAGCAAGTGAAAACAGCTAAGGAAGAGGCGAAACGCGGAGAAGCTACAGAATTAATTTTAAAAGAAATGTCATCAAGTATTATGGAAGTCGCCGATGCAACCAAGCAAATTAGTAGTTATATGAATGAACAAGTGAGTCATATTCATCAAACGGGAGCACAAACAAAGGCTGTAGCAGCAATTGCTGAGGAAACGTCAGCTGGGTCGCAAGAAGTGGCACGTGTGACACTACAACAGTCTAAAAATATGGTAGTAATTGATCAATTATTAAAAGATTTAGAGAAGCAAGCAGCTGATTTGAAACGAACAATTGAACGGTTTTCAATGTAAAAAGGAAGAACAGCATTCTGTTCTTCCTTTTTATATATGAAAAGGGGGAATGCTTTGTTGAAAGTGAAAAACGTTGCAAGGGTCATAAAAGGTTTTCACTTTACGCAATCTTTGAAAGTTAGAGCCATAATAACTAGTTTGCCAATTCTTAATGTCGATATCGGGCCAATTGACATAGTCGCCTAGTGTATAAGGATCTAAACTTTCTCGTAAGTCTTTAACCCAGCGTATATTTTGATTTTCTTCATCGTCGCATTTCCAAGAAGTAATATATTCTTGAGCAATGATTGCCTTGCGATGGAAATAAGCGGTTTCATTAGGAGAAATATTTTCTACAGCACCTACGAGTGATTGATGCCAAATACTCGCATCTTTATTTGGTGCATGAGAAAGAAAATATTGCATGGTTTGAATGCCTTTAAGAGGGATAGGTTTATATACGTAGGAACCAGAGCGTTTAAAGTTTTCAGGAATATTACCGCTGTTAAAGAATTGAACAGCCTTTATATATGGGACTTCATCTATAAATAGAGAAGGATTACCAGTTTCAAGAAGAGGAGATAATAAGGAATGGAGTTCAGAGGGAGAGCCAACAAACTCACCTTGTGCTTCGATTTTATTTCGTTGCTTTGCGAATAATTCAATTGATGAAGTGAGACGTTCGTCTATATAAGGCGCCCAGTTTTGCCAAGCTTGAAAGGCAGCAATAAAGTCTTGCCATTCCCATGTAATTGAGAAGATTGATACATTTTTTATAGGATGTACTCGAAAAGTTAAGGATGTAACAATTCCGAAGTTTCCACCACCACCACCACAGCATGCCCAAAATAAGTTAGAGTTTTCTTGCTCGTTTGCACGAATGAGTTTTGCGCCAAATTTTCCGCACGCTTGTACCATTTCAACTTCTACTAATTGATCACATGTTAATCCAAATAAACGTGAAAGCATACCGATGCCACCGCCAAGTGTTAATCCAACAATTCCAACGCTTGCACTTGTACCAGCTGGTATTGTAACACCATAATTCCAAAGCTCTTTATAAACAGTGCCAAGATTTGCACCAGCTTCAATTGTTGCTGTTAATTTATCTGTATTAACAGTAATGCGATGCATTTCACTCACATCAATAATAAGTCCGCCATTTAAAAGAGAGAAATTTTCATAACTATGCCGTCCGCTTCTTAAGCGAAACGGTATATGACGTTCACGTGCCCATTTTAAGGCGTTACACACATCATTTTTATTTTGACAAAAAACAATAATACAAGGGAGTTTTGGAATGCTTAAATTTAAATTTATTCGCGCTATGTCATATTCGGGATCTGAGGGAACAACGATATGACCAGTTAATTTTGTTTGTTTCAATTTATATCTCCTTTCTAAAATAAAATGAGCTTGTATTAGTATATGAAGAGCGTGTTTAACGTGCGTGGACAAGAGAGGGGTAAGGATGAAATAAATAAAGCGTAAGAATAAGGAATCTACATAGAGTTTCATGAAAACAGTTGCAAACTGTTCATATTTTGTTATGATAGTGTTACGAAAACGTTTGCATAAATTTTAATGGGATGCAAAAGGAGAGAATGATTATGAATAAGACATGGTGGAAAGAAGCGGTTGCTTATCAAATTTATCCACGTAGCTTTATGGATTCAAATGGCGATGGTATTGGAGATTTACAAGGTATTATTGCAAAACTGGATTATTTAAAAGATTTAGGTATAGATGTAATTTGGATTTGTCCAATGTATAAATCGCCTAATGATGATAATGGTTATGATATTAGTGATTACCAAGATATTATGGATGAATTTGGTGCGATGGAAGATTTTGATGCGTTACTAGATGAGGTTCATAAGCGTGATATGAAGCTTATTATTGATTTGGTTATTAATCATACAAGTGATGAACATCCGTGGTTTATTGAATCACGTTCTTCTAAAGACAATCCGAAGCGTGATTGGTATATTTGGCGTGATGGTAAAGATGGCGTGGAACCAAACAATTGGGAAAGTATCTTTAATGGTTCTGCATGGGAATATGATGAAGTGACAGAGCAATATTATTTACATTTATTCTCGCGTAAACAACCAGATTTGAACTGGGAGAATAAAGAAGTTCGTGAAGTTTTATACGATACTGTTAATTGGTGGCTTGATAAAGGTATTGATGGTTTCCGCGTCGATGCGATTAGCCACATAAAAAAAGAAGATGGTTTAAAGGATATGCCAAACCCAAAAGGGTTAAAGTATGTGCCTTCTTTTGACAAACATATGAATGTCAATGGTATTCAGCCATTATTAGAAGAATTAAAAGAAAACACATTTGCTAAATACGATATTATGACTGTTGGGGAAGCAAATGGTGTGAAAGTTGAAGATGCTGATCTTTGGGTTGGAGAAGAGAACGGTAAATTCAATATGGTATTCCAATTTGAGCATTTAAGCTTATGGGATGCAGAAAAGAAGAAAGATCTTGATGTTGTTGAGTTGAAAAAAGTATTAACAAAGTGGCAAAAAGGTTTAGAAAATAAGGGCTGGAATGCTTTATACATTGAGAACCATGATAAGCCACGTATTGTGTCTACTTGGGGAAATGATAAAGAATACTGGCGTGAAAGTGCAACAGCTTTAGGAGCGATGTATTTCTTTATGCACGGTACACCGTTTATTTATCAAGGACAAGAAATTGGTATGACGAATGTTCAGTTCCAAAATATTGAAGATTATGATGATGTAGCAATTAAAAATTTATATCGCGAGAAAATTGCAGAAGGAGTATCTCATCAAGATATGATGGAAATTATATGGGCTTCTTGCCGTGATAATTCACGTACACCTATGCAGTGGAATGCTGAAAATAATGCTGGCTTCACAACAGGAACACCTTGGTTTGGGATGAATCCAAACTACAAGGAAATTAATGTTGAAAAGCAGAAAAATGAAGAGGACTCTATTTTCAATTTCTATAAAAAAATGATTGCCTTGAAAAAAGAGCACGATGTATTGAATTATGGTACGTATGATTTAATTTTAGAAGATGATTCGCAAATTTACGCATATACTCGTACATTGCAGGATGAAAAAGTAATTGTAATTAGTAACATTTCGAACCAGGAAGCTGTATATAATGAGAGTACATTCGCACTAGAACGCAAACGTTTGCTCTTAAATAACTATGAAGTTGCCGAACATGATCAATTAACTACAATTACGTTAAAACCTTATGAAACAAGGGTTTATCGCATTTCATAATAAAAAAGGATGCTCTTTGAGCATCTTTTTTTATTAAAAAAAATAAATTTCTATTGCAATGTGAAAACGCTTTTATTAAAATAGATTTATGAAAACGGTTGCGTAACAAAAAAAGAAGGGATGTAAGGAATCGTTTTCATAAGAGAAATAGAAATTATAATTCAAATCATTATGTTGTTATAAATAAAGGGGAGGAAGAACAGATGAAAATTACGTCTTTTGATTTTTGGCAAAAGTTCGGGAAAGCGTTATTAGTTGTTGTAGCTGTAATGCCAGCAGCTGGCTTAATGATTTCCATCGGTAAGTTAATTGGGATGTCTGCTGGGGATATTAACGCAGTTCATACAATTGCTCGAGTAATGGAAGACATCGGTTGGGCAATTATTACAAATCTACACATTTTATTCGCAGTAGCAATTGGGGGATCTTGGGCGAAGGATCGCGCAGGTGGTGCGTTTGCAGCGCTATTAGCATTCGTCTTAACAAACCGAATTACAGGAGCTATATTTGGTGTAAACCCTCAAATGTTAACGGATTCAAAAGCGACAGTTTCTTCGGTATTAGCAGGAGATTTACTTGTAAAAGATTATTTCACTTCTGTACTTGGTGCACCAGCATTAAACATGGGAGTTTTCGTAGGGATTATTACTGGCTTCTTAGGAGCTACTTTATACAACAAATACTATAACTATAATAAACTACCACAGGCATTAGCATTCTTTAATGGAAAACGCTTCGTACCATTCGTTGTAATTGTTTGGTCTACAGTTACTGCGATTGTATTATCACTTTTATGGCCATTTATCCAAAGTGGATTAAATGAATTTGGTCGCTGGATTGCAGCATCTAAAGATAGTGCACCAGTTGTTGCACCATTTGTATATGGAACATTAGAACGTTTATTATTACCGTTTGGATTACATCATATGTTAACAATTCCGATGAACTACACAGAGCTAGGCGGAACATATACGATGTTAACTGGTTCAAAAGTTGGACAAGTTGTAGCAGGACAGGATCCATTATGGCTTGCATGGATTACAGATTTAAATAACTTGTTAGCAAATGGAGACACGAAAGCGTATAATGATTTATTAAATAATGTTGTACCAGCTCGTTTCAAAGCTGGGCAAGTTATCGGTTCAACAGCAGCATTAATGGGTATTGCGTTTGCAATGTTCCGTAACGTTGATAAAGATAAGCGTGCAAAGTATAAACCGATGTTCTTATCAGCAGCATTAGCAGTATTCTTAACAGGTGTTACAGAACCAATTGAATTCATGTTCATGTTTATTGCGCCAGTATTATATGTTGTGTATGCAATTACAACAGGACTTGCATTCGCATTAGCAGATTTAATTAATTTACGTGTTCATGCATTTGGATTTATTGAGTTAATTACACGTACACCAATGATGGTCAATGCAGGTTTAACGAGAGATTTAATCAACTTTGTCATTGTTTCATTAGTGTTCTTCGGCCTTAACTTTACATTATTCAACTTCTTAATTAAAAAATTCAATTTACCAACACCAGGGCGTGCAGGTAACTATATTGATAATGAAGATGAGTCATCAGAAGGAACAGGAAATGTACAAGATGGTTCATTAGCAACAAAAGTTATTGATTTATTGGGCGGAAAAGATAATATTTCTGACGTAGATGCTTGTATGACACGTTTACGTGTAACAGTAAAAAATTTAGACGTTGTTGCACCAGAAGCACAGTGGAAACAAAATGGTGCTTTAGGACTTATTGTAAAAGATAAAGGTGTACAAGCAGTATATGGCCCGAAAGCTGACGTATTAAAGTCAGACATTCAAGATATGTTAGGTGCGTAATAATATGAAATTGCTAACTTTAAATTGTCACTCTTGGCAAGAAGAGAATCAAATTGAAAAAATAAAGTATCTTGCCAAGGTAATTCAAGAAGAAGATTATGATGTAATCGCATTGCAAGAAGTAAGTCAATCTATACAAGCTGAAAATGTATGCGGTAACAAGAAAAAAGATAATTTTGGACTATTACTACTAGAAGAGTTAAGAGCCTTACATGTAAAAGAGTACAATATTATTTGGGACTTCTCTCATATTGGATATGATGTGTACGAGGAAGGATTAGCAATTATAACAAAGCATAACGTTGTAAAAGAAGATACGTTCTTTATTTCAGAAAATAAGGATACAGCGTATTGGAAAACACGCAAAATTGTAAGTGCAACAATTACTTATGATGGTAAGAAGATAACGTTTTACTCTTGTCATCTCGGTTGGTGGAATGATGAAGAAGAATCATTCAAAGGCCAGGTCGATCGTTTAATAGAGCGTGTAGATAGCAATGAACTCTCCTTCTTAATGGGGGATTTTAATAACAATGCTCGTTTGCAAGGAGAGGGTTATGAGTATATTATGAAAAAAGGTTTATATGACACATATGAACTAGCAATGGAGAAGGATGAAGGAACAACTGTCCAAGGTGAGATTGCTGGTTGGGATGAAAATAAACAAAACTTACGAATCGATTTAATATTATGTAACCAAAGTAAAACGGTTAGTTCTTCAAAAGTTATTTTTAATGGTGCAAATCGAAATGTAATTTCAGATCATTTCGGTGTAGAGGTACAATTAGATATATAATAGAAGAAATCCTCACAGATAATAAAAAGCTGTGAGGATTTTTTTGATGAATACAAGTATTTCCAAGAGAAAATAATTGTACTTTTTATGACATTTCCTATATATTTGTTATTATTGAATGTAAAACTAATTTGGTCATTTTGTATGCATACTTTTTTTACTTCGTTATATAATGAAGTAGGTGAAATATTTTATGGGAAAAAATAGTGCATTTTCGTTTAATCCACGATGTAGAAAGTGATATAATTGCAAAATGTATGTATCATTTTCTAAAGAAGGAAAAATATATAATTAGGTGATAGCTTATATGAAACAGATTTGGCGTATTTATAAGACAGATTTACGGAATGTAGCCAAACATTGGGCTGCAATTGTTATTGTATTAGGTTTGATGGTTCTACCATCGTTATATGCATGGTTTAACATTAAAGCCTCTTGGGATCCTTACGGAAATACGAAAGGAATCCAGATTGCAGTTTCTAACCAAGATGTTGGGTCAAATTTAAGAGGGAAAGATATTAACATCGGGAAAGAAATTGTAGATTCACTTAAGAAGGACAAAAATTTTGGTTGGAAGTTTGTCGATGAAAAGCAAGCAATTTATGGAGTAGAGCGTGGAGATTATTCCGCAAGTATTACTATTCCAAAAGATTTTTCTGAAAAGATTGCAACAGTCTTGAATGAAAATCCAGAGAAACCGGAAATTAAGTATTACGTAAATGAAAAGGTGAATGCCATTGCACCGAAGATTACAGCTAAAGGTGCATCAGGTCTTACTGAAGAAATTAGTAAAAACTTTGTTAAAACAGCAAACGGTGAGATTTTTGAAATCTTCAATGACCTTGGAATCGATTTAGAAACTAACTTACCGAGTATTGAGAAGGTCAAGGATCTTGTATTTAAGTTAGAAGCGCAGTTCCCAGAAATGAATACACTCATGGATAAGGCGTTAGATGATGCAACTCGCGCGGAAGATGTTGTGAAAGTAGCTCAGAAAGAGTTACCAGTTGTAGAAAGTGTTATTAATGATGGGCAAGATACACTTAAGAGTTTAGATGCATTCTTTGCGAGAAATGATGAAACATTGAATCGTGCTCCGGGAACTATTAAGAATAATTTAATTGCAATGCAAACAGGTTTGAATGGTGCGGCGGCAATTACGGATTTCTTAAAAAATCCATCTGTTGATTTCAATCTAGCACTTCCAGATCCATCTAAATTCCCAGTGTTACCTAATATAACTATTCCACAGATACCAGAACTACCGCAGGTGAATGGTCAATTGTATAAAGATATTGCTAAAAATATTGATCAAACTGTAAATAATGTATTCGGCTCAATACGTGTTGGAACAACTTATGCACAAGGAGTTATAAACGGGTTACAAAATGGTAATTTTGACCCAGAAAAAGCGAAACAAGATCTTAACAAGGTTTCTGAGAATCTTCAAGGTCGTGCGGATAGTGTTTCATATTTAATTGATGTCTTTACTAAATTTAAAGAATCTGCACCAACTGATTCTGGAAAAGACTTCTTCCAAAAACGAATAGATAAATTAACGAATCTTAAATCAGCTATAGAAAATGCAAATGGCGGCGTTAAAGATATCGCTAATATTATAGGTACAGGGCAAGAAGTGAAACAAGATGTAAGAGATGCTACTAATAAAAAGTTAGATGCGATAAATAGTTTAGTAAACCAAGCGGAGGCAGATTATAATGCAACGTTTGTAGCAGATTTTGAAAAAGCAGTAAGTACGGCTGAACAATTAAAAGATAAAGCTGGAAATGCGCAACAGAATTTAAATCAAGAAATAAAAAAAGTTAACGAGATATTAGACAATGGTAGAGAAGGCTATGATCAGGCTGTAAATAATTACGGCAGATTAAAAACAGAGCTTGAAAAAGCCAGAGAAGACTTAAGTAATAAAGGTGTCAACGGACTAGATTCTACAAAAGTAGCTTTAAATGAATTAAATCGCCAGTTTAAAGCGGGGCTAAATTTAGTTAACGATATGATTCCCGTTATGGAAAATGCGAATAAAGTTTTAGCAGATGTAAATAGTGATAAGAACATGAATAACATGATTTCTAAATTGAATAAAGTAAAAGATGGTTTTCAAAAAGGAATCGATTTAACTGATAAAGGAATTGACTCTATTAATAAAGGTCAAAAACCAGCGGCAGATGTTATTGAGAGCATTAATGAAGTATCTAAAAATGTTTCGGGCCAAATAGGTGACATCTTAGCTAAATACGATTCAGAAATCGTTCCAAACTTTAATGAAGCAATTGCTCGCACAAAAGAGATGTCTAAAAATACATCTCAAATTTTAAGCGAAGCAAACAAAAAGCTTCCAGATGTTAAAAAAATATTAGAAGATTCATCAAAAGGCTTAGTGGACGGTAGAAAGAAATTAGCAGATATTAAAGCTGAAATGCCGGAGACTGAGAAAAAGATTAAAGACTTAGCAAATAAAATTCGTGATTTTGAATCAGAAGAGGATATAAAAGACATCATACGTTTATTGAAAAATGATGTTGAAAAGCAAAGTGATTACTTCGCAAATCCAGTAAATTTAAAAGAGAATAAATTATTTGCGATGCCGAACTACGGTTCAGCGATGTCACCATTCTATACAGTGCTTGCACTATGGGTTGGTGCACTATTAATGGTTTCGTTATTAACAGTAGAAGTACATGAAGAGGGCGCGAATTATAAGAGCCATGAAATATACTTCGGACGCCTATTAACATTCTTAACAATAGGGCTTTCACAAGCATTTATCGTATCGATGGGGGATATATTCTTACTCGGTACGTACGTAGTCGATAAATTCTGGTTTGTGTTATTTAGTTTATTTATTGGTGGAGTCTTTGTTTGTATCGTATACTCACTCGTTTCTATTTTCGGAAACGTTGGGAAATCGATGGCAATCATTTTACTTGTACTGCAAGTAGCAGGATCGGGCGGAACATTCCCAATTCAAATGACACCACCCTTCTTCCAAGCAATTTATCCGTTCTTACCATTCACATACGCAATTAGTGCAATTCGTGAAACAGTAGGTGGAATGCTTTGGGATATAGTAATTAGAGATTTACTCGTGTTAAGTGCTTTCGTAGTAGTCATCGTTGTTGCTGCGATATTGCTAAAAACACCAATTAACAAATCAAGTGAAAAGTTTGTTGAGAACGCAAAAGGAAGTAAAATTATTCATTAAAAATAAAAGGTTCCTACCGAGAGTGGTAGGAACCTTTTTATATTTAAAAATAGGTTTAATCAAATTTTAATTTCTTTAATGCTTCTGCGAATGGATTGTTTAATGGTTCTTCTTCTTTCTGCTGTTGTTTCATATATTTTTGGACGTCACGTTTATCAGCCTTGTTGCCTGATTCTTTCTTACGTCTCTCTTGGAACGTAGAAAGTTTTTCGCGATAGCCACATTTACATGCGAAAATTTGGCCGGATCCTTCACCACGTAGTTCTAGTTTCTTTTTACACTGAGGGCAGCGTGCGTTTGTAGTGCGGGATACACTTTTACGATGACCACACTCGCGATCTTGGCATACAAGCATTTTACCTTTTTTACCGTTTACTTCTAACATTGGTTTACCGCAGTCTGGACAAGACTTCGTTGAGATATTGTCGTGTTTATATTTTTTATCGCTCGATTTAATTTCAGCAACAATTTCTTTCGTATAGTTTTTCATTTCTGAAATAAATACTTCTTTTCTTAATTTACCTTTTGCGATTGCTTCAAGTTTTTGCTCCCATTCACCAGTTAGTGTAGGAGATTTTAGTTCTTCTGGCACTAAATCAAGTAACTGACGCCCTTTTGATGTAATGTGAATATCTTTACCACGTTTTTCAATTAAGAATGAATTGAAGAGTTTATCGATGATATCCGCACGTGTAGCCACAGTACCTAATCCACCAGTTGATTTTAATGTATCAGCAAGTTGTTTGTTTTGCGTATCCATGTATTTTGTTGGGTTTTCCATCGCTGAAAGTAACGTTGCTTCATTAAAACGTGCAGGTGCTTTCGTTTGACCTGATGTTTGGACAATTAGTTTTATGTTTAATGTATCGCCTTTTTCAATGCGAGGTAAGATTTGTTCTTTCAAATCGTCTACTGCATCATCATCTTCAAATCGATTTTCATATACTTCTTTCCAACCAGCATGCAAAATTGTTTTTCCGCGTGCGATGAACGTTTCGCCACCAATTTTTGTACGTAATGTTAGTTGTTCATATTCAAAGGCTGGGAATAAAACTGCTAAGAAACGTTTCACAACTAAATCATAAATTTTACGTTCTTTATCTGTGAAAGCTGAGAAATTTACATAGCTCTCTGTTGGGATGATTGCATGATGATCGCTTACTTTACTATCATCAACAAATGATTTATTAGATTTTACAGGTTTTTGCAATACTTTATGCGCTAAAGGACGGTATTCTCCGACGCCACATGCCTTCAGACGCTCTGGAAGCGTTCCGACGATATCAGATGAAATGTAGCGTGAATCTGTACGAGGATACGTTAAAACTTTATGTTGCTCATATAGTTTTTGCATAATGTTTAATGTTTCTTTTGCAGAGTAACCAAAGATTTTATTCGCATCACGTTGTAGTTCAGTTAAATCGTAAAGACCAGGAGCGAACGACTTCTTTTGTTTCTTATCAATATCTACAACAGTAGCATGTTGCTTACTGATTTTATTCACAAGTGCATCAATTTTTTCTTTATTAAAGCTGCGACTATTTCCTTTTATATCCTGCCAAGTTAGCTTTAATCTCTCCGCTGTTTGAGCTTCGATACCGTAGTAAGTTTGAGCTTTAAAATTCTTTATTTCGTCTTCACGGCCTGCAATAATGGCTACAGTAGGTGTTTGAACACGACCACAATTTAGTTGGGCATTAAAGCGGGTAGTTAATGCTCGAGTCGCATTAAGACCGATATACCAGTCAGCTTCTGAACGTGCGACAGCTGAAGCGTATAAATTGTCATATGCTTTGCCAGGCTTTAAATTTGCGAAGCCATCTTTAATTGCTTTATCAGTAACCGATGAAATCCATAAACGCTTAATCGGTTTGTTCATTTTAACTTTATCGATAATCCAGCGCGCTACTAATTCACCTTCACGGCCAGCGTCTGTAGCTATAATGATTTCACTTACATCTTTTCGAAGTAGCTGGCTTTTCACAGCGTTAAATTGTTTTCCTGTTTGTTTAATTACCGTTAGTTTTAAACGCTCAGGTAACATTGGTAAATCTTCTAAATTCCACTTTTTATATTTTACATCATAGCTTTCTGGATCTGCTAATGTAACGAGGTGGCCTAAAGCCCAAGTAACAATATATTTACTACCTTCAAGGTAGCCGTTTCCTTTTTTATCACATTTCAGTACACGTGCGATATCACGTGCAACAGAAGGCTTTTCAGCAATTACAATACTTTTTGCCATTTTAAAAACATCCTTTCAAATTTCCATACGTTAAATATAGCATACATCTTTGCTGGATTCAGTTATGCTACAGGTTTGAAATATTTCCGATTAAATGAATGAGGGAGGATTTACGTATATGAATAAAAGTTTGATATAAATGTCAGATTTTTGAGTGTATCCGTTGACATTGTAAATGAATTTCATTATCATTAAAGGAGGTTACCAAAATATTGCCAAAATAATATATGGGAAAGTTGATTAATACATATAAATTATGTTCTTAATTGATAATGAAATTCATTTTAATCATAAGAAGGCAAGAAAAGGTTTTACCAAAAGAGTTATGATTTCTATCATTCTATAAATAGATGAGGGGGATAAAATGATAGGATTATAATCTGTTTAAAATCAGATGATGGCGACAGAACATAATCTGCACCATGAATAACTATGAAAAAAAGATATTTGTTTATTATGCTTATTGTTTTATCGATTGCTTCTATTTTCATTGGTGTAAAAGATATAAGCCTCATGGATATTGTGCATTGGGATCAAGATAAAATGCAAGTTGTATTCATTAGTAGGTTGCCACGTTTAATCAGTATTATCGTTGCTGGTGTGAGCTTAAGTATAAGCGGCCTAATTATGCAGCAATTGAGCAAAAATAAATTTGTATCTCCGACAACTGCGGGTACGATGGATAGTGCGAAGCTTGGGGTGTTAGTGTCGTTAATGTTATTTACGACAGCGAGTCCTCTTGAGAAAATGCTTGTTGCATTTGTCTTTGCATTAGCTGGTACATTTTTATTTATGCAAATTTTAAAGAGAATTAAGTTTAAGGATGCGATATTTATTCCACTTGTAGGGATTATGTTTGGGAACATTATTAGTTCCGTTACAACATTCTTTGCTTATAAATATGACTTAATTCAAAATATCAATTCCTGGCTACAAGGTGACTTTTCAATGATTATGAAAGGGAGATATGAGATTTTATATTTAAGTATCCCGCTTGTAATCATCGCCTTTTTATATGCAAATCGCTTTACCGTTGCTGGAATGGGAGAAGACTTTGCTGCGAATTTAGGGATGAATTATAATCGAGTACTAAATATTGGACTTGTTATCGTTTCTTTAATTTCCGCGTTAGTTGTTTTAACTGTAGGAATGATTCCATTTTTAGGGCTTATTATTCCGAATATTGTTTCTATTTATCGCGGAGATAACTTGAAGAATAGCTTACCGCACACTGCCTTGTTAGGAGCAGTTTTCGTACTAGCTTGCGATATACTTGGTCGGGTCGTAATTTATCCGTACGAGATTTCTATTGGTCTTACAGTAGGAGTAATCGGAAGCGGAATTTTCCTTTATTTATTGATGAGGAGAAACGCATATGCAGCTTAGAAAACAAAGAAATTATAAGATGATTTTGGCATTACTAGCCATTGTATCAGTTATAGCCATTGGGATATTTTTATTTATTAACTTAAATATGAACACATTAGATTATGCCTTGCCGAGAAGAGGTAAGAAATTGTTAGCGATGATCATAACAGGCGGAGCGATTGCATTTTCGTCAATGATCTTCCAAACGATTAGTAATAACCGTATTTTAACACCGAGTGTTATCGGTTTAGATTCACTTTATATGTTTATTCAAACGTTTGTTGTGTTTGTATTTGGATCACAACATTTCACGATGATGAACACAAACGTAAACTTCCTTATATCAGTAAGTTTAATGGTGATTTTCTCACTATTTCTTTATAAGTTTCTGTTTAAAAGAGAAGGGAATAATATTTACTTCCTACTTTTAATCGGATTAATATTCGGTACATTCTTCCAAAGTTTATCGTCCTTTATGCAAGTGCTCATTGATCCAAATGAGTTCCAAATTGTACAAGGGAAAATGTTTGCAAGTGTAAATAATGTAAAAACAGAGCTACTTGTAACGTCTATCATTGGAATTGTATTGGTTATTGCTTATGTGTATAAAGAGCTGAAATTATTAGATGTACTATCACTCGGAAGAGATGAGGCAATTAATTTAGGAGTAGATTATGACAAAGTCGTGAAGAAGCTTTTAATTGTAATTGCAATTTTAGTATCTATTTCCACAGCGTTAGTAGGACCCATTACATTTTTAGGACTGCTTGTAGTAAACGTTGCACGTGAATGTTTGCATACATACAAACACAAATATTTAATAATAGGTTCTATCCTTATTAGTATTATCGCCTTAGTAGGAGGACAATTGATTGTTGAAAGAGTGTTTGAATTTAACACGACTTTAAGTGTCATTGTTAACTTTGTTGGTGGCGTGTACTTCATTTATCTTCTATTAAAGGAGAGCAAGTCATGGTAGAAGTAAGAAACATATCAAAGCAATATGGTAATAAAAATGTTGTTGAAGATGTCTCTATTAAAATAGCAAAAGGAAAGATCACATCTTTTATTGGTCCAAATGGAGCAGGGAAAAGTACGGTTCTTTCTATGATTAGTAGGTTATTAAAAAAAGATGCTGGTGAAATCTACATTGAAGATAAAGAAATTGGGGAATGGAAGAGCGATGAGCTTGCTAAGAAAATCTCAATTTTAAAGCAAACGAATCATATTAATTTAAGGCTTAGCATTCGAGAATTAGTTAGTTTCGGTAGATTTCCATATTCACAAGGTAATCTGACAAAGGAAGACTGGAGCCATATTGAGGAAGCTATTCGCTATATGGAACTTGAGGACATCCAGCATAAGTATTTAGACCAACTCAGTGGTGGGCAGAGGCAAAGGGCGTATATCGCAATGGTTATTGCTCAAAATACAGAATACATTTTATTGGACGAGCCACTGAATAATCTAGATATGAAACATTCTGTACAAATTATGAAAGTACTGAGACGACTTGTTGAAGAGCTTGGAAAAACGGTTGTTATCGTAATTCATGATATTAATTTTGCTTCTTGTTATTCCGATCATATCGTTGCTTTGAAAGATGGAAAAGTAATGAAAGAAGGTCCAACGAGCGAAATTATTGATAAAGCTGTTTTAAAAGATATTTATGATATGGACATCCATATAGAAGAGATATCTGGAAACAACATTTGTATTTATTTTTCATAAGAGGAAGTTATTTTTGATGGTGTAAATGTGCTATCGATTTAAATAATTTTAAAAATTTTATTGAGGTGATTGAAGTGAAGAAATTAGCGATGCTATTATTAACTTTCATGCTTGCTGTTGTCGCTGTGGCATGTAGTAATGGTGCTTCTACTGACAAGAAGACCGAGGCAAGTGAAAGTAAATCAAAAGAAATTACGATTAAGCACAAATTAGGCGAAACGAAAGTTAAAACGAATCCGAAAAACGTTGTAGTATTCGACTTCGGTTCATTAGATACATTAGATAAACTAGGTGTTGACGTGGTTGGTGTGCCGCAAAAAAGTGTACCAGAATACCTTTCTAAATATAAAGATAAAAAGTATAAAAACGTTGGTGGTTTAAAAGAACCAGACTTCGAAAAAATCAATGAAATGAATCCGGAATTAATTATCATTTCTGGACGTCAAGCTGATTCATATAAAGAATTCGAAAAAATTGCTCCAACAATTTACGTAGAACAAGATACAAAAGAATACATGAAATCATTTAAAGAAAACACAGAAACATTAGCAAAAATCTTCGATAAAGAAGATAAAGCGAAAAAAGAAATTGCAGCAGTTGAAAAAGACGTGGCAGAATTAAATGAAAAAGCGAAGAAAAGCGATAAAAAAGCTTTAGTTATTTTAGCGAACGATGGTCAAGTAAGTGCATACGGCCCTCAATCTCGCTTCGGCATTATTCATGATGTGTTTGGCGTAACTCCTGTTGACCCAGAAATTAAAGCAGATACACATGGTAATAAAGTTTCATTTGAGTACATCCTTGAGAAGAACCCTGATTACTTATTTGTAATTGATAGAGGCGTAGTAACTGGCGGGAAATCTTCTGCTAAGCAAGTTGTTGAAAATGAACTGGTAAGTAAAACAAACGCTGTGAAAAACAAAAACGTAGTTTACCTTGATGCAAACTACTGGTACTTATCTGGTGGTGGACTTGAGTCTGTATCAGCAATGGTGAAAGAAGTATCAAAAGCTATAAAATAATAGTATGAAAAGAGTGATAGGATTCCCTATCACTCTTTCTGTATAAGAAAGTAAAGAACTTGTTATTTCACTAGAATGAGAGTAGACTTTGAAGTAGATGAATAAAAAAGCACATGGGAGTTTGCGGATGCAAACTGAGAGTATGACTAACCCGTCATTGACCATTTGAACCTGTTGGATAATGCCAGCGTAGGGAGAGTGTAAAAGCACATGTTCAGACACTTTGCATACGCAAAGTGTCTTTTTGTGTATCTCCCATCATTAAAGTTAGGAGATGAAAAGAATGAATGTACAAGAAATTAGTAAAGTAGTGGAACTGGTAAGAGAGTCTAATCCACTCGTGCATAATATTACAAATGTCGTTGTAACAAACTTTACAGCAAACGGTTTGTTAGCGTTAGGAGCATCGCCTGTAATGGCATATGCGAAAGAAGAAGTAGCTGAAATGGCTAGCATTGCTGGAGCTCTTGTTTTAAATATGGGTACACTTCGTCCTGAAGAGGTAGAAGCGATGTTACTTGCTGGTAAATCAGCAAATACAAATGATGTACCGGTATTGTTTGATCCAGTCGGTGCAGGAGCAACTTCTTATCGAACAGAAGTTGCGAGACATATTCCAGCTGAAATAAATTTAGCGATACTTCGTGGAAATGCAGCAGAAATAGCTAATGTTATTAATGAAAAATGGGAAATCAAAGGTGTAGACGCTGGTACTGGAAATGGTAATGTAGTAAGTATTGCAAAACAGGCAGCGGATGAATTAAATACAGTTGCTGTGGTCACTGGGCAAGAAGATATCGTTACAGATGGAGAGCGAACTATTCTTATTCGAAATGGCCATAGCATTTTAACGAAAGTTACTGGAACAGGCTGTTTATTAACTTCTGTAATAGGAGCATTTGCAGCAGTTGAAAAAGATTATGTGAAGGCAGCTGTCGCAGCATTAACATTTTATGGAGTAGCTGCGGAACTGGCAGCAGCCAAAACGGTAGAAAAAGGACCTGGTAGCTTCCAAATTGAGTTTTTAAATCAATTAGCGAATACAACTTCAGAGGATATTGAGAAGTATGGAAAGGTTGAGTTTGTACAGTAAGGAGGGGAAATAGATGTCGCGTATTACAATGGATGAAATGTCTAAATTACTACCAGTATATTTTATTATGGGTAGTAACAATTGTACGAAGGAGCCACTGCAAGTATTGAGAGAGGCACTAGAAGGCGGTATAACACTTTTTCAATTTCGTGAAAAGGGAGAAGGGGCTTTAACTGGTGAGAAACGTATTCGTTTTGCGAAAGAACTACAAACACTTTGCAAAGAGTATAATGTGCCGTTTATTGTGAATGATGACGTTGAATTAGCTCTTGCATTAGATGCAGACGGTGTACATGTTGGACAAGATGATGAAGGAATAACATCTGTTCGTGAAAAAATGGGAGATAAAATTGTTGGAGTATCTACACATACAATTGAAGAAGCACGCTGGGCGATTGAAAACGGAGCTGATTATTTAGGAGTTGGTCCTATTTTCCCAACGAGTACGAAAAAAGATACGAAAGCAGTTCAAGGAACGAAAGGGCTAAAGTATTTTAGAGAACACGAGATTACAATACCGATTGTTGGTATTGGCGGAATTACAATTGAAAATACAGCTTCTGTTATAGATGCCGGTGCGGACGGTATTTCGGTTATTTCTGCGATTAGCTTAGCTGATTCTGCGTATGAAAGTACGAAGAAATTAGCTGATGAAGTAAATAAGAGTTTGTAAGAGAAGATCATGTGGCATAAAATGCTACGTGATCTTTTGTCGTATAAAACAAAATATGCCGCTTAAACTAGTATGTATAAACATATATTGTTTCGGAGGCGAAGGTATGATTGTATTCCAGGATATTATAACTGCTTATGAGAAAATGAAGGGTATTGTACATATGACACCGCTAGATTATTCGAGCACATTTAGTGAATTATCACAGAATGATGTTTATTTAAAGCTTGAGAATTTACAAAAGACAGGTTCCTTTAAAGTACGTGGCTCTTATAATAAAATGGTTTCTCTTGAGAAAGGTGATTTAGAAAATGGTGTTGTTGCGGCGTCTGCTGGAAATCATGCACAAGGGGTTGCGTATTCTAGTAATATGCTCAGTATTCCTTGCACGATTGTAATGCCAAAAGGTGCGCCGTTAAGTAAGGTGCTTGCGACGAAAAGGTATGGTGCTCATGTGGAATTACAAGGTGATGTATTTGACGATGCATTAGCTTACGCACTAGATTTAAAAGAGAAGACAGGAGCAAAATTTGTACATCCATTTGATGATGAAGCAGTAATTGCGGGTCAAGGGACAGTCGGATTGGAAATATTACAACAGCTTGAAGACGTAGAAGCTGTTATTTGTCCTATTGGAGGCGGGGGATTAATTGCAGGAGTTGCGATGGCAATTAAAGAACAAAAACCATCAGTAAAAATATATGGTGTGCAGACACTTGCTTGTCCAGGAATGAAACAATCACTTGAGGAAAAGAAAGTAATAACGGTAGATTCGGCGCCAACCATGGCAGATGGAATTGCAGTTAAAAGGCCAGGAGATTTAACTTTTGAACTTGTACAACGTTATGTGGATGATGTGTTTTGTGTAGATGAAATGGAAATCGCTCGGACGATGTTAATGCTTCTTGAGCGGAATAAATTGTTGGTCGAAGGGTCCGGCGCGAGTTCATTGGCTGCTTTGCTTTATCAAAAAATCCCAATAAGAGAAAAAAAGGTCGTATCCGTACTAAGCGGTGGAAATGTCGATGTAAACTTTATTTCACGTATTATTGAGCATGGAATGGTTGAAGCAGGGCGTTTCGTTCATATTGCGACAACGATTAAAGATAAGCCGGGGTATTTGCAACGCTTACTCGAGGTTGTAACAAGTTTTGAAGCGAATGTATTAAATATATATTTAGAACGAATTGGTACAAAGGTATTTCCAGGATATGCGCAATTGCACTTATCATTAGAAACTAAAGATAGAAATCATATCGAAGAAGTATTGAGTGGTTTAAAAAAGAAAGGATATACTGTAGAAGTTATCGATTGAAAAGATTTAAACAAACGTTTGATTAAAAAAGCACAAACCCCTTAAAATCATAGGTTTGTGCTTTTTCTTTAAAACATAATTGAAATTAAGAGCATTCCAATTCCGATAGAAGTAAAGGTTGCGATCAAGCCAGGAATCATAAAGCTATGATTTAAAACATATTTACCTATACCAGTTGTACCAGTGCGATCAAAGTTGATTGCAGCAACGATTGTTCCGTAGTTTGGAATGAAGAAGTATCCATTTACTGCAGGGAACATCGCAATAAGTAATGCTGGTGGAATGCCAAGAGATAATCCGAGTGGTATTAATGCACGAACTGTTGCTGCTTGGCTATACAGTAAGATAGATAGAATGAATAATGCGATAGCAAATAGCCACGGTGCACTTGTTACTAAGTGTTGAATTGATCCTTGAATCATATTTAAGTTACCGTTGAAGAAAGTATCTCCCATCCAAGCGATACCGAAAATGGCAACAACGGCTGTTGCGCCTGCTTTAAAGACGTTACCAGATACAATGCTTTCCACATTTGGTTTACAGAAAATAATAATAAGAGCAGCAATGGTTAACATAACCATTTCAATTGTGTTTGGCATTGAAAGATGAACTAATTTTCCATCCACCATCCACCCTGGACGCAGTGTTTCAAATGAGCCGAGAAGTACAACAAGGAAAGTTGAGACTAGGAAAAGGATAACTGATAATTTCGCGCCCTTTGTACCTACAAACTCTTTTTTCTCTTCAAGTTTAGGAATCATTCCTTCTTTTAATCGCTTCAAGTATTCAGGGTCTTCATTTAATTCCTTTCCCATTTTACTAGCAACGAATGCAGCTACCATACAAGCGATGAAGGTAGAAGGGATACTGACTTTTAAAATATCTAATAAAGTGATTTTATAGTCGGCTAACATTGCTAAAAGTGCAACAGTTGCAGCCGATATTGGACTAGCTGTAATTGCCTGCTGGGAAGCAATTACGGCAATTGACATTGGTCGTTCAGGTCTAATTCCTGATTCACGAGATACTTCGGCTATAACAGGAAGTACAGAATAAGCAACGTGACCAGTTCCCGCGCATAGCGTAAATAAATAAGTAACAATAGGAGCAAAAAATGTAATGCGCTTTGGATTTTTTCGTAATGCTTTCTCGGCAAGGTGGACAAGATAATCCATTCCTCCAGCAGCTTGCAGGGCGCCGGCAGCTGTAATTACTGCTAAAATCATAAGCATTACATCAATAGGAGGAGCTGTAGGTTGTAAGTGGAAGACAAAAACGAGTATTGCCATACCAACTCCACCCATTACTCCTAAACCAACTCCACCTAGGCGTGCGCCAATAAAAATACAGAGTAGTAAGGTAAGAAATTGTAGCCAAAACATGATAAACTACCTCCGAAATTCATAAGTTAAGATATATTCGAATAGTTTAATTTGAATGAAAATTAAATAATTATTCGAAGTAATCCTTGAATTATATACATTTTTTATTATATAACACAAAAAAAGTAACATTCACGCATTTTGTTAAATTATTTCGAAAAAATAATACATTAAAACTTTATATTTATATCTCTAAATAAGTGGACATCTTAATACTTATGTTGTAATCTTTGAAAGAGAATATTTTAATTCTCATAGAACTCCCATATCGTTCAACTCGTTCAGCGAGAAAGGCAAACTGATGGAAACATGAGGACGCAAAACTACAGGGGCTAAGGTCGAGAGGCTAAGCTAGCCAGTTACCGGACGGATAGGGTTGGTCTTGACCAATGCTTTTTACATTGGTCTTTTTTTTATTTGTAAACAAGTGAGAATGATTATCATTTGTTAAGGTTTATATTTTAATAGTTTTACTTTATATTACGTTAATTAAGAAAGGTGATGTTAATGAAAAGATATTGGCGCAAGCTTTCATTTCTTCAAAAAAATGTATTTTTAACTGTGTTAGTTATTTTGACGCTTGTTGGTACTATGGGAGCGTTAAGCTTTAACATGTTTCAAAATAGTATGATGTCTTTATTTGAACGGCATTCTTTTGAAACAGGAGATACGGTATTACATAAATTAGACGCAGAAATAGTGAGAGATGTTGAAAAAGACCCAACGGCACAAAGAGAAAAGAGAGAGAAGTTAACAGAGCAATTAGATGAAGTAACGAAAGAATTGAACAGTGTTGGACAAACGTATGTTGTTGGAGCAAAAACAAATGAAAAAGGTGAGTTACAAATCGTCGGTTTGGCTACAGGATTAGCAAATGTTGTTCAAGTAAAGCCAGGAGACTATTATAAACAACCAGATCGTTGGATGAAAGCATATGATAAAGTAATGAGCACGAAAAAAGCAAACATGACAGAAGTATATGAGGACGAATTAGGATCATGGGTAACGATATTAGAGCCAATTAAAGATGGAGAAGAAAATATTGTCGCAATTGTTGCCGCTGATGTAGATGCCTCTATTGTTCCTAGTACAAAGAAAAAATTCATTATACAAGGTTTAATGTTTATTTGTATTTCTGTTTTAATTGCAACTGTTATTCAATTCTTAATTGTGCGTAACGCACTTGCTCCATTGCGAGATTTACGTGAAGGCTTGCGCAAAGTGGGTGAAGGAGATTTAAGTATTAAATTAGAGGAAAGAGCAGATGATATTGGTATTATTAATACCTATTTTAATAATACAATCGAGAAGTTTAAAGGAATTATAGATAAAGTGAAGCAGACAGCAGAACAGGTTTCCTCATCTTCACAAGAATTGTCAGTGAGTACGAAAGAGAATAGCATGGCAGTTCAAGAAATCGTAAGTTCTATGGTTGGGTTAAGAGCTGGCGCTCAGTCTCAAGAAACTTCAGTACAACAGTATTTAGGTATTGTATATGAAATGGAAGATAAGATGGAAGAGATAGCGAATGCTGCAAAACAAATGGCGACAGCGTCTGAAGGTATGGAGCATCATTCAGTAAAAGGAAATGGCGTTATTGAACAGGCGATTAATCAAATGAGCATAATACAAAATGCAGTACAAGATTTATCTTCTATCATTTATTCTTTGGAAACAAGATCCAAAGAAATTAGTGATATTGTAACTGTAATTACAGGTATTTCAAATCAAACTAATTCGCTAGCTTTAAATGCTTCTATTGAAGCTTCACGTGCTGAGGTAACCGGAAGGGGATTTGCCGTTGTTGCTGATGAAGTGCGTAAATTAGCAGAGCAGACGGAAGCATCAGCAAAAGATATAGCAAAATTAATAGGAGAAACACAAGATGAAACGGAAGAAGCTGTTGTTTTAATGCAAAAAGGTTCAAAAGAAGTAGAATCTGGAATTAAACTTGTTCAAAGTAGTGGTGCTTTCTTTGAAAAAATTTCAAAATCAGCACAAGCTGTTACAAATCAAGTTAGAGCTGTTTCTAGCAATTCAAGTGATATACTGCAAAATAGCCAAAATATTGTTCGTGTTGTAAATGAACTATCACATGTCGCAAATACGTATGCGAATAGTAGTAGTAATATTGAAGAGGGGATGAAAGAACAGGAAATGTCTGTACAAGATATTGCCGAATTAGCTACTTCTTTAAGCTGGCTTTCACAGGAGTTACAAGAGTTAATTGGGGAATTTAAAAGTTAAAAGTTAAAAGTTAAATGAAATGATTATGCATGCTTTTGTTTGTTCAATAAAATAAATCATGCTACAATGAAAACGAATTAAGAACCGGGGAGCCAATTGGCTGAGAGGATGTAAGTATACATCGACCCTCAACCTGATCTGGATAATGCCAGCGTAGGGAGTTACTTTAAAGTGATGTAGCATAAGTTATTATAGAATAACTTGCATACAAGGCTTTCCTACATGGTAGGAAAGCCTTTTCTTTTTTCGAAAACATATTTTGTAAGGGGGATTTTATTATGTCACAACAAGTTACAATTTCATTTTCAGTAGTACCACAAGCGAAATCAAAAGATGTGTATTCTGTTGTTGATAAAGCGATTGAAGTTGTACAACAATCGGGAGTTCGTTATGAAGTAGGGGCAATGGAAACAACGCTGGAAGGAGAATTAGATGTACTTCTTGACGTCATTAAACGCGCACAACAAGCTTGCGTCGATGCTGGAGCAGAAGAAGTTATCACTTCTATTAAAATTCACTATCGTCCAAGTACGGGCGTAACGATTGACGAAAAGGTTTGGAAGTACCGTGATGAATATGCAAAACCAGAAGCGATCTAAAATAATTACAACAATTTGGCTTATCCTTCTCATTGCTATATGGGAAGGATCTGTTTCGTTATTTAAAATTGAGCCGTGGATTTTACCAAAGCCTTCTGCAATTGTACAAGAATTAATTGGAATGAAAGATTTATTATTACCAAACACAATACAAACGTTACAAGAAGTTGTTATTGGATTGTTTTTTGCGATTTTACTCGGAACGAGCATTGCTATCATTATGGATGTTATTCCTTTATTTCGGATTTTAATGAATCCGTTGCTCGTTATTTCGCAAACCATTCCAATCGTTGTGCTCGCGCCATTATTTATTATTTGGTTTGGGTACGGAATGTTGCCAAAGGTAATGGTTGTTATTCTTGTTTGTTTCTTCCCAATTGCGCTTAGCATTTTAGAAGGCTTCCAAACGGTAGATAAAAATATGCTGAAGTTGTTACAAACGATGAAGGCGACAAAGTGGCAAATTTATCAGAAAGTGAAATTTCCAGCAGTACTTCCATACTTTTTCTCAGGTTTAAAAATTGCCGTTACATATAGTGTGATGGGAGCGATTATTGGGGAGTGGCTTGGAGCGAGTGAAGGGTTAGGCGTTATGCTCACAAGAGCGACAAAATCCTTTTTAACAGCTCGTGTATTTGGTGTTGCAGCGATTATCGTCATGGTGACATTATTCCTGTACTTTATTGTTGAATTTATGGCAAGAATAACAGCACCATGGATATACAGAAAGGGCGGCAGAAAATGAAAAAAGGTTTGAAAATTATGTTAGCTGCATTATTAGCAGTTGGTGTTGCCGGATGTAATGCGGCGAAGAAAGAAGAGAGCACAAGCAAAGAAAAGAAAGTGAAAGTCGTTTTAGATTGGTTCCCAAATACAAACCATACTGGTTTATATGTGGCGAAGACTAAAGATTATTATAAAAAACAAGGGTTAGATGTAGAAATCATTCAACCAGGTGATAATGTTACGGCCGAACAAATGATAGCTTCAGGAAAAGCTGATTTTGCGATAAGTGCACAAGAAAATGTAACATTGGCTCGCGTTGAAGGTATTCCTGTTGTGTCGGTCGGTGCAATTATTCAACATAATACATCTGCTTTTGCATCGTTAAAGAAAGATAATATTGCTTCAGCGAAAGATTTTGAAGGTAAACGTTATGGTGGCTGGGGAGGACCAGCAGAAGAAGCGACGTTAAAGACAATTATGGATAAACATCAAGCTGATTTTAATAAAGTTGAAAAAATTATTCTTGGACAAACAGATTTCTTTAAATCAATCGGTCGTGATGCAGACTTTGAATGGATTTATTATGGATGGGATGGAATTGAAGCGAAGCGTCAAGGAAAAGAGTTAAATACAATTATGGTGAAAGACTTAGATCCAGCGCTCGATTTCTATAGTCCTGTCATTATTACAAGTGAAAAACATACGAAGCAAGATAAAGATTTTGTGAAAAAGTTTATGACTGCAACGACGGAAGGTTATAATTTTGCAATTAAAGAACCGAAAGAAGCTGCTGATATTTTAATTAAAGCTGTTCCAGATGTGAATAAAGAATTAGTACAAGAAAGTCAAAAGTGGTTAAGTACAAAGTATCAAGATGATGCAAAAGCGTGGGGAGTACAGAAGGAAGAGATTTGGACGAATTACATGAATTTCTTATATGACAACAAAGTTATTAAAAAGAAAATTGATGTAAAAGATGCTTTTACAAATGAATTCCTTCCAAGTGAAAAATGAGTGGATTACAAATAAAAGATATTGTAAAAGCTTTCGATGGAAAGAATGTATTAGCAAATATTAGTGCTTCCATACAAGAGGGAGAGTTTGTCTCCTTTGTAGGCCCAAGTGGTTGTGGAAAAAGCACATTATTAAATATGATTGCGAGTGTTGAACAACCAACGAGTGGAGAAGTGTTTTATAACGAGAATTATGTAAAAAAACAAGATGTTGTTAGTTATATGCCACAACAAGATTTATTACTACCGTGGCGATCTGCTTTACAAAATATAGTTCTTCCATTAGAAATCGAAGGGAAGCCTAAAAAACAAAGGCTGACAGAAGGAATGGAAGCATTAAAGCAGTTTGAGCTAGATGAATATGCAAATCATTACCCAGATGAGCTATCAGGTGGAATGCGTCAAAGAATTAGTTTCCTTCGCACATATTTATGTGAAAAGCCAATTATGCTACTCGATGAGCCTTTTGGAAAATTAGATGCATTTACAAAAATGGAAGTACACAGTTGGCTTTTAAATTCTTGGCATCAAGAAAAGCAGACAATTGTTATGGTTACACATGACTTAGATGAGGCAATTTTGCTTTCTGATCGCGTATTTATTTTATCTCAAAGACCGGCATCAATTGTTGGAGAGGTACAAGTGAAATTACCTCGACCGCGAACAATGGATATGTTAACATCTCTGGAGTTAAAGAAAGATAAGGAAGAAATTTTAAGAGTATTGGCTCCTTATATGAAAAAATAGAAAAAGCCTCTTAACAGTTTTAGTATAATTACTGTTAAGAGGCTTTTTTGCAGAACATGAAATGAATAAGAAGGAACAAAAGGAAAAATAGCGAATAGAATATAACAGAGTAGTTTATACTCGTAATATAACAAATGTAAAAGGAGTGAAAGGATAAAATGACTTTATCGACTGTTCTTCAAATGGTTTTAGCTTGATACGGGAGAAGTCTGCCCATTTTTAAAGATTAAGCTAAATTGAAGACAGCAGGTAAAGAACCTTAATCCTTTTTTACGATAATAAATTGTAATGGGTAAGGTGTATTCACCTTACCCATTTTTATATGTACAACTAAATAAGGCTTTATACTGTTGTTCTCTCTATTTAGCTTATGAACTATAAGTAGAGGAGAGAGATAAAATGAGTATATTAACAGTAGAAAATGTAAGCCATTCATATGGTGAGAAAACTATTTTATATAATGCATGTTTTCGATTATTAGAGGGCGAACATGTTGGGTTAGTAGGGAAAAATGGAATTGGAAAATCAACATTGTTACGCCTGTTAACAGGAGAGCTTATACATGATGATGGGAAAATTGAATGGTTTCCACATGTGAAGGTTGGCTTTTTACAGCAACATATGGATTTACAAGAAGGTATAACAATTGAAGAATACTTGCAAAGTGCATTTTCTAGTTTGTATGCGATTGAATGTGAAATGTTAAAAATTACAGAAGAGATGGCTATAACGGAAGAGATAGGGAAACTATTAGTAAAGTATGGCGAGCTACAAACGATACTTGAAGGTTCTAATTTCTATCAAATTCGTACAGAAATTGAAGAAGTAGCAACCGGTTTAGGCTTGTTTGAAATAGGGATGGAAAAGGATGTTTCAAAGTTAAGTGGTGGTCAGCGGACAAAGTTATTACTTGGAAAACTCCTTTTAGAAAAAGCGGATGTTTTATTATTAGATGAGCCAACTAACTATTTAGATACAGCGCATATAGAATGGTTGCAATCGTATTTAAAAATGTATGAAAAAGCTTATATTATCATTTCGCACGACGAGGCATTTTTGAACAATATTACGAATGTTATTTATCATCTAGAAGAACGAAAGGTTAAGCGCTATGTAGGAGATTATGAAGCCTTTTTGCAAAGTTATCAATTACAAAGGAAACAATTACAAGCGGCGTATGCGAAACAACAAAAAGAAATTGCACATTTAGAAACCTTTATTCAAAAAAATAAAATTCGAAAAGCGAAACAAGCAAAAAGTCGTGAGAAGGTATTAGAGAAAATGCAAAAGGTGGAAAAGGTTAACGATGTACCTCGTGCGCGTTTTGATTTTAATGTTTATACTGAGCCAGTGAGTCGTATATTACAGGTAGAGAAACTGAAAATTGGTTATGGTGAACCGTTATTTCCAGAATTGGATTTTCAAGTAAAAAAAGGGGAAAAGATTGCAATTGTTGGTCATAATGGGGTTGGAAAAACAACAGTGTTAAAAACATTACTAGGACAAATAAAGCCGTTAAGCGGTTCAGTTTTTATTGGTGAACGGGTAAAACCAGCTTATTTTGCACAAGAGGAATTCGCTTCAGAAATAACTGCACTAGAAAGAGTATGGGCAGGGAGACCAGATATGACAAGAAAAGAAATCCGACAAGCATTAGCAAAGTGCGGATTGAAAGAAGATCATGTTTTAAAACCTATCCATTTATTAAGTGGAGGGGAACAAACGAAAGTACGATTATGCGAACTTATCGTAACTCAAAGCAATGTTTTAATTTTAGATGAACCAACTAACCATTTGGATACAGAGACTAAGATGGCTTTGCAGGAAGCGTTAAAACAATATAAAGGTACGGTTTTAATTGTTTCACATGAGCCCTCTTTCTATAAAGCGTGGATAACAAAAGTATGGAATATTGAAGAATGGAACGTTTAAAAATAATCACAAAGAAAAGGCATTAGCTTTTATGAGCTAATGCCTTTTCTTTGTAATTAACATGATTTTCGAGAATTCTTACATGAGAATTGTATGAAGAAGCACTCTTATGGTGCGCTTATAAGCGTGCTTTTTCTGCGATTATATTTATAATAATACTAGATGCCTTTCCCTAATAGGCCACTATCTTTCTTTGTATATATATAGATAGTTTGAAGTGGAATAAAAATTATTCCTATATGTAAAGGATAATGTGATTAGTATGGGAAGACAATAGTAATTAAAGGAAATTCATGTAAAATTCAGCTGAGCTTCATACAAACTTCATATTAGAAACTAAATATAAATATAATATATTATTAGAATGTTGATTTTTTACTTTTTATAAAATTAAAAGTTTGAATTTAGGAATTAACGTTAAAAACTAAACGTAACCTTATTGAAATAATTAAATAAGGTTACGTTTAGTTTTCACTAATGACTGCATTTAAAAGTTCAGCAGGATTTCCTGTTCCTGCGCCTCTGATTCTAACGAATCCACCCGGAGGAATTTCGCCACTCCATCCTACATTAGTAATTACATAACGATTATTTGTTTTACTACTAATTTTAGAATCCAAAACTTGTGTGTCTTTGCTATTGCGTAATGTAGCAGAAAATTGAAATTTCATGTAAAATAATAGTAAAAATATGTAAAGGAGGGAATAGTGTGGATGTGTTTTTGAATATTGCTGAAGAAAAAATTCGTCAAGCAATACGGAATGGAGATCTCAATAATAGGCCGGGAAAAGGAAAACCACTACAATTAGAAGACCTTTCAATGGTACCTCCAGAATTAAGAATGAGTTATAAAATATTGAAAAATGCGGGTATGATTCCACCAGAAATGGAATTGCAAAAAGATATATTAAAAATAGAGGATTTAATCGCTTGCTGTTATGATGAGGTTGAGAGAATAAAATTACAAGAAGAACTAACAGTAAAAACTTTGCGTTTTCAGCAGTTAATGGAAAAGAGAAAAATTAAAGACAATTCAGCATTTCGTATGTATCAAGATAAAGTATTTCGCAAATTACGTTAAGAGGGATAAGATGAATCATTTTCAAACGGTAGAAGAATTAGCGACATATATTGAAGAACAGCAGTTAGTACTTCTGTTTATAAAAACGGAAAATTGTGGTGTTTGTGATGTTATGTTAAGGAAAGTAAATTATGTATTAGAGGGTTATGATTACGTAAAGAAAGTAGAGGTTTTACTACAAGACATGCAAGAGATTGCGGGTCGATATTTAGTATTTACAGGGCCGACAGTTCTATTATTTCATGAAGGGAAGGAGATTCTTCGTGAATCGCGCTTTATTTCACTTGAAAATATAGAGAGAGTACTTCAATTGTTAGAAAAATAAGGGAGGTTTTTATATGGGGTTTGTTATTGCAGCGTTACTATTTTGTGTTTTAGTTTGGATGATTGCAGCATCAGTTAAATCAAATAATCGAAGAGCAAACCTTACTAAAAAAAGTAATGCACATAATATTTCTAACACCTCATCACCATCATTTTTCTTTGCTGGATCTGATAGTAATAGTTCACATGATGGCGGTCATTCACATGATTGCGGAGGATCTTTTGGCGGAGATAGTGGAGGTAGCTGCGATGGAGGCGGCGGTGGTGATTGATGAGAAATACGCCTTATACGGGCGTATTTCTTTTTAAACAAACGTTTGATTAGTGGAATTACATACACATAAAAAACAGTTAAACAAACGTTCGATTAAAGTTTCACTTTATAAACATGTTATAAGGGGAATGGAAATGAAAAGGGAACCGAAAGTGAAAAACAAAGGGAAAGTAGCATTATTTTTATTAGTTGCTGGAGGCGTATTTCTTGTTAAACTGGGGTTTAAATTTGGAACAATACACATGATTCGAGTTTGGTTTGAAAATACGTTTTCGTAAATAAGGAATATAGCCTCTTGCGATAGAGGTTTTTCATTTGTTATTATTAGACTGAACGGTCGGTTTAAAGAGGTGTGAGAATGAGAAAAAGCGCAGAAGAGATAAAGAAAGAAATTGCATATAAAGCAGAGAGTCTGTTTTCACAAAAAGGCTATGCAGCTACATCTATGGAAGATATTTGTGAGATTACAGGGCGAAGTAAGGGAAGTATTTATTATTACTTTAAAAGTAAAGAAGAATTATTTTTATTTGTAGTGAAACAGCATACGTATGATTGGCTTGAGAAATGGAATGAAAAAGAGAAGTTGTATATTACTAGTACTGAGAAATTATATGGCTTCGCAGAATATCATGTAGAGGATATACAGCAACCTATTTCTAATGCAATAGAGGAATTTTCTATGAGTCAAGTTGTAAGCAAAGAGATTTTAGATGAAATGCTAGCTTTAACTAGAGAATCATATGGTATTTTTGAGAAATTAATTGAAACAGGTATACAGTCTGGAGAGTTCCGTGAAGATAACACTCGTGATCTTATGTATATTGTAAACGGCTTATTATCGGGGCTGGGAGTGCTCTACTACGAGCTTGATAATAACGAATTAAAACGAATTTATAAAAGGGCAATAGATGTATTGTTAAAAGGGATGGCAGCTGAATAATAAATCAGCAGCTTTTCTTATAAAATAAATTAGACCGAACGGTCGGTTTATAAAAGGAGGAGTGAAAATGAAAGCTTTATTTAAAAATCGAGCATTTATGCTCGTTATGGCATCTGATATTTTACAGCAATTTGCAATTTGGATAAGGAATATGGCTCTTTTGTATTTCATAATGGAGCGAACGAATAATGATCCAATGTCAGTGTCACTATTATCAGTTATGGAATATGCACCTATTTTTATTTTCTCGTTTATTGGTGGTGCGCTAGCAGATCGCTGGAACCCGAAAAGAACAATGGTCGCTGGAGATGTATTAAGTGTACTGTCTATTATAGGAATTGTTTTGTTGTTAAAGATTGATTACTGGCAGGCAATATTTTTTGCAACACTCGTTTCCGCAATTGTAGGTCAGTTCTCTCAGCCGTCATCTTCACGTATATTTAAGCGCTATGTAAAGGAAGAACAGATAGCAAGTGCTATTGCATTTAACCAAACATTACAGTCGTTATTTATGATTTTTGGACCAGTTGTAGGTTCAATTGTGTATACACAACTTGGCTTATTTACGTCACTATATAGCTTGATCATTTTATTTTTGTTATCGGCTATTGTTCTTTCGCTATTACCAAAATGGGTTGAACAAGAGCAAGCGGTGAGAGGTTCATTAAAAAATGATATAAAAGAAGGATGGAAATACGTTCTTCATACGAAAAATTTACGTATGATCACGATCACTTTCACAATTATTGGTTTAGCAGTTGGATTAACGAATCCATTAGAAGTATTCCTTGTGATCGAACGTTTAGGCATGGAAAAGGAAGCAGTTCAATATTTAGCTGCAGCTGACGGGATAGGTATGTTAATCGGTGGTATTGTTGCAGCAGTTTTTACTTCAAAAGTAAATCCGAAAAAAATGTTTGTATTCGGCATGAGTATATTAGCGATATCATTTTTAGTAGAAGGACTGTCTACATCGTTTTGGATTACTAGTTTGATGCGATTTGGCACAGGAATTTGTTTAGCCTGTGTAAATATTGTGGTCGGGACGCTTATGATTCAACTTGTACCAGAAAATATGATTGGAAGAGTAAATGGGACAATTTTACCACTGTTTATGGGTGCTATGTTAATTGGAACTTCACTAGCTGGAGGATTGAAGGAAATGACTTCACTAGTTATTGTATTCTGTATAGCAATGTCACTTATTTTATTGGCAATTTTGCCAATCTTACGTATGAGGATGAATAAAGAAGAGATTGTTAATCAAGAGGAACTAACGAATGCAGTGGTTTCGAAATAGCCATTGTAAGGGAGCAGAGCTGCTCCCTTTTTCTATGGGAATCTTTTGACAATGAAATGTACCAACTATATACTGATGTTGTAAAAATAATTTTACAGGTTAGGAGAAATAATGTGGAAAATCAAATCTATGAATTACGCACTGAAAATAATATTTCACAAGGTGCATTAGCTGATATGTGTAAAGTTTCAAGACAGACGATAAATGCAATTGAGAATAATAAATATGACCCAAGTTTAGCATTAGCATTCCGTTTAGCCGAAGTATTAGGAACAACTGTTGATAAACTATTTTTGTACAAGCAGTAGGGGGAGTAGTTGTTGGGGAAAGAGAAAATAAGTCTTTTAGTTACGGCATTAGTAGCTATAAGTACGCTAGTGTTTGCACTTTACTATTGGTTAACTGAACTTCAAGTAAACTGGTATGCACTATTTATTTGTAGCATCGCATTACATTATATGTTTAAAAGTTTGGTATCGCATAATGTTGAAGGGGCAACTGAGGAGAACGAAGATTTAGAAAAACATGTATTAAAAACAAGTGCAAATGTTACATATTATGTACTAGTTGTATTAATTTTTGGTTTGTTTTTCGCATCGGTAGGTTTTAATAAATGGATTGATTTTCATAACATACCGCTTCTGTTTGCGTTATGCGCTGCTATAGTTGTAAAGCCAGCTATAGAGTTTTTAATTGTAAGGCGTTATCGTTAAAAATAAAGAAAAAGATCCTCTTCTTGTGTGAAGAGGATCTTTTTCTTATATTGTTTTAGTTTTAGGATTAGGTGGCGTAACGGACGTATCATTTTCAGGCACTCTAGTTAATAGGAATCCCCCGATAATAAATAGGACAATAACACTAAGGACACCAGCGTTAGTTTTTCCTGTTAATTGTGTTGTGACACCAACTAATACCGGACCCATAATTGCTGCGAATTTACCGAAGATATTATAGAATCCGAAGAATTCATTTGCAGATTCTTTCGGTACTAGTTTTGCGAAGTATGAACGGCTAAGTGCTTGAATTCCGCCTTGAGAAGTAGCAACTAGCATTGCTAAGATCCAGAAATCAAGTGTCGTTTTTAAGAAATAAGCATATGTGCAGATAATGATATAAATAATAATACCGACATATAGCATTTTTTTACCGGTAAATGTTTCCGATAATTTTCCGTATAATAAAGCGAATGGACAAGCGACAATTTGTGTTACAAATAAGATGATTAATAGATTAGTTGCACTAATACCGAGATCTGTTCCGTAAGCGGTAGACATAGTAATAATTGTATCTACCCCGTCAATGTAGAAAAAGTAAGCTATTAGGAACATAAATACAGTTTTATATTCTTTAATATTTTTAAAAGTATTAGCAAGGCGCTTGAAGCTCATTGCAATTGGTCTTGGCTGACGTTCAATATAGTGTGTTTGCTCTACATTTTTTAGCATTGGAATTGTAAATAGTCCCCACCAAAGAGCTGTTATTGCAAAGGAAATTTGACTAGCAATGCCGACCGATAAGGGGATAGTTCCTTTTTGAGCAAGAATAATAAGAGCAATACAACCGATAAAAGGAATTGTACTCCCAATATAACCTAATGCAAAACCTCTCGTAGAAATTTGGTCCATTCTATCTTTAGAGGTAACATCTACTAAAAATGCATCATAAAAAATATTTGCCCCAGCAAAGCCGACTAATGCGAGCATATAGCAACCTAGTAATAAGTACCACTGAGATGTTGGAACAACTGCTAGCATACTTGTAAATACGATACCGAGTCCAAAGAAGAATGTGAAAAATCGTTTTTTAAATCCTTTATAATCAGCAACTGTGCCGAGAATAGGAGCAAGTATAGAAATTAAAAGTGTAGCAAACGAGTTTGCATATCCCCAATAAGCTGTTGAAGTTGCACCAGATAGTCCGGCTTCTTTTGCAGCTGCTTTAAAGTAAATAGGAAATACTGCAGTTGTAATGACTAGCGAATATACCGAGTTTGCCCAATCATATAATATCCAGCTTTTTTCTTGCCTGGACATTCTTTTCATATAATGTTCCCCCTTAAATTTGTTCTACTAACAGTGTACAAAAATAAAAATTGTAAAAAGAGAAACAAGGATGATTTTTACATAACTTTTACATATATACACAGTTCTTTACAATTGAAGTAAATCCTCTACAATTGCTCCGTCTGTTTCACCTAAGTACAAACCGAGTAATCTAGCGATAGTGGGACCTTCATCAATGAGTCTCATATAAGGGATTGTAACGCCACTTTGAATACCTTTTCCGGCAGCTATAAAAATTGTTTCATAGTTAGGTTTTGTTGGGGAATATCCGTGTGTTCCAAATGTATATTTTTTACTAGAAGTAACATCTTTTTTAGTAATCTCTTTTATGAAATCACCTATATGATTCTCAATGAAGTAATACCCTTCCATGGCTTCTAGCATAAATAAGCAATTACCATCAGCACCGCGTTCTTTTGCATCTTCATCGTGTAGAATAAATTCAATTCCGTTTTGTTTATTCTGAAGAAGCTCTTCGAGAAGAAGTTGAATCTCTTTAATCGTTTCAGTATCATTTTTATCTTTTACATGTACGTATGCAGATCCGTCACAGCTTTGGCAATAAGCTTTCCAATCTTGTACTTTTCCATTTTTGTTTACGGATATAAGCCCTTTTTGACGGAATAGGACATTTAATTGGATTGCTTTGTTTTCACTTAAAGCGCTATGATCGCCAAGTGCAATAATTGTACTTTCTTCGTATATACTACTTTCTTTTAATGCATGAATAATTTTTCCTAGACGTTCGTCGTGCCTATGGACTGCAGCTAGTGTTTCTTTAGACTCAAAACCATGATAATGTCTTTGCGTGTCTAAATCAGTAAAATGTACAAACATAACATTAGGTTTTTTCGTCTGAATTGTATGGACAGCGGAAGCAAGGACGAAATCATCAAGCTCAGGCTGTGACAATCCATTTCGTATATGGCCAAAACGACGATTTAAATCTAATTGATATAGAGGACTACCGCTAAATAATGAAACTAAAATTTGATTTTGCCATGGTCTATTTGGAAAGATTTCTGGTAAATTGTAATCAATATTTGCTCTTCCAGTAACAGGCCATAGTAGGGCAGCTGTCGTTAAATTTGCTTTACGTGCTTCATCGTATAAAGTTGTTCCTTTAATGGACTTTCGATACCAATGCCAATCTGGTGACTCACGTCCTGGTTGAAGTAATGTATTACTGACAACGCCATGTTTATTAGGATAATTACCGGTTATAATTGTTGTATGACTCGGATATGTTACAGAAGGATAAATCGGCTCTACTTTTTCCGCAACAGCGCCCTTTTTCATTAAAGATTGGAAATTAGGGAGTTTTTGTAATATCGGAAGATCTAAAGCTGATAAACAGTCAAAAGATAATATGATGACGTGATTTGTTAATGCTTTATCCATAAAGTAGACCTCCTGATTATATAAAACCTATTCTTATATATTACTATTAATACCTGGTGATAAAAATATGTTTTTGAATAAAATTTATTGTTTATTTTCAGAAAACTTAAACATATAATGATTATAAGGGAATGAATGTAAGGAGGGAATACTATGGATTGGCTGGATGGCTTTGGTACCTTTTATATCATTGGTGGAATCACAATTTTCCTTGTATTTGCAATTTCTTATTTACTAAAGAAACGTTTTCCAGACAAACAGTTTGATATTATATTTTCACTTATTTTAATACTTCTTTGTTTAGCTTTCTTTCCTGTTACAATGATCGTTATCGGTGGATGGGAAGGAATGGGATACGGATTTATTTGTTTCTTTGTTTTAATTGGTACACTTATTGGCATGGTTGCTCATCAACTTGTAAAAATCGTTCGGAAAAGTTATGTATAAAATAACAATAACTGAAAAGAATGTATAAAAATAAGAAAATTTACTCTTGTTTTGCAATAAAATTTATATTATGATATTCAACAAATTTATTTCGTTATAACGATGAAAAAGGACTAGTACATGTCTTACCTTTTTTGTAGAGAGAGAATCCTTTTGGCTGGAAGATTCTTAAAAAGGCGATATGGAACCTACCTTTGAGTTCTGCATATGCAGCGGGGAATTCCCGTTATCAAAAAGAGAGCATACTCAATTTTTTGTGTATGAATCAGGGTGGTAACGCCGACAAAGCTCGGTCCCTATTTGGGGACGCGGGCTTTTTTTATTTTCTAAAGGAGGAATAGTGACTATGGCAAAAGAACAAGTACAGGCCATTACGAAGATGGAAGATGACTTTGCTCAGTGGTATACCGATATTGTGAAAAAAGCAGAGCTTGTTGATTATTCAAGTGTGAAAGGTTGTATGATTTTACGTCCATACGGTTATGCATTATGGGAAAATATGCAGAAAGTGATGGATGAAAAATTAAAAGCATCTGGTCATGAAAATGTGTATATGCCAATGTTTATTCCAGAGAGTTTATTACAAAAGGAGAAAGATCATGTTGAAGGATTTGCTCCTGAAGTGGCATGGGTTACTCATGGTGGGGATGAGAAATTAGCGGAAAGACTTTGTGTACGCCCTACATCTGAAACTCTATTTTGTGAGCATTTTTCAAAAATTGTTCAATCATATAATGATTTACCAAAGTTATATAACCAGTGGTGTTCAGTAGTTCGTTGGGAGAAGACGACGAGACCATTTCTTCGTACAACTGAATTTTTATGGCAAGAAGGTCATACCATTCATGAAACAGCAGAAGAATCTCAAACTGAAACATTAAATATTTTAAATTTATATGCTGCTTTTTGTGAAGAGTATTTAGCAATTCCAGTTATTAAAGGGCAAAAAACAGAAAAAGAAAAGTTTGCAGGAGCGAAGGCAACCTATACGATTGAAAGTTTAATGCATGATGGAAAAGCGCTTCAGACAGGAACATCTCATAATTTTGGAACGAACTTCTCTGAAGCATTTGATATTAAGTTTTTAGACCGTAACGGTAAGTGGCAATACGTACATCAAACATCTTGGGGTGTATCAACAAGAATGATAGGTGGACTTATTATGGTTCATAGTGATAATAATGGACTTGTAATGCCACCGAAAGTGGCACCATTACAAGTTGTTATCGTTCCTATTGCTCAGCATAAAGAAGGTGTGTTAGAAAAAGCAATAGAGTTACAAGGTCGTATTCAGAAGGTTGCACGTGTAAAAATAGATGCTAGCAATAAAACACCTGGCTGGAAATTTAATGAGTATGAAATGAAGGGTACTCCAATTAGATTAGAGGTTGGTCCAAAGGATATTGAAAAGAATCAAGTAGTACTTGTAAGGCGAGATACGAAAGAAAAAGAGTTTATATCAATGGATCAATTAGAAGAACGTATTCCATCATTACTAGAGGAGATTCATCATTCTTTATTTAATAAAGCAAAAGTATTTCGAGATGAGAATACTTATAGTGTGACGAATTTCGAAGAGATGAAAAAAGCAGCTGATGAAAAGCAAGGTTTTATTAAGGCGATGTGGTGCGGAGAACTAGCTTGTGAAGAAAAATTAAAAGAAGAAGTTGGAGTATCTTCACGTTGTATTCCGTTCGAACAAGAAAGCTTAGCGGAAGAATGTATTTGCTGTGGTAAAGAAGCTAAGCACATGGTGTATTGGGGAAAAGCGTATTAATATTTTTGCATATAGATGATAAAAAGGACTTTGGATTGAATAATAAATTTCAATCCAAAGTTCTTTTATTTTAGTTTTATAATTTGTATCGTGTATTTTTTAGATGGAAGGATGTTGCTTTTTTATTTTGCATTTTTGCGACGAATAAATAGTACCATACCAATTAGGAATGCTGAAATCCCCATTAATACATCCTTTTGTAATATTTCATAGGGAAAAGGATTTTACACAAAAAACAATATATAGAAAAAGAAGTTCATAATTTTTATGTTCATATTCTAATATTCAAAATAAATATTCCGGAATGATATGTTAAGATTAATAGTAAGACGGATAAAAAAAAGGGGGGCTGAAGAATATAGGATTGCTTATATTCTTATAAAAATTATGAAGCAAATAACAAAACAAATCATAACAGGTACATTTCTAGCAACAGCAGCATCTTTTGTTTCGACTCATGCCTTTGCAGAAAGTGATAATCTAGCGACAGTAAATGCAACAAACTTAAATATACGTGAACAACCTACAACTCAAGGTAAAGTTGTAGGAACAGTAAAACAAGGAACAACTGTACAAGTTTTAAGTCAGGAAAAAGAATGGGCTAAAATCTCTCATGATGGAAAAGAGGGGTATGTTTCATTACAATTTTTGAAATTGTCGGGTAAAACCCCAGGTGCTGAACAACAACAACCAACAATTAATAATGGACAAAAAGAAGAGGGAATCGTTACGGCGACTCGTTTGAATGTACGTAATAGTCCAGTTTTAGGTAGTTCAATGATTGGCTATGTTCAAAAAAATGAAAAAGTAACGGTATTAGGAAAAGCAAATGGTTGGGCAAAGATTGAATATAAAGGAAAAGAGGGGTATGTATCTTTAGAGTTTTTAAAATTTGGAGATGCAATTCAAACGCCTGACGCTTCTAGTCAAAAACAGCAGCAACCAACAATTAAAAATGGTGCAGAAGAAACAGGAACAATAAACGCAACAAGTTTACGAGTAAGAAGTGCGGCAAATACAAGTAGCGCAGTTCTAGGAAACTTAAAAAATGGCGAAAAAGTAACAGTGTTAGGAAAAGCAAATGGCTGGGCGAAAATTAGTTATCAAGGAAAAGAAGGCTATGTATCCTTAGAATTTGTGAAATTAGAAGCAGGAAAACAAGAAGAAAAGCCAGCGGAAAACATTACAAATGGAACGCAAGAAATTGGAATAATCAATGCGACAAGTTTACGAGTAAGAAGTACAGCAAATACAAGTAGCGCAGTTCTAGGAAACTTGAAAAATGGCGAGAAAGTAACAGTGTTAGGAAAAGCGAACGGCTGGGCGAAAATCAATTATCAAGGAAAAGAAGGTTATGTGTCGTTAGAATTTGTGAAATTAGAAGCAGGAAAACAAGAAGAAAAGCCAGCGGAAAACATTACAAATGGAACACAAGAAGTAGGAAAAATTAACGCGACAAGCCTCCGAGTAAGAAGTGCAGCGAATACAAGTAG
>NZ_MAOI01000047.1 GCF_001884235.1 Bacillus paramycoides | reverse complement strand
TAGAAGGAACAAAAACGTGGAACGATAACAACGCAACAGATCGTCCAAGCTCGATTAAAGTAGACTTACTCCAAAACGGTAAAGTAGTAGATACAAAAGAAGTAACAGCGGCAACAAATTGGAAGTACACGTTTGAAAAGCTACAAGCATACGATACAAACGGGGTAGCGTACAAGTACGAAGTGAAAGAACAGTCAGTAGCTGGATATGAATCCAAAGTAAACGGT
>NZ_MAOI01000046.1 GCF_001884235.1 Bacillus paramycoides | reverse complement strand
TTCAGCTCCCACCTACTCATTGGACCATGTCCTACCCATTCCTTGAGGTGGGAGTTTTCTGTCGGGAAATGATAAAATATACCACATGAAAAATCACAAAACATTATTATTCTAACTTTGCGATCATTTGGCGAACGTAATAAGTTAACATAGTATTTCTCCATTGTTTTTTGATGTTGGTATGCTCCTTACTTTTAGGTCTCTCGACTTGACAATAAAAGCAAATCGAGCCGGTAGACAGGGTCAAACCGTATCCGTTTGACAACCTACAAGGGTCTGGGATAGATAAATCGGTCAACTCTTTAATGCTCACTTCGTTCCGCTTACCGTTGACTGACACTTAATACATGTGTTCTAACAAAAAATTGTTAGTTTATATAAAAAAGGACATCTACAATCGTAAATGCCCAAACGTGTGATAAGGATTTAATTTCCAGAAACGTTGAATACGATATAAACGACTAAACTTATATCTTATACTCCAATTATATGGTTGTCTTTTTCAAAAGGTGCAAACTAAAGAGAGTACTCCCCGTTTAAGTACTCTCTCGTAAATCGTCTAAGGTAACATGTGAGATAGGACCTTTCACTACTATTATATGAAGTTCAACCCCAAATATGCCTAAAACGGTTCTGGTGCAAACATTAAACAAAAGAGAATAAAGCACATATATTCCTAACGGAATCGTATCTTTTA
>NZ_MAOI01000045.1 GCF_001884235.1 Bacillus paramycoides | reverse complement strand
TTTCAAACGAGAATGTCTCCTCATTCATTACATATCCATTCGGCGCTATTGTTTCTTTATATGTGTACTTTCCGTATGGTAGTTTAAATTTCGCTACACCTTGCTCATTCGTTTTTCCTTTTACTACTTCTTTCCCTTGTTCGTTATAAATTGTAAACTCTGCATTTGGTAGTTTCGTATTTCCATCCGCTACATCTACTTTTGTTATTTCTAATTCACCTTCTACTTTTTTATCTTGAACGATAT
>NZ_MAOI01000044.1 GCF_001884235.1 Bacillus paramycoides | reverse complement strand
TACGCTCTGTATATGTAATCCCTTTTTTCTTTTCACGAATAGCTCGATCACGTAGGCGTTTTTGTTTTTGCTCCTCGGTACATCTATAAACTACAATTCGAGTAGGCAGTTTGTCTTTACTCCCTACATATACATCATGTAATTCATACACTTGGCCAGGCTGCAATTGTTTCATGATGTCTTCCAAATGAATTTGTATATATACCGGTTTTAATTGAGCGGGTTTTGTTTTAAATACCACTGTTTCAAATTCTTTTCTATATATTTTAGTTGGTAACTTTAGACGTGATAAATAATATCCTTGCTTATCTTGAATAGACTTAAAGTCTTGTAGACGAAAATATCCTAAGTCACGAATATATAGTTCATTCTTTTGTGCCATGCCTGTTCGAGTCGCACTATATGCCTAATCACTTCGTTTTCCTGGTTCAATTTCCACATCAGAAAATTTTCCACTCAACAAGTCATACTCTAGTTGGATTTTCACACCAGCTGTATGACTACACCCTCCGGCACCAGGATAAGTAGTTGCGAATCGATCTGGAACTTGGAAGGTTGTAGAATCAAGGACGAGAATCCGCTCAAAATAAGAAGAAAGAGAATGAGAAATCTTAGATACTCCTCCAATTTTAGCTTGTAGAAGTGTAGTAAATACAGTGCGAAAGAAGGCTACAGAATCCGAATTAAATCGTCGATTAAGTCCCTCCGGACTTAATAAAATTCCTGTTGAAGTTTCTAATTGACTACAAAGTTGAGTAAGAGAGGTAGTAGCGATTTGTTGATTTAACCATACACACAAAGATAAGAAATGGTGCCCGTGGCACTTGCGTTTTCGTTTCATTCCGCCTGCTTCTATAGCTAATTGATTAAGTGTAGCGGGAGACATATATCGATATAGCTCTTCGGCAAATAAAGATAACTCTTGTTTTTGGTGCATATTCATAAAAAGCACGTCACCCTTTCTCATTAACATAAGAAAATAGTAACGTGCTTTTAACTTCAAAAATAGTCTAAATCCTTAAGTTGATGGATGTGGGGTAACTCCAATTGGATATATACAACAAACTCGAATTTCTAAAGCTATTTATTACCTTACGAATACAAATAAATCCATTATGAAAATAGGTTTTGCTGTTGGGATACCGAATACGTCACACTTTGCGACACTATTTAAAAAGCAAACAGGCTATACACCTAGTAAGTATAGAAAAATAAATCAAAAAAAGATGGAAGGTTGAAACATGGAAACAACATTTAATCAAAAAGTATATTGGACTCCATTCATCAACAATGGAAGATGTTTATTGCAGCAACTGATAAGGGACTATGTTTTGTTGGTTCACAAAACCACTCATTCACAGAATTATCTGCCTGGTCAAGTGTGCGACTTCCAAAGCATGATTTAGTAGAAGATGCTCAAAAATTACAACCATATATCACAGAGTTAATTGAATACTTTGAAGGAACACGTAAAGTATTTACTTTTTCCGTCGATGCAATTGGTACTACTTTTCAAATGACTGTTTGGAATGCTTTAAACAAAATTCCATATGGAGAAGCTTGCTCATATTCTGATATTGCAGAAGCAATTCAAAAACCTAAATCAGTTCGAGCTGTGGGTACTGCAATCGGGGCAAATCCAGTATTAATTACAATTCCTTGTCATCGTGTAATTGGAAAAAACGGTAAATTAACGGGTTTTCGAGGTGGCTTAGAGATGAAGCGTGAATTACTATCACTTGAAAAGATAGATGGCAATTTTTAAGGAGGAAAATAAAATGTACAAGAGCGTACAAGAGCATGTTGCATCCCTCGATTGGGATGCACTACAACGAACCTTAAATGATGTGGGTTATGCAAAAGTACCATCATTGTTAGATGCAAAACAATGTGAAGAAATTATTAATATGTACGAAGATGATTCTTACTATAGAAGTACAATACACATGGAAAGATATCGTTTTGGGAGTGGACAATATCGATATTTCCAAGCCCCTCTTCCATCCATTGTACAGGAGTTACGTACAAGCTTTTATCCTGAACTCGCTAAAGCAGCAAATCGATGGCTACAACAATTAGGAAAAGAGCTGATTTATCCACCAACTCTTACCGAGTTTCTTGAACAATGTCATAAGCATGATCAAGTACGCTCTACTCCTTTAATCCTAAAATATGAAGCAGGTGGTTATAACTGTTTACATCAAGATTTATATGGAGATGTTTATTTTCCATTCCAAATATTACTTACATTAAATCAACGTGGAATTGATTATACTGGAGGTGAATCAATCTTAGTAGAGCAAAGACCACGGGCGCAGAGCAGAGGGCATGTTATTACCCTTGAACAAGGAGAAGCTTTAATTTTCCCAACAAATCATCGACCTATTCTAGGAACGCGTGGTTATTATAAAACTACACTTCGTCATGGTGTAAGCACAATTCAATCTGGGATAAGATATGGATTGGGTATTATATTCCATGACGCAAAATAGCTTTACAGTATTTAACTAAAATATAAGCATTCCACTCTACTAAAGTAATGTTATAGCTTTCTGAAAACTTTATAAACATATCTTTTGCATAGTTAGACATATCATGGTTCTGGTGCAAAAATATTAGTTAGAAACATAGAGTAGCCATTTTCTCTTCATTTCCATCTTATGAAGCTAAGCCAAACAATTTATGAATAAATTGTTTCTGGTTTTGGACAGACTTGTCCGGTAAAACAAGTTGCCCCTTTTTCATCAATATGCCCTTCATTCACATATACTTGATTAAACCGTTCCATCTTACACTTAGCTAGCTGAAAGATTTCCATTGTCTTATAAGAAACCCTATATCCTTCTATTTCCATATATCTTGTATCTTTAAAATATGTATGTTGTAAATGCGATAACCTTGTTAAAAAATCTATACCAACATAGTGAAACAAATACATATGTAACTCAGCACAAACTCCATTTCCTTCCTTGCAAGCTCCTATAAATAAGTCTAAATGCTGAATGATGTATTCGTTACATTCAGCCTCTTTACTTGCAATTTGAAAGATTCTATTTGCACGCTTTGTGAATTAAAACTCTTCCATCTATTATTCTCCCTTCTACACTAACTTTTTAAATAGAAACATCGCTCCTGTATCATCAGATTCTATACGCCATTCGATATCCATTTCTTTCGCCATAACTGCAATGATAGATAATCCAATTCCCGCTCCCTTATTTGGCGAATGTGCATTCTGAAAACCTGGCCCATGGTCAACAATTGTAATCGTTCCTTCTTCATGGTTCATACATACTCCTATAAAATTCCCGTCACTCGCATGCCGAACTACATTTTGAATTACATTATCTATGATCCTTTGAAACCAATTTTCATCAATATTCCAAAATAACTGCTTTTCTGGAATCACAATATCAATTTCAAAACCTTGCTCATCTAATATGTCGTACCAGGATGCAACAAGTTTTCTCATTAAGCGTGTCATATCCTTTCGTTCTGGGTGATACGGATATTTTTTTGCTGTTATTAATGAATAGGATAGTAAGTTCTCAATTAATTCAGCTAGGTAATTAATTTTTTCATCCATTAACGTAATTGTTATGTATCCCTTTTCCGAGATAACCTCTTCTTTCAAAGAATCCATTTGTGCACGCATTGTCGTTAAAGGTGTTCGCAAATCATGAGATAGATCGGCAATTAATTTTCTACGAAATTGTTCTTCTTCCTTCTCCTTCATCCGACTTTGCTGTAAAGCTCCTACCATTCGATTAAAGGACTCTTCTAACAAACCAATCTCATCTTGTTTTGATATTTGAACTTGTGATGGAAGAGAATGATCCTGAGGCAGTTCCATTGCCTTTTGTAACTTTAACAATCGTTTTCTAATTTTTAGAAAGAAAACAATGGAAGAAACAATAAATATTGCAAAAAAGGACATAATCACAACTTCAAATACAACTTCAAATTTTTCTCGAACTTGGTGCATTGGTGGTTTAAAATACTTTCTTGGAATTTGAAATACCATGAATGCTCCTCGCTCATTTTCTCCTATATAAGAAACGATCGTATATGGATCACCGTCAAAGCTTTTTTTCATAAACCCCACTGAATCACTAGCAGACCATTGTTTCGGAATATGCTGCTGTTCTGGAATTTGAAAACTCGTTTCCCCCCGGCTATTTACCCAAAACAACGAGCTTTCTGGATACTTCTCGTGAAAACTTTGAAAAGCTTGTTGAATTTCTGCTGGGTTATCTTCATGTAAAATCCTCGCTTTACTTTGCCATGCTTCTTCAATTTCTCCACTTGAATAATATACATCTAATCCTCTGATCCACTCCACGTAATTCATAAAGAGCATCGAAGTCAAGGGAACAATTAATGGCAACATAATCAGCGCTATAAATATGATAAGTAAATACTTTCTCAATAATGAAGTTTTTTTCATCATGCCTTACACCGATAGCCAATTCCACGTATTGTTTCTATTATTTTAGGGCTACTTGGATTTCTCTCTATTTTTTCACGTAAATGGCGGATATGAACCATTAATGATTTATCCCCTTCTATGTAGGATTCATTCCATACGGCCTCAAAAATTTGTTCCTTTGTTAAAGTACGATTCATATTCTTCATCAAATAGAAAAAAATCTGATGCTGTTTTCCTGATAGAACAATTTCTTCATCTGTGTCTGTATCAACGATCCGGTAATCTTTCATAAATACTTTTAGATGTTTCACATGTTGCACTTCTACCCCATCCTTGTTGTACCGCCTTAATAAAACTTCAATACGTGCCATTAACTCTTTTGGATGGAACGGCTTTGTTATATAATCATCAGCAAATGTTAATCCATATATTTTATCTTCTAGTGTTGTTCTTGCAGTCAGCATAATGATTGGGGTATCTGGATATTCACGTTTAAAACGTTGGCCTAATGTAAAGCCATCAAGCCCGGGTAACATAACATCTAAAACAATTACATCGGCTGTTTCACACGCTTCGTTAATACCTTTCTCTGAAGTAAACCATAAAACTTCATACTCTTGTTTCTCCAGTTCTCTTTTTATCCATTCTCCAATCTCAAGATCATCCTCAACGTATAAAATGTGTTTCATTTTTTCACCTTCATATACAAAATTAACCGTTCTCTTCCATCATAAGGAATACAACATGATTTGAAAACTAGCATAATCCAAAATTAGGGAATAATTTATAAATTTAAACAAATCTTAAACTCTTCTAACCTTATCATTAACCTTTATTTCCTATACTTGATTTGAGGTGATAGGAATATGAATTATATTGTAAAAACGGCAGGGTTAACAAAAAAATATCGAAATGATTATGTGGTACATAACGTAGATTTAAAAATTCCAAAAGGAGAGATTTACGGATTTCTCGGTCCTAACGGAGCTGGTAAAACAACTAGCATTCGCATGTTATTAGGTCTTATTAAACCGTCTCAAGGGAGTGTCACAATATTTCAACAAGATCTAGCAAAAGAACGTTTATCCATATTATCTAAAATTGGAGCTCTTGTTGAAAATCCATCTTATTATGCTCACTTAAATGCTATTGAAAATTTAGAAGTCTATCGTATATTACGTAATGTTCCGAAAGAAAAGATTGCAGAGGTTCTGCAAATCGTTGGTCTACAACATGCTGCAAAACAGAAAGTAAAAGAATATTCATTAGGAATGAAACAACGGTTAGGAATTGCAATTGCCTTACTTGGTGATCCACAGCTATTAATTTTAGATGAGCCGACAAATGGACTTGATCCAGAGGGGATTCATGAAATTCGTACTTTAATTAAACAATTAGCGAAAGAAAGAGGTATTACCATTCTTATATCTAGTCACTTATTAAGTGAAATTGATCAAATGGCAACTTATGTTGGGATTATCACTAAAGGAAAGCTTATTTTTCAAGATAAAATAGAAATATTACGCCATCATGCTCAGCACTCTATTTCACTTATGACTGACAAACCAGATGCTGCTTGGAAAGTCATTCTTGCTAAAGGGATTCCTTCCGTGCAAGAGGAGAAGCGAATTATTCTATCAAATGTATCAAACGAGACTGTTGGAGAGATTGTAAAAACACTTGTAACACATAATATTTCTATATTTAGAATTGAAGAAAATAAAAAATCACTCGAAGAGATATTCTTACAGCTTGTAAAGGAGGAAGAGACACATGTACAAACGCCTCTTTCAATCTGAGCTTTTAAAAATAAAGAGGACATGGATTTGGTTTTTAATCTTTTTAGGGCCAATAGGTGTTATTTCGCTTCAAGCATGTAACTTTTTTCTTCGTTATGATTGGTTGACAAATAAATATGCGAAAAACTTATGGGGTGGCCTTATTTCTGAAACACAACCGCTTGCTCTAGTAACCCTTATATTAGGTACAACCATTATTACTTCTCTAATCGCTCATATAGAGCATCATTCTAGTTCATGGAAACACCTTCTATCCTTACCTATTAAGAAGAGGCATATTTTTTTAGTAAAATTTATATTGGTGTTTTGCCTGCTCACTATATCCTGTTCTTTATTATTGATTGGTACAGTTGGGTTAGGTTTAGCATTACAATTCGATACTGCAATTCCATGGTTTTCTATATTTAAAGTGAGTTTCTACCCTTATTGGTCAGCACTACCAATCGTAGCTTTACAACTATGGATTTCCATTATTTTCCAAAATCAAAGTATCACATTTACAATCGGCCTATTAGGAACTATTCTCACAATGTTTTCAGTATCTCTTCCTAATTGGTTCCTATGGAGATGGCCAAGCCTACGTATTGACTGGGGGCCCCCACTTTTATGTGTAGCAATGGGATTGATTGTAAGTATCTGTATACTAATTATCGAAACAGCAGATTTTACTAGAAGGGATGTGCACAAATAATGCTTTGGCTTAAAACTATGCAAGCTGAATTTTATAAAATGAAAAACACAAAAATATGGATATTATTATTTTTAAGTCCGATTTTAGCTGGAGGAGTCGCCTATACAAGTGGCTCAAACTACCCTGAATATAAACATTGGGAATTAGTTTATACTATCATGTTAACGATCCACAGCATGCTACTTTTACCATTGTTAACAGGCATTTTCACTGCATTTATTTGTCGATATGAACATTCAAACGGGGGATGGAAACAACTTTTGGTACAACCGATAACAAGGTATCACACCTATATAATAAAATTTTTCTTTGTTCTCTTATTTGTTGGTACAGTGCAAGTTCTCTTCATTATAAGCTATGTTTGTGTTGGACAACTTTTGCATTTATCTGGTCCGTTCCCTCTCATTCCTACAATTAAAAGTGTTACGGGGGGGTGTATTGCTACTCTACCTTTAATCGCCTTACAATTGTGGGTGTCAACCATCTGGTCCAGCTTTGCAGCACCGATTGCTTTAAATGTTATAGCTTCTATCCCTGCTCTAATGATTGCAAATTCTGCAAGGTTTGGTCCTTTCTACCCATGGGCTCAACCATTTCTTGCTATGCTTCCTAACGATGACTCACAGCTATTTTATATCTCTATTCAAACATTAGTATTTGTTGTAATTAGTAGCTTTGTTATTTTATTTATAGGTGGCTTTGTTCATTTTATGAAAAAAGCATATTAATTCTTTAACGCACTTAGTAACCTCATCAAAAACCGTTGGACACTTTGTGAAGTTAGTTGTTTTTGCAGTCTTCTCAAGGTTTTTCGCTTTTTTTCAATCTCTTCAGCAGTGCCAACTACCTTGCCGATAGTTTTTACGTTCCCACTAACTAGTCTACAAAAATACCCCAATATAATAAACATGTGTAGATTCATTTCTACGGATTTGTATACATGCTGGAACAAAAAGATCTACATAGATTAACTATGTAGATCTTTTTGAATATATTTTTCAAACAATTACTTTCCTAACTTAATTGCCTTTTTTATATTACTGAATGCACCTTTACCATATAATAATACGCCACCACGGTAAACGCGACTCGTTAAACCAATCATCATACATATTGTTGCTAATAGAATAGCTAGTGCAAGAGCAACTTCCCAAACTGGAATATTCAGGAATCCAATACGTACTAGCATAACAATAGGAGTGAAAAATGGTATATAACTAGTAATAGTAATTAAAGAGCTGCTTGGATTTGAAATCCCGTAAAGTGCGATATACAAAGCAGCAAGTAACATAATTGTCAGCGGCATAACAGCTTGAGAAGCTTCCTCTATACGGCTAATTATAGAGCCAAATAGACAAGATAATGAGCCATATAATAAGAATCCTAATGTGAAGAATATAATCCCATAAACCACTAAGGTAGGAGCAAATGAATTTAAATCAATTCCATTTAAAATATCATTTTTCGATCCCTTAATTGCTGTTTTATACCCTACAAATGCAATCAAGCCCCAAATTATTATTTGAGTAATACCAGCCAATAATGTTGAAAAGAGCTTTGCATATAGATGTTTGGTTGGCGATATACTTGAAACAACTAACTCCATTACACGCGAAGATTTCTCAGTTGCGACATCTGTAGCTAATTGTGTAGCATACATTAATATCATTAAATAATTAAGGAAAATAAAGATATTAATTAAAATTGCTACACTCGCTTTATGTTCTCCACCTTTAACCTTATCTGAAACTGTTTTGGTTTGTATTTCTACTGGCGTAGTTAACACCTTTAAATCATCTTGCGATAGATTCAATTGCTGGGCGAAATTAGAAGATTGTATTTGAGATAAGATAGTTTGAACCTTTGTAACATCTTCCTGATTTACATCTGTCTCAGCCATATAAGTAGCATTCAGCTGCTTATTATCTAATTCCTCTACAACTACTGCATATTTATATTCACCTTTTTTAACACCCGATTCTGCTTTTTGTTTATCCTTACTATGTTTTACATTTAATTTACTATCGACATTTTTAAACACTTGATGAATTGTTGTATATAATTCTTCTTGCTCTGTAACAACAACAACATTTTCTTCCTCATTTCCCACAAAAAAGTCATAAATCCTGTCAACATTCAACAATCCTATTATTAACATAGAAATTATTATTGTAAGAGAAATGTATGATTTTGATTTCACCTTAGATTTATAGTTTTGTAAAAAAATTGTCCAGAAACTACTCATGTTGTGCACCTACTTTCGCAATAAAGATATCATTTAGAGTAGGCTCTTCCACTGCAAACTTTTTAACATACCCTAACTTCGTTATTTCTTTAAATAAAACATGAGAAACTTCTTCATATGAAATTTTAAGAGTAACTGCATTCTTACGTTTCTTCATACTTTCTACACCTTCTATTTCTTTCAAATGATCAAAGTCATGATCGCCAATGATCACAACATTCTTTTTACCAAAATCACTTTTAATTTTTGCAATGTCACCCTGAACAACAGGTACTCCTTTATGCATAATACAAATGTGTTGGCATAACTCTTCCACATGTTCCATACGATGCGAACTAAAAAGAATGGACGAACCTTGTTTTTGCATATCAAGAACAGCTTCTTTTAACATTTCAACATTTACTGGATCTAAACCACTAAATGGTTCATCTAAAATCAAGAGTTCAGGTTTATGTATAATTGCTGTTATCAACTGAATTTTTTGCTGATTCCCTTTTGAAAGTTCTCCTACTTTTTTGTTCAGATACTCCGATATATTAAAACGCTCCAGCCAATATTGAAGTTCTTTTTCTGCATCTTTACTTTTCATGTTCTTTAGTTTTGCAAAAAAGTTAACTTGTTCTTTTACAGTCATTTTCGCATAAAGCCCACGTTCTTCTGGTAAATAGCCAATCTTATCCGTAACATCATAATTTATAGGCTTACCATTCCATGAAATAGATCCGCTTGATTTTGATAAAAGTCCAAGTATCATTCGAAATGTAGTAGTTTTACCAGCTCCATTCCCGCCAAGGAATCCAAATATTTCGCCTTTAGGTATCTCAATATTCAAATTATCAACTGCAGTGTGCTCGTCAAATTTCTTTGTTAAATCTTTAATTATTAAACTCATTATCCACACCCTTAATCCACAAGATGATTTCTTTATACAATTGTAAATCCATAGTCAACCACGATATTTTGGCGTCTAATTGCATCGCTTTTATCAGACATTGAAAATAAAAATCTAATATTTTCTTCTTAAATAACATCTAAAATATGATTTTTATTTATTATTATTCAACTGGCATTGTGGAGAAAAAACAAATACCATATATAACATTTTTTAGGATAACATAAGATTCCGAATAACAAATATGCAATATTGCATATTTAATTAAATTGCACTTTCTAAACAATGTAATTAAATATGCTTCATGCTTTCTATACGACTCTCTTCCTATATTTATAATGTTCACACAAATAGTTTGTTTTCCCTATTATGACTCTTCCTCGTTCCCTCTTTAAATTTCTCCACCGTGAGATATTGACCTTCTAAGGTTTCTCCCAAACTTCTTAATGGCGATGTTACGAGCCCACTAAAAGAACACCCCTTTAGATAAACAAATCCAAAGGGGCAAAACATCGCATATTTTTTTATAGCACCGTGACTTTATTTAAAAGAAACAACCTCGGTTATAGTTTGTCACTATTTGGGTCATAAATCAGTCCTTTTATCTGTATCTGGATTCTCCCCTAAACTAATGACCTTTTCCATAGTTTCGGATGAAGTCGGAATCTCTAAAGATCGCGTACGTTCCAAACTATCTCACCGCGCTCGTCCCACGTGCTGTGATGTCGCTCAAATCCTATCTTTTCTAGCACCCGGAGGGACGCAACATTCCAAGCACCTACAGTCGACCAAAGTCTGTGACGTCCGGTAGCAATCGCAGCGTCTAGGACTACGGATGCTGCCTCAGTCGCATAGCCTTTACGGTGAACACTGCGGAACAACTCGTATGCGATCTCCGGCTCTTCAAGTGTAGAACGGCCGATAATCAAACCACAGTATCCGATGAAATCGCCTTCGTCTCGTCGACGAATAGTGAGAAGGGAAATGCCATTTTCGACTGCTCTCTTGCGCATCTTGATAAGCTGGCTACGAACGGAGTCAAGGGTTGGCATGTCCACACCACGTTCGCCAATTAATTTTCTCATCCAGGTTGAATCGGATTCCTCCCACATACTCAGGTCGAGTCGCTCGGTTTTCAGTTGAAACGCCATAGGTTCAAATAAAGCTGCCATAGTGGAAACCTCCCTGTTATTTCACTGCACTCATAATAGCTGTGAATCTCATTACCACATCAGGTTGGAAACGCGGTTGATTCGCGAATCTATTTTCCAAATCTCGTGAGAGTTTATAGCAACAGTATACTAAAAATTAGTGTTATTTTATGCATAAGCAATTACTCTACAAAATAGACCTTTTTATCAAACTTTATTTTATGTTATCAACAAACTACCTTTACCTCTTTGTAAACTCTAGTATTTATCAGACCCTCGTTCCAGACGAATAAACTTCCTATCCACTTAAAAACAAAAAACACGCTCGATAAAACGTGTTTTTTTTATCTCTGAATTTCAAATCAACAATAAGATAACTGAACCTTTCTTATCATTTTCAAAATTGTGGGCATCTTCTTGAAAATGGGCTTAGCGTTGTAAGTCCCATTTTCCTGGCAATACCCCATCACCATCAAGCTAAAGATTGGGAACCACAAAAAAATGAAAATTCCGCCTTTTTACAGTTGTTTATAGAATTCGGCTCATTTTTTTCGTTTTGGGGAACAATTAATTTCTTAAGTTGCTGGGTATAGGTGGCATCCCTATAACACCAAATACATGCTTTTACAATTCGTGTTAGTTAAATTAATGTTTTATCCGTTGTTTAATTTCTTTAAAACGAGCATGTATAAATTTCTTGATATCCGGGTGATCCTTATATAAGGTAACGGTATACATTATGGAAGATGCAAGGATAGTAGACCATATTAACCAATCTCCAGCATGAGAAAGAACTTTAATTATTTCAGTCGTAAACTGTTCATGTCCCGCATGAAATGTCGATATGAGAGAGTTAAGGTCGAATAACAATAAAATAACAATTCTCCCCAAAAACATAATAATCCATCCGATAATATAGGTATAGCCTCCAACACTACATAATTGATTGTTATGATGAAAGACTTTCACCCTCTTAGCTTGCCAATAACCAACTATCGTTCCTAAGATAAGCAAGCTAATTAATTCAATTGTAATTATAAAGTCCAGTCTATTTGGAAGACCAATATAAGTTCTGATTATAGCCATGATTGGTATACCAAGAAGATCAAAGCTATCTACTTTCTTAGGAATAAGCTGCCTAATGATCAATACAATAACAACGACAAGAATAATAATGAAAACTTTATTCATGTGATTAATCCCTCTTTTTTTCTTTTAAATAATACTCAATAAGTTGATTTACTTTTTCTTCTGAATATGATTCTGGTGTTTGAAGGACATGAATTACTAGTCCGTCGATAAATCCGTACAGTATCTCTAATTCAAAATCTCTATTGTAGCCTGGTGTGACGTATCCTAGATCCTTCATTAAATCTAGAATTATTCCCATAAGATATCTCGTATGGTCATCCATTTTCTTCCGAAGTTCTAGAAGCTCTGGGGAACTAAAGGATATACCCAGGAATGTAATCCAAACCTTCCCTTCCAACATTTCTTCTTTATTAGTAGGAATAATAAATTTCATTAATCTTCTAAGTGCTTCTTCTTTTGTTCCCTTAAAATCACTTGTACGAGTTTTTGCCCGTTCCTCCATTCGATTCAATACTAAATTCATTGCATAATGAATTAATTCATTTTTAGACGAAAAATGATGCTGAACAAGTCCAACCGAAATGTTTGCTTCATCAGCGATTTGCTGTATGGAAGCTTTATCGATACCTTTTTCTAATATTACACGCCAAGTAGCGGTGGCTATCTGATTCTTCCTTTGTATTTGATCAACTATTTTAGGCATTCATATCCCCCTCCTTTTTATAATATGATTGTATTGTAAAAAAAGTACCTAAAACAATATGAACATATTGCTTTAGATGTAATAGGCGTCTTGCCCCATGCCCGCCCATCAAGCTAAAAGATTGTATCCATAAAATAAATTTTACATGTAACGGTCTTAATGATATTTTTCTCTAAACCTGCTTGAATAAGTTGCATGGCTATACCAGGGAGAATTTCAGCCTTTGGCCAAATAATTCGATTTCCATCGAGGAAGCCAATATTCCATATTGATCCTTCCGAAATGCGTCCTAATGAATCTAAAAAAAGAACATCATCAAATCCATTCATTCTTGCTATACGACCACGGTAAATTAGTCCAAATGACCCTACGTTTTTCACCTGAGGGATATCCCGTTCAAACTCAGTTATTTGTAAACGTTAAGAGGATAATATTGGAATTTGAGCTTTCATTATCGTTACTAAATTGTGTTGCTAGTGAATAACTTTTTATAAATTATCAAACTTTGTTTTATGGCCACAAAGTGACCTCTAAAAGTTAGACACGCTATTTCATTAGGCAGCTTCTTAGGCATGGGTCCGGTATTGTACCGGGCTCATGCCTTTTAGTTTTGCCTTTGCTGTTGTGTATTTTATATTGTAGATCCATTGACAGTTACTTTTGCGTCTATAGTAAATCCTTATCCTGCATCTACAGAACCTGCAACATTATTATCCTGCCAATATGGAGAATCATAGAAACATAGGTTGTCCACTTTAGACACGACACGTTTTCCTACATTTGAATTGTTTCGTTCCAATCGACTGCAAAATGAACGAATACGTTTCTCCCTGTATCACCAGATTTCTTGGATTTAAAGCCATTTTCCCTTTTAGGGTGATATAGTCCTTAAGATTTTGTTAAACCTGTGCAATTACGGTTGAAATTTCATTTTGTTTGACACATATCCCCAGGCTGTCTGGACATGATAAAAAATGAGGTGACTGACATGAAGGATAAAATATTAGAATTAGTACCAGAATCGGTAAAAAAGTTACTCCAGAAAAAAGTTAAAGATGGAAACCGATGCCTCATTGATTTGGTTGTCGATGATGCAACTGCTTATGGATTTGAACCGGAGCAAGTAGTCCCCTGTATCATGGCGGGTTATTATGTTTATGAATCCACCACCTATCCCAGTGAAATGGAGGAAGAATGGAAGCTGAACTTGGTTTTTCATGCGGCCAATCGCTCGGCAATGAAGCTTCTGTCTTATGGGAAGTATAAAGCGAAACGATCTGAAAGTGGATGGATGAGATATACAAATCCATAAGGTTTACTTAACATACACTAACTAGCTTGGTGAGCATGGGGCACCGTCACATGCCCATCAACTTAAAATCTTGAAATACCCCCAAGTGTAAAAAAACGTTATTTTCTAAACAAGCTATATTAGACAGGATGACGTTTTTTTATGAATCTTTAGATTCAAGATGAACTATAATTATTTGGTAACCAATCACCCTCTTACAGTTTTTTTAAAATAAATCACTACTTACCCTTGCATATTTACGAATTACATTCATATGAGGTACGTGAAATTTTACTATCTCATTGTTGAATAAGGGAACATCGCGCATTAAGATAGCCTCCACCACACTATTGTGTATTGTTCCGCTATCTATTAAGCCATTAAGATTTTACGTTTTTTACTCTTCATCTTCTCTTTCTCTGCTTCAATATTATTCGCTACCCTTTTACGGTCTTGATCAAATTGAATCATGCCATCTATTACTGGAATTAATCCTTGCTCATCAATGTATTGTAAATAATCAACTGGTGCTCGTTCTGTCTGATCTACTAAGTACCCATAAATATCAAAGTCTGCTATCGGTATCGACTTCTTACCCTTCGGTTGACGAGACATCCTTACATAAGATTGAATGACTGATAGCGGTATAACGAATACTGACTTATCCTTACTGAACTCAATAAGGAAGAAACAAATCGCTCCCATCTTCTCTGCTTTCTCCAGGTAATCCAATTGGTGCTGTGCAATATTCTTTAAATCAAATCTTGTAGGATTCTCTGTAGACTTCGCTTCAAATGTTATAGCTCATCCCTTATACACAACATCATAGTCTACTGTACTTTTAGCTTCATAGAATCCATTTAGCACACGCCCACCTTTACTCTTTAACACCTTCACAGGATTCGGACGCTTGTTTATAAGCGCCACTCCCCTCTTTGATACATTTCATTCGCTAGATTGATAAACATTTCAAAAGCCATTCCACGATTTCCTTGTCCCATTGTTATTCCTCCCTTTCTATTCAAAGGATTATTTTGTTTTAAATCCATTTACTATTTGCTAAAATTTAGTAAAAAAACATCATGTTAATAAAGGAGCAATCATGAAGCACACTATAAACTTATGGTCTTTTATTTTTTCGTTTATTTGTGTTGGTTTACTTATCCTATACTTTGAAAATGAATCTATTAATACAGCGATGAATTGGAGTTCTACCGACCCAATAATTTTTTTACTGATATTAACAGGTTGGACCTTCATTGGTGGCCTTATAGGAATGAATACGCCAACTACTGCGAAAACAACGATTAGAAGTATAATTACAATTACAATCACACTTACATTGTTCTTACTTTTGTACTTAATATTAATAGTGTGTTTTAAGTATCTTTAATCGAATCGTAATTATTAAATTCATTTTTTGGATTTAAATGGGATAAAACTCAATATTCCGTCAATACTGTAGACAACCCATTCTCCAATTCCTCTGGAGCAGAGCAGTTAGCTTTTGCTAGCTGCTCTTTATTATGAATACTAATTAATTACCCCAAGCGCATTTCAGAAAAGCTTCATATAATATAGTGAATCCTTTCTTTTGAGTAAATGATCTCGTCACGAGAGCACTTTATTAAGTGCTCTATTCATGTTTCAAATACATACAAAATGGAATCTTTATAAAGTTTTTAAAAAGTTATCTAAGAGCACATTCATGTATGTGCTCTTTTTATCTATTACTAAATAACGATTTTGTTACTTTTTCGTAACTACTATAGGTATATATACATGTTACAATTTATAAGATTTTGCAGATGACCCCTTGCAAATCCATATCTTTTCTGCCCTTGTTGCCCCCTTCAATAAGGGCAGTTTTTAATAAAGAATAGGGGTTTTATTTAAAGTTTACAAACCCCACATTTACAAAAATGAGTTCAAAATTCCCATTTTGTTTATATGATTTCTTAAAAAATTTAAAATTCTATAATTAGTAATGGAGGCATTAAAATGAGCAATATCCCAGAATTATCACAACAATTAGTCCCCAAAAAACAATTTAATCCTAACACTCAACAACAAACGAATAAAAAACTAAGACGGCGTTTTTTGTTAACTTTAGCTTTTATATTGTCTCTAACTTTGTCTGCTCAACATTCTATTTACCAACAACAAAAATTGATAAAGGCAAAACAAGTCCTAATAGATCAAGAAAAACAAAGATTATCTACTCTAGAAAAGGCTAGAAAATCTCTCGAGAAAGATATTAGGACTTTAACAGCAAGTGAAGAGGGCATTTTAAAATTCGCAAGAAAGTTGTATAGATTTTCTAAACCTGGTGAAACTATATTTCAAATACCTAATTAACTTATAAATATCTAAGCGATTATCATTAATTAAAGAGCGATTTTATGATAATCTCTTTTTTCATCAAAAATCTATCAAATAACGATTTTATATGAAAGTCGTATACATTTTTGACACATCAACCATCACAATTACTTGAAAACTCGTGATAATATTAATTCATCGAATACACTAAATTTCGACATTATACGACAAAAATATCTCTCCTATAAAATCTCTGTCCCCGCAGGGATTTTCTCTTTTATTGCTTTTTCCCAAGGTTCTGGTGCAAAAATAAAACAAAAGAGAATAAAGCACATATATTCCTAACGGAATCGTATCTTATG
>NZ_MAOI01000043.1 GCF_001884235.1 Bacillus paramycoides | reverse complement strand
CAAGTCCAAACAATTGATGGATGAATTCTTTTTGATTTTGGACAGACTGGTTCCATAAAGTAATCTGTTCTTTTTTTATCATATGCATGGCTTCTACTCTATTAAGAATGGATGTAGCTGTGTCAAAAGATTTAAGACCTAGCATAGAACGGATTCGCTTCTTTATAATGCGATGATCTTGTTCTACTATGTTATTCAAGTACTTTTGTTGTCTAAGTCGCATACTATTAGGTATGCTTTTTTCTTTTTTCAACTGTTCAATTGCTATAGGATAAGCTGGATTCTTATCGACTGTTATCACACGTGGCTTTGAAACATGAAAAGACCGCAAAGCTTTCTTGAAAAAGCGCCTTGCAGCCTTATGATCCCTTGTTTTTCTTAGTCAAAAATCGATTGTGCTTCCGTTCGAATCAACAGCACGATACAGGTACATCCATTGACCTTTTACTTTGATATATGTTTCATCGACTCTCCAAGAATCATTTATTTATTTGAGGTAACGTCCGTTTGTCCAATTCAGGACCATACTGATGAATCCAACGCATAATCGTTGTATGAGAAATGGATAAACCTCGTTCCTCCATCATTTCCACCAAATCATGAAAACTTAGGTTGTACCGTTAATAAGATAATATCAGGCCGATAGTGCTTCCATTTGAACCAATTTTTCTTTTCCATACCGATCACACACCTATTTAGAGTAATAGTATCAGTATGTCCAAGTTTTAGAGATGATTTGTAATTACCTTGAATTTTTTGCACCAGAACCAATTCCACTTACAACTTGAGCAGTGATACTTGTATGGATTCCCTCTCCTGAGGTCATCATGTAGATTTAGAATAAAGTTTAATCAGAAATGCTTTACAACTCCTTATTTGATAAAAGACAAAAGGAATCCATTTTGAAAAAGGATTGATTAAAATTGATTCTTTTCATATGAATACATATACAGTTTTATAAAAAAGTTCAATCATACATAAATCATTGTCGTACAAGGGAGATGTTCACCTAAAGATTATCTGAAGGGTTTGAAATGAAGTTAAGAGAATTAATAAAAGAGATTAAAAAATTAAATTCGGCAGACTTTATGTAATAAACTAAAAATTCCAATATGAGAGGGAAATAAAAATGAATCTTTCTGTTAAATATCAAGAAAAAGTTAAACATGATTTAGAACCTAAAGAACAAATTATCGATGTCTTTACTGGAAGAACTGCTCCTACTAATTGGGTGATGAAACTTCTTCCTGAAATTTCTTGGCTCACTAAAGAGAATATGCCAATTGTTTTAGTGATAACAAACCAAAGATTACTTGTATATAAACAACAAATGAATTTGGACATTCAACTCGCCATCGGAATTCATCGCTTCGATATAACGGAATGTAAAGAACTAACTAGTGTACTTAATGGAGCAATTCAAGTTACTTTAAAAGACAATCAATCTTTCAAGTTTGTCTTTAAAAAGGAACGGATGCCGAAAATCCTAAAAGAACTTACAAATTAAATTTATGTGTTTCAGAGGATACCAGATATACCATTGTGTGACAAGGTCTTGTTTATACAGCAAGGCTTTTTCTTATGTGTTACAATCATATTCCAATGAGTACATCACACTATTCCGCGTGGTAAAATTATATTACAATAAATATGAAGGTTTAGACTAATAAAAGGTGGGATTTTATGAAATCCACAGGGATTACTAGAAAAGTAGATGAATTGGGGCGTATCGTTATTCCCATGGACCTTAGAAGGACATTAGGAATCGCAGAAAAAGATGTAGCCTTGGAATAAAATTTGATCAAATTAACTTAATAAACCTTGATAAAAGAACAAATAAAAAAAGCGTGGTTCGAAAAAAGATTGTTCAAAACACGCTTTTTCTATATTCAATTGAATCATCCTTTTATAAAAAAGTTTGATAATTTTTGTGATTATCCCTCTATTAAAACGCCCTTTTATGGAATAACTAAAATATGATCACAATCCTAAAATCACTTAATTCTTATTCAATTAACGCACCATTTACTTTAATAAAGGATATTTATAATAAGATACTGTTTTATTTTCTTTTCAAACGCATACCTTTTAATTTAGTAACCTTATCTTGATTAAGCAATTGGTTATATATTTCACTCTTAACATCATAAATGGCAATTTCCCCTTGATCGTTATAGTGTATTCCCCAACCATAATTTTTCACCAAAGGAGAAGCTCTGAAGCAAGCCATAGATTTTGAAAAAAATTGTTTTCGCAGTTCATCTGTATTTTCTTCTTCTATTTGATTTTTGATTAAATAAGTTTTAAATTGCACGTCTTCTTGTGTAAATTTATAAGGATTATTCTTAATTAAATCATATTCAATAGAAGCAATAGTAGGTTTTCCGTTTCTGGTGACAGGTACTATGGCAAAAGTAGCTTTTGAATCCTCTGAAATGGTAATAAGTGTGTTCTTGTAACTCATATAACCCCCTCCGTAGTAAACCAGTTTTTCATAAATATATATAATATTTACAATTATACAAATACCTAAAAAGTAGATTTCCAAGTTTTGGAATCTACTTCGAAAAAGCTCTTCAACAAAAGCGCCCTTTAACTGAATAACGCTTATGCTTCTTATTAGCTGGTTTAATGGAATACCTATCTCTATCCAATTACGTGCCGTTTAATTTAAAGTTTCGAATTGGCTTTCCATACCTAACTAAAACGTGCCACAAGAGTTTTAATTCTTGAAGCACCTCTTTATAGGTCCCACGATCGCTCCAAGACTCTGGATTACGTTTCAAGTCTATTGCAGCAGCTCCAATCATGTTCGTGTCTAAAATATGATTACGTGCAATGCGTTTTGCCAGAGAAGGCATTGATGGGCCTCTAAAATCTACAGGAACGTCATCTACTAGAAGTGCAAAGCCTGAGTGCCAGAAAAGATCAATGGAATACTTCAGGCATATTTCTTCAAGGACTCGCCCTACATCCGTGTCCTTAAATGAAGGATCTGCAACAAGTATTTCCACGTCTTCTTTCAGAGAAATATCACCATGAATCTGGGCTTCAATATAGTGGTTAAGATTACGGTCTGGCTCTTTGTTTGCCGGATTCAAGAATGGCTTCTCAAGATTAACTAGCAAATGATTAATTAATTTTGGCGGCGTCAAATTTTTTTCACCAATTGCGTAATCTCTTGTGAACGTCTCCTCCAAAAGTGCAGCCATAATCATATCAAACTCTTCATATGTACCTTTTTCCCTGGGGTCTTGATGCGAATCCATATACGTAAATGTGCAGCGATATGAAACATCTGGGTATAGAAGAAAATAGCAAGATCCAAAACGTGGAGATGGCCCATCTGAATGTAACATCAAATTGAGAGCCCCATATTTAGGACGTTGATTATTTGTTGTATCCTTCAGTTGATAAGCTCCTCCAAAAATTCTCTTTTCCCAAAGGTCACGTTCACCGCCAGGCAAAGCGGATACACTTCCATTAGATAAAAGCGTTTCAAATTGGCTCTTATATGTCCCCTGCTCAAGCAGTGCTTTAGCAACACATTTCATAGACGAATCGGGTCGATCTGGATGAAAGTGTAAAGCAACCCTTGCATTTTCCATTAATTTCATGATTGCATTTCTAAATGCTTTACCATCGATATTAGACATTTGAAGGATATGATTAATTGTTGCTTTAGCTTCATTTTTATGGTTCTTGGCATAACTTGTAATATATTCTAAAGCAAATTTTTGTGGCATTGATAATTCCATGAATAGATGAACCTCCTTTCATTGGGTACCTGATTTTTTATTTAATTCGTGCTGACCGATAGAATCCCTTCTTCTGTTATTCAACAATCTGGCCCGATTGTTGAATAACATGACTGGCGTTTTTTAAACAACTTTATTATGTTTTAAACGACTTTATTATCTCTGTACAGCTGCGCTTAGAGGAAGGAGATGAATGGCTGAAGTTCGTTAAAATCATTGCAAACAACTAAAAAAGTGATTGCTGGAATAGAAGTTATGCATATGATCAAAAAAGGACAAACTCTCCAAGATGAGAAGTTTGTCCAAAACCATGATTTCTTTGGTTTAACAATATAAAATTCAATTCCGCTAGGAATCTTTCGTTCTTTTTTCATATCCCACTATTTTTGCATGAGAACCAACAATAGTGAATTAGAATAATGACTTAATACTTGCTAGGACAGTAAGGATACCTATAATAATGACAAATACATTGCTCGCTTTCCCTCTATATTTAGCTAGTACTGGCACTTTACGAATTGCATACATTGGTAATAAACATAAGATGGCAGCAACTAACGGACCGCTAAGGGCATCAATGATTCCAAGAATACTTGGGTTTGCATAAGCAACATACCAGCATGTTAATACGACAAAAGTAAGAATCATTGTCTTAACTGTTTTTTCTCCTATATCTTTCCCACGTTTTTTACCGGACTTGATAATCATGTCACGCATTACCTCATACGCTCCTATATAGTGGCCAAGGAAAGACTTTGTAATAGCCACAAACGCAATGATAGGAGCCGCAATAGTGATTACAGGAGAATTAAGCTCATTAGCAAGATAGGATAGGATTGACAAGTTCTGTTCTTTTGCCACCTTAAGATCATCTGGAGTCAAACTTAAAGTACTGCTCCAAACAAAGAACATAACAACAGCGAATGTCATGATATAACAAACTTTTTGTATTTGAGCACACTTGGCATCAGTAGCGTCTATTCCATACGTAGCTCTCTGTTTCATAACGAATGACGAAATCATAGGAGAATGATTAAACGAAAATACTATGATGGGTAGTATCATCCATATCGTTCCGAAATATCCTGTTCCTGTTGAAGTAGTAGAAACACTTGAAAAACTAAGCATTGACGTATTCCACTGTGGAATCAAAGATATTGCGATAAAAAGTAGAGAAGCTATGAAAGGATATACTAGCATGCTCATTATCTTTACAGTGATATCTTGACCAAAATTTAGTATAGCGATAAGACCGAGTACTAATACAAGCGATAAAATGGCCCTTGGAGGCTCCTGCATGTGCAATTGATGCACCATAAAACTACTTGCAGTATTTGTAAGTGCAACCGAATACATTAGCACGATCGTATAAATTGAGACGAAGTATACTATGTTAAAAATGATACTTGCCTTATTTCCGAAATACTCTCTTATTGTACCTGTAATCCCCTCATCAGCAGAATTGGAAGCATATATCATTTTAGCAAGCGCCCTATGTGAGTAATACATAACAGGATATGCAAGTATGGTAATTAACAGTAATGATAATAAACCACCTGAACCTGCATTAATAGGTAAAAAGAGTACTCCTGCTCCGATTGCTGTTCCAAAAAGGCTCAATGCCCAGGTAGTATCTTGTTTATGCCACTTTTTAGGGTCTAGATATTTCTCATTTTTTACTGCAGTATTTTCAGCCTGAACTTCTATTTTTTTTGCAGTATTCCCATTCATATAATAATTCCCCCTTGTATCCTATTCTTACGTCTGTTTTTAAGGCTTAGGAATATAGGCTATTCTTGAAAAATGTGTTGCTTACAAAGTGCGCCACATCGTATGCCCTTCTTCTAAGTTGATCAAAATCGAAAAATTTGCTAGTTATCAATCTGATGGGTTTATTAGCGCTTACAAAACATTTTAATTATATAGTAGTATATTTTAGTGATAATGTCTCTCAATATACAGACATCCTTAGGAGAACAATAGAGAATAGAATTGTTAACTATTTCACAATATTTCCGATAACTGTTTATTGATTTGATTGTTTCTCTCCAAAGATTTTATTTTTAATGGCAATCCCTGTAGGTGTGGCCGCAATTCCTCCTAAACCTGTCTCTCTTAATTCGCGAGGCATCTGTCTTCCAACTCTATACATCGCTTCAATAACTTCATCAGCATTGATGATATTGTTTACGCCGGCTAATGCGATGTCCGCTGCTGCTAGAGCATTTGCCGTTCCAATGGCGTTTCTCTTTACACAAGGAATTTCTACCAAACCAGCGACCGGATCACAAACTAAACCGAGTAAATTTTGTAATGCGGTTGAGAAAGCTTCAGAAGATTGCTGTGGCGTTCCTCCGGCAGCTTCTACCGCTGCTGCAGCCGCCATTGCTGAGGCACTGCCTACTTCAGCTTGACATCCTCCGTACGCTCCTGAAATACAAGCGTTATTTGCGACTATCGTTCCAAATAACGCTGAAGTGAATAGAAAATGGATCATATCTTCATGACATAACTGCAACGTATCTTTAATACTAAATAGGACTCCCGGGATCGTCCCACTCGCACCTGCTGTTGGAGTTGCACAAATAGCCCCTAATGCAGCATTTACTTCATTAACACCGATAGCACTTTGAATCCCTAACACCATCAAATCTCCAGAAAGAGTTTTCCTATTTTCTCGATAGTTTTTAATTTTAACAGCATCACCTCCGGTTAAACCGGTCGGAGAAAATACCCCGTCTCCCTCGATACTTTTATTTATGGCATTTTCCATAGTCGCTAAATTTCTTTCCATTTTACTCCAAACTTCTTCATAAGACGTTTTAGTTTGTTCGATTTCCTGTTCGATTGCTAATTCATAAATTGGCTTTTGGCTTTTATTAGCTGCATCCACAATTTCTTTTATGTTCATATACATATTTTTCCACCCCTTAATGTAACTATAGAATAATGAGATTAGCTATATTGCTTAAATTTCCTAATTCCTTCTGAACATTACCAGGCAATAGCGAATCCAAAGCGAATGCATATAAATATTTTCCGTTTTCTTCTAAACTATGAAAGTTGTTAATTTCCACATCATATTGTTTAAAGATCCTGCGTAAGACAAATTCAAAGTCAGCTCTTTCGGAAATCGCAATAATAACTGGCAATGGCCCCTGCAGATCTAAGCTAAATCCGTCAATTTCAACATGTTTGACTTCAATTAATCCACCGCCGACCGAAATACCCATCGTTCTAATACCTCGGTTTTCATCCTCTAAATATACATCTGCCGTATTTGGATGACCAGCAGGACTATCACCGGCTTTTTCAATAAAGGTAATGTCAATTCCTTTAGATTCTGCTATTTTAATAGCATCTGGCACTTTGCTGTCATCGGCAGCAAATCCTAATATCCCAGCAATAATTGCAAAATCAGTTCCGTGTCCTTTATGGGTTTCAGCAAATGATTCATAATACCTTACCACGACTTTTTTTGGAAGACCTTGAAATAATTTATTGGCAACTGTTCCAATAGCCAAAGCACCTGCAGTATGTGAACTTGAAGGACCTATCATTACCGGCCCAATCACATCAAAACAACTTTTGTATTTAACAACCTTTTTTTCTTTAATAGATGCTACATTCATGTTCATATAAGCACCCCCATAATTTATTATTTTTAATTGCAGTTGAATCTAAGTTATTAGAATGACCAATTCAAAATAAGATCAAATTGATAACGCTTTCATTTTTCGTGTTAATAAATTTCCCTTCTGATCACACACCTTTCTTAGAGTAATCGTATCAATATGTCCAATTTTAGAAGGTTGCTTGCAAGGTCTTTAGAATTTTCGCACCAGAACTAGGTTTGATATTTTCTCTAGAGGTAATAGATTATCTCTCGACGCCCTCATTATAACTTGTATATTTATGAGTTTAATATTTTTTTATTTTCCGAAAGATTGAATAAACAGAATCTTGAATGGATAATAAATTACACTTGGCATGTAGCAATTGTGTCCATTGTTTGAAGCTGTATTAGTTAGTAGAAAAGCAAAAATAACACAGAGTTCCTTTTATTAACACCTTGATTATATTGGAAAATCATTATAAAGATACGTATACTTTCCTTTGTTGAAACATCTTATTTTAGACGTGAAAGCTGTTGCAATAAATGATTAATGTAGATGGAAAGGAATAAAGTAATGAAATATAAAACCCTTTTCGGATATTCATGATATACTTTGCATCTATATACATTTTCAGAAAAAAGGAACTTCTTTTTATATTTGAACATACCAAATTGAGTAAGAGTAATAGAACGATATTCTTTAAAACTTTTCCTTTTTGAA
>NZ_MAOI01000042.1 GCF_001884235.1 Bacillus paramycoides | reverse complement strand
TGTATATTTTTTTGAAAGGGACAGAGGACTTTCGACAAAAAAGAAGAAATGATACGTGATCAGTATTTTTTTGCTACATCATGATATCGTTCTCATACATATCATGAAAAAGATTGTAAACAAATAAAAAAAGGAAGTGAGGTGAAAAGCGGTGCTTACCCATAAAGCGTATCAGTTTCGGATCTATCCTAGTTTAGAACAAAAAATAGCTATTACGAAAACAATTGGTTGTTCACG
>NZ_MAOI01000041.1 GCF_001884235.1 Bacillus paramycoides | reverse complement strand
TATAGAGAAGTACCCAAGTGGCTCAAGGGGCTCCCCTGCTAAGGGAGTAGATCGCGAACGCGGTGCGAGGGTTCGAATCCCTTCTTCTCTGCCAGAACTGGCCCGTTGGTCAAGTGGTTAAGACACCGCCCTTTCACGGCGGTAACACGGGTTCGAATCCCGTACGGGTCATACTAAAAGAGATAGCATAATCTGCTATCTCTTTTTTGTTATGTAAAAGTAGACTTTGAATAGTCTGCTTTTTTTATGGATTTTTGTATACTTTTTTCTATTTCAATCGTCTAACTAATAGAAAGGAGAGCGCGATGGAGTATGAACAGGTCATTATAGAAACCTCTAAGAGTATTTATAGATATTTTCTTAAAATAGGGCTAACACCACATACCCATCAAGCTAACATTTTGAAGTGCCCCCAAAACGAAAATTTCATCTTTTCATATGTGTCCATGAGAATTCAGTTCATTTTTTTTCGTTTTGGGGAACATTTAATTTCTTAAGTTGATAACGATGTGGTGGGGCCCATTATGGTCTTAATTCAAAATTGATTTTAATAATATGTTCTTGCCTACACACCAAGCGACCATCTATTTTTCTTTACATAATCTCCAGATACAGTCCATATCAACTATAGATTCTTCTCTTATGCTAAATGTATTCCCAAACAAGGAGGTAATGAAAAATGTTTAAAACATTATTAGCAGGAACACTTTTAAGTACAGGATTATTAGCGGGTGGTGCAGTTGGTGCAGAAGATGTAAAATCAGATCAAAAAGTAGAAAAAGCAAAATATAGCGAAACAATTGAAAGAACAGAAGATACAGAATCAAAACCTGTATTTGAAATGGGAGACCCTGAGAAATCGGAATATACAACAACTGTTAAAAGAACAGAAGGTACGGATTCTCAAGAAGGAAAAAATTTACCAATAAAGGAAGGTACAGAATCAAAACCTGAATTTGCAAAAACTGTTGAAAGAACAGAAGGTACAGACTCTCAAGAAGGAAAAAATGTGCCAACAAAAGAAGGAAATTAAATAATATATAGTTATAACGAAGAGCATCCAAAAAGTGGTGCTCTTTTTATATTATAGGGATCAACTAGTTTTACTCAATATAGAACTGTAGCAGGAATTAAGGCTAGAACATGAGGTACTGTCTTTTCAAATCATGGTGTTTGGAGCAATAGTTTCGGTGGTAACGTTACAACATAAACATTTTATTAGAGATTTTTTAAATTTACATACACTCTAGATAAACTACATATCAACTTCAGATACTTGTTTTATGATACAAGTAATCAAACAAAAGGAAGGCAATACAAAATGATTAAAACAGTATTAACAATGCACTCTTTTAAGTACAGGAGATTATTAAACGTACGATTCGAAGAAGTTTGAGTTATAAAAAGAAAATAGATAAATATAGTGAAAATAGATAAATTGACAAGAGAAAAGTACTTTGTGTATATCACAGGTGCTTTTTATTTTCATTTTGATATAGGGCTTGAATTAAATTTTTACACTAAAATATATACGGCAAAAAAGGGGGGAGTTCATTGCACAAAATTATTTATGGAATATTAATTTTAATTTATACTTTGTATTCATTTTTTGTAAGTGATGGAAGTGAAATAAGGTTTATTATGGTGTTAACTATAGTACTTATCTTTTCTGTGGTTTTAGAAAAAGGAAATGCAAACAAAACGACTGATTAAAGGTCGTTTTGTTTGCATTTTTTTAGTTGGCTATTAAAGTCCAGATGTTTTAGGGATGCACCAAATCGCCATCAAGCTTAAAGAACGATTTATCCCCAAACAATAAATACGAGCAAAATGCACAAAATTTTCGTTCTGGGAGTGGGATGAGATTTTAACTTGATGGCATGGGGTTTACCCTCTTACAGAGTTAGAAGACAACTCGGACATCTCTGTTACTGTGGTTGCTGACCATCGTACTGCTTTTTCTTCATTCTTGTGCCTAGTATGATGAGGGCGACATAGATTACGATGGCAATCGAATCTATAAGCGTATTCGTAAGCCCGGATACGTCAAGCAATGCCGTTACACCAAGAATAACCATCAGTCGGACGGTCAGGATCGCCGCAATCAACCATGCGGCAAACCGGATCTTTGATCGCTCGGTTTGGAATGACATGAAAATGAAAGTGATGCCGAAGACCAGATTTTCCGCCGTGATGATGTGCCAGACATACGTGAATACTGTCCGGGTACCCACGGATATCGCCTCAGTGTTGAGCGTCGGTAGCACAGCGGATTGCCCGTTCCATGCGTGCGTGACGGCAAACAGCATCGCAAGGACGCCTGCAATCAGATAATAAAAATTCCTAACCTTGATGTTCACCACAACCTTCCTTGGAAATTCCCGGTTTCTTCTTTCTCTTTTTTGTTTACTTCTTTATTATTTTTAATTTATTTTCTTAAATTGATTTTATTCACTTTAATGCAGAAAGAACACCTTTCATTTTTAAAGTGGTAATTAAACTTGTTTATTTTGATTCACAATCTTTATAAACCATCTTCATTGAGATTGATTCCACACTTGATTTAATCATTTTACACTCTATGTGAAAAAGTTCACAAATAGGTCATAATTTGTGAAGAGATTCACAATAATCCGTGCTACAATATGAATGTAAAGAAGTTAAACAACATTAAATTAGTATTTTAATTAATTACTTAAACAATAATAAAAAATAGATGTGAACAATAGAGAGGGGAAATTACAATGAAAAAAGGTATCAATCGCGTAGTATTAGTAGGAACAGGAGCTGTAGGTTGTAGTTACGCTTACTCAATGATCAACCAAGGTGTAGCTGAAGAATTCGTACTTGTAGATGTTAATGAAGCAAAAGCAGAAGGGGAAGCAATGGACTTAAGCCATGCGGTACCATTCTCTCCAGCACCAACAAAAGTTTGGAGCGGTAGCTATGCAGATTGTAAAGATGCAGACTTAGTAGTTATCACTGCTGGATTACCACAAAAGCCAGGTGAAACTCGTTTAGACTTAGTTGAGAAAAATACAAAGATCTTTAAACAAATCGTTCGCGGTATTATGGATAGCGGATTCGATGGAATCTTCTTAATCGCAACTAACCCAGTTGATATTTTAACTTACGTAACTTGGAAAGAATCTGGTTTACCGAAAGAGCGCGTAATCGGTTCTGGTACAACTTTAGACTCTGCTCGTTTCCGCTACATGTTAGGTGACTACTTAGATGTAGATCCACGTAACGTTCATGCTTACATCGTTGGTGAGCACGGTGACACTGAACTTCCAGTATGGAGCCACGCTACTGTAGGTGTACAAAAGCTAGAAACAATCTTAGCGAACAACGAACAATACAAACAAGAAGATTTAGATAAAATCTTTGAAAATGTACGCGATGCAGCTTACCATATCATCGAACGTAAAGGCGCAACTTATTACGGAATCGGTATGTCACTACTACGCGTAACTAAAGCGATCTTAAGTAACGAGAACAGCGTATTAACTGTATCTGCATACCTTGAAGGTCAATACGGTGAGAAAGATGCTTACGTAGGTGTTCCAGCTGTTATTAACCGCGAAGGTGTACGTGAAATCGTAGAACTTGAATTAAACGAAGAAGAAAAAGCGAAATTCGCTCATTCTGTGAAAGTATTAAAAGAAACAATGGCACCAGTACTATAATAATTGCTAAATGAATCAGAGGCGGGAAACTGCTTCCTACCTCTGATCATATATAAATGAATATAAATTCCTTTTCCGGTTTCCCTTGTATATCCCCAATATACCCCTGTTGCTGGAGAAGGGGCGTTTATAGAAAAAAGCACTCTATTTTCGAATAGAGTGCTTTTATGTGTTATTTTTTCGGTGTTAGTCCTAATTTCGTTGTTAGACGGCTTGTTAAATGACCTGGCACTTCTACATAGAAGTTATAGTCACGTGTATTTACAGGGAGTCTGTTTATGCTGAAGAAGCCATATTTGTCTAATTTACTTTCGTATTTATGGCGATAAGCATCAGTAGCATATACTTTTGCACCAAGTTTCGCATAATCGAATGTTTCATCTAAATATCCACGTTCGTTTACGAATGCTTCAGGCGTAATGTTTCCTTCAACTAATGAATTGTAGTTCTTTATTAAGAACAAGTATATGCTTATGAATTTTTCATTTCAATAAAATTTGTGACAAAAAATGTTGAGAAATATTATTATATGGCAGATTAATTTGTTGGTATTTTACATGGAAAATAGCGTGAAAAACGGAGAGAAATCAATAAAATAAATATTGAGCAATAAAGAATGGTGAGAAATAGTGAGGAGAAATGAAGCGTTTGCAATGAATATTCGTCAAAATTCGATATTTTATATGGAAATATGAAGAAAATTCAACATTTTCAAGAAAAAAACGTATATTTTTAAAAAAATAACAAGGATATTTCAGTTTTTCGCAGAAATGATAAAGTGTTAAAAATTTCTGTCATCTTAGTGAGGTGAGCATATTGGATGTAATAAAGTGTGAAGAAGTGAAACGAGATGAGTTTCATACAGAAAAGTACTATGACAGTTATAACATCTTTGGGGCACATATTGTGACGGAAGATGGGATGCGAGGTGTACGATTTACAGTATGGGCTCCTCATGCTAAAGCAATGAGTGTTGTTGGAGATTTTAATGAATGGGATTATGAGCAACATAAGATGCTACAAGTGACAGAAGAGGGGATTTGGTCCTTGTTTGTACCGCATATTGAAGAGAAGGAAATATACAAGTATGCGATTGAAACGATGGACGGTGACGTTATTTTAAAAGCGGATCCTTATGCAGTATATGCAGAAGTAAGACCAAATACGGCATCTGTAGTTTTTGATATAGAGGGATATGAATGGAATGATAAAAACTGGGTCCGTAAGAGAAAGAAAAAGTCGATTTATAAAGAAGCGATGACAGTTTACGAATTACATTTCGGTTCTTGGAAAAAGAAAGAAGATGGAGCTCTGTATTCTTACCGAGAAATGGCCGAGGAACTCATTCCGTATGTGGTGGAACATCAATTTACACATATTGAAATTATGCCGCTTGTTGAGCATCCATATGATCGTTCTTGGGGATATCAAGGAACGGGATATTATGCAGCAACAAGTAGATTCGGCACGCCACATGATTTGATGTATTTTGTCGACGAATGTCATAAATATGGAATCGGTGTCATTTTAGATTGGGTGCCGGGGCATTTTTGCAAAGATGCTCACGGTTTATATTTATTTGATGGGACACCGACTTATGAATATAAAGATATAGATGTACAAGAAAACCCGGTATGGGGAACTGTTAATTTTGATTTAGGAAAGAGGGAAGTACGTAATTTCTTAATTTCAAATGCGTTATTTTGGATGAAGTATTTCCATATTGATGGTTTCAGGGTAGATGCAGTTGCGAATATGTTGTACTGGAATAAAGAAGGAAAAGAGCAAAGCAATGAACACGCTGTTTCTTTCTTACGAGAGTTAAATGAAGCTGTGTTTGCAGAAGATGAAGACTTTCTTATGACAGCAGAAGATTCAACAGCTTGGCCACTTGTAACAGCTCCAACATACGAGGGTGGACTTGGATTCAATTACAAATGGAATATGGGCTGGATGAATGACGTGCTGAAATATATGGAATGTGCACCCGAGTACCGGAAATATATTCATGAGAAAATGACATTCTCTTTACTATATGCTTACTCTGAAAACTTCATATTACCGCTTTCTCATGATGAAGTCGTTCATGGGAAAAAGTCGTTATTAAATAAAATGCCGGGAGATTACTGGGATAAGTTCGCCCAACTTCGTTTATTATATGGATATTTCTTTACTCATCCAGGTAAGAAATTACTCTTTATGGGTGGAGAATTCGGGCAATTTGATGAGTGGAAAGACCTTGAAGAGTTAGATTGGAATTTACATGATTTTGAAATGCATCGTTATATGCATGATTACTTTAAAGAGCTCATAGCATTGTATAAGCGCTCAAAACCACTTTGGCAGCTTGATCATTCACCTGAAGGATTTCAGTGGATTGATGCTAATAATAATGAGCAAAGTATTTTCTCGTTTATCCGCCAAGGGGATAAGCAAGAAGATGCGTTAGTTGTCGTATGTAATTTTACGAAAGCTACATATGAAAACTATAAAGTAGGTGTACCAGATTTCGAGTATTATAACGAAGTTTTAAACAGTGACGCTGCACAATATGGCGGTTCGGGGCAAGTCAATAAGAAACGTCTCAAGACGATTCTAGAGCCGTACCATAATCAAGCAGCACATGTAGAAATTACAATTCCACCATTTGGCGTATCCATATTACGACCAGTGAAGACGAGAAAGGGGAGCAAAAAACAAGATGGCTCAAAAACAAAAGTGCGTAGCAATGTTACTAGCAGGGGGAAAAGGTAGTCGTTTAAGTGCATTAACAAAAAATTTAGCCAAGCCAGCTGTTCCATTTGGTGGTAAATATCGCATTATTGATTTTACGTTAAGTAACTGTGCGAACTCCGGTATTGAAACGGTTGGGATTTTAACACAATATCAACCGCTAGAACTTCATAATTATATTGGAATCGGAAACGCTTGGGATTTAGACCGTGTAAACGGTGGGGTCACAGTTTTACCTCCTTATGCGGAGTCTTCAGGTGTGAAGTGGTATACAGGTACGGCAAGTGCCATTTATCAAAACTTAAACTATTTAAGCCAGTATGAACCAGAATATGTCCTTATTTTATCAGGTGACCATATTTATAAAATGGATTACAGCAAAATGTTAGATTACCATATTGAGAAAGAAGCGGACGTTTCGATTTCTGTTATTGAAGTGCCTTGGGATGAAGCAAGTCGTTTCGGTATTATGAATACAAATGAAGAGATGGAAATTGTTGAATTTGAGGAGAAACCGCAATTCCCAAGAAGTAATCTTGCATCAATGGGAATTTATATTTTTAACTGGGCTATTTTAAAAGAATATTTAGAGATGGATGCAAGAAATCCTGAATCTAGTAATGATTTCGGAAAAGATGTACTTCCGCTTTTATTAGATGAAGGGAAGAAGTTGATGGCGTATCCGTTTGAAGGATATTGGAAAGATGTTGGAACGGTAAAAAGCTTATGGGAAGCGAATATGGATTTACTTCGCGATGAAACATCGTTGAACTTGAATGATCGTAATTGGCGCATTTATTCTGTGAATCCAAATGAGCCACCTCAATATATTGCAGAACAGGCAAAAGTAGAAGAATCGCTTATTAATGAAGGGTGCGTCATTGAAGGGGACGTGAAGCATTCTGTTTTATTCCAAGGAGTGACGGTGGAAGAAGGTAGTATGGTAATCGATTCTGTCGTTATGCCGGGGGCAAAGATTGGTAAAAATGTTGTGATTGAAAGAGCAATCGTTGGATCGGAAATGGTTATTGAAGATGGGACAATAATTCGTCCGGAAAAAAATGTTGATGATGTAGTGCTAATTGCTGAAGGGAAATAGAAAAGGGGGATGAAATGAATGGGAGAAAAAATGTTAGGAATTATTAATGCAACGGGAAGTTTTCCTTCCTTAAAGAAAGTAACAGGGCATCGTTCACTAGCGGCGTTACCGTTTGGGGGCCGTTATCGACTCATTGATTTCATGCTTTCAAATATGGTGAATTCTAATATTCATAGTGTGGCAGTTTTTACAAGTCATAAAAACCGTTCGCTAATGGACCATGTCGGTTCAGGAAAACAGTGGGATTTAGATAGAAAAAGAGACGGACTGTTTTTATTCCCGCCAAATTGCCAATGTGACCAAGATGAGTTTGGGTCTTTTGCACATTTTAGAAGACATATTGATTATTTTCTAAGAAGCAGAGAAGAGTACGTTGTTATTACGAATAGCCATCTCGTAACAGCATTAAATTTTCAAGCGGTGTTAGAGCGACATATACATACGGCAGCTGATATTACAGAAGTTTGCCATGAAGGGGTTTCGCTTCAAACATACGTGTTAAAGAAACAATTATTGTTAGACTTATTTGAGACATATAAAGATGTGGAGCAATATAGTTTATTCGATGTAGTGAGAGAAAAGCGGGGAAAATCACTGCATATTGCTACGTATGAGCATACAGGATATGTAGCTATTATTGACTCGATTGAAAGTTACTATAAACATAGCTTAGAAATTTTGCAACCTGTTATTTGGAAGCAATTATTTAAGAAAGAAGCACCAATCTTTACGAAAGTAAAAGATGAGCCGCCAACTCGTTACTTAAAGGGTGCAGTCGTGAAAAACACAATGATTGCAAACGGCAGTATTATTGAAGGCGAAGTAGAAAATAGTGTTGTCTCCCGTTCTGTTAAAATTGGAAAAGGTTCAATTGTTCGTAATAGCATTATTATGCAAAAGAGCCAAATTGGAGATAATTGTATAATAGACGGTGTTATTATTGATAAAGATGTGAAACTTGGCGACGGTGTAGTTTTAAAAGGGACTGCTGATAAGCCATATGTTGTAGAAAAGGGTAGTGTTCAAAATAGTACAATCAATAGTTATTCGTAAATAGCGGGTGAATAATCAGTGGGGAGGATGAAGAAAATCTCCACTGATTAAAGTTTCAATTTACATGAAAACTTGAAGGGAGGAAGCTGTAAGAAGAGCAATTTATGATGTATACGCTTTTCGCGCAGTGGGACAACAGGTGAATATTTTATTTGCAGTATCAGAATGTGTACCGTTTATTAAATCAGGAGGTTTAGCTGATGTAGCAGGAGCGCTCCCGAAAGAACTAAAAAAATTAGGGGTGAATGTTCGCATTATACTTCCGAACTATAGTCTTATCCCGAAAGAGCTAAGAGAAGGATGTACGCTTCATAAAGTAATTAATATTCCTCTTGGGTGGAGAAACCAATATTGCGGGATTTTAAAAGGTGAGCAGGACGGAATCACGTATTACTTAATAGATAATGAATATTATTTTAAGAGAGATTCTCTGTATGGTCATTATGATGATGGGGAGCGTTTTTCTTATTTTTCGAAAGCAGTTTTAGAGTGTATTCCGCATCTTGATTTTGAAGTAGATGTTCTTCATAGCCATGATTGGCATACAGCTATGGTTAATTTCTTACTTCGAGAAAAGTATCAAGATAACCCGTTATATGAGCGTATTAAAACGGTATATACGATTCATAACTTGCAGTTCCAAGGTGTATTTCCTCCTGAAGTGATGTACGATTTACTGGAACTTGGTCATGAATATTTTCATAGTGAACAGCTGGAGTTTTATGGAAATGTGAACTTTATGAAAGGCGGTATTATCGCATCTGACAAAATTACAGCGGTTAGCCCGACATATAAAGAAGAAATTCAATATGAGTTTTTCGGTGAGAAGTTAGATGGGTTGCTACGAAAATATAATGATAAGCTTAGTGGCATTGTAAATGGAATTGATACGAGCGTATATAATCCAGAAACAGATCCATATATTACAGCTCAGTATAGTGCAGAGTCATTAGATGAAAAGAATGAAAATAAACGCGCATTGCAGCGTTATTTTGGTTTGCCAGAAAAAGAAGATACACCAGTCATTTCGATGGTAACACGATTAACGAAGCAAAAAGGTCTTGATCTAGTACGTACTGTATTCCGTGAAATAATGGAAGAAGATGTACAATGTATAATTCTAGGATCGGGCGATTCGGAATACGAGCAGTTCTTTGAATGGATGGCATATGAGTATCCAGAGAAGGTAAAAGTATATATCGGATTTAATGAAGAGTTAGCACACCAAGTGTATGCGGGAAGCGATTTATTTTTAATGCCATCGCTTTTTGAACCGTGTGGACTTGGACAACTTATTGCACTAGCATATGGCACAATTCCAATTGTAAGAGAAACAGGCGGACTAAATGATACTGTACATTCTTACGATGAAGAAACTGGAGCTGGGAATGGCTTCAGCTTTACGAATTTTAATGCACATGACATGTTACATACGATTCTTCGTGCAATTGAGTTTTATCAAGATAAACCGGTATGGGAGCAACTTGTAAAGCAAGCGATGACTGAGGACTATAGCTGGAGAAAATCAGCTCTTGCATATAAGGAATTGTATAAGAGTCTCATGGAATAACATTTAGGTGGTGAAAAAATGTTTACTCATGTTGAATGTTTCAAATCAGCTTTTCTAGAAAAACTAGAGACGATGTATGGGAAAAGTTTCAAAGATTCTACAACTCGTGATCAGTATAATACGCTTGGTCATATGGTTCGTGAGTATATGAATAGTCAATGGATTGCAACGAATGAAAGTTATCGGTCTGGAGATCAAAAGCAAATGTATTACTTATCCATTGAGTTTTTACTTGGGCGTTTGCTTGGAAGTAACATGTTAAATTTAGGCATTCGAGATGTGTGTGAAAAGGGACTTTCTGAACTTGGAATTTCTTTGCAAGAGTTAGAAGAGATTGAAGCAGATGCTGGCCTTGGTAATGGTGGACTTGGACGTTTAGCAGCCTGTTTCCTCGACTCGCTCGCTTCTTTAAACTTGCCAGGACATGGCTGTGGTATTCGTTATAAACATGGCTTGTTTGATCAAAAAATTGTTGATGGCTACCAAGTGGAATTTCCAGAACAGTGGCTTCTTCATGAAAATGTTTGGGAAGTAAGAAGGTATGATCAAGCTGTAGAAGTAAGTTATTTTGGAAACGTTGAACCACTAGAAATTGATGGACGTTTAGAGTTCCGGCATACAAACGCAGAAGTTATTATGGCAGTACCATACGATGTTCCAGTTGTAGGCTATGAAACGAGTACTGTAAATACGCTTAGACTTTGGAATGCAGAGCCAGTTCCTTTCCCGCAAAATTGTAAAGATATTTTGAAATATAAGCGTGAAACAGAGGCAGTATCGGAGTTTTTATATCCAGATGATACGCATGATGAGGGGAAAATACTTCGTTTGAAACAACAGTATTTCCTCGTATCAGCAAGTTTGCAAAACATCGTTCGTATGCATAGGGAGCGACATGGTAGTCTTCGTCAGTTACATGAAAAAATTGCGATTCATATTAACGATACACATCCAGTTCTAGCTATTCCGGAACTTATGCGTATTTTATTAGATGAGGAAAAACTAGCATGGGAAGAAGCTTGGAACATCACAACGCAGACGATTTCCTATACGAATCATACGACGTTATCAGAAGCGCTTGAGAAATGGCCAATTCACATTTTTAAACCGTTATTACCGAGAATTTATATGATTATTGAAGAGATTAATGAACGTTTCTGTCGTGAGCTTTGGGAACGTTATTCATACGATTGGAATCGCATTGAGAACATGGCAATTATTGCGCATGACCTTGTGAAAATGGCTCATTTGGCAATTGTCGGAAGTCATAGTGTAAATGGTGTAGCGAAAATTCATACGGAAATTTTAAAGCAGCGTGAAATGCGATTGTTTTATGAATTTTATCCAGATAAGTTTAATAATAAAACGAATGGAATTGCTCATAGGCGCTGGTTAATGAAGGCGAATCCGCAGCTGACGAATCTTATTTCGGAAGCGATTGGAGAAGAGTGGAAGAAGCAGCCAATTAAACTGCAAGCGTTACAAGCTTTTCATCAAGATGCTAGTTTTCAAGAAAAGCTTGCAGGGGTAAAAAAAGAGCGTAAGGTCATTTTAGCAGAGCGCATTCAAAATAAAATGGGGATTCATATTGATCCAAATTCTATTTTTGATGTGCAAGTGAAAAGGTTACATGCCTATAAACGACAATTATTAAATGTTCTTCATATTTTATACTTGTATAACCGTTTAAAAGAGGATACTAGTTTTTCATTTTACCCGCGCACTTTTATTTTTGGAGCGAAAGCATCACCTGGCTATTATTATGCGAAGAAAATTATTAAATTAATAAATGAACTTGCAAGAAAAGTAAATAATGATCCATACGTAAGTCAATATATGAAAGTTATCTTTCTAGAAAACTACCGAGTTTCTTTAGCGGAAGATATATTCCCGGCAGCGGATGTAAGCGAACAAATCTCAGCTGCAAGTAAGGAAGCATCAGGAACAGGGAATATGAAATTCATGATGAATGGTGCAATTACACTCGGAACGTTAGACGGGGCTAATATTGAAATAAAAGACCGGGTCGGTGATGAAGCCTGTTTCATTTTCGGCTTAACAGCGGAAGAAGTGCTTCATTACTATCAAAATGGTGGATATCGTGCAGGTGACTATTATCACCACAATATGCACATTAAAAAAGTAGTAGATCAGTTAACGAATGGTTTCTTTGCACATGCTGGGGCTGAATTTGAAGCAATTTACGATTCCCTCGTTATTCAAAATGATGAATACTTCGTTCTTCGAGATTTTAGTCCATATGCTGAAAGACAAGAAGCTGTCGGTAGAGCCTATGAAAATAGGACGAAATGGTTAGAAATGTCGATTTTAAATATTGCACAATCTGGGCATTTTGCAAGTGATCGAACAATTTTGCAGTACAGCAATGAAATTTGGGGTATTGGTAATACGGTAAAGCTATTTTAAATAGATTGCCATATTTGGAACGGTACGATAATGCATGAAATTATATCGGTGATTCTTCGAATATATCGACCGCAACTCCAAATATATCAGCGATTTTTAAGCTATATCGATTTACCGACAAAAGTTTACAATGGTAGCAAGTTATGAATCAGAAGAGGGTGTTCCAAAACGGGGGCATCCTCATTCATTATGTTAAAACGTGGTGAATGGGATATATGTATGAGCAATCTAATTTGGAAAGTGAAAGATTAATATTAACGCAGGTACAACATTCGCATGTAGATGATTTGTTTGAAGTGTATTCGGATTCCGAAGCGGCTATATATGTACCTCGGGAAGTGCATAAAACGAAAGAGGAGACTCATAGTTTATTAGAAAATATGCTTGTAACGATAAGAGAAGGTAAGGCTCTTATATGGTCTATTATGCTGAATGATAAACAAAAGGTAATTGGAACGTGTGGAATATGGCTCATGCCACATAATAGTGCATCGATCGGGGCTGTAATTAGCCCAGTATATTGGGGAAAAGGATTTATTGTGGAAGCTTTAGAGAAACTTATTGAAGTTGGCTTTCAGGAGCTAAGTTTGAACCGCATTGAAGGAAGATGTGATGTGAAAAATGTAGCTTCTGAACGCGTGATGCAAAAATTAAAAATGTCATATGAAGGTACATTGAGGCAGAGTGTAAAAATTAATAATACGTATAGTGATTCTAAAATATATTCACTTTTAAAACAGGAATACGATTACTTAGAAAAGTAAAACGAGCTTAATGAGATTAAGCTCGTTTTACTTTTTTTGCTTAAGAAAGAAATGAGATAGCGGTATAAATTATACCTGTTCCGCCATATTCCTCTGTCGCAAAGTATGAAAATGTAAAGAAACCTGTAAACGAAAAAATTATCATGAGAAAAAGTGCAAAGAAAAATTTTAGCATGTAAGGTCCCCTCATCCGAAAGTAAATTCATATATTATTATAGTCTACAAATGTTTAATTTCCAATTGTTTACTGTTTAAAAATGAGAAGTCAGACATGTTTTGTATGTTGTAATGGAATGATTATTCGCAATAGATTTTGTGTTCTTCGTAAATGTCATGTTGTGATGAACGTGTGCATATTCCCAATCTTGTTCATTAAAATGGACATGTCGCGGAGGAAGAAGAGGAACGACATCGAATAAATTGACAAAGCGAAAGCTGCTAGCTACTTGCAATTTATAATAATTTCGAAAGGCAATATCTCCAACTTTTGGAGAGGCAAATGTATAAAGACCGTATTGTGCGAAGGCAGTATTTATACGTGCATCTAGTATGTGTAATGTAGCGAGTGCTCCCCCTAAGCTATGGCCTGTTGCAAGAAGTTTCTTATGGGCTGGTAACGATACGAGCATATCCATAATGGAATCCCGGCAAGATTCATAAATTGAAAGAAAGCCATTATGGACATTTCCGCTATTTAAAGCATAGGGGTATGGCCTTTGGTTGACGAGTGAATCGATAATCCAATCTGTATCTGTTTGTGTGCCCCTAAAAGCTACAATAATCGTATCCTCAGATTCTAATATGAACCCAAACCAATCCGTCGTTTGAATCGCTTTTCCTTGAAAGCCTTGTACATATTGGAATCCATCAGGTATTTCAAAAATCCCGTTGTGTTTATATTGTTCATATGTTAGACCGCAGCAGGATGCTAACAATATGGCAGTATCTTTATCAAAGGATAAAGGAGTACGCATCAAGCAAGCCCTCCTTAAGAAAAGGTATAGTTCAATATATGAGTGAGGGACTTGATTCATTCTTTTGGAAAACCGGTTGATGATCCAGAAGTCCAAAACCTTGTCGATCAGCATATGAAGGCAACTCTTAAGTATGTCGGAGAAGGGACGATGTATTCTTTAAGTAAAAAAATAGAGGATGTAGAAGAACAATATAATAAGATGATGCCATCTCCTTATACAGAGGAAGAAGAGGTATGGCTTAATGAAGTGATGGAATATTATATGATTCAAAATGGCTTGTATAGCCCGCCTAAGTAAAAAGCGCCCTATAAGGGCGCTACTTTTTACTCTTTTCCATCTAACAAGCGACCAAGTCCGCCTAAAACGCTGCCTTCACCGCTGTTTTGAGCTGCTGGGCTTGTAAGGCGTGCTGCTAAGCGGCTAAGTGTTAAGGACTGGATCCAAACCGTTCCAGGCCCTTCTAACGTTGCGAAGAATAAACCTTCGCCGCCAAATAGAGCTGTTTTTACTTTTCCAACGAATTCAACATCATAGTTAACGTCTTTTGTCATTGCAACGAGACAACCTGTATCAATGCGAAGTTTTTCACCAGGTTTTAATTCACGCTTATATACTGTTCCGCCTGCGTGCATGAAAGCAAGTCCATCACCTTCAAGTTTCTGCATGATGAAACCTTCACCACCGAAGAAACCACTGCCTATTTTTTTCGTAAATTCAATACCGATAGAAACACCTTTTGCAGCGCAAAGAAATGCATCTTTTTGGCAGACTACTTTTCCTTGATATTCTGTTAAATCAACTGGAACAATCTTTCCTGGATAAGGAGCGGCGAATGATACGTGTCGTTTGCCATGGCCCGTATTTGTAAATACAGTCATAAACATACTTTCACCTGTAACGAGACGTTTACCAGCGCCCATTAATTTGCCGAATAAACCGCCAGATGGTCCGGAACCATCACCGAAGATCGTTTCCATTTCGATATGATCTTCCATCATCATCATTGCACCGGCTTCAGCGATAACGCTTTCTTCTGGGTCTAATTCAATTTCAACGAACTGCATATCATCGCCATATAATTTATACTCGATTTCATGTGCTTGCATTTTTTCACCTCATAATATGTAGTAATTATATTGTATAGAAATTAAAGGAATTAGAATACTGTATTTTTGTTAATTTTTGAATAAAAATAGAATGAAAATTTAAGGTTATACTAGGATTATAAAAAACGATGGGATGAAAGTGTTCTCATTTGACGTATTGGATTGAGCGTGATATAGTGAAGTCACTATTGAGCTACATAATGTGGTACGGAAATAAAGCACGTTGAATTAAAGGCTGTAAGCTTGTTATACATTCATGTCCTTTATATCCACCTTTTCATGTGGATTCATAGTTTCATTTTTATTTAGGAGGTACATGACATGCAAACAGGTAAAGTTAAATGGTTTAACGGCGAAAAAGGTTTTGGCTTCATCGAAGTTGAAGGCGGAGAAGACGTATTCGTACATTTCTCAGCAATCCAAGGCGAAGGCTTCAAAACTTTAGAAGAAGGTCAAGAAGTTTCTTTCGAAATCGTTGAAGGCAACCGCGGACCACAAGCAGCTAACGTTACAAAAAACTAATTAGCTAGCGAAAAGAAAGCATTCCGAACTTCGGAATGCTTTTTTTATGCTTTAGAACCAGACTCATCTGAAGATAATTCACCTTTAAAAGTGCGTTCTTCAAAGTCATCAAGCATTTGTTCATATTCTTCATGTTCCTCTGTTGCGAAAACTTGCGGGTTTTTTCCATACATATCTGTTCCGATAAAGTTTTCGAAATCCTCTACATAGCCAACATTCTCTTCACTATTTACGTACATTCCATTAAAGTTTTTTGAATCATGTCTTTCTAAATCAGACGGTGTTTCTGACGTCCCGTAGTTTGCAACATCTTGCCATGCATCTTCAGCATCGTATTCAACAGAGCGATCTTCGTCGTGTTTTTGAAACGAAGGAGCCAACACTTCTTCTTCAACTGGGCGCGCCTTCATATCTAATTTGTTTGTAGTGTGCTGAATACACGTTGTAGCAGTCGGCATTGCTTCTAATCTTTCGAACGGAATTTCTTCACCAGATACTTCGCAAATTCCGTACGTACCAGCTTCAATTTTTTGCAGGGCATGTTTCGTATCTTCTAACTGTTTATGCCAAAATTCGATGAGACCGAAATCTTTCTCACGTTCGTACAATTCTGTAGCCATATCACCAGGATGGTTGTCATAAGCAGATAATTCTCCCACTGAATCACGTTCAGAAGCGCGGTCTGTATTCTCATGGGTTTGTATTGTTTGTTCAACTTCTTGCTGTTGTTTTTCTAAAATGGATTTAAATTGATTTATTTGTTGTGGAGTTAACATAGTCGTCCACCCTCCTACAATTCAGTTTCTTTATGTAGTATGAGCGTTGGCGAGAGGAATTATGAGATGAATTTCAGTGCCGTGATTTGGCGAGAGGTCGATATAACTGAAAAATCGCTGATATATGAAAAAGGAGCCGCCTAAGCAGCTCTTTCTTATAGGAAATATCCAAGTAATAATCCGATTCCCATTAGGAGACCGAAGATTGTGTTTGTTTTTGCTGTTGCAATCATAGCAGGTACCATTTCCATTGGAATGCTTTTGCCGATAAAGCCCTTTGTCGCTTTAAATGCTTTTGGTGCACTTAAGAATACGATAAGCATCCATGGTGATACGATGTTAACGATAATTAAAGCAATTGTCCAAATGTAGGAAACGATGAACATAGAAGCAAGAACACCAACTGCTCTTTCGCGTCCAACGAGAATCGCCAATGTTTTACGACCATTTTCTTTATCACCATCTAAATCACGGATGTTGTTAGATAGTAAAATTGCACCGATTAAAATGGAGCTTGGAATAGATAGTAAAACTACTTCTGATGTTACTGCTCCTGTTTGGATAAAGAATGAAATACCGATAATAATGACACCCATAAATAATCCTGCTGTTAGCTCTCCAAATGGTGTATATGCAATTGGAATTGGGCCACCCGTGTAAAGGTAAGCAACAGCCATACAAACAAGACCGATCGCGGCAAGCCACCAGCTAGAGTTCATACAAATATAAACACCTAATAGTATTGCGATACCAAAAAATCCGAATGCTAAGTTAAGCACGGTTTTTGGTTTAATGCCATCGCGGACGATAGCGCCGCCAATTCCAACTGAACCTTCATGATCTAATCCTCTTTTATAATCAAAGTATTCATTAAACATGTTTGTTGCTGCTTGAATGAGAAGGCAAGCAAGAAGCATCATAAAGAATAGAGGAAGATGTATTTGATTTATACCTCCGACCTGCATTGCATAAGCTGTTCCGATGAAAACAGGAACGAAAGCTGCTGTTAATGTATGGGGACGTAATAAACTCCACCAAATGCGCCAGCCTGTTTGTTTACTTGGCTTTGGCGCCGTAGGAGAGGAATTCGTTTCGACGTTCATTTCCATGTTGAATCCTCCTTGGTCACATATTGTACACAATTAAGTGTAGAAAAAGCATCATTTAGTGTCAACGTTTATTTTCTAGGAAGAGAAGGTGAATTTCTCAGAAATGCTAAACGTTGACAGGCCTTTCCTTTGAGGTGTATCTTAAAATCAAGCGTAATTATGACTATTTTTCGCCCATAGGGGGGAGACAATTGTGATTCAAACGAAACAAAAAGGCTTACAAGAAGTTCTTGTTACAGCTATTAAGCGTGCGACTGATGAAAAAACATTGGTTAGTTTTGTAAAACAAATAGATTGGGTGGATCCACTTCTGTTTTATGCAGCAGGAAAAAGGATTGCATTCGAAAATAGATGTTATTTTGCAGACCCAGCTCAGCATGTAATATTTGCTGGAATTGGCTCTGTTTTCACTATAGCAAATTCTTCTCACGAACGCTTTCAAAGTGCTCGTGATGAGTGGCATCAATTGCAGGAAAAAGCGATTGTTCAAAGAGAAGGATACGAATTTGGAACAGGACCTCTTTTATTTGGCGGATTTTCATTTGACCAAGAAAAAGAGAAAACGGATCTTTGGAAGGAATTTAAAGATACAACATTTTTACTACCAGCATTTTTATTAACTGTAAAAAATGAAAAAGCGTGGTTAACGATTAATAAGTTTGTTTCAGCTGAAGATTGTGCAGAAACTCTTTATAACGAAATTATTTCTTTAGAAGAGAGAATTTTACAAGAGAGTAAATGTGCACTAGAAGGAGAACAACTAACAGTTACTTCTAAAGTAGAAGTTGATCCGAAGGGCTGGATGAATGCGATTGGAAAAGTGCAAGATGAGATGAAGCAAGGGAACGTGCAGAAGGTTGTATTAGCAAGGGAGCTAAAATTAACGATGGATCAGCATATTGATTCCTCTCTTGTTTTAGAAGCGCTTCGCATTGGGCAACCGGATTGTTACGTATTTTCTTTTGATTATAAAGGAGCATGCTTCTTAGGGGCCACACCTGAGCGATTGATTCGAAAAGAAGGCGAGAAGTTTACATCAATGTGCCTTGCTGGTTCAATTGGTCATGGTAGTTCTATAGAAGAAAGTAAACAAAATGGTGAGACGCTTCTTCATGATGAAAAGAATTTGGCAGAACACGGCTATGTAGTTAACATGATTCGAGGTGTACTAAGCGAGCATTGCGAATCTGTTAATATTCCGGAGAGCCCAGGCTTATTAACGACGAAAAACTTAATCCATTTATATACACCTGTGGAAGCAAAAGGTGACTCAAGTCTTTTAACGATGGTAGAAGAATTGCACCCAACGCCAGCTCTTGGTGGTACACCTCGTCATGAGGCGTTGAAGTTAATCCGTGATATAGAGGTTTTAGATAGAGGATTGTATGGTGCACCAATTGGCTGGATAGATGATGAAGGAAATGGTGAATTTGCGGTTGCGTTGCGTTGCGGATTATTAAATGGCGAGAAAGCATCCTTATTTGCCGGCTGTGGTATTGTAATTGATTCAGTAGCGCAGCTTGAATATGAAGAAACAAGTTTGAAGTTTAGACCGATGCTTGGTGCTTTGGAGGAATTAATGAAATGAACAATCATATAGAAGCATTATCATATTATTTAGGCGCGTTCGTGGATGAACTGACGCGTCTAAATGTATGTGATGTTGTCATTAGTCCAGGCTCACGATCAACGCCGATTGCCTTACTAATGGAACAACATGAAGGAATGAAAACATATTTACATGTAGACGAAAGATCAGCGGGATTTTTTGCGCTCGGTATTGCGAAAGCAAAAAAACGTCCTGTTGCACTATTATGTACGTCAGGAACGGCAGCAGCGAACTATTATCCAGCTGTATGTGAAGCTTTTCATTCACGAGTACCGCTTATCGTATTAACAGCGGATAGACCACATGAATTAAGAGATGTGGGTGCACCACAGGCGATGAATCAATTTAATTTATATGGTACTTTTGTAAAGCAATTTATGGAGATGGCACTTCCGGAGGCGAGCGAAACGATGTATCATTACGCTCGTATGACGACCCAGCGTGCTATAGCAAGCGCACTCCTAGCACCGCAAGGGCCTGTTCATCTTAATTTTCCGCTTCGCGAGCCGCTAATCCCAGATTTCTCATTAGAAAACTTATGGGATAAAGGTCGTGGTGAATATACAGGAGTAGTTCAACAAGGGAATGTGACGATGCCGAGTGAATATGTGAATTCTCTTGTAGGGCGCCTTTCAAATATGGAAAAGGGGCTTATTATTTGTGGAGATGATAGTCATCCAGAAATTACAGCGGTTGTTACGAAACTTGCTGAGAAAACAGGGTATCCAATTTTAGCAGATCCACTTTCTAATATTCGTAGCGGGCATCATGATAAAATGATGGTGATTGATTGTTATGATACATTTTTACGAAATGAATTGTTAAAAGAATCATGGAAGCCAGATGTGATTATTCGCTTCGGTGGTATGCCTGTTTCTAAAGCGTTAACTCAGTTCATAAAGAAACAAACGACAGCGGTTCATATCGTTGTAGATGAATCAGGGCAATGGAGAGATCCAGCTCTTGTTGCGACTGAAGTAGTATGTGCAAGCGATAACGATTTTTGTAAAGCATTAATAGAGAAAATGCCAGTTATGAAAAAGAATGATTGGTTCGGAATGTGGAAACATATAAACGAGAAAACGAAGGAAACGCTTCGTGAGATGGAAACATATGAAACTGCATTTGAAGGGAAAGTAATTACGGATATTGTACGTGTATTACCAGAAGGGGCAACGTTATTTGCAAGTAATAGTATGCCAATTCGCGATACAGATTCATTTTTCTTCACATCGGATAAAAACATTCAAGTAATGGCGAACCGTGGTGTAAATGGTATTGATGGAATCATTTCGACAGCATTAGGAGCGAGCATTATTTGTGATCCGCTCGTATTAGTAATCGGCGATTTATCATTTTATCACGATTTAAACGGACTATTAGCCGCAAAATTACATGAGTTAAATATAACGATTGTTGTTGTAAATAATGATGGTGGAGGTATTTTCTCATTCTTACCACAATACGAGAAAAAGGAACATTTCGAATCATTATTTGGAACACCAATTGGGCTTAATTATGAACATGTTGTCAAAATGTATGATGGTTCATTTAGTCGTGTAAACGGGTGGGAAAATTTCCGAGAAGAAGTACAAAAGGGAACGACGACAAAAGGATTACACGTTGTAGAAATTTGTACGAATCGCGAAGAAAACTTGAAATTACATCGTGAATTATGGGCAAAAACAATGGATGTTATTACTACATCTCTGCAAGGTGAATCAAAATGAAAGTAACGTTGCAAGGTGTGACGTATGAATATGGGGTAGTAGGAAGCGGGGAACCACTTCTACTTCTTCATGGTTTTACGGGAAGCATGGAAACGTGGCGTTCCTTTATTCCTTCTTGGAGCGAGCAGTTTCAAGTCATCCTAGTAGATCTTGTTGGACACGGGAAAACGGAAAGTCCTGAAGATGTGACGCAGTATGACATTCAAAATGTGGCACTGCAAATGAAAGAACTACTGGATCATCTTCATATTGAAAAAGCACATATACTTGGCTATTCAATGGGCGGTAGACTTGCGATTACGATGGCGTGTTTATATCCAGAATATGTGCGTTCTCTTCTTTTAGAAAACTGTACAGCTGGGCTCAAAAGTGCAGAGGAGCGAAAAGAACGCCGGGGGAAAGATGAACGACTTGCCGATAAAATTGAACAAGAAGGCATCGAAAGTTTTGTATCGATGTGGGAAAATATTCCGCTGTTTGAAACGCAAAAACGTTTATCCCAAAACGTAAAAGAAGATGTGCGGAAAGAACGACTTGCTAACAATCCAAAAGGACTTGCAAATAGTCTTCGCGGCATGGGAACAGGGGCTCAACCTTCATGGTGGAACGAGCTACAAAACCTAAAAATGCCTGTCCTTTTACTGAATGGAGAAAGCGATGAAAAGTTCTTTCGCCTATTAAAAAACATCGAAAAATGCATCCCACACGCGAAATTTGTCAAAATTGATGGTGCTGGCCATGCAATTCATGTGGAACAACCGGAAAAGTTTGATACAATAGTAAAGGGATTTCTTAAAACTATGCAGTGATACTTTTTCGTCGAGAAGGAAGTTGAACTTATAGAGGAGATCAGAACTATAAAAGGAGGTAATAGTAATGGCTATTGAATGGGTAAAAGAAGGCAATTACGAAGATATTATTTATTCAACATACAATGGTATCGCAAAGATTTCGATTAACCGCCCTGAAGTACATAACGCATTCCGTCCTAAAACGGTAATGGAGTTAATCGATGCATTTGCACAAGCTCGTGATGATGCAAATGTTGGCGTTATCATTTTAACAGGTGAAGGTGGACGTGCATTCTGTTCTGGCGGCGACCAAAAGGTTCGCGGTCATGGTGGATATGTAGGTGACGACCAAATCCCACGTTTAAACGTATTAGACTTACAACGTCTAATTCGCGCAATCCCTAAACCGGTTATCGCAATGGTAGCAGGTTATGCAATCGGTGGTGGACACGTACTTCATATCGTATGTGACTTAACAATCGCTGCAGACAACGCTGTATTCGGACAAACAGGTCCTAAAGTAGGTAGCTTTGATGGTGGATACGGAGCTGGTTATTTAGCTCGTATGGTAGGCCATAAGAAAGCTCGTGAAATTTGGTACCTATGCCGTCAATACAACGCACAAGAAGCGCTTGATATGGGCTTAGTAAACACAGTTGTACCATTAGAAGAACTTGAAGCAGAAACAGTACAATGGGCACAAGAAATTTTAGCAAACAGCCCAATGGCACTTCGTTTCTTAAAAGCTGCATTCAACGCAGACACAGACGGTTTAGCTGGTATTCAACAACTAGCTGGAGACGCAACGTTATTGTACTACACAACTGACGAAGCAAAAGAAGGCCGCGACGCGTTCAAAGAAAAACGCAGCCCGGACTTCGGTCAATTCCCTCGTTTCCCTTGATCAAAAGCGGAAGCGGCTCGCTCAGAATGTGAGGGGGATGGAGCTTCTGACAAAGAGGCGCTTTTTGCCTCGTAGGAAGAAGCGAAGCCACCGAACATTCTAGCTGCTGTAGCTGGATGAAATTAAAAGCGGAGCCGACTGTTTAGCCCCGTCGGCTAAGGTTCTTTCGCACAGAAAGTGTTTTTTACTTTCTCGTGCGGAAGGTTCTTAGACGGAAGGGGCTAGGAGGCGCAGCTGGATAAGATCAAAAGCGGAAACAAAACAACTAAGAGACTTGATTTCATATCAAGTCTCTTTCTTTCATGAAAGGAGAATGAATAATGGAGACGATGCCGAATTGGTTAATGCAACGCGCATTTTTAACACCTGATCGCACTGCAATTGAAATTGAAGAGGAGAAGGTTACCTTCGTGCAGTTACATGAAAAAGTAGTATCTGTTTGTGAACACCTTTCGCATGTAGGAGTAAAGCGGGCTCAAAAGGTGGCTGTTCTGATGAAAAATGGTATGGAGATGATTACAGTTATTCACGCCTTATCTTATGTAGGTGCAGTAGCTGTGCTTTTAAATACGCGTCTTTCAAGAGAAGAGCTACTTTGGCAAATGGATGATGCTGAAGTTGTTTGTTTAGTGACGGATCAAGAGTTTGAGACGGAAAATGTTCCAGTATATTCATTTGCTGAAGTGATGAATGGACCGAAGGCGGAAGCATCTATACAAGAAGAATTCTCTTTAGAAGAAGCGATGACAATTATTTATACGTCAGGGACGACAGGAAAACCGAAAGGCGTTATTTTAACGTACGGTAATCATTGGGCAAGTGCAGTTGGTTCTTCACTTAATTTAGGACTTCGTGAAGATGATTGTTGGTTAGCTTGTATGCCAATGTTCCATGTTGGTGGGTTATCTCTTTTAATGAAAAATATTATGTACGGTATGCGTATTTTACTCGTTCCGAAATATGATGCTAACTTCATTCATGAAGCACTTCAAACGAGAGGCGTTACGATTATTTCTGTCGTTTCTAAAATGCTAACAGATTTATTAGATAGACTTGGAGACGAAACATATCCATCTTCTTTACGATGTATGTTATTAGGCGGGGGACCCGCGCCGAAACCGTTATTAGAAACGTGTGTGGAAAAGGGAATTCCGGTTTATCAAACGTACGGTATGACAGAAACGTCTTCGCAAATTTGTACGTTATCAGCAGATTATATGTTAACGAAAGTAGGATCAGCTGGAAAACCTCTATTCCAGTGTCAGCTTCGTATTGAGAAAGACGGAGTAGTAGTACCACCTCACACTGAGGGCGAAATTGTGGTAAAAGGACCGAACGTAACAGGTGGCTACTTTAACCGTGAAGATGCGACGCGCGAGACAATTCAAAATGGCTGGCTTCGTACTGGTGACCTCGGTTATTTGGATGAAGAAGGTTTTTTATATGTATTAGATCGACGCAGTGATTTAATTATTTCTGGTGGGGAAAATATTTATCCAGCTCAAATTGAAGAAGTATTGCTTTCCCATCCGGTGGTAGCGGAGGTGGGTGTTGTTGGTATGAAAGATGAAAAGTGGGGGCAAGTGCCAGCTGCTTTTATCGTGAAAGCTGGTGAGGTAACAGAAGAGGCGATTATCCATTTTTGTGAGGGGAAATTAGCGAAATATAAAGTACCAAAGAAAGTGTATTTCCTAGAGGAATTACCAAGAAATGCTTCGAAGAAATTGTTAAGACGAGAGTTAAGACAATTAGTGGAGGAGATGTAAGTGGAGATCAAAAAAGCGACACTTTATATAACGGAAATGCCACTCGTAATCCCATTTTCCGCAAGTTACGGAACTTACGAAAAGCGTGAGAGTATTGTCATTGAATTAGAAGACACAGATGGATACGTTGGTTTTGGTGAAGTCGTTGCATTTTCTGAACCGTGGTATACGGAAGAAACTGTGAAGACAGCGCTGCATGTACTTCAAGACTTTCTATTACCAGATTTATTGAAAGCTGAAATCTCTCATCCGAATGAAGTGCCAGGTCTGTTCCAACATATAAAGAGAAACCGGATGGCAAAGGCGGGAATTGAAGGAGCCATTTGGGACTTATATGCGAAACGTCAAAAGAGTTCTTTAGCGACATTACTTGGTGGAACTAGGCCTGAAATTGAAGTTGGCGTTGTTATTGGGATAAGTATAATTCCAATTATGTTAAAACAAATTGAGAAGTACGCGGAAGACGGATACAAGCGTTTTAAAGTGAAAATAAAGCCGGAACATGATTACGAATTGCTTAAAGAAATTCGTAAAGAGTTTCCGAGCATCCCATTAATGGCTGATGCAAACTCAGCGTACACATTAGCGGATATTGACAAGCTCAAAAGATTAGATGAATTCCAACTTATGATGATTGAACAACCACTGGCAGATTATGATTTTCTTGATCATGCTGAATTACAAAAGAAAATTGAAACACCGATTTGTTTAGATGAAAGCATCCATAGTTTAGAGGATGCGCGCGTTGCCATTACACTTGGCAGTTGCCGTATCGTCAATATTAAGCCGGGACGAGTGGGCGGATTAACAGAATCAGTTCAAATTCATAATTATTGTATGGAGCATAATATACCAGTTTGGTGTGGCGGTATGGTAGAGATGGGGATTTCGCGAGCGCAAAACGTTGCCCTAGCTTCGTTACCAAACTTTACGATTCCAGGAGATATATCTGCTTCTAGTAGACATTGGGAGAAGGATATTATTTCACCGGAAGTGATGCTAGAGGGCGGGAAAGTAATTGTACCGCAAAGTATTGAACGTGAGTATGAAGTAGACCGCGAGAGGTTAGAAAAAATCACGAAGCAACGGATTCTGTTTGAGAGGTAATAATCAGTGTGGGGGCATCCCACTGATTATCAGCCTTCATCAATTGGGCTGCCCGCCAATAGCGTGATAATTTTGTCGTTAATTGTCGGTAAGTCGATATATTTAAAAAATCGTTGATATATTTCAAGTTACGGTCGATATATTTGGAAAATCGCCGATATATAATTTCGTTCACTAATATGCGATGCGTTACTTCTTCAACAGAATCAAGAAAAGGTTACTCTCACGGGTAGCCTTTTCTTATTGTACAAATTGGATAGACTAGTTTACAATCGAGCGTATAAAAACGGAATGAGGTGGGGGACAAAAATGAAGCGCATTTCAATTTTAATAGCTGAGGATGAGGCGGAAATTGCTGATTTAATTGCGATACATTTAGAAAAAGAAGGTTACCATGTCGTTAAAGCAGTTGATGGAGAAGAGGCGATGCATGTTATTCAAACTCAGCCAATCGACTTAGTGGTTTTAGATATTATGATGCCGAAAATGGACGGTTATGAAGTGACGCGTCAAATTCGTGCGAAACATCATATGCCGATCATTTTCTTAAGTGCGAAAACATCTGATTTTGATAAAGTGACAGGTCTTGTACTCGGCGCAGATGATTATATGACGAAACCTTTTACACCGATTGAATTAGTCGCGCGTGTAAATGCACAATTGCGCCGATTTCTTACGTTAAATCAACCGAGAGTAGTGGAGAATAAATCGGCTTTAGAGGTCGGCGGAGTTGTTATTGATTCTGAGCAAAGAACGGTCAATGTGTACGGAGAACAAATTGAGTTAACGCCAAAAGAATTTGATATTTTATATTTATTAGCGAGTCATCCGAAGAAAGTGTACAGTGTGGAAAATATTTTTCAGCAAGTATGGGCAGAAGGCTATTATGAAGGCGGAAATACAGTAATGGTGCACATCCGTACGTTACGGAAAAAACTTGGGGAAGATAAAAGAAAGAATAAATTAATAAAAACAGTGTGGGGAGTAGGGTATACTTTCAATGGCTAAAAAGATGAGAAGCTTTCGCTCAAAGATGGTTATGCTATTTGCGTTAAGTATGGTATTAGCAGCTGGCGTAACGTATTTAATGTATGAAGGATTACGGATCTATTATAAATTAGTAGTTCGTTATGAGGATCCCTTAGCTCAATTTCGCTCAGTTATAAGACAAATTGGAGATATTAATTTCTTTTTAATTATATTTATTCCTCTGTCCATTATGTTTTTCTTCTTTCTTACTAGACCTTATTTAAAATATTTTGATGAGATTTCTAATGGGATTCATCATCTTGCGAACGGTGATTTCACAAATCAAGTTGGGATTTCATCAAATGATGAGTTTGGATATATCGCACGTGAAATTAATGTAGCGAGTGAAAAGTTAAAAGAAGCGGTTGAACGAGGAGATTTTGCGGAAAGTAGTAAAGACCAGCTAATTGTTAACTTAGCTCATGATTTAAGAACACCGTTAACATCTGTTTTAGGTTATTTAGATTTAATTCTTAAAGATGAGAATCTGACGAAGGAACAAATTAAACATTTTTCCACAATTGCTTTTACGAAATCCGAAAGGCTGGAAAGCTTAATTGATGAATTATTTGAAATCACGAGAATGAATTATGGTATGTTGCAGCTTGAGAAAAGACCAATTGATATAAGTGAATTACTCATACAGTTAGATGAAGAATTATATCCGTTATTAGAAAAAAAGGATTTAGAAGCGAGATTGAATATTGCTCCCCATTTACCTATTAACGGTGATGGGAAATTATTAGCCCGAGTATTTGAAAACCTTTTAACAAATGCGATTCGCTATGGGTACGATGGAAAGTTTGTTGATGTGAACGGATATATTGATCGTGAAGAGGTAGTTATACAAATTATTAATTATGGAGATAGTATTCCAGAAGAAGATTTGCCGTATCTTTTTGATATGTTTTATACAGGGGATAAGGCTAGATCGGAGCAACAGGGCGGCACAGGTCTTGGTTTATTTATTGCAAAAAATATTGTTGAGCAGCATAATGGGAAAATCTCTGCTGAAAGTAATGTAATTAGAACAATATTTGAAGTGAGATTACCAAAAGAGGATAATTTGGAAATTTAATAAAAATTTAAACTTTACCCCACTTTTTATTTTAATAGTTTTTTCTATCCTATATGTATGTTAGGTCAAGGAGGAACTAGAAATGAAAAAGTGGGTATTTATTTCTCTTTTTATATTATGTACAGTCTGTGTAGGCTTTTATATATCACCATTATTTCAAAAGGAGATCGATGTTAAAATCGGCGGAAAAGATAGTGCGATAAAGGATGCAAATACGAAAAAAATAGAGATTACAGAAGAACAAGTTTATAAAGGAAATCTATTATTAGTTAATAAAGATTACCCGGTTAAGAAAGATAGCATAAGGTCTGATATTATAAATGTAGCTCAAAATAGTGAATTAATAAGAGGCTATGTTGTATTGGATAGAAACATTCGCTTATCAAAGGATATTGTGAAAAAGTTTTTGAACGTTATAGATGCGGCAGGAAAAGAAAGTGTTAATCATTTTTTGATTAGTAGTGGCTATCGAGATTTCCAAGAGCAAAGACAACTATATGAAAAAATGGGATCTGATTATGCACTCCCAGCAGGATATAGTGAACATAATTTAGGGTTATCACTGGACGTTGGGTCTACCCAAAAGAAAATGGAGAAAGCTCCTGAAGGAAAATGGATTGAAGAAAACGTATGGAAATACGGATTTGTTTTACGTTACCCGAAAAATAAAAGTAACATTACTGGCATTCAATATGAGCCGTGGCATATACGTTATGTCGGTTTACCTCATAGTGCGATTATGCAAAAAAAGAAAATTACATTAGAAGAATATTTAGACTTCCTAAAAGAGAGAAAAGAAATTTCAACCGATGTTGAAGGTAAGAAATATACGGTTTCTTATTATAAAGTTTCAGATCGTATGAACGTGAATGTTCCGGTGAATAAGCAGTATGAAATTTCGGGGAACAATATGGATGGGGTTATTGTGACGGTTCAGGAATAGAGAAAAAGGCTGTTCCGTTTTTGAACAGCCTTTCATCATATATTGAATATAGTGAGGGCTACTACAATACGGAAATGCAGCACTATGTAGTTAATTATGATTTGTAGGAAGTGAAGAGGGAGGAGAATACTCCCTCTTTTTTTATAAAAATAATCCGTATCAAGGGGGATAGGATATGGATACATACTTATTAATTATCACTTTAGCTGAACATATTTACTAAAAGAAAGAAGGTACATAATTAAAGATATCTTCTTTTTCTTTTGCAGCCCTTTTCATGAAACAAGCCCGTTTTTAAGAAGGGCAAGCTTCCGATTTGCCCTGAAAACATAATATAAATGGAATCCCCTCATTTAGAACAAGAAGAACTTGTTATGAATGATACTAAAGGAGGAATAGAATAATGGGCGAAAATTGTGAACACAGACATGATGATTGCGACCGCAGACGTGGCCACGGAGGCGGCTTTGCGCTTCTAATCGTATTGTTTATTTTATTAATCATTATCGGTGCTAGCTGCTTCGGCGGATGCGGTTATGGTGGCTACGGCGGCGGTTATGGTGGCTATGGCGGCGGCTATGGTGGATATTGCTGCTAATTATTTAAAAACTATTGAAAATAGCCTTGTGCATACTGCACAAGGCTATTTTATTCATATTTTAACATGCTGTGATAATTTATTAATGTAAAGAGAACGGATTAAGAAGAAGAAAATAATCTCGATAATCCCGAATAAAGTGAGTATAATTAATAATTCTTTTAGTAAAGAAAAGGCAAACATACTTTGTAAAAACTGAATCGCAAATATGGTATGAATACCAGCAACGATATAGGGAACGAAAAATAGAATTCCTAATTGAATTGTTGCAGAGCGAAACATTTCTGTTTCTGTCAATCCGAGTTTTGTAATCGTAATATATTTTTGTTTTTCACTCGTTAAATCATTATACATACGGAAATATAAAACACTAGCTGCACCGATAAAGAAAATAAAACCGAGAAACGCCCAAATAAAGAAATATGCGATTGAGCGTTCTTTACTATGAATTAGTTCGTCAGTAGCTGTAGCAATGTGAAAAGGAATTGGCTCTTTTCCTTCTTTACTTTTTTCGTAAAAGTCATGTGCATCATCACCAATAGCACGCAACATATTTTTTGTCGGAACAATCGCATTTTCCCAGTTCTCTACAAAATAGTTATAAACAGTTATTGTTTCAATATGAGGAATCATATTATCAATTACATCATCTTGTATAACAATTAAATGGGGTAATGCAAAGGATGGTTCTATTCCTTTATTAATAAATCCTTTAATATAAAACTCTTTTTTATTTGATCCGAGTGTAATTGTATTTTGTTTCGCAAATGGATTTGATACAAGATTTAAGAGCTCTGGTGAGTGGCGAGAAATAATATAAACTTGTGAAGAATCAAGAGCTATTTCTGGCCTCTGTAATTGTTTAGCAATTGCGTTATAATCACTCATTTTCATAAGAGCAATGTCTTCTTTTAAAGCTGTATCCTTTAATAATGTAAATTTATATTTTTGGTATTGAAAATTAGCATTTGTAAGCTCAGTTTCAATTGTAGCAATGTGCTTTTGTTCCAGTAAATTGTCACCTTCAGATGTATATGTGAAAGGAACAGGATAGCGTTCTAGTATCGATGCTTTCGTATTATTATTAGCAGCAAATAACCCGATAATAATTGTAAATGCAAGTGCAGATAACATAGAAACGATAAAGAGTACATTAATATTGCTACGAGTACGAGCAACTAAATCTGAAATCCATAACATATTTATTTGCTTCATATAAAACTTTCTTCGCTTTTTTAAAATAAAGATAAAGAGAAGAAATGTTTGTGAAAAGAATAAATATGTCCCGATCACTACGAGTGGCAAAATGGATAACATAATAAAGAATACAGATCCATTTTGGACATTTTTTTCTGTTACGTAGCCTTGCGGGTAACAGGCAATATAATAGCATAGCCCTAAACACGTTAAAGCGAATAACGAAATGAGTATAGACGGTCTTTTTTCGGCTTTTATTTTCTTGTTATCTTTAATGAGATGTAACGTTTTACGAGTACGAATGAACATTGGTGTAAACGTAGAAACGATAAGAAATAAAATGATAAATGTTACGGTTGTAACGATTATTGCTTTTGTTGGCAAATATAAATTGAGGCCTTTCGCACTTGTTAATTTTGAAGTGACTAATAAGAAAAAGTTAGAAAAAACAAACCCACCTTGAATACCGATAAAGATAGATAATATCCCGATTATCATGTTTTCGGTAAATAAAAGTCTTTTTAATTGTTTCTGTGAGATACCGAGAATAGTGAGTACCCCGAATTGTTGTTTCCGCACATTTAAAAATGTTCCGATTGAATATAAGAGAAAGAAGAACGAGAACATAACGATAACAAACTGTGCTGTACTAGCTAAATTCATTAGAGGATCACGTTCTTGATAGTCCAGTGCATTTTTTAGGCGCGGATGATACATATAAACAGCAAAAGAAAAGAAAACCATTATAGAAAACGCACTACTTACAAAATAAGCAAAATATGCTTTAGAATTACGCGAGACATTTTTAAATGCAAATTGCCAAAATGTCATCCACGTCTTCCTCCTAATAGTGCTAGAACATCTAATATTTCTTGATAAAACTTTTCACGGTACAATCCGCGGTGTAGTTCATTGTAAAGTCCACCATCTTTAATGAAAATAACACGGTTACAATAACTTGCTGCAAACGGATCATGTGTAACCATTAAAATGGTCGCATTTTCTTCTTTGTTTAACTTCGTAAATAGCTCCATTACATCAATAGCTGCTTTCGAATCTAAGTTCCCTGTCGGTTCATCCGCAAGTAGAAGTGACGGATGATGAATAACGGCACGCGCTACTGCAGTACGCTGTGCTTGTCCTCCAGAAACTTCAAAAATACGTTTATTTAAAATGTGATCAATTCCAAGTTTTTTTGAAATGTTATCGAGTTTTTCGTCCATTTCTTTCAAAGGAACATTATCTAGCGTTAAAGGTAATACGATATTTTCGCCGATTGTTAGTGTATCTAGTAGGTTAAAGTTTTGGAAAACAAATCCTAATTCTTGGCGACGAAAAATAGCTAACTTTTCTCTACGGAATGTGTGCGGTTGTTTTCCGTTAATAACGACCTCACCAGAAGTAGGGGAATCAATTGTAGAGATAACGTTTAAAAATGTGGATTTCCCACTTCCAGATGGTCCCATAATCGCAACGAATTCACCTTTATCTACGTGTAAATTTATATTTTTCAAAGCAGTATGAGGGACTTTTCCCTCATACACTTTTGAGACGTTTTTAATGTGTAATACTTCTTCCATAATAATCACCTTTCTATTCTTTAAAACTTAATATGTTGTGATAATTTTTGCATATAAAAGGAACGAATTAAAAGAAAAAAGAGAATTTCAACCGTTCCAAAGATTACAAGTACAACTGTAATCTCAGCGAATAAAGAGAGATTTAATACTTCTTGCAACATCTTTGTCGCAAACATCGTATGGATGGACGCCATAATGTAAGGAACAAAGAATAAGATCGCAAGTTGAATTGTCGCTGAACGTTTCATCTCAGTTTCTGTTAAACCAATTTTTGTAACAGTTATATACTTTTCTTGCTCATTTGTTAAGTCCGTATACATACGGAAGTAAAGAACACTACCAGCTCCGATAAAGAAAATAACGCCAAGGAAAGTGCCAATTAAGAAGAACGAAGCGGCATTTAGTTTTGTCTTGTATAGAGAGTCGCTCGCTTCACTTGCATGGAACGGTGGATGTTCTGCTTGAATTGCTGCATTGTCATTACCGATTTTTGTTGTAAATGCTGAACCAATATTATGTGCTTTTTCCCAATCAGTAACTTGGAAGCTATATACACTCATCTGTTTTGAAGCAGTTGATAAGGCTTCTACATTTTCATCAGATAGTACGATTAATTGGGATATTAGGCTATTTGGGAAAGGGTTATAACTTTTATATTCTTTCACTTTTAGATGTAAAGAGTTTTGATTAAGTGTAAGAGTATTTCTCTTTTCTTGCTCATGAATTGTTCCAATGACTTGATCATCTAAGTCTTTCATAAGGATATAAGATTCATTACTATTCACGGTGAGATTTTCCCAGTTTAATGCTTTAGCAAGTATATTATAGTCACTTTGTTTAATTGCATAATAGAGCTGCGGGCTTTCTTCGGCCGAAGAAACTTCATATATATCCGTTTTAAATTTCTTATAAGTAAATTGCTCTTCATTGAATTTTTGTTCTAACCAATTTAAATGTTCATCAGCTAATGTATTTTCAGTATGTGATAAATAAGTAAAAGGGAAAGGATTTTTCCTTATTTCATCAAATTTTGTGAATTTCCCAAATCCATATAAGAAAGTAATCATTGTGAAAGCGAGCGTTGATAACATCGTCACAATAAAGAGCATGTTAATGTTTGTCCGAATACGGGTTGCTAAATCAGAAATCCAGAGCATATTAATACGTTTCATATAAAATTTTCTTCTTGTCTTTAATATGCGAATGAGTAAGAAGCTAATTTGTGAAAAGAAAAAATATGTCCCAGCTGCAAAAAGTGATGGAATGACAAATATACTAAAGACGGCATACAAAAGACCAATTATACCTCCAAGTGACATAAAGTATAGCGGATTTGCTGCTAATATATATCCAGATATTAAACATATCGTACCAAATAGAGAGATGAGTATGGATGCTTTTCTTTCTTTATGTTGTTTACCTTCTTTTAAAAGCCGTACAGCTTTTCTCGTACGGATCAGCATCGGTGTAAAGGACGATACGAGAATAAAGAGTCCGAGAAAGATTATTGTTGTTAAAATAATAGCGCTTGTAGGCCAATATAAATATAGACCCGGTACATGTGTGATTTTGGCGGTAACTAGTAGAAAGAATTGCGAAAAGACAAGCCCGAGTTGAATACCGAAAAATATGGAAAGGACACCAATTAACATATTTTCTATAAATACGAGCCTTTTTAACTGCTTTTGAGATATGCCAAGTACTGTTAAAATTCCAAATTGTTTTTTTCGTACCTTCAAAAATGTCCCGATCGAATATAGTAAAAAGAAAAATGAAAAGAACACAATGACAACTTCTGAAATTGTCATTAATATGTTCAGATCATAATTCACGTCTGTCATATGCAATTTAGGATGAAATAAATAAACTGCAAATGAGAAAAAAATCGCAATAGAAAACGCACTGCTTACAAAATAGGCGAAATAAGCTCTGGCGTTCCGCGTCACGTTTTTAAATGCAAACTGCCAAAATGTCATTCACCTAAACCTCCTAGTAGAGTGAACATGAAAAGGGTATCTATTGTACCCTTTTCATGTAATAACTTTTTCATAAAGTTTGTTTTAAATATTTTATCCATTTGTATACTGTGATAATTTTTGCATATAAAGTGAACGAATTAATAAGAAAAAGATGAATTCTACGGTCCCGAAAATAATAAGAACGGCTGAAACTTCAGTGAACAATGATAAATTAATTACTTCTTGTAGCATTTTTGTCGCAAACATTGTATGAATGGATGCCATAATGTATGGAATGAAAAACAAAATACTAAGTTGAATTGTTGCAGAGCGTCTCATTTCCGCATCTGTTACACCAATTTTTGAAATCGCTACATATTTTTCTTGTTCATTCGTTAAGTCTGTATACATCCGGAAATAAAGAACGCTACCAGCACCAATAAAGAAAATGACTCCAAGGAATGTCCCAATCAGAAAGTATGAAGCACTACCTGATGTTATTCTATATAATGAAGCTGCTGATTCATATGGACGCATAAGAAACCCATTATATTGTACTTTTTCCCGATCTTTTTGGACTCTCTGTATAAATGCATCAGCAATTTTATACGACTTCTCCCAGTTGGATATTTTGTAATTGTAAGCTGAAATATGCTTTGTCGTATTCGGTAAACTATTGATAACAACATCAGGTAAAACTAATGTTTGATATGCAAAGCTAGTTGGCATCGCATTTACATGTTCATACCCTTTCACTTGTAATTTCTGATTTGTACTAGAAAGTGTAACGTATTTTCGATTATAACTTTGCTCAAACTCGCTAAATAAAGTGATATAAGATGTACCTGCTAAGACATACGTTTCGTTATCGTTTATAAAGAGTTGTTTCATATTTAAGGATTTAGCAAGTCTATTATAGTCACTTTGATTAATTGCATATACGTCATTATAAATAGCTACACCTTCATCTTCTTTCAATGGTGTTTCATATAAGTCGGCCTTTATTTTCTTATAAGAGAAGTGTTCAGCTTGTAGTTGTTGTTCAAGCCAATTTAAGTGTTCAGTAACAAAAGGATTCGTATCATATGAAAAATAAGAAATTGGAAAAGGTGAACTTCTCGTAACATCTAGTTTTGTAAACTTACCGAGCCCATATAAAAACGTAATCATTGTAAAAGCAACTGTAGATAGCATTGCTACAATAAAAAGCATATTAATATTCGTTCGAATACGACTTGCTAAATCAGAAATCCAAAGCATATTAATCCGTTTCATATAAAACTTTCTTCTCTTTTTTAAAATATAAATAAGTAAGAAACTAGTTTGAGAAAAGAAAAAATATGTCCCAATTGCAACAAGTGCTGGAATCATAAAAATACTTGAAACCATATATATAACGCCTACTTGCGGGTTTATTGAGAAGAAATATTTAGGGTTTACAGCTAAAATATAACCACCTAATAAACAGATAGCACCAAATAGAGAAATGAATATGGATGGCTTTCTTTCTTTTTGTTTTACATTGTTTGTTTTTAAAAGGTGCACTGCTTTTTTTGTTCGAATAAGCATTGGTGTGAATGCAGATACAGCGATAAAGAGACCAAGAAACACAATCGTTGTTAAAATGAAAGCATTCGTAGGTATATATAAATATATCCCTGGTAGGTGTGTAATTTTCGCTGTCACTAATAAGAAAAATTGTGAAAATACAAATCCAAACTGCATACCGAAAAAGATAGATAAAATACCAATTAACATATTTTCAGTGAAAACGAGTCGATGTAATTGCTTTTTTGATATACCTAAAACAGTTAAAATCCCAAATTGTTTTTTACGAACTTTTAAAAACGATCCGATTGAATAGAGTAGAAAGAAGAACGAGAATAAAACAATGACAACTTCTGAAAAAATCATTAATCCTGCAATTTCAGAAATCATAGTGGAATTTTGTAATTTCGGATGAAACAAATAAACAGCGAACGAAAAGAAAACAGCAATTGAAAAGGAACTGCTTAAAAAGTAGGCAAAATAAGCTCTTGAGTTGCGCGTTACATTTTTAAACGCAAATTGCCAAAACGTCATAATATGTACCTCCGTTTAGAAGGACAATATGTAGTTTCATTGCAAAAAATGTATGAGAGTAAGTTCTCATACATTTTGCTAGCATATGTTATGATCATGCTTCGGTCACCTTCTCCGTAGTTTCTGCTTGATTATTTGCAGCGTTGTGGAAGATGATTTTAATCGTCGTTCCTTTACCAACTTCAGAGTCTAGTTTCACGGAATGACCTAAATAATCACAAATTTTACTTACGATATAAAGTCCCATGCCAGTAGATTCTCCGAATGTACGACCATTTTTTCCAGTGTAAAATGGTTCAAATACTCTTCGAACATCTTCTTGCGGAATACCGACGCCTTCGTCACGAACTTCCAAGATAATATCTTTTCCGTTTCGATAAGCTGATAAGAAAACTTTCTTTCCGCGTTCACCAGAATAGCGAACGGCATTTGTCATTAACTGATAAATGATGAACTTTAGCCATTTCGCATCAGAAGCAACTTTTAAATCAGAATGAACTTCTAAAACAGGGAAGACACCATTACGAATGAATAGTTCTTTTAATCCGTTAATATTTTTTGTTACAGTATCTTTTAATGAGATTGTCTCAACGTGGAAGTCTTCATGGAAATTATTCAATCTTGCCATGTATAAAGCCATATCGAGTCCTTGATTTAGTCGCTCTAACTCTTTTTTAAATTTCGGGATTAAATGTTCATCTTCCATTTCAAGTACCATAAGCTGCATGACAGAAACAGGCGTTTTCATTTGATGTACCCAATGGTTAATAAATAGTTGGTGTTCTTGTTGTTTTACTTCGAATGTTTGTAGGTCTTTTTGGAATAGGCGATATTGCGTACGAACGAGCTCGTTTACACCGTGGGGCATAGGAGCAGTCGCTCTTTCAATAAATGCATCTTCCATTTTTTCTGGTGGTTCACTTAATCTGTGATACATTCTACGGTTACGAACGTAACGATAGACGAGGAAACAGATGAATAAGTATAAACTTAAAACGATGAAGTAAAACTTATTATTTTGAAATCCATCTACTGCATCATAGAGAACGAAAATGATTCCGAAGTTTAATACATATAATAGAAAAAATGCAAAATGATCACGTAAAAATAGCTTCATGCTTATTCACTCCAAGTTGCGTTAAAACGATACCCGAGTCCACGTACTGTTTCAATAGAGTTCTCAATACCAAGCTCATTAAACTTTTTACGAAGACGCGTAATGTTTACGTTTAATGTATTTTCTTCAACGAAGCTCTCATCATCCCAAAGGGCAGCTAATAAATCTTCACGGCTTGCTGTACGAGGGAATTTAGATAATAGCATTTCTGCTAAAATCGCCTCTTTCTTTGTTAAAAGAACTTGTTCAGCCCCAAAATGAATTTCTGGGCGCTCAGGGAATAATTTTAGCCCTTCTACTTCAACAATGCGCTCAGAAATATTTGGTGCATAATCACCGTAAATACGACGTAATTGCCCTTTAATTTTCGCCATTACAACGTCGTAGTGGAACGGTTTTGTAATGTAATCATCCGCACCGCTTTCAATCGCCATAATTTGTTCCATTTCACCTGCACGTGCCGAAATGAAAATAATTGGACAAGTCGATTCATGACGAATTTGACGGCACCAGTAGAATCCATCGAATTTCGGTAAATTTACATCAAGTAAAACAAGATGTGGCTTCACTGCGTTAAACGATTCCATAATATCATCGAAATTCTCCGCAACAACAGCTTCATAACCGTACTTTTGAATGTGAGATTGTAGTAATGTTGAAATATTTGGATCGTCTTCAACGATTAAAATTTTATACATATGTATATTCCTCCTAAAAAAACAATTGTAGCTATAGTGTATCATGTGTTTCAAGTCTTTTCATTATGTTGAAATATAAGCTATATAAATATACAAATTAAAAAAGGACATAGAACCTTTCTTTTTAGGGAGAGAGAGGATCCAGCCATGCATAGAAGCGGTCAGAGCCTTTTTCTGCCCCGTACGAAGTAAAAATAAAGATATCAACTGTCCGTAAAACCCCCACTGATTAAAGTTTCACTTTATATAGTAAACAGTATAGGTCAAAAGTGGAAAAAGTAAAAAGGGCCTTATATATAATTGACAATTAACTGAAATCATTTTAACATTTAGATAAATATCTAAATGTCTAATTATTGAAAGGAAGAAAGACATTGAATCAAGCATTTAAAGCATTAGCAGATCCAACAAGGCGAAAGATTTTAGATTTATTAAAAGAAGGTGATTTAACCGCTGGTGAAATTGCCGAACATTTCAATATGACAAAACCAAGTATTTCACACCACTTAAATGCACTTAAAAATGCTGAACTTATTCAAGATGAAAAAAGAGGACAATTCGTTGTGTATTCTTTAAACACAACTGTATTTCAAGATTTATTAACTTGGGTGTTTACATTTACGAATAAGGGGGTAGAGGGGAAATGAGGAAGCATCTTATCGCAATTATATTAATTTTTATAACTGGTCTAGCTTGGGCATATGCATGGCCGAATTTACCGGATACTATGGCAATTCATTGGGGAACTGAAGGTGTGAATGGCTTTGCTTCAAGGTTTAATGCAATGCTGTTGACATTTGGGATTATGATTTTTGTTTATATTTTATTAACAATTACCCCAAAGATTGATCCTAAGAAAAAGAACTACGATAAATTTTCTAAAAGTTATACGATAATGAATTATAGCGTACTAGTAGTATTATTTTTAGTAAATATGCTTGTAATTGGAGTAGGATTAGGTTACGAAATTCCGATGAATAGTACACCGTATATTATTGTTGGTCTTTTATTTATAGTGATGGGAAACTATTTACCGCAGTGCAAACCAAATTACTTTGTAGGTATAAAAACCCCTTGGACATTAAGTAACGAAGAAGTGTGGAGAAAGACACACCGTTTTAGCGGAAAAGTGTTTGTTGTATTAGGAGTTATTATGATTTTAAGTATTTTTGCACCAGCAGCATGGAAATCTTTCTTAATAGTTGGAATTATTATTGGGGCAGTAGGACTAACGATGGGATATTCCTATGTGGCTTATAAGAAAGAGATAGGGGCTTAATAAAAAATTTATGGGGGAGAGAGGATGAAAAGACACGTATTACCATGGAGTTTAATTATTGCAATTGCAATTGGATGGTATATTGTATGGCCATATTTACCGGAACAAATTCCGCGCCATTATAATGCGGCAGGAATAGTAGATGGATATTTTTCTAAAGTAGAGGCGAGTTCATTTTCAATAGGTAGTATGGTGTTGCTATATTTGATATGGCTAGCTATGGGGTATATTGATGTAACGAAAGGTAAGTATAAACAGCAAGCTAAAGTCCTCTCTGCAATTAACTATGCCATTCTTTTTATAGGGTTCGGATGTAATATATTTGCGCTCTTAGCTGCATCTAATTATATTGCTTCAGGCTCAATCGCCTTTAATTTCGGACTTGGAACGTTGTTTCTTGTACTGGGTAATTACATGCAACAAACGAAGCCGAACGGTTTAGTAGGTATTCGAATGGACTGGACATTAGAAAATCCTGTAGTTTGGAGAAAAACACATAGATTTGCTTCGAAGGTATTTGTAATAGGAGCACTTTGTATATATGCGGGAGCGTTACTGCCAGATCCATTCAATATCTTTATGGCGGTTGGAGTGATACTAATATGTATCTTCATATCAACAATAAAATCATATGTTATTTATAAAAAAGAAATGCAATTGTGAGCTATACTAGTCAAATTTTATATTTATAGTTTCTATGTGTTAAGAGATTTTAATACTCAGTGGGGATAACGAAAAGCTCACTGAGTAAATTTTTTGTTATTAGGTCTGAAAATTCAGTTAACTAATAGGTGATTGGGGGAAATCATATGTTAGAAATTATAAATTTTAGCAAGACATACAAAGGTGGCAATAAAGCAGTAGATCAGTTAAATATTACTGTTCAAGCAGGAGATATCTTTGGGTTTATTGGACATAACGGTGCGGGGAAAAGTACAACAATTAAGTCGTTAGTAGGAGTTATAGATTTTGAAGAGGGTGAAATTTTTGTTGATGGACATTCAGTAAAAAAGGATCCGATTGCATGTAAGAGAGTAATGGCGTATATTCCTGATAATCCAGATTTATATGAGCAATTAACGGGAATTCAATATTTGAACTTTGTCGCCGATGTTTTTAAGGTGTCTGCAAAAGATCGGGAAAAGGAGATACAAAAGTACGGAGATGCTTTTGAGATTACACCGTATCTAGGAGATTTAATATCTTCTTATTCACATGGTATGAAACAAAAAGTGGCGATTATATCAGCGGTTTTGCATAAACCGAAATTATTAGTTTTAGATGAACCTTTCGTTGGTCTTGATCCAAAGGCTGCTGTAGTATTGAAAGGGATTATGAAAGAGCTTTGTGAAAAGGGAAGTGCGATTTTCTTTTCTACGCATGTTTTAGATGTGGCGGAGAAGTTATGTAATAAAATAGCGATGATTAATAGAGGGAAATTAGCACTTTCAGGGGAAGTGAATTCTTTAATAAAGGAAGGCTCATTGGAAGAGCTCTTTATGAAGGAGCTTGCTAATGAATACTAATAGTCTGGGCCTTTTGAAAATCCGGTTGATAACGCAGCTTGGTTTAAATACTTTTAGATACGAAAAAGATAAGAAAAAGAAGCAGAATAAGATTTGGCTGTCAGCATCTCTTGTCTTAGTTGGTGTCATGTTAATGCTATATTGTGGGGCCTCAGCATATGGGTTGGTGAAACTAGGAATAAGTGAAATTATCCCAGTTTATGCACTAGTTATTAGCAGTGTATTGACGTTGTTTTTCACTATATTTAAGGCAAATGGAGAGATTTTTGCTTTTAAGGATTACGATTTTTTAATGTCATTACCGATTCGTGTAAGTACTGTTATTACAAGTAGGTTTTTGTATTTATATTTGCTAAATACACTCTTTTCAATCATAATCATGCTACCAATGGGAGTTGTTTATGGCATACATGAGAAGCCATCAATTTCTTTTTACTTTATGTGGTTTATCAGTATGTTTATAGCATCTTTAATCCCAACAACAATAGCAGCGATCTTTGGAGCTGGGATTACGGCAATTGCTTCTAAATTTAAAAATACGAATAAAATAACTACGATTTTAAGTTTTATAGTAATTATTACATTCGTTTTCTTCATGCTAAAAAACGGAAATGCTCAATATAGCCTTAATGATATGAATGGAATTAGTACAATGGTTTCAGAGCAATTAACGAAAGTGTATCCATTAGCTAGCATGTTCCAAAAAGCAATTGTTCATGCTGATATTGTAGCTTTCATCTTATTTGTTGGGATATCAGTTATTTGGTATTATCTTTTTGTAAAAATACTTTCGTTAAAATATAAGCAAATAAACACAGGGATTACCACTTATCATATGCTTTCAAATTATGAGATTACTAGTATGAGAAAAGAAAGTGTATTGGTCGCATTGTATAAAAAAGAACTGAAGCGTTTCTTTTCTTCTACAGTGTATGTAATAAATAGTGGAATGGGAGTTGTGCTGGCGATAGCTTTCTCGCTGGCTATAGTTGTGATAGGACCAAGTCAATTAATAGCGTATCCTGGAATTGAGACGATTTTGCAAAAGGTTGCACCATTTGCTATTGCAGCAATGATTTCGATGACATGTACAACATGTGTGTCATTGTCTTTAGAAGGAAAAAATGTATGGATTATTAAGTCATTGCCTATTACCCCAAAGATGATTTATGACAGTAAAATTCTTATGAATCTTTCATTAAGTATACCTGCATCATTTATTAGTGCCGTATTACTGATAATAGGGTTAAAACTAGATGTTTGGAGTTCTCTTTTAATCGTAATAACACCGATAATATATTCATTCTTTTCGGCAGTATGGGGGATTTTTATTAATAATCGATTTGGTTATTATGATTGGGGATCAGAAACTCAAGTAGTAAAACAAAGTGTAGGATCATTTGTTGGCATGTTTGGTGGCTTAATTGTGGCTGTTATACCGGCCTTGTTAATCGGTACTGCTGCTATCTCGAACTACAGAGTATTTACTTTTGTAGTTGTTATAGTGCTTGCGATTATTACTATATTCTTGTATAAGAACGAGTCGAGAAGAAGTATAAAATAAAAAGCTGCTTTTCCTTTAAATAGGAAGAGCAGTTTCTTTGTTTTGAAAAAGGTTTAGACTCTTATATTACCTCTTCAAAACGGGTATCCAAATTTCACTTTTAAAGTTTGGTGATGTTATATCTTTCTGTTCATTCCATAAAATCTCTGGTCCTTCTGCTAGTTCATAGTTTGAAGAAGGGAACCATTCGGAATAAATACGTCCCCACACGTTTTGCAAAGCATCAGGAAATGGACCAATAGCTTCAAATATAGCCCACGTTGAAGCAGCAACCTCAAGTTGCTTGAATTGCTTTGGACAATCTTTCGTTGTAGCTACTCCAATATAGTGATCGAGTTCTCCTTTTTCCTCCATTCTTCCTTCAGAAAAGTTAGTAGAAGCACTAATAAATCCTGTAGGTTCAATATTTGAAAGGGACTTTAATATTTCGATTGATTGGCTATCTAAACTTTTCCACATAGAAGCAATTTCTTCATTTACACCAGTAAAAACAATCGGGACTCGTTTTTGTATGCCAACGATTTGAAATGGATCTTTTTCTTCAATTCGATAGTTCATTTCATTTCCTCCTTTAATCGATAACTGGAAGGTCATTGGTGAATAAGCTTTCAAAGAACGGCTAGTATTTCGAGCTTCTGAAGGTGTTATTCCGTGCAAATTTTGAAATGCACGTGAAAAAGAATCTGGTGAGTTGTATCCATATTTTATAGCGACATCGATGACTTTTATATCGCTATCTTTTAGTTCAAAGGCCGCAAGAGTAAGACGTCGATAGCGAATATATTCCGATAGTGATATGCCGGCTAGAAAAGAAAACATTCTTTTGAAATGATATTCGGAGCAGAAAGCTAGCCTTGCTACTTTTTTAAAATCAATTTCGTGTGCAAGGTTGTCTTCAATATATTGCATTGCCGCATTCATATTTTTAAGTGAATCCATTATATGACCTCCTCTGTAAATAGAATAGCAGGAATGAAATAGCTCCATCCGACATTTCATGCACAACTTTGTCGGGTGCATTTTTAACCTTACAAAAATGTAATGTTCCTGTAAGGAGAATGAATGGATGGCATGATATCCCAATGTTATAGTAACAAAGTACTTTCATTCAGTAGGTTAAATTATGATGTCTTTACTTGTGTGCCTTACATAACTGTCATGTTTGTGTAAGAGACATCGATAGTGGCAAGAGTAGAGAGTGTATATAGTTGAAAATAGAGAATAGAAGAAATGAGGGATGTCGAGATGAAAACGGTGTTAGAAGCAAAAAATATAAAAAAAGTATATGACACAGGTGGTAATAAATTTGAAGCGTTAAAAGGTATTAACCTACAAGTAAAAGAAGGTGAGTTCGTTGGAATTATGGGACCTTCTGGTTCTGGTAAGACAACTCTTTTAAATGTTCTTTCTACAATTGATAATGCGACGGACGGTGAAATTTTAATTGATGGAAAAGACATCGTGAAGATGAATGATGATAAGCTAGCATTATTCCGCCGCGATCATTTAGGATTCATTTTCCAAGATTATAACTTATTAGATACGTTAACGGTAAAAGAAAATATTGCTTTACCTCTTGCATTATCAAAGGTGAAAGCGAATGAAATTGATCGCCGCGTTCTTGAAATCTCGAAGAAATTCGGTATTGATCATATTTTAAGTCAGTTTCCATATCAAGTATCTGGTGGACAGAAGCAGCGCTGTGCGGCATCGCGTGCGATCGTTACCAATCCTAGTATGATCTTTGGGGACGAGCCGACTGGAGCGCTTGATTCTAAATCAGCGACAGATTTATTAGAAAGTATGAAGTCGTTAAATGAATATGATAACTCTACAATTTTAATGGTAACGCATGATGCGTTTGCGGCGAGTTATTGTAAACGAGTTATTTTCATTAAAGATGGTGAGTTATATAAAGAATTGCACCGCGGTGAATCAACGCGTAAACAATTTTTCCAAAAAGTCGTTGACGTAATGTCTTCCATTTCTGGAGGTATGGCTGATGACCTTATCTAGCATTGCCCTCCGCAACATACAGCGGAACTTTAAAGACTACTTTGTATATTTTGCATCTATGATTTTTAGTATTGTAATTTACTTTACATTTAAAGCACTGCAGTACAATTCGCAAATGGAAAAAGCCGCGGAAGGTTCTAAAAAAATTAGCGGTGCATTCCAAGTTTCCAGTGTCATGCTTATTATTTTCGTAGCAGTGTTCATTATATATTCAAACGGATTCTTTACACGAAAACGTAAAAAAGAAGTTGGATTATATTCCTTATTAGGTATTCGTAAAAGACAGATTGGTAAAATGCTCTTTTATGAAAATATGTTAATGGGATTAATGTCTTTAATTATCGGGATTGCGATTGGTAGTGTCCTTTCAAAACTATTCCTTGAACTACTAGTAAGTATGATGGGATTAAACTTAAATGTTCATTTTGAAGTGCCGATGGCTGCAGTTATTGATACGGCAATTATTTTCTTCGTGATTATATTGTATACATCACTTCAAGGATATCGTTTAATTTATCGTTTTAAGTTAATTGAACTTTTCCGCGCAGAACGTGAAGGTGAATCAATGCCAAAAGGATCAGTAGTTATGGCATTAATTTCAGTGTTCCTAATTGGTTCAGGTTATTTCTTAGCGTTAATGTACATGAAAGCAGTTATGTATGCAGACTTTATGGTCGTTGCATTATACATTTTGCTGGCAACAGTAGCAGGGACTTATCTATTATTCATGTTCTTCACAGTATTCGTATTGAAACGTGCAAGAAATAATAAGTCAGCGTTTTATAACGGTATGAATATGGTAACGACATCTCAGTTACTATATCGTATTAAAGGAAATGCGAAATCACTTGCGACAATTGCTATTTTAAGTGCGGTAACATTAACAGCAGTTGGAACGTCAGTAACGATGTATTACAACACATTTACACAATCAAAAGATGCGGCACCATTTAGTTATTCTTATGTGAAACAAGATGCGGCATTAGATAAGAAAGTAAATGAAGTACTTGCTGAAGAGAAGAAAAATCATCCAGTAACGCATCAATCAGAAATTGAAATGGTACCTGTACAAGGAACCTTTAAAGGAGAAAGAGCAGATCAAGTTTTAAATACACATTACAATGTGACGAAACAGTACCAGCTTATTTCTCAATCAACATTTAATAAAATTGCAAAACAATTAGATGTAAACAATGTGAATTTAAGTCCAAATGAAGCGTTTGTATACGACAGTTTATATATTGAAACATTAGATTTTGGTCCGCTTTATACAGGAAATACAGCTGTATTCCCTGTTGGAAATGAAACGAAAGAATTGAAAATTAAAGGTGTAAATAATAGAAACGTTACAAACTTAGGTGAACTATTTGTAATCGTTTCAGATGAAACATATGAGCAGGCGAAACAAGGACATGAAACGCGCACTGTAAAAAATATTGATGTAAAAGGTGAACGAAATAGTAAAGAGTTAACAGAGAAATTAGCAAGCATTATGCCGGCTGGTGAATCGGAAGTTTTAAAACCATTTAACGATTTTTATACAGGATTCCAAATGGGTCTTGAAACGACAGGATTAATGATGTTCATCGGTATGTTCTTAGGACTTGTATTCTTATTAGCGACAGGATCTATCATTTACTTCAAGCAATTAACAGAGGCAAGTGCTGACCGTGATCGTTACGTTGTCCTTCATAAAATTGGTGTAACGAAACAAGAGATGAAGAAAGCTATTGCAAAACAAGTAAGCTTTATCTTCGCTATTCCGTTAATTATCGGTATTTTACACAGTCTATTTGCTTTAAAAGGTTTATCAAATATATTACCATTTGAAATTATGATTCCGCTCTTAATTAGTATTGGAGTATACGGTGTCATTTATATCGGATATTATTTCTTAACAGTTCGTTCTTATTATAAGATTGTGAGTGCGAAGTAATAACGAAACAGCTATCGCTATAGGCGATAGCTGTTTTTTTAATTCTTCATAAAATCTTAAGAAATCTCCTCAATTTTTGTTAAGAAACGATAGTTATACTTAGACACAAGTTAAAAACAATTGAACGAATGGGGAGAGGTTTACATGCAGCTCATAACATTCTTAAATGAATTTATTAAACATCCGAAGCATACTGGTGCAATTGCGCCAAGTTCAAAAATATTAGCGAAGAAAATGGTAAATATAATCGATTTTAATAGAGCGAAGTGTATCGTGGAGTTAGGGCCTGGTACAGGGGTTTTTACGAGAGAGATTATGAAGAGAAAGAAGAAGGAGACAATATTTCTTCTTATTGAAATTAATGAAGTGTTTTTCAAAGAGTTAAAGAGAAAGTTTAAAGATGAGCAGAATGTCATTGTTGTACACGGTTCAGCTGAAAATATAAAGAAGTATATGGAAGAGTTCAATATAGAATACATTGATTACGTCTTATCTGGATTACCTTTTACTTCTTTACCAGAAGAAGTTTCAAAGCGTATTTTAAACAATGTCATGGAAGTGATACATGAGAATGGAGAATTCATTACATTCCAATATTCACTTGTGAAAAAAGGGTTTATACAGCATTTCTTCCCTGAAATTGCGCTAGAAAAAGTGTGGCTCAATTTCCCGCCAGCTTACGTCTTTAGCTGTAAAAAAGAGCTAAGGAGAGCATATGCGTAATGGAATTAAATGAATTATTATCCTACATTGAGCAATACGGTTATTGGGCACTATTTTTCTGTTTATGGTTAGGGATTATCGGTATGCCGATTCCAGATGAAATGATTGTAATGAGTGGAGGTTTTGTATCCTCACTAGGGGTATTAAGCATCATTCCTACATTTTTATTAACATATTTAGGTGTTGTATCCGGGCTTTCTTTAGGTTATATACTAGGGAAAATATTTGGTACGAAAGTACTTGATAAGCTAATGAAAAAGAAAAAAGCGAAATATCTTTTGAAATCTCAACAAATGGTAGAGAGGTATGGTCATTATGCGTTAGTCACAAGTTACTTCATACCAGTTGTAAGACATATCGTACCGTATTTAGTTGGAATGAATAACATGCGATTTAAGACGTATGCTTTGTATTCCTATACGACAGGATTTGTTTGGACACTCGTTTACTTTGTACTCGGTTCTTTATTTGGACAACATATTGAAAGTATTGTAGCGATCGCGATAGAGTATGGTATGTATTTTGGCGGGATTGTTCTTGTTGTTACGAGTGGTACTTATTTGTATAGGCAAAGAAGAAGTACAGTGATGAGTAAGTAGATAGAATAAAGGTTTATGATCATTGGGAGTAGTGTAAAAAATTATAAAAGGAGAGTTATTTTGTAGAATAACTCTCCTTTCTTTTTAATGTAATAGATTCTTATTACTTAAATTAGGCTTTGTTTGAAATACAATTATATAAATTGTTAATAAAATTGTATTGATCAGATTGGCTACTATAGTCATAAAATCACTTGATGGAATCATAAGAACAAAGATTGAAAGTATGGCAGAAATAAGAGGGATGAACTTTTGTAAAGAAGTTAATTCTCCATTTTTATGAAGTTGCCAAGACATAAAGAAGCTAATTAAGAAAACAACGGATGTAAATAATAATCCTAAATATCCCCAACCATCTTCAATATACCAAGGTAAAAAGCTCATTCGTGATGTGAAAATAAATAAATTTAATATTAGCATACTAATTATTAAGGCGTTTAAAGTGGTAATGATTGTTTGTTTTTTCATTTGAATTACGCTCCGAAATGTGATTATAGTATCAATTAGCGCTTAGTTAATTGAGTTAATTCTTGTAAATCTTTTTCTTTAAAGGACTTAAAATTATTCTTTTCAACTGTATACATATCTTCTTTTATGAGACCAGCTTTATATTGCGCATCTAAAAACTGAAGCTCTTCATCCCAAATTTTGATACTTAGCTGAAGGCACTTTTCTCGCTGAGCCGTTGGTAAATCATCTAGGTGTTTCGATTCTTTATGTGGATTTTTTGTATTATCAACACGAATTCCATAACGCAGTTCTAATTCATCTAGCTGTTTATATAATACATCTAATTCTTCTCTTTGCTTCATTATTGAATCGACTTCTGAGCTTGTGATATTAGGATTAGTTAATTTGAAATGAGTTAATTCCGCCGTGTAACCTTCAGTTTTTGAACTTGTATTTGCAAACACAACAGTTGATAATCCCATTAATAGGCCAAGGGATAAAGTTGTAATAATTATTTTTTTCATATCATTTTATTCCTTTCATTGTTTCGTATAAATAAAATATTTTTCGATATTTTTATTCAGCTGTTTTTGCCATTTCCATAAATCTTTGTTCAATTTCATCCAATTCAAATGAATGACATATTCTGTGGTCTTCTTTATCTAAAATTCTGTAGTGTTGAGATAGAATATTTTGTTGTATTTGATAACCGTTTAATTCTTTTATTTGTCGCCACCATACTTTTCCTCCTAAAGTCTTCGGGAAATTCGTATTGTAATGTGTAAAAGCGATTGTTTTTATAATTTCATTCACATCATCTCCGAAGGTCATCTGGACTGTATCGCTCTGTTCAAAGAGTGTTACGACACAAACTGCGCCTGCCCATGTGAGGGTGCGTCTACCCTTTTCAATTTCTACTAGTGTTTTTTTTGATAAACCGATAATCTCTGACATTTTATCTTGTGATAAATCGTTTTCAACACGGATTAGTTTTAATTTTGAATTGACGAGTTCAATAAATTCTTGCTTATCCATCATACATCTTCCTTTCTTGTATAGTGTAAAGAGTTACCTTATATTATTTTGATCTTGTTAATTAATATTTCACTTTTAGTTTAAGAAAATGTTAAGAAACCGTACGAGTTTTTATTAAGAAATACGCTCTATACTTAAAAACGTCCTACAGAAAAACATAATGAAAGGTGGAATATAGATGAAAAGATTTATACTTGTATCAGTATTTATCATCGTGGCAGGAGCAGCATATTTATTAAACGGGAGTGCTGCGATTGATAGAATGAATCCATTTCTTGATTTAGAATATCGTTACGCAGTGATTGATAATGATGGAAAAGAGTTAAGCGGAAATAAAGGCCGTGAATATAAAGTGACAGCTTATAATGAAAAAGGAGAATCAAAAGAAGTTACGATTGATGCAGTAGATGAATTACCGAAAGGCTCGTATTGGCATGTCATTACGAGAGGGCAGTTCTTACATGATAAAGTACAAGTAACGACAGATAAAATTCCTGATGGTGCGAAGGCGAAGTTAGGGTTGTAAGTATAAAACCGATTCTCGATGAGAGCATCGGTTTTGTTATTTTATGGTGATATATAATTGTATTGATAGCGGAGGAGGGGGAGAGTTGTGCTACTCATTTTTAGCCTTATTTTAATTGGGATTATGTGTAGTATGAGAATAGTGTCCTTAAATATGATGGAACGACAGAAGATAGAAGAACGATATGTATATTGTCCAAAATGTAATGCGAAAATTAGGAGAGGGAATTCCACTCCTTTTTGTTCGAAATGTAATTTAATATTTTAATAATAAATTCATAGAAGAAATACAAGAAATGATCCAACGACATAACTAGATTAGAAGAGAAAAAACGAGTGATATCACTCGTTTTTTTATTACACAACCGCAGGATTATAAATCATCGTAAAGTGTCCTTGTAATAGTTCAATATGACAAGGTGTATGTAGTGAACTTTCCCCATCCGTATCTACTTCTTTTTCTTCTTCTGTTTCAATATGAATGGATTTTGCTTTTACGTGGAAGATGTCATTTTCGTTTGTGTCTTCAAATAGCTTCTTCCCGATATAATCTTTAAATGCTTGAATGCCTGTTGATTTTACGACGAAAATATCAAGTGTTCCGTCGTCACATTTTACGTTCGGAATAAAGGACGGGATACCCCCGAGATATTCACCGTTTCCAACCATAACAAGAACAGCTTCGTTTTCATATACTTGTCCGTCGTAAGTGATTTTTACTGGGAATGTTTCAGCGTTTTTTACAGTTCGAATTGTGCTTAAATAGTAACCGATTTTACCAAGCTTTGCTTTTTCTTCAGCATCGATATTGTTTGATACTTCAGAGACGAGTCCAATGCCCCAAAAGTTTAAGAAGTGTTGTCCGTTTGCTTTTGCGACGTCAACAGGTTTTACATGTCCTTTTGTAATGAGTTTTGCTGCTTCTGCGATGTTTTGCGGAACGCCGAGTGTGCGAGAGAAGTCGTTGCAAGTTCCGCCTGGAATGATTGCAAGTGTAGGTCTAATTTCAAGAGGGGCTAATCCGTTTGTGCATTCAAATACAGTTCCGTCACCACCGAAGACGATAATTAAATCTACTTTACTAGCAAACTCCTGACAATAGTTTGTTGCATCACCTTGTTGTTTCGTATGAAGGATGCGTAGGTCAGGAAAAGCGGCAGCAAGTGGTGGTACGATTTTCGCTAAGTTCGTATGTAAATCACCATGTCCTGCTTTTGGATTTACGATGAGGAGTACTTTTTCAAATTTTGTCTTTGTCATTTTTATTCTCTCCCTTTGTCTTTTACGAATCGTGATAGAAAATAAACTTCCATCAGTAATTGATGGAAGTTTATTTTATTATTCCGTTACAACTGAAGCGATAAATGGTAAGTTACGATATTTTTCCGCACAGTCGATACCGTAGCCAACGATAAATTCGTCTGGAATTTGGAAGCCAACATATTCAGCTTTTAAATCCACTTTACGACGCTCGGGCTTATCAAGTAACGTACAGAATTTCAATGCTTTTGGTTTATGCATGAAGAAGTGATCTTTTAGGAAGTGAAGTGTTAAACCAGAATCGATAATGTCTTCTACGACAATTACGTTTTTTCCAGTAATGTTTACATCGATATCTTTTAACAGTTTTACTTTTCCAGATGTTTCAGTTTGATTTCCGTAACTAGATGCAGAGATAAAGTCGATTGTTACATCGTTTTTAATGTGACGAATTAAATCAGCAGCGAATACGAAAGATCCTTTTAATACAGCGATTACTACGATTTCTTCCCCTTCAAAATCACGTTCGATTTGAAGAGCTAGTTCTTTTACTTTTTCTTGTAATTGTTCTTCAGAAATTAAAGTGTCTTTTATTTCAATATTCATTTGAATCCTCCTACAATGTAAAACTTATGAACATTTCGACTGTAAAGGATAGAATGGAAAAAGTCAAAGAAGAATAGAGTTTTTTACAGAAATACCCACAATATAATCAGATGATATGATATACTGATCATATTAAGAAAACGCTTCCAAAAAGGGTGATTATGATGAAAAAGAAACAGTATACGAGTGTAACATTTATAAAAGCATTACTTTTAACAATTGTTCTTGGTATGTTGGCTTACGTAATTGATGTACCTGCGATTCGCATTTCACTAATTGGAATGACTTTAGTATTAGGTGCAATTTCCCACGGTATGATGTCGCAGCTGCAAGAAGCTGGATTGGATAATATGAAAGATCATATAGATAAGAAATGAGAAACCTTCACGTATATAGAATGAAGGTTTTTTCTTTTCTTACAAAAATGTAAGGTAATTTGTAAGACAAATCGATAGTTGCATAGTAGTGTTTTGGATAAACTATAAGTGTAAGGTAAAAGGCAAGCATATTTTAGGTAAATTAAGTTTTAGGCACTCTATATGTGAAAAAGGAGTAGGAGGGCATGGAGAAACGTTGGACGACCTTTTCTTTTTTAGCTACTAGTAACACCGTAATGCTAGCTGGAGAAATGGATTTTTTGCATATGTTTGATCGAGAAGACGATCATTCTTCTTCTAAGTTTACAATGAAATGGAGTAAATGGAGCGATAGTTGTAAATCGGAAGAAGAGGCCCCTAACGAAAGGCAAAAAATTATTTTAACAAACCCTATTAAAGCATGGGTCGTTCAACGTCGTAAGTGTAACGTCAAAAATCACTTCAAGAAAACTGAGCCGAGACAATTAGTTATCACTCCGGCCCTTCCTACTTCTAAATCACGCGAAAGTAACAAATAAATATCGAGACACACATCCAAAAAAACATCGTATATATTACGGTGTTTTTTTCTTTTTCTGAAATGAAATCTTTAAATGAAATATATTTCATCTGCATCTCATATTTACATCTGTTATTTATTCTAGTAATACATCCGGTGCGAAGTGATGTGAATAAAGTATAAGGAGAGAATGAAGATGAAAAAGAGACTATTACCAATTTGTGCAATGGCACTTTTAACAGTAGGTTATTCTTCGGTAGCGAGTGCTTCAACTGGAACACTGACAAAGGAAGAAGCAGCGCAAGTGCAGTCAGATGTAGCTAAAAAGGAAGAAGCAATTAAGGCACAGCAAAAAAATGATGCAGAGAAAAAGCAAGCGGCGCAAGTACAAGAAAAAAGTGATATGGCTAAAAAAGAGGAAGCAATAAAAGCCGAGAAAAAGAGTGAAGAAGAGAAAAAGAGAATGGCACAAGAACAGTTAAAAAGTGATATGGCCAAAAAAGAAGAAGCGATAAAAGCCGGGCAAAAAAATGATGTAGCCAAAAAAGAAGTAGCGAAGCCAGTTGTACAAGGTGAAAAATTACCAAACACAGCATCAAATAATGTAGCAATGATGGCATTCAGCGCCTGTCTTGTCGCAATAGGTACATTATTTGGATTGAATCGTCGCAATAAGGTTAAAGCGTAAATAAAATATTAGCCTATAAAGAATGGGATAATTTCATATATTAAAAATGGTAGGTTACTCCTACCATTTTTTGCATGGAGGGATGAAACATGAAGCTACTCAATTATATCGGTATTATATTAATGGCTATAGGGCTATTTATGGGATCATATTATGCGGTGGAATGGTATAAAGGAAAAAGCTCCGCTCAAGAATTAACAAAAGAAGAAATAAAGAGCCTTAAAAATATACAAGATAATCAGCTTTCTAATGAAAAACCAGTAACTTCCCAAGTGCCTTCTACTCAAACACAATATAAAGAAGGAGAAAAAGTAGCCATGTTGCATATTCCAAAAATAAAAAAGAAATTTTCTATATATTGGGGAGCAAACGAGGCAACTTTGAAAAAAGGAGTCGGTATGTTTGTTAGTGATTTAACGACAACGCCATCTGGTGAAGGACATACTGTACTGAGTGGTCATAGAGATACGGTATTTACAGATTTAGGGGATTTGAAAGAGAAGGACAACATCATTTTAGAATATAATAACAACATGTACACATATAAAATTCAGAAGATATGGATTACACATGCGGATGATCGCACTGTTATTGTGAAAAAAGAAGAACCGACTTTAACACTGACGACTTGCTATCCATTTGATTATATAGGGGATGCACCAGATAGATATATTATCGAGGCAAAGTTAACTGGTAGTTATTCAAAGTGAAATTGTAGTTTCTGAAAGCGGAAGGGGGATACATAAGTTATGTCAAAAAACATTTTAATTGTTGAAGATGAAGAGATTTTGCGTGAAATATTAAAAGATTACTTTTTAAGTGAACAATATGTAGTGTTTGAAGCGAGAGATGGGAAAGAAGCCTTAGTTATATTTGAAGAAGAAGAGGTTGATTTAGTAATTTTAGATATTATGTTGCCGGAACTAGATGGATGGTCTGTTTGCCGAAGAATCCGTAAGACGTCCGGGGTTCCGATTATTATGCTGACGGCACGTGTTGATGAGGATGATACGTTACTTGGATTTGAACTTGGAGCAGATGACTATGTGACGAAGCCGTATAGTCCGCCTATTTTATTAGCAAGAGCGAAACGATTATTAGAAAGTAGAAAAGCATCGAAAAAACCTTTAGAGAATGAAGATGATACGTTATCAATCCATGGCATCCACGTCCATTTTCCGTCACGTACTGTTACTGTTGATAAGGCAGATGTTAGTTTAACGCATACGGAGTTTGAAATATTAGTGTATTTCATGAAAAACCAAGGAATTGTACTAACAAGGGAACAATTAATTTCAAGAATTTGGGGATATGAATTTGCTGGCGATGATCGAACGGTGAATAGCCATATTCGTAATTTAAGAAATAAATTAGGAGAGAAAGCAAAGTATATTACAACTGTAGTACGAACTGGTTATAAATTTGAGGGGAATATATGAGAAAAGGGATTGTACTAAAATTATTTACTCTTACAACAGCATTATGCATGCTAATTTTAGCGACGATTTTTATTGGACAAACGATATTTTTTAAACAATATTATGCAAATCGAAAAGTAGAAGATATTAAAGTGAACTTAGATTCCTTTAAAAAGAATTATTTAAATTATGCAGGAAATGCAGAAGGAATTCAGAAACTGGAGCAAGACTTTTTAAGAGAAAATAATACGTGGATTACGACATTAGATAAGAACGGGAATTTAAAACATGCAGATGATTTTTATTTTGAAGTAACGATAGATCGTAGGCAACAAAAGAGCTTTGGACAACAAATATTCAAGATTCCCTTAGGTAATCTCGTTAATATAGAGGAGATTGATAATAAATTATCAGAGCAGTTTTTAGGACAAGAAATTTATTTTTCTGGAGTGAGAAAAGAAGATAGTTTTATTCCGTTCTCTTTTTCTTTAGCTAAGCAGAATTTAAGCGGATCTAATAAACCGCTAGAAAAAGCATTTAATGAGAAAATGAAATTAGATGAGGAGAAAAGGAGCGCAGCTAGGGAGCAACTTGTTAAGGAAAAGAGGCCGGCCGTCCAGGAACAAGCTGCCGAAGAACCAAATGTTTATATAGGGGGGCGTGTTACGAAAGTACAGTTCCCAGATGTAAACGGGCCTGTGAATCCAATTTATAAAAATGGCATCTTCTTAGATAACATAAAAGAATTTCAAACTGATTTATTATTAAAAGAGAACAAACACATACAATATACAACACAAACAATGGATTATGAAAAAAATGATATAAAATATAAATTATTAATTAAACCAATAAAAGATAAAGACGGATCAGTGACATATATATATGCAATGGCATCTTTGCAACCAGTCGATGAAGCTGTACAAATGGTGCAAGATTATTACATCTACATCATTGCATTTGTGGTCGTTCTTATTTTCCTAGCTTCATTTTACTATTCAAAACAAATTGCAAAACCATTACTAGTAATAAATGATACAACGAAGAAAATAGCTCATTTAGATTTCACAGAAAAAATACCGATTACTTCAAAAGATGAAATTGGTGATTTATCACAAAATATTAATGTACTATCTAATAAACTCCATTCTCATATTGGACAGCTAGAACAAGATATTGAAAAGGAAAGAAAGTTAGAAAAGACGAGGAAAGAATTCATTTCTGGTGTTTCACATGAATTAAAAACACCGTTAAGTATTATGAAAAGTTGTATTTCTATTTTAAAAGATGGGGTAGCTGAACATAAGAAAGAGTATTATTTTCAGGCGATGGAGAGAGAAGTAGACAAAATGGATACTTTAATTTTGGATATGCTGGAGTTAGCTAAATTTGAGTCAGGCACGTATAAAATGAAAAAGGATTCATTTTATATTGATACGATAATTGAAGACATATGCGAACAGCTTTCTGTAGAGATAGAGAAAAAAGAGCTTCGTGTTCATAAAAATATATGTTCAGTTGAAGTAATTGCAAATCAAAGTCGGATTGAACAAGTCATCGTGAACTTCATTACGAATGCAATACGTTATACATCAGATAAAGAAGATATTATTATTTCCACAATAGACGAGACGAATCATATAAAAGTGTGTATTGAAAATAAAGGTGCTCACATTGAAGAAGAACAATTAGATAAAATTTGGGATCGTTTTTATAGAGTGGATGTAGCTCGCCAGCGTTCACAAGGTGGAACGGGGATTGGGCTGGCCATTTCTAAAAATATTTTAGAATTGCACGATGCTGAATATGGGGCAAAGAATACAGAAGATGGTGTGTTATTTTACTTCTATTTACCGAAAAAAGCGTAGATGATACAATCTACGCTTTTTTAATTTAATTTCATATTATCTTTACTTAATCTTTATTTTTAAGCGATATAATCTGGTTAGAAAAAGAGGTTATGTAAGGAGTAGATTAGCCGTGAATAGCAATTTACTAGGTGTGATGGTATTTATTTTTCTTTGTGCTTTTATTGTATTTATTATTGATATTACTCATTGAGAGCTTTGATAAAAAAAGAGCGCTAATTAAGCGCCCTTTTTTTGTGAATTCATTTGATAAGCACCAATGCTTTTGAATAAGCGTGGTGAAGTTGTAAATAAAAGAATTAGTAACACAGTACATAGTATGAAAGAACCGATCATTGTACTGCCGTTTACAATTAATGAATATAAAACAGCTGATTGTCCTTTCGGCGCGTATTGTCCCCAAAAAATAATACCAGCAATAAAGTGACAGAAATAACGTGCAAAGCTACCGATAAATGTAGCAAGGATAATATAAACGAGTGCTTTTTTTCCATTGTTTTGTTTTGATGTAGGTTTATCTTTGCGACTGCCAAAACTTGAATGTTCTGCATTACTGTTGTTTGAAGCAAGAGCTTTTTGAATTGGACGATAGAATAATCCAGCAAAGCCGATAAATGCAAAGGCTATGAAGTATTCAATGAATGCTTGCACTGGTGTTAAAATGTAAGCATCACCTACGACAATTTGTAAAAGTCCCCAAATTAAGCCTCCTAAGAAAGCCATTTTGAAGCCCCAGCGGTATGCGATAATAAAAATAGGAATCATAGCAAATGAAATGGAACCGCCTGTTGGAAGTTTAATTGATAATGGTAAAATATCGATAATCAAGGCGAAGGCTGCAAGAATTGCAGATTCGATCATCGCTTGTAAATTGGTGTTACGCATGTTGTCTCCCCCTAAATCCAAGTTACACAAAAAAGAACATTATCATAGGAGGATACGAAATACGTAAATAAAAAGAGGTATGTATTTCGGACGTTTGCACAATCCCTGCGTTAGCATTAACTAACAGGTTCGAAGGGTCGGAACGAAGTGTTCCCTCTCAGCGGCAAGGCTCCCCCTGTGATAACGAGATTCTTTATTTGCTATTGTTTATTGTAAGCGGAATGGATGAGAATGGCAAATAAACCTTGTATGACAATTGTTGAAATATAATTGTATTGAAATGTTAATAAATATGAAGCAAAAAGATATAGTCCAAATGAAATAGAGTATGATATAATTTGTTTGAAAATAATTATCATTCTCTTCTGAGGGGGGAAGGTTATGAGCTTAGTAGATATTAAAATTGGTGAGAAAGTGTTAGTAAAAAGTATTCAGTCGTTAGATCAGTTATTAAAGCGTAGATTAGCTGCTTTCGGTCTTTCCGAAGGAAGCGAACTTCGCCTAAAACAGAAAGCGATGTTTAAAGGTCCTTGTACATTGGAGTGTCGTGGGCAGTTAATTAGTATTCGTCATTGTGACGCGAAAATGATAAAGGTGGAATTAGCGTGAATAAGGTTGCTTTGCTAGGGAATCCGAATACAGGGAAAACATCATTATTTAATGCACTCACTGGTTCTTATGAATATGTAGGGAACTGGAGCGGTGTAACAGTAGAAAAGAAGGTTGGTAAATTAAAAGATAAGCAAGGAACATTAATTGATTTACCAGGCGTTTATGATTTAAATCCAGTTTCACGTGATGAAGGCGTCGTTACAAATTTTCTATTAACAGACGAATTTCATCATATGTTAAATATAGTGGACTCTTCGCAATTTGAGCGAAATATGCATTTAACATTGCAATTACTTGAATTTGGTAAGCCAGTTTCAATTGGTTTAAATATGATTGATGTGGCAAAGCAAAGAGGAATTGTTATTAATGTAAAACGATTATCAGAAATATTAGGAGTAACAGTCGTTCCTGTTGTTGCAAGAAGCGGAAAGGGCTGTGAAGAATTACTTGCTACTCTTCATGAAGAGAAACAAAAAGAGAAAAAACCATTCATTATTTCATATGGTGTACGAATGGATGAAGGGATCGGAGAGGTAATCGCTCTTTTAGAGACAGCGAATTACGAGCATCCAAGATGGTTAGCCCTTCAATTTTTAAGCAATAACGAAGTAGTAGAAAAAGAAATGAAAGCATTACCAATTTATAAGGAACTTATAGCCATTCGATCTCGTTTGGAAGGAAAACTTGATTGTACGTTGGAGGAGCATATTTACAAAACTCGTGAAGCGTATATTGAAAAGTTAAAAACAAATGTCATTCAGCATGAGAAAGAAGGAAAAATTCCTTTTTCGGAAACAATCGATAAGTTAATTACACATAAAATTTTAGGACTTCCAATCTTTTTAGCAGTTATGTTTTTTATTTTTCAAGTTACGTTTACGTGGATTGGTACACCTTTATCTGATATGCTTGATGGATTTTTTGGCGGACAGCTTACTGATTGGGTTACAGCTGGTCTCGCAAGTGTTGGTGCTTCTGACTTTATTCAAGCGCTCGTTACAGAAGGTATTATTGCCGGTGTCGGTGCAGTATTAGTATTCGTTCCACAAATCTTTGCACTATTCTTCTTCATTTCATTATTAGAAGACTCAGGATATATGGCGCGAATTGCAGTTGTTATGGATAGAATTATGGAGTTTTTCGGCTTAAACGGAAAAGCATTTATCCCGATGATTATCGGCTTTGGATGTAACGTTCCAGGTATTATGGCAGCGAGAACGATTGAACAGGAGAAAGAACGTTTACTTACAATTTTAGTAACACCATTTATGTCTTGTTCAGCACGTTTACCTGTATATGCATTATTTGCGGGAGTGTTCTTCCCTCATAGTCAGGCGACTGTTGTGTTTTCTTTATATGTTGCAGGTATTGTTCTTGCGTTACTCGTTACAAAAATTATGTCCCTTACTATTTTAAAAGCGGAAAAATCTATTTTTGTAATTGAACTACCTCCTTACCGTGTGCCACAAGCGAAAACACTATGGCTGAGCACGTGGGAGAAAGGTAAAGGATTTGTTCGTAAAGCAGGTACATTTATCTTCGGTGGTTCTGTTGTCATTTGGTTATTAAATTATGCAGGTCCATCAGGATTTGGTGTTGATATGGGAGACAGTTTCTTAGCGATGATTGGTGGTTTTATCGCTCCACTATTCGCACCGCTCGGCTTTGGAACTTGGCAAGCTGGGGCATCCCTTTTAACAGGATTTTTAGCGAAAGAAGTTGTCGTTTCAACAATGGCGATTATTTATGCGGTTAAAGAAGATGTGCTAGGTAATGTAATGGGGGCACATTATACAGCGTTATCAGCGTACGCATTTATGTTCTTTGTTTTATTATATGTTCCGTGCTTAGCGACAGTAGCTGTTATTAGACGCGAAACAGGATCGGTGAAATGGACAATTTTCTCTGTCGTTTATCCACTTGTTGTTGCTTATGTATTAACGCTCATTATATACCAAGTTGGATCCTTACTCGGATTCTAGAAGGAGATGTATTACAATGATGGTCAATATTATAATTGGAGCTATCATTTTTGGTTATGCAGCATATACGTTAGTTAATTTTGCAAAGAGAAGTAAAAAAGGAAAATGCGCAGCATGTTCTTTAAATAAGTCATGTCAGTCGCAAACTTGTAGTCCAGATATGGAGCAAATTGCTCATAAATAGAAAAAAAGCTTTGCGGATTTCGCAAAGCTTTTTCTATTTATTTTTTAATTGTAACAAGTTGAGCTCCTTCTACACCATTTTTTCCAGGGAATTCTTTACTAGGATCCTTATCGAATTTTAGTACGCCTACAGATTTTTCTTCACCTTTTACATTTCCGTAAGTTGCATCGTCAACGATTGCGAACATATCAGCATATGCGCGGCCACTTCCGATAATTGTGTTACCTTCATAGTTTAATTTTGCCCCATCAAGTGTAGCATTTTCTACCTTCTCTTTTGCAAATAGTACGCCTTGCTCTGCTGTTACAGCTGGTAATTTATCAATTGCTTTTGTGTCGTCATTTTTATCGACTTTTCTAAGTAGTTCTTTCTTAACAAGTTCTTCGCCAGTTTTCTTATCCATTACAAGAACCTTTTTATCTTCAAGTGTTGTAAGTTTCATTTTATACATATCTTTTTCTTTTACTTCTTTTTTATTTTTATCCGCAATTTGCTGAACTTGCTCTTCTGTTCCGTATAATACAAAGCCGTTCGCTTTTTCTCCTAATAAAGAACAACCTGATAATGCTCCAAATGAAATTGCTGCTGCCAATCCGATTCCTACTAATTTTTTCATGATGATTTCTCCTTTTATATGTTTTATAGTAAATACCGTTTCTGTATTAGTCCTGAAATTATGAGAAGCATTTTTGTTATTCCGTTGCTTCTGGTATTAGTGTATAAGAAATATGGAGATGCAACTATCGAGTTAGCTTACAGTAACATTACAATGATGTAATTTAGTGAAAGTATGTAAAAATAAGTTAATTTCGAGAAAAGAAATAATAAGAATATAGTAGGAATACAATATTCTATCTAGAATGTCATATTATATTGGATGTATTTTGGAAATAACATGTAAGGATATCTTAGTTTTGTTATAATAAACACATAGGTTGTAAAAATGAATATTCTTACTGTAAAGGGAGATTTTTAATTTTTCTAAGTAGTAAATTTGAAATATGAGGTATATCATAGGAGGAATTTGAATGTCTGTATTTAAACGATTACGAGATTTAACAATGTCAAATGTGTATTCATTAATTGAAAAAGCTGAGGATCCAGTTAAGATGACGGATCAATATTTACGTGATATGCAAGCGGATGTACAAGAAGCTGAGAAAAGTGTAGCTGCTCAAATCGCACTTGAGAAAAAGTTCAAGTTATTATTTGAAGAGCAAGAAGCACTTGTGAAAAAACGTGAAGAGCAGGCACATATGGCTGTTCAAGCTAGTAACTTAGATCTTGCGCGTCGTGCTCTTGAAGAAAAACAAAATGCAGAGCAAAAGATGAATGAATATAAAGCGAGCTATGAACAAAATAAAGCTGCTGCTGATAACCTTCGTGCGAAGCTAGAAGAAATGCGTAAGCAATTAACAGAGCTGAAAAATAAACGTGAAACACTTGTAGCACGTGTAAATGCAGCGAAAGCACAAAAGAATATTAATCAGGCGATGTCTGGATTTGATGCAAATACAGCAAAAGCTGGTTTAAGCCGTATGGAAGAGAAAGCTCTTCAATTAGAGGCTGAGGCAGAAGCGAGCGGTGAAATTTACAAAAAAGAAAAATCATTAGATGATGAATTCGCAAGCTTAAATAAAAATTCTGCTGTTGACGATGAATTAGCTCGTATTATGAAGCAGTATGAGAAATAATATAGAATAGAGACAAATGGACCGACATGTCTAAATATATTCATGTCGGTTTTCTATTATATTTTAGAGGAGGTTTTGCAATGACATGGATGAATGTGTTAGCTATGCTCGTATGGACAGGGGCGAGTGCGGTACTTTTATTTGCAATTATGTGGGTTGATTCGATTTTTACAAAATACAATGATTTAAAAGAAATAAAAAATGGGAACACAGCTGTGACAACACGTTTCGTTATGAAGTTATTCGCTCAAGGATACATCTTGTCACAATCAATAACGAAAGCGAATGATTTATGGCAAGCGCTTCTTGCCTCAGCAGTTTCATTCGTTATTTTATTAATTGTAGAGATGTTTATTGAATTTGTTTTAAGAAAAATGGTAGGTCTTGATTTAGAAGAAGGAACGAAAGAAGGCAGCGTAGCACATGCGATGTTAGCTGGTTCATTACATATCGTTGGTGCACTTATTTTAGGTGCTTGTTTATAAAGAAAAAAGGAGGGGTAGATTGTGAGCTTATTTAAACGTATTAAAAATATAATGAAAAGCCCGGAGCAGCCGAAACCAGAAAAGAGTCTTTTAACGTTAGCTCCTGGCGATATGATTGAAGTTTCGTTAGTAATGTATGAATTAACTGGGAAAACGAGCATGCATTCTCGTAAGGAGATTGTTTTAACCCTGCAGGACGGGAAAGACATTCGCTATTTAAAAATTGAAGACCGTGAAAATACGTATTACAAATTATATACACCAATTGACGGTCGTTTAGATTCAATCGATGAAATTCCGACGACAATTGAAATGGATGATACAGAGTACCATATGGAAGAGCAATATAATGGACGTGTTGTTGTAATGGGGAAAACACCATTCGCTGCTTCGGAGGAACAGTACGTATGGGAATTCCAGTCTGATAATCGTAAATTATTACGTATTGAATGGCAAAATGGTCGCACAATGATGTATGAGGGAGAAACAATTATTCCTGCTGATGTACAAATCATAAGAGCAACATAAGGGGGGCGTAATCATGTCAAACCGATTGTTTACCATGATTAAATCGTTCGTAATCCCTATACTTGCTATCGTTACATTACTTGTTATTGCGGGTTATGCTTTATCAGGCTGTCAAAGTGGTCAAGCGAAGTCAATTCAAGACCGCTATCCGCTTGAGTCTGTCGCAAAGGAAGGTAAACAAGAATCTTACGTGTATAGGGCCGCCAATCGGTCAGTTCCTGAAGTCGCAAAGGAACTTATAGCCGAAAGGAAACCGAAGCAAGCATCTAAAGAAGACGAAAATCAAATGTTCCTCGTTTATTCTGATAAAATGTATAATCTTCAAAAGGATAAAGAGAAACCATCCGATACGTTAATTGAAATAAGTAATGAAGAATTTGTCCGTCAAAATTACCAACCATCCTTCTTACAAGGATATATTATGGGGAGTATAATAAACGATATATTCGGTTCACGAAAATCATCATACGGTGATTATCGCGGATATAACGACAGACAAAATCATAAACCGGTTATTCCGGAAAGACCACCTACGAAAGAAGAAAAGAAAACCCCGCCTCCAATTACGAAGGAAGGGAAAGGATCGATTATTAAGCGAGGCGATAATGTTGATTCGAAACCATCAGTAGGTGATACAGGTAGTATTACGGAAAAAGGAAGTAATACCCCGCCACCGTCTACTGGAAGCAAAGGGACAATCACGAAAACGCCAGGTGGCTCGAGTGGATCTGATGTGAAGCCGAAATCATCCATTAAAACTCCGCCAAAGAATACGTCTCCCCCGAAAACGAGGGTTGGCGGCTCAGGAACAATTACGAAGAGAAGATAGTGTAGGGACCGAGAAGTAGAATTTGCTTTTCGGTCTTTTTTGTTATGGGAATTAATTCCTTTTAGCTGGTGCAATTAAGGCATAAGGGGGATAGTATGTACATGTACTCTATTTCTGTATATTCCGCTTCGTTTTCAACATGAAGTGACCGCCTTTCACAAATACGTAGAATGGATTAAGAGTGGAGGAAGATGGGGGAGTGAAAATATATCAGCGATTTTTAGAATATATCGTTCACAACTCAAATTATATCGGCGATTTTCAAACAATATCGACCGCAACTCAAATTATATCAGCGATTTTTAAAATATATCGATTTACCGACAAATACCGTCAACGGTAGCAAACTAATAATAAAACGAGGCTGTTCCAAATTTTCTTTTGGAACAGCCTCGTTTGTTATAACTATTAATGAATATCATGTTTCTTGAAATTACCGCCTTTTACTTCTGCTACGTCATAAACTGTAATAAAGGCATTTGGATCAATTTCCTGAATAAGTTCTTTCATTTTACTTTCTTCTAAACGGTTAATTACACAAGAAATTTCTTTGAATTTCTCTCTTGAATAACCACCATAAACTTCATTGTATGTTGCGCTTCGGCCTAAACGATCGCGAATCGTTTCCACCATTAGCTCAGGTTCTTTTGTAATGATTTTAAATGTTTTTGATCCACTTAAACCAACCTCAACAATATGAATTACTTTAGAAGCGATAAAGTAAGCAATTGCCGAAAGGATAGCTCCTTGAAGACCAAATACTGTTGAAACAAAAATAAAGACAAACATATTTAAGAATAAAATAAGGTCACTTGTTCCAAATGGTAATTTACGAGAAAGTAATACTGCTAGCATATCGATTCCATCTAATGCACCACCGTTACGTAATGCAAGTCCCATACCAAAACCGATAACAATACCACCAACAACAGTAACTAAAAGTGTGTCGCCTTCAATAATAGTTGGTATTCCGTGCATGACAACGGTACCTACTGCTAATGAAGCAATCCCGATAATGGAATAAATTGCAAAGCTTTTACCAATTTGCTTATATCCTAACCAAACGAAAGGAATGTTAATAATTGCGATTAGAGCTCCTAATGGCAATCCAAATAATCTTGAACTAACGATACTTAAACCAGTCACACCACCGTCTGATACGTTATTTGGAATTAAGACAGCTTCTAATCCGTACGCTGTGATAAATGCCCCAATAATAATCATCAAAGCTTTTAAAGCGATTTTTAGCTTATTGGGCTTGTTTTTGATAATTTTCTTCATATAATTTCCTCGTTTCAAATCAGTTTCTTGTTTGTTACATAATTCACACTTAAATTTCATTTTAACATTTTATTTGAAAAAATTCTCCTTTATTGGATGTATGCAGGGAATATTATCACCATATTACCATTAAAATATTTTTGAAATTCGTATAAGAAATCCCATCCTTTCAAAGGATGGGAGGGTGTTAAGAAAATATAAAACTAATGACTGTTAGGAATAAAGCGAAACCTAAAATAGTTCCACATACTTTCATATGGCGCTTACGACCCATAACGACGATTGCAACATATTCGCGAATCATTGCGTTAGGCCAGTAATAAAATGCTGTTTTGGAGCCAATTCCCTGGCTGTTAAGACCAGCTTGTCTCGCATATATACCAGCGCGGAAAAGATGGAAATTATTCGTTGTAAAGATACTTTTATACTTACCTTCAGGTTTTAATGAATCCATAATTTCTTTAGAAAACAACATATTTTGATATGTGTTTACAGAGCGATTTTCTTGCACTGTATGTTCAAAAGGAATTCCTTTTTCAACAGCATAATTTTGCATCGCTTCTGCTTCTGGAAGATTTTCATCTGGGCCTTGTCCGCCAGAGAAAATGATTGTCGGCGGTGTAGTAACAGCTGCTTGTTTCCAATAAAAGTCGATCGCTTTATTAATACGACTTGCAAGTAAAGGTGGCACTTTATCATTAATTAAACCACTGCCAAGAACGATGATGAAATCTTGGTTACGTCTCGGTCTATTGAATTGATATAAAAAATAAGCGCTTAAGAAGTTAGATAAATGTATAAAGAAATACATAGTTATAAGAGAAATAGCAGCAAAAATAAATTGAAAATGTGTTGAGAATAAACTTGCTGGGTTTATGATAGGGAGTAGTATAAAGAATAAAATCCCTAAAGCCGCAATTAAAGTTAAAGAGTTTGTGAAGCGTCGTCCTTCTCTCTGCATTAAAATTCTTGCATTAAGAAATAGTCCAAACATTAAAGCGACTATAGCAAAAGGTATCATTACAATTAGCGCTATCATGGGAATAATAACGATAAAATGTAAAGCGTTATTACCAGATGCAAACGAGACGATTGCACAAAATAATAGAAATGAGCAGAAAAAGGCATTAAACAAAAAACCATTTATTATTTTTCGTGGATCTTTTAAATACGAGAAAAGAAAAATAATAAACAATATAAGAGGAATAATTCCGAAATACATAAATGTTGTACACCCCAATTTTTATGATGTTGTTATTGCACTTTTAATACTACATGATTTTGAGGTTATTAATAATAAAAATAACGATTCAGAACTTTCTCAATAAATGATATAGATAAATATGATAAAATGTATTCAAAGCGATATATTAAAAGTAAAATGGTTGAGAAGGCACTCTGTAGAGTGTCTTTTTTCTTTTGGGTATGTAATTATGCATATTGTGTTTATTTTCAGGGAAAGAGGATTAAAATATAAGTTGTGGATACACGCTATAAAGCAGAATTTTATATAAACATTTACCTCTACTCTTTTTGTATCTAACAATCTTGTAACAATTAATGATTCTGTTTTCTAGTGTGTGTTTACGAAAAGTGGGATGGGCTGTATATAAACAGGGGAAAGAGCGTCTTCTTGAAAGGCGCCTTTTTGTTATTTAGTGCAAATGGTTATCACCATTGATATAGTGGAAAATATCTATACTAAACATTAGCAATCTTCCGTATAAAGATTATCAATTTACTATATATTCCAGTGGTGATAAGCTACATATGAAAGGCTTTCTTTTTCAAAATATTACCCCTAATAAAATTTTGAAGAAGTCAACTGTCTCCAAACTAGCCATTCATGCTTAGAGAAAAAGCACTCAGCCAGAGTGCTTTTTCTTATTTAAACATGCTATTTTTTTAGGTAATTCTCATAAAATAAAAGTAACGAAATGAAAGTGGGTGACAAAATGCCAGCTGTTGTTGAAGGAGTTATTATTGAAAACTGTAACGGAACAGTTAATTTAGGTGATAAATATAATGTGCAGCCAATTGAAAAAACAAAAGCGTATAATGGATCGGGGTCATCAAATACTGGATTTAATGTGAGAACATTTAATGGTATTAGTACAGCAGATGTAATTGATAGCGATGTGTATGATCAAGTAATTCAATCTACGTTATAATTTTTATATGTAAAATTGCATAAAGTGATGTGTTTGCCCTGTGATACAATTGAGCTGTGAGCTGTGAGCTGTTAGTGATTCTTCTTTATCATAGTTGTTAGATTAGAAATGTAACATCTTATCGAAAATCATACGTATAAGAAAAAAGACACTTCGCTTGAAGTGTCTTTTTTCATTTTAGTGATACCCTTTAGCAGAGTCTTTATGAATTTTATTTTTAAATATGCTGTAGCTCCAAAGTTGATATCCAATAACGATTGGTACCATGACCATTGCAACGAAGAACATAATTTTTAAGTTTAATTGACTACCTGCTGCGTTGTATAACGTTGTGCTATAAGCGTCGTTAATACGTGATGGTAACATTCTTGGGAACATACCTGCAAAGCCAGTGGTCATAAACATTGCGATTGTTAAGCAAACGAATGTGAATGCAAGGCCGATTTTATGTTTGTACACCATAATAAGTGCTAGTACACTCATTAACATTGCAAGTACTGGAAGAATGAATAGTACAGGATATTCCGTAAAGTTTTGGAATAAATTTGTGCGATTGGCAGTTGCTACATAGAAAATAGCTAAAGTGATAGCAGCTGCCATTGAAAATGGTCTTGCGATTTTATAAGCACGATCGGATACTTCACCAGTTGTTTTAATCATAACCCAAAGGGCACCAGATACGACGAATATAGCGGTGAAGAAAAGACCACCTAAAATGCCGTAATGGTTTAGTAAGCTAAGTAAATTTCCTTCATAACCATCTTTTCCGATTTGTAGTCCGTAATATAGGTTAGCGAATGTAACACCGAATAAGAAGGCGATTAGGAAACTACCAATTGCAAATGCCCATTTACAAGTTTTTTGCCATATAGGTGAATCGTCTTTATGCATAAACTCAAGTCCAGCAGCACGAGCAAATAGTGCAAGTAATACTAAAAATAGTGGTGTATACAGGTAACTAAACATATTTGCATATGTGATTGGGAAGGCAGCGAATGTTGCACCACCAGCTGTAATTAGCCATACTTCATTACCACCCCAGAATGGTCCAATTGCTTCTTGTAATTGATTCCGTTCTTGTCTATCTTTCGCAACGAACGGGAAAATCATCCCGTTACCGAGTGCGTAGCCGTCAAGAATAAAGTAAACTGTCCAAATCACACCCCATAAACCGAACCAGATGATTGCAAGCATATCATGAGACATGAGCCACACCTCCCTCAGTATTATGTTCTTCTAATGCAGCTGGTCCTTTTTTCGCGAACTTCAGCATTAAGTATACGTCTGCAATTAAGAGTAAAGTGTAGAACAATATTAAACTAATTAATGAGAACCAAATTTGTGGAACTGATATAGGTGATACAGATTCTGCTGTACGCATCAATTTATATACTGTCCATGGTTGACGACCTACTTCAGCAACAATCCAGCCAGCGTTAATTGCGATATATGGAAGTAAGACAGACCACATTGTAATTTTTAAATAACGTTTTGAGTTTTCTAGTTTTCCTTTTCGGTTTAAATAGAAACCGAACCAAGTTAATGCCATAAAGAACATGCCAAGTGCAACCATTAAGCGGAAGCTATAGTACACGAGGTTAACGTTTGGACGATCTTCTTTCGGAATATCTTTTAAACCAACAATTTCTCCATCAAATGAGTTTGTATAGAAGAAACTTCCGAGTTTTGGAATTGTAAGCAGTTCAAAGTTTTTTTCATTTTTCACATCAGGAATTTGAATGATTGAGAAGCCTTGTCCTTTTCCAGTTTCCCAAACAGCTTCCATCGCAGCTCCTTTTGCTGGCTGATACTTAGCTGCTGATACACCGGATTGATGTCCCATAAAAGGTGTAATAGTTGCAGCGAATAACCCTAGCATTAAACCGAACTTAAATGATTTTTTGAAGAATTCCACTTCATTTTTACGTAGTAAGTGATAGGCGCTAATTGCCATAACGAAGAAAGCACCGACAATATAACAACCAATTACAGTATGGAAGAACATATTCCATGCATATGGATTTGTAACAAGAGCCCAGAAGTCATTTAATTCAGCGCGGCCGTTACGTACTACGTAACCAACAGGATTTTGCATAAATCCGTTTGCCGTAATAATCCAAAGGGCAGAAATGTTTGTTCCAAGTGCAACCATCCACATACAGAAAGCACGGAACTTTGGTGAGATTTTGTCTTTACCGAATAACCATATTCCCATGAAAGTAGATTCTAAGAAGAAGGCAACGAGTGCTTCGATTGCGAGAGGTGATCCGAAAATATCTCCCATATATTTGGAGTACTCAGACCAGTTTGTTCCAAATTGGAATTCCATCGTAATCCCAGTTATAATCCCCATTACGAAGTTAATTGTAAATAGTTTTCCCCAGAAATTTGCCATTTTGCGGTATGTTGGATTCAATGTGCGGGCGTATTGAGTCTCCATACATGCTACTAAAATAACAAGTCCGATTGTCAAAGGTACAAATAAAAAGTGATAAAAAATAGTAATTGCAAATTGAAAACGACTCAGTAACAGAACGTCGGACATAATAAATATTCACTCCTTTTTACATTATCTACAGTTAGTTTATAGTGAAAATAGGGGGGGAGTATGTGTGACTTGTTACAAAGCTGTGTGTATATTTTGAAAGAATTATGTCGGTTATCTGAAAATATATTGTTTTTATAATAAGACAATATCCTTTTTGAGTTTTTCATATTTTGGTACACTATTTATGTAGTGTAAATGAGAGAAAAGAGGGTTTTTTACTATGAAGTCATTAGAAGAGATTTTGCAGTACAATGAAAAATTCGTTGAAGAGAAGAAATATGAAGAGTTTGTAGCTGGGAAATTTCCAAATAAAAGAATGGTAATTATCTCTTGTATGGATACACGTCTTGTTGAACTATTACCGAAAGCAATGAATATGCGTAACGGTGATGTGAAAATTATTAAAGTAGCAGGCGCTGTTATTTCTCATCCATTCGGAAGTATTATGCGTAGTATTTTAGTTGCTGTATATGAGCTTGGTGCTGACGAAGTATGTGTTGTTGGTCATCACGATTGTGGTATGGCAAAAATTCAAGCAAGCAGCACAATCGAAAAAATGAAAGAACGCGGTGTAACAGAAGAAAAGTTAGATACGCTTCGTTATTCTGGAATCGATTTAGAAAAATTCTTGCGAGGATTCTCTAGTGTAGAAGAAAGTGTAGAACATAGTGTATCAATACTTCGCAACCATCCGTTACTACCTGAAGAAGTACCTGTTCACGGTCTTGTTATTCACCCTGATACAGGAAAATTAGATTTAGTTGTGAATGGCTACGAAGCTTAAGAATTTACTTTGTCATCCTTTTTATCTGGGACAGGATCAAATCCTCCTGGATGAAAAGGGTGACATTTTAATATACGCTTACATGTAAGCCAAAATCCTTTGAGTACACCATGTTTTTGAAACGCTTCTAATCCATAATGAGAACAAGTCGGATGAAAGCGACATGTTGGTGGCGTCATTGGAGAAATGAACTTTTGATAAAAGCGTATAATACCGATAAAAATCTGTTTCATAATGGTCTCCTTTTCAGCATAGTCTTAAAGTATTATAGCACGACCGTACATAATTCTTTACTAATGTCGATTTCCGTTATATCATATTGGATATAACGGAATTAAAATAAAAGCGGGAGAGATGTTGTATGCCATCAGTAGAAAGCTTTGAATTAGACCATACGATTGTAAAGGCGCCTTATGTAAGACATTGCGGAGTTCACAATGTAGGTAGTGACGGTATTGTAAATAAATTTGATATTCGTTTTTGCCAACCGAATAAACAAGCGATGAAACCAGATGTTATTCATACGTTAGAGCATTTATTAGCATTTAATTTACGTAAACATATTGATCGTTATCCGCATTTTGATATTATCGACATTTCACCAATGGGCTGCCAAACAGGATACTATCTTGTTGTAAGCGGGACACCAACAGTTCGTGAAATCATTGATTTATTAGAACTAACATTAAAAGATGCGGTTCAAATTACAGAAATTCCAGCTGCAAATGAAACGCAGTGTGGCCAAGCGAAGCTTCACGACTTAGAAGGAGCGAAACGCTTAATGAATTTCTGGTTAAGCCAAGATAAAGATGAACTTGAGAAAGTATTTGGATAAAAGGAAAACTGCCTGTGAAAGGGCAGTTTTTTATTTTTTCTCTGTCGATAATTCCTATTTCTGTTAAACGAACGCACCTGTAGCCAAAATGAAAAATATAATTGGGCAAGAATATTGATGTGAGCTTATTGGAAAGCGAAATGAAAATAGAATTTGACATAACACCTTTAGGTGTTATAATAAAAACGAAACCAAATGGTGTTATTTTTAGTTTCTTTAGGAGGTAAAAGGAATGGACAAGCAAGGACAAGAAATGTTTTTGAATTTTATTTTACAAAGAGTTCAAGAAGATAAGCAGGATGAAGCAAAAGCAATACTTACAGAAAACTTCAAGAAACAAGATGAGGGTGCGTTCTCAAAAGAGGATATTGAACAATTTATACCTAAAATGATTAGTCTACTAAAACCAGAAAAATTAGAGGAAGTAAAAGCTGTAGTAAAACAGTTTTCTGGAAACTACAGTAATAAATAAGAAGAAACAATCTAAACATAATGTTTTCTAATAAGCTGTACACTCCATATTATTTTAAACTTTGAAATTAAAAGGGAAGATATGAAGCACGTTATATGCTTAAACAAGAACCATTAGTTACTATACAAAGTTGGCTGTACTATTAGAAGGATAAGCTATCTACTCTAAAAACGTCTGTAGAGGAAGATAACAATTAGTTATAAGAGAACCGAATTTGTGTTGTTTAACACTTATTGGTTCTCTTATTTGTTTTGGTCGCATTCTTTCAACTGTCTTTTATTAACTGTTCGTAAAAGCCAAATTGGTGAAAGGTAATAGTCAGAAGGTGATTAAAATTACATTTTTATGTAGGTAATGATGAGAACAATCCAAGAGAAAGCCCCGGCAACAATACAAATAAATCCAGTTCCTGAATCCTTTTTCTTTATTTGTTCAATTGCAATGAGGAACATTAAAGCTCCTAATAGAAATTGTGAAAGTGGTAGAAAGTTATGTTGATCTGTCAGTAAACCAATGCTGGATATGATGATGACACTGAGTGCGATTAAAATGCGTAGTATACGAAGCATGTTATGACTGCTCCTTGTTGTTTTTTGTATAGGGGTTATCTTCTGGTTTATCAACGGAATGTTTATATGAATAGCCTTTATTAATTGTCATGATGGAGAGTACTAATACGATCAGTACGATTATAATGCCGATAATTAATATTTTGAGCATGAAATCCCTCCTTTTCTTTATTTTACATAATTTTGTAATTGATGAAAACAATAGAAATTAAAAGGATGAAAGAAGGGTGTTACATGGAGAATAAAAAAACATATTATATATCAGTTGGGAATGGCCAAATTTCGCAAGTGAAGACGGCGGATACGTATAATTTTGAGATTTATGCAAATGACGAAGAGATTACAGAGTTAAGAGAGTATTTTGATCAAGCATATGAAGAGGACTTAGGTTCGTTTGTACGCTCCCACGTTCCATTCGTTGAGTATCATCACGATTCGAATAATGACCGATATGATGAACAACTACAAAAAGCATATAAAATGATTTATGATCTAGGGAATCATGAAACGAAAGAATTAGTCGCGCAAATGGGAATAATCAACGGATTGTAATTGGATAATATTATGCAGAAAAGCGAGAATATGCTACAATTTGTGGTAGGAAAAACTTGTAACCATCAATAGGGGAGTAATGGCATGTACAAATTTAAAGATTATTACCACAACACTGTACAATTATCGTTTGAACGTTACCCATTTTCTCCTGAGCCAAAGCATGTTTGGGTTGTATGCCGGTACGGGGATCAATGGTTATTAACGCATCATTTACGCCGCGGTCTTGAATTTCCAGGTGGTAAAGTCGAACTCGGGGAAACACCGGAAGAAGCGGCAGTTCGAGAAGTTCATGAAGAAACCGGCGGCATAGTTTCTGATTTAACTTACTTAGGACAATATAAAGTATCCGGAAAAGACAAAATAATCATTAAAAACATTTATTTTGCAACAATTAGTGCAGTAGAGCAGCATACGCATTACGAAGAAACGAAAGGGTCTGTTTTATTAAAAGACATTCCTGATAACATTAAAACTGATAGGAAATTTAGCTTTATTATGCGCGATGATGTATTAGCGCGTACGATGAAACATATAGAAGAAATCGGCTGTTTTACAAAGTAAAATGGCCGGTTTCTTTTTTTGCCCCAAAAAATGGTGTGAATATACCTTTGCATTCAGGAATCAAAGCCTCCGCTTATTATTGTCAGTTTCTGTCAGTAAATCGATATATTTTAAAAATCACTGATATATTTGGAGTTGTGGTCGATATATTCGGAAAATCGCTAATATAATTTCATTTGCTATCATATCGTTTAAAAAGTTTACTGAATCCCCACCTCTAAAAACGAAATCACCTCTAACAAATCATCCACCACACGTGAATGTTCAAAATCACCCCAAAACAAATCCTTCTTCCAAACGCCCCGAATTCCTACGTTTTCAGCTCCAAGCACATCGTTTTCTGGATGATCTCCAACATAAAGACATTCTTCAGCCTTTACACTTAGCTTTTGCAAAGCTCGTTCGAAAATTTCTCGGTGTGGTTTCTTCATTTTTTCTGCTTCTGAAATGAGAATTGTATTTGTATACGTATGTATGTTTAAGGCACGAAGGTTATTTGTTTGAAAGTCAGTAAAGCCGTTTGTAATAATACCAATTTTTATATTGTGCTGAGTTAGTTGCTGAAGTAATTCATGCATGTTTGGGAAAGGAATGCAGTGATGTTGAAAGTTTGTAGTGTAGTCATGCAGCAGTTGCTCTTGTGTTAAAGTGGTAATATTGTATTCGGAAAGGAGAGCAGCATATACTTTATCTTTCCAAGTGTAGCCATTATTATCGAGTTCAAGAAAACGAGAACAATACTCGGCTTGTTCTATGTTTATAAAATGAAGAGAAAAGCGATTGTATTGGTCGTGAATAAATTGCTTTAAAGATTGACGACGATCTAATAGTGTCCCATCTAAGTCGAAAAGTACTGCACGAATCATAAGTAACCTCCTTAAAAAATAGGGATATTTTCATAAGTAATTATCGCATATTTGTTAGAAAATGATTATTATATTTTTGTAGAATGAAACGACGGAGGTTTATATGAAGGAACTGTATGGAAGGTTAGTTTGTTTTATTATTTCAATTGGCTTAGTGGCTGGATGTGATATGACGAAGCAAACTTCGAAAAGAGAGAAGAAAGATGTGTGCGAAACGACAGAAGAATGCACGCAAATAGGAGATAAAACACTTCAAAAAGTATATAAAAAGATAGATGGACTTTCAGAACTTGAAGTACCAGAAGATTATGATGTAGAAGAACATGTAAGTAATGATAGGAAAGAAGCAGAGAAGAAAAAAGAGGATGATGAAAATTATTTCTTTTTAGCTTCTTATTATATTGATGGTGATGAAATTATAGATCCTTATTTCGACAAACTAGATCGTGAACGATTGAATAAGGCTTTTGCGGAGGATAAGGAAGCGAAAGAAGAAGTATTAAAGCAACGTAAAGATAGGGATTATCATGAATCGTTATGGGAGATGTATAGCACTCTTATTCCAGCTAAGTATCGCACTGACATAAAAGAGTTTGACATGGTAACAGATGGTTACGACGGAATTGTCGCCCACGTTATGCCAAGTATGGAGTATCCGAAAGAGTGGACCATTAGTTTAGATACGCTTGATTCTGCAGTAAATATCGATCAAGTGATAAAAACGTTAATACATGAGACGGCTCATGTATTGATGCTGGGACATAAACAAATACCAGTAAACGAAAAGTACTTAAAAGCTTTTGAAGAAGATAAAGATATATCATCATACCAAAATAAATGTAAATCTCTTTTCTTACAAGAAGGATGTGCGAAGGAGAGCTCTTATATAAATCAATTCCATAATTTGTTCTGGAAACAAATTGTGCTGGAGTGGATAGAAAAGAAAGTGGAAGAAAGTGAAGAAGCTCAAATGGAATTCTTTAAGGAAAAGCATGATGATTTTGTTTCACTGTATGGGACGACAAATGTAGCAGAAGATATTGCGGATACATTTACAGCGTTTATTTTACAAGATTCAAAAAAGGTGAAAGAAGGATCAGAGTTAAAGTATAAGAAAATCGCCTTCTTCTATCAATTCCCTGAGCTTGTAAAAATGAGAGCAGAAGTGTTATCGGGATTATATAATATTTCGAGGGATATAGAGCAGTCATAGTGTAGTTTTCACTATTTGTCGGTAAGTCGATATAATTGGATTTATGTTCGATATATTTTTAGTCGATCAAATGAAAACGCGAGGACGTTCCGTTCTTTGCGTTTTTCATGTTGATAAAATTGAAAATTCAGTCTTTTTACAAAAAGAAGCAGGAACTGAAGCTTTAAAATAGAATTAGTATAAAAATGTCACAAATTAGACACAATTATAATGCGCATATTATAGGGGCTATAAGTTTACTCTAGAGGAGGTAATGAAGCGTATGAAAACGATTCTTGCTGTTGCTGGTCTCATTTGGGTAATGTCTCATGGTTTTCCGATTTTTGAAGGAGAGCAAATTCGTAGTGCATTGAATAAACAGTTTAATGATTATCATATTATTGATCGAAAAGATAATGTCGTTACGGTGCGTGTGAAAGATTGTTTCCATACAGTTACAGTTGCTAATGGCAATGTTACAAATGATTCAAAAATGTGCGATAAAAGATAAAAGAAAGAAGCTGACTCTGGCGTATGGCTTTGAGTTAGCTTCTTTTTCGTTTTCCAACAAGGATTTTTTCAAATGCTTCGACAAATACATACATAAGAGTTGCAAGGACGCAAGTGAGCAATACGCTGAGTAAGACGAGTGTGAAGTTAAAGACTTGGAATCCGTAGCTAATTAAATAGCCAAGTCCTTGTTTAGAAACGAGGAGCTCTCCGAAAATAACACCGACCCATGATAAGCCAACGTTCACTTTTAACGTTGAAATAATGGCAGGGAAGGATGAAGGGAGAATAACGTGCTTATAGCATTGCCATTTATTTGCGCCAAATGTGTGCATTACTTTTATATAGTTGGAATCGACTTCTTGAAATGCGCTGTAAATAACGAGAATGGTAATGATGATGGAGATGATTACCCCCATTGCGATAGAAGATGAAATGTTTGGGCCGAAAATGACAATAATAATTGGGCCGAGTGCTACTTTTGGCATTGCATTTAGGACAACGAGATATGGATCAAGTACGCGAGCTAAAAGGGGCATCCACCAAAGGAAAGTGGCGATAATAGCTCCGAGTACTGTTCCGAGAATGAAGCCTACTCCTGTTTCGAGTAATGTCGTCCATATGTGAATCCAAAGTGAACCGTCAATCCATTTCGTTAAGAAGAGATCCCAAATACTTGAAGGAGAGCTAAAGAGTAAAGGATCAATCCACTCTTTCTTGCTAGCTATTTCCCATAGTGCAAAGAAAAGAACAAGAAGTAAAAGTTGTAAAGAGCGAGCCAACCATGCACGTTGTCTTTCTTTTTTTCGAAACTGTTCATGTAGTTGTTTTATATTATCCAAGTCGTTCCAACTCCTTCCATATTTCTTGGAAGAGGGCTGGGAAGTCATGGTGGTGGCGTGCTTCTAACGGTGATAAGGAACGGATACTATCTGGGACGATGAATGTTTTTGCAATCTTTCCAGGGTTCGCTCGCAGCAAATAAATACGATCGCTCATCGCAATTGCTTCTTCAATATCATGTGTCACAAGTAGTGATGTTTTCTTATATTTACGTAGTAATGTGAAGACGAGTTCTTCTAGTTTTAATTTTGTTTGATAATCGAGAGCGGAAAATGGTTCATCTAGCAATAAAATTTTTGGATCGGTCGCTAATGTTCGAACGAGTGCAGCACGTTGGCGCATGCCGCCGGATAGTTCACGAGGATATTGCTGTTCTATATCATGTAAGCCGACTTGTTTTAAAAGCTTTAATGTATGTTCTTTCGTATTTTCATCATAAATTTTCCGAATATGAAGTCCGAGCATAATATTTTCTTCAATTGTTTTCCACGGAAACAAGTAATCTTGCTGGAGCATATAGCCCATAGATGGGGTCATAGTTGTAATCAGCTCACCATCTAAAAATACGGTCCCTTCAATTGGATTGAGTAGCCCTGCAATAATAGAGAGAAGCGTTGTTTTTCCGCAACCACTCGGACCAAGGATAGAAATAAATTCCCCCTCTTCCACTTGCAAACTCATACCTTCAAGAATAAGTTTGGCATTTTCTTTTGCAAAAAAGCAGTGAGAAACGTTACGTATTTGTAAAAAACTCATATATTTCGCCTCTATTTCTTAATGACGCTTTCAGCAATTTTTGTATTGACGAGCGTTTCATGTGGAACTTCTTTTTGTAATTCGCCAGCTTCTTTCATAATCGTTTGGAGCTGTTTCCATTCTTCAGCATCTAATAATGGATTTGTCGCATAAGAATGTTGTTTTTTGTAGCGCTCAATTACTTTTATTGAAATGTCTTTTGAAGTGTCTTTAAATAGTGGAGAAACAGCATCAGCAATCTCTTCAGGACTATGTGTATCAACCCATTGCTGCGCTTTATATAGCGCACGCGTGAATTTTTCTGCAGCAGCTTTATCTTTCTTTAAGAAACTTTCTTTTGCCATAAACGTTGTATAAGGAACAGTGCCAGATTCAGCTCCGAAAGAAGCGACAATATAACCTTTTCCTTCTTTTTCAAATATACTTGCAGTCGGTTCAAAGAGCTGTACAAATTCTCCTGTACCAGATGCAAAGGCATTTGCAATATTAGCAAACTCGATATTTTGAATTAAGTTCGTATCTTTGTGAGGATCAATGCCATTTTTCTTTAAAACATATTCTCCAACCATTTGTGGCATGCCGCCTTTACGCTGTCCTAAAAACGTAACGCCCTTTACGTCATTCCAATTAAAAGTGTCTAATTTTTTACGTGAAACTAAAAATGTTCCATCTGTTTGTGTTAACTGTGCAAAATTAATGATAGGATCTTTTGCTCCTTGTTGATGAACATAAATGGACGTTTCTGAACCAACGAGAGCAATATCAATTCCGCCGGATAATAGGGTAGTCATCGTTTTATCCCCGCCAGCGGTTGTTTGTAAGTCAATATTTAAGCCTTCATCTTTAAAAAAACCTTTTTCAATTCCAACATATAATGGTGCGTAGAACAGAGAGTGGGTAACTTCGCCAACTCGAATTTTTTGAGCTTGTTCTTTCGTACTTTCTTTTGTGCTACTACAAGCAGCAAATGTGAAAACAGCTAGTAACATGATGCAAAAAACGGTTATTAATTTTTTCACTATATGGCACCTCCTAGAAGTTAATCTACAAGCATGATATGTAGGTTAGTGCCCATATGTGAGTATATAGCAGGAATTTTTTGGGTAGTACAGAAGTACAAATATAAGGGGTGATAAAATGGAGTACGAATACGATGATAGCATACATTTACATCTTGATTATTTCGGAACTGAATGTGATATGGAATCGATTGCTTATAAGAGGAAGCATGAAGACGTATGGGATGTGTATTTTAATTTTGGAGTATACGGTATTCAGAAAGATGATGTAGAGGCAGGAATGTTTATGGACGAATATGCCGGTTATTACGTTTTTTCTGTACATGCTCGTGATTTGAGCTGGGAATTTGGAAGTGCTCAGTTTGAGGAATGGGTTTTGAGGAACCATATAGTAGAGAAAACACTTCAAAAATAGGAGGAATTTCGTGGTTGAATTTCTCATCTTATTATTCATTTGCGTAGTTGGAATTTTCATCATGCAAGTGCTCATTTACCGATTTGCAAAGAAAAATATTCATAAATACAAAGAAGTGAAGTGGATTCATATGTGGCTAGATATGACTATGAAAAAGGGTCCGAGATTAGATTTTTTTGATTTTGTACTTATAGTAATCGTGAGTATCATATGGAAAATATGGATGCTTCCTCTTATATAGTAAACATGCTAATCATTTCAACATTTTCCCTTGCATAATAAATAACGAAAAGAACCTGTCATATGACAGGTTTTTTCTATAGTAATAGTTTTCCGAAACTCGTGCCGACAAGATCACAAATTTCGGTCGGTTCACATGTAGTTATCCAATTAGATAAAGATTATAGTAAAACTGTGAGCGGTGTTGTGAAAGATATTTTTACAAACATGGAAACACATACGTACGGAATTAAAGTTCGATTACAAGATGGGCAAATTGGTCGTGTTCAAAGTGTTGGATAATGAAAAAGAGATTTCCTTTCTTAGGAAATCTCTTTTTTTCGTTCGGTATGTACAAGAGGTAACAGATGACATTATACGGAGGATGTACATGAGAAGACGTTGTGTACATAATATGTTATGTTTATATAAGTAATATTTTATTACGGTGCGAGGTGAAATTAATAAACAGAAAAGAGGGGATGAATTGAGGTATAATTTTTCATTTCATCAGCCAAGAAGAAGTATATTAATTTCAGTGATGTTAAGTGGCCTAGCAACCCTATATGTAGTACCCACACTTTTCTTGGTTTTAAAATATTTTAGTTTAGATACGATGAAAGATATGTTAAATCAAAAAATTGTTTTAAGTATAATGACAATTTTGATGTGGAGTGTATTACTGTATGTTGCGTATTTGAATAAAGATATAGTTAATAAATTTAAATTGATTATTAGGATTTATATTAGAATGTTTTTAGTAGCCCATGCGGTTACTTTGCTTTTTATTTTTATGCAAAATAATATGGATTTCGTGAATACAGTGAATTGGATTTACTATTATAACGCACAGTTTATATTTAGTTTAATTGTAATTTATGCGATATATGTCTTGATGTACAACGTGCTGGGAAAAATTTTTTTGAGTACGATTTTGACAAGCAGTTTGCTAATCATTTTGGCTATTGTAAATTACTTTAAAGTTGTTTTTAGGGGAGATCCTTTATATCCTTCTGATTTTACACAGATTGGACATATGCAATCTGTTATACCGATGGTGATGGATTATTTTAGTTGGGGTTATATTCTTCTCGTTATTGTAAGTGTTGCTGCCTGTATTTTGGTGGGTATGTATGTGAGGAAATATATTCAAAATGTAAAAGTTCATACAGGCGTACGAGTTCTATTTATAATAGGATCCGTTTTTGTTTTATATGCGTATGGTAATTTTACGAATACGTTTATGAATAAATGGTTTCAAAAGTCGGGTATAGAGTTCGTTTTGTGGAATCAAAATGAAAATTATGCTTCAAATGGTTTTGTGTTAGGCTTTATAAGCAATTTAGATACGACAGTCATGGAAAAGCCGAAAGACTATTCAAAAGAAAATATGCTTCAAATAGCAAACGATGTAAAGAAACAATATAGTAGCAAAATAGGGGCGCAGAAGCAAAAAGAGAAACCAAATATTATTTTTGTAATGAGTGAATCGTTTTGGGATCCAACGAAATTAACGAATCTTTCCTTTAGTGAAGATCCTTTACCGAATTTGCATCATTATATAGAAAGTTTTCCTGGTGGACAAACTATTTCGCCGGCATTTGGAGGAAATACTGCGAACGTTGAATTTGAGGCGTTAACGAGTTATTCAATGAGTTTGTTAAAGCCAGGGTCTATACCATATCAGCAAGTCGTTACAAATAAAGTGGAAATTCCATCCATTACTCGAACGTTGAAAAAAGAGGGGTATTACACAAGCGCTATTCATTCGTTCGGTCGCTCATTCTTTAAACGGGATGATGTATATAAAGTGTTAGGATTTGATAAGTTTAATGCACAAGATACGATGGAAAATGTAGAAGTTGATGGAGATTATATTAGCGATTTATCTATGAGTAAAGAGATAATAGCTGAATTAGAGAAGCAAAAGAAGCCTACGTTTGTTCATGCAGTTACGATGCAAAATCATTTTCCATTTACAGAAGGAAGATTTGGCGAAAATCAAATAGAGATTAGTGGATTAGAAAATGAAGAATCGAAAGCTGAATTAGAGACTTATACAGAAGGATTAAGACGTTCAGATGAAGCTCTGCAATATTTAATAGAGCAACTAGATAATTTAGATAGACCTACATTATTAGTATTCTTTGGAGATCATCTCCCATCACTAGGAACAAATAAATCTCTTTATAAAGAGACTGGTTATATAACAAATGAAAAAACACCAAGTGAACGATTAGCGATGGCACAAACGCCGTTATTAATGTATGCAAATTTTGATATACCAAATGACAATTTAGGCCTAGTAAGTCCAATTTATTTTTCAAATCTTGTCCTTGATTATGCTGGATTAAATAAGGTACCGTTCTATCAATTTTTATCGAAGTTATATGAAGAAATTCCCGTACTTCGTGACGAATTGAAGATAGGAAAAGACGGAGAAGCAATAAAAAGTTTAACAGCGAAACAAAAAGAAATGTTAAAGCAATATGAGCTTATTCAATATGACTTACTTATTGGAAAGCAATATAGTAAGGATATATTATTTAAATAAGCGACAAAAAGAACTTGTATACGATACAAGTTCTTTTTTCATAGTATTTAACGGGGTAAACAGACAAGCTGGGTTTAGGGAGTATTACTTGTACATTTAGTATAAATTAAAATAGAATCGTTTAAGTGATTGATTTGTGAGAAATATGTGAATTTTTATCCGTTTTAATATTATATGAGTAGAAAGTTATAATAAAAGCCCCTCTGGATTTAGGAACTAGAATATGTATTAGGAGGAGTAATCTTTATAACGGACAATGAGGTTATAATCGGACGTGGATGAAATATATGTTTTACATATTTTATCCATTTCATATTTGGATTCTGTACATAATTTGACAATTTGTTTAACACGTAAAAAAACTCTTTTGCATTTCTAAGAGAGTTTTTATTTGGGTGTCCATGGATTGATTTTCCTCATTTGTTCAATTTATCTTTGTTTGTCTATGAAAATCATTTATTATAATAAATGGTATTCTTCGAGATATGATTTTGAAGGGGTGTTGAAGTGGGAGAGAGCTTTCTATCTGCTAAAGAAGAAAAGAAAAACGCTAAGATTTTCTTATGGGTACTGCATGTCATTGTGATTGTATATGAGGTTGCATATGCGATTATATTGGAAGATAAAATGCCTTTAGAAAATTGGCATAAAGGGATATTGAAGATTGCATACATCATGATTATATTAGGTATCGGTGTTTACTTATTTGAGAGAGGAAAAGCACATTTAGTTAAATATACATATTTATTTGCATACATGATTGCAGAGATTTTCAATATTGGATGGTATGCTTTTCATAATACAATAGCATTTGATGAAGGGAATGTAATCGAATTTATTTTCATTTTCTTCGTGCCAATATTTTTAAGTAAACGATATTTATTTATCTTAGCGCCATTTCTTATAGGAAAATATATGATATACCTATTTGTATTTGGAGAACTGAATCGGTTTATACCTCTTGTTATGAATATGTTGTTGCTTTTCGTGTCATATATTATTTTAAATCGATTTGTGCAATATTTTTCAGCAGTCAAGAAAAGTATTGCCGAGGCTAGTCAGGCACAAAAATTGGCGGTTATCGGAAAAATGGCAGCGACAGTCGGACATGAAATTAAAAATCCACTTGCTTCATTAAAAGGGTTTACGCAATTACAAAAAGAGAAGCACGAAAAAGATGCGACTTATGGACAAATGATTCTTGAAATAGAAAATATGAATAATATGATTAGCGAATTAATGGAGGCTGCTACATGTAAACCTTCTGTTTATGAAAAACATATTGTAAGTGATGTTCTAGTACAAGCAGTAGAAAATATGCGTGAAAAAATGGACGAGTTAAATATAAATTTCACCTTTAATGAAGAGCATAATAGAAGTGAGATTGAATGTGATAAACGAAAATTAAAAGGTGTATTTTTGTATGTTATTAAAAATGCTCTAGAGGCAATGGAACATGGTGGAACATTGCAAATACAAGTTGAAGATAAAAAAAGAGATTATGTAGTAATAAGTATAGTAGATAGTGGTTTCGGGATAAAAAAAGAGAATTTAGGAAGAGTTACAGAGGCTTTTTATACAACGAAGCAAGATAAAATTGGATTAGGTCTTACGGTAGCAGAGCGAATTATTACAGAGAACCTTGGAGAATTACATATTTCTAGTGAAGTAAAGAAAGGAACGAGAGTAGAAATACTGCTTCCGAAAAAACTTGAGCGCAATGTAACACAAGATTAAGAGGTGTTGTAAAAGGAGCTATCATATGGATAAAGGCTATATATTTGAGAAAGAAGAGATAAGGGCGTTAAAAATATTTTTAAGCTTATTCTTCGTCATATTTTTTGTGTATGATTTTGCTGAAAAGGCTATGGTCCTTTTATCAGTGGAAGATCAAAAGCCCGCAGATGTTTTTGGAGAAGGATTAGGTCTATGGTTCTATAGTTTGATGATCTTATTATTCTTTACTGGAATTTACTTTATGAAGCAGAAAAATCCATATATTGTGAAGTATATTATTTTAATTGGCTATAATATATTGGATTTTATTAATAACTTCATTATTTATTACGGAAGTGATACTGAATTTGATGGTGGAAATATAGTAGAAGGGTTCTTTATTTTATTTGCACCGATCTTTGTGAATAAAAGGTATTTTTGGTTAGTTGCCGGAGTCCTTGTCGGAAAATATGCACTGATGGGATTCGTTGTTCAATCCTTTATTGTCCTTATTCCAATGGCATTATGCAGCGGTTTTGCTATTATATGTTGGATTATATTTTTAAGATTCCAGTCTTACGTTCGCACACTTGAAATGATGGATAAAGAAATACAAAAGGTAGAAAAATTAGCGACTGTTGGAAAAATGGCAACAGTAATTGGCGATAAGATTAAAAGACCGCTAGCAAAGTTGAAAAAACTTGTGAATAAGCAAGCGGAAAAACATCCAGAAGATAAGATTTATAGTGAGATTATGAAGCAGGAAGTAGATCGTATTAATACAATCGCTACAGAATTAAGTGGGTTTGAGAAATCGAAATCGATAGAATCAAAAACTCATAATATAAAAGAAATCGTCTCTTATGTTATTCGAGTTATGGAAAAACCGGCTTTAGAACAAGGGATAAAAATAAATGCTATTTATAGTAAAGATATACCCTCAATCACATGCGATGAAAAACGATTGAAGCAAGTATTTTTTAATTTAATAAAAAATGCGATTGAAGCAATGTCAGTTGGCGGAACTATTACTGTAAAAGTTACAGCAGAAGATGTAATTGTTATTCAAATTATAGATGAGGGATGCGGTATTCCCAAAGATAAAATTCCGAAGCTAAATGAAGCTTTTTACACAACGAAAGAAACTGGAACGGGCTTAGGTTTAGTAGTTACAGAAAAAATTATTAAAGATCACCACGGTCAATTGAACTTTGAAAGTGAAGTTGGAGTTGGAACGACGGTAGAGATTATGTTGCCGATTTAATGATAGTGCAAGAGATAAATAGAAAACATCACTTTGTCAAAAGTGATGTTTTTTTATTGATTTATCCTGCGTTAAGGTCCAATTGGTTCAACTAATAATCAGTGATGAGAGTTTCAAAATGAAACAATATACATAGGCGACTTAATATATGACTTTTAATGTGCAAAACAGGCTGGGACAAAATTTTGTTTAGCGTTATAGAGAGCAAAGAGAAGGAAAGGATTTGAAGGGGCTAATCATGTTTTTAAAGTAACGTATGAAATGTTAAGTGTGGTAAAGAGAGGTAGCTAAAGTAAGATACCTCTTTAAAAATTATAACCACCATTTTTCCTGCGGCAACAAAGTAATGCTCACATCAAAATTTTCTTTAAACCAATCGTGCATCAATGTCTTTTTCACTAAAAATTCAGAGGCAGAGTGCGATACACCGATGAGTGACATATTTGTTTCTTTTACGTAATCCATAATAAGTGAGTACTTATGCTTACCGTATTCGTTATCAATATGACAATGGATTTCCCCCGCAATGTAAGCTTCAGCACCTTTTTCTTCGGCTTCTTTCATTAAAGATACGACATCACCGCAGCCAGCAATAATTGCAATTTTTGTAATGGAGTCATGTTGTTTACCTTCAAAGTCTGTATACGGAATGTTGAAGAGTTTTTTTAGATGTTTTTGGAGTTTTTCTGTTGATGTTTCATCTATTTCGCAAATAAGGCCGACTGGTTGTTGCTCTGGACCACCGTGAGCAAATCCGTCAATTACATTAGCTTGAAGTGCCTTTGCAATTGAAATACTAGTTCCATATGTTTGATGAAAATCCATTGGACCGTGACATGTATATATAGAAAGTTGTTTTTCTTTTATTGCGTGCAAATATTTCGATGGAATTGGAACAAATCCTCGCCCTGATTTCCCGAGCGGATCACCGCATTCCATCACAAGTGGATGGTGCATGAAGAGTAAATCACCTGTCATAGATTGTGAAATGAATTTTTCAAGAACATCATCTGTAGGGAAGACAGCCAAAAATACTGTGTTTACATTTTCAGCCCCTCGTATCATAAGACCATTAAATTGTTCAACAAAATTTGCTTCAAAAAATTGTTTCCACGGAAACTGGATTTGATCATATGTAGCTGGAATGAAACGACTAAAGGAACTGTCTTTTCCGTATTTTTCAATTTGGAATAAATGATTAAGCGATCGCTCTATTTCTTTTAAGGCTGGCATTGTAATTCCTCCTTTATCATTGCCATTTTAACATTAGTCTTAATTTTCTGTATACAAGAATTAAGAAAAATAGTGGTACAATATATGAATGATATGAGAAGAGAGGATGTAGATTCACGTATGTACGTTACTGTAACAGATGCAGCATATAAAAAGATTATGGATACGATTCCAAGTGAAGCGAAATATATAAAGTTATTTTATGATAATGAAGGTTGCGGTTGTGTCATGAGCGGGATTATTGATTTAGTAGCCGTTTCAGAGAAAGATGAGCGCGATGTAAATATTGAATCAAGTGCATTAAACTTTATTGCAGATCGCACAAAGCTTGTATTTATGGATGATAAGTTAACGGTTGATTTACATGAATCTGGAGGGCATTTTCTACTGAAGAGTCCGAGCCAGTTTTATAATCCGAATATGAAGCTACATATTCGAGTATAACAAAGACAGAGAGGCGTATCATATACGCCTCTCTGTCTTTGTTTTTTTCACATAATGAAATGTACATGTGATTGAATTTTCTGTATAATTTTCTTTGCGGAGGGGATTACGCATGAGAAAATGGGGAATTGAATTATTAATTTTAAGTGTTGTTATTATATGGGGCGTCAATTATACGATTGCGAAATACGGACTTTTAGAGTTTACAGCGATTGAGTTTACGGCACTTCGAATGATGGCAGCGGCACCGTTATTGTTATTACTTACGTTTTTTATTGAAAAGTCACTTTACATGGAGCGAAAGGATATACCAAGATTAATCATCGTTAGCGTTGTAGGTATTGTACTGTATCAAACGTTATTTATGGAAACTGTCAAATATACATCCGCTACAAATGCCTCTTTACTCATTTCTATTTCACCTATTTTTACAACTTTATTTGCTATTTCGCTTAAACAAGAAAAGTTTTCTTCCCGAAAGTTAATCGGTTCTATTATTGCTTGCGGTGGTACTGTGCTTGTTCTGTTGGCGGGACATTCACTTGTTAGTTCCTCTTACGGAAACGGAATTGGACTTATTACATCAATATGCTGGGGACTTTACCCTGTTTTAGCAGGTCCTCTTATAAAAAAATATTCTGCTCTTCGTGTTACGGCATGGTCAGCAGTTGTTGGAGCAATTCCGCTTGCTGTGTTAAGTGGACCACACGTTTTTTCAATGCCATTTCATATTGCAAATGGGATGACATGGTTTGCCTTGCTTTATTCTATTTTCTTTGTAACGGTATTCGGTTTAGTTATGTGGTATGTTGGTGTACAAAAAATTGGTGCGTCGCACACAATGGTATATATGTATATTACACCGCTTGTAGCGGTTTTATTTGCAGCTCTATGGGCAAAAGAATATATTTCATTACAGCAAATTATCGGTGGAATCATCATTTTCTTCGGTCTATGGTTTGTGAAGTCAGAGAAAGTAGAAGCGCAGTCTACCGTGCAAGAATCTATATCAAAATAGGAAAACAGATCACCTATGATCTGCTTTCCTATTTTTTTATTTTAGGTAAAAATACGAGAAATAAAATGGCAGTAATAAGTGGAATTAAATTAAGAAAAGGAATGCGGAAGAGTGTAATAAGAATAATTCCTGGAAGAAGAACACCGAGGACAGCATAGAAGATACTATGATTTTTCGTGTACCAATATAATGAAAGGCCAATAAGGGCAGGGACAATGAGGTGAATGAGAGCCATTAAAAAATAAATCATTAGACGCCCCCTTTATTTATGTGCTTATTACATCATATCCGTATGTTCATAGATTGATATCATTTTTTTCATAAATGGACGAAAAATGTTTTGAAAAACGTCACATTTATCGGTGATTCTATACTAGGAATCTTGTATAATATTATTTCCTAAAAACATTTTAGTAACGTAAACATTGTGTTTATGTTGTTTTTAATTTGGATGAAATAGGTATGTAAATGAATTTTTAAGTAGTATGGACTCGAACTAAGTGAGTTATACAGCTTTGTTGGATAGATAAAAACTATTGAAGAGGAGTACAGCATGATTAGTATGTCATTAAGGTCGTTTAAAATTCAAGCGTATTATCTACTAGGGATTATGTTACTAGGTTGGGCGATAACACCATTTTCAGCTCATTTTTTAGGTGCTGGAATTGGACTTATTGTAAGCATGTATTGTGTTTGGATTTTAGGAAGACGTATTGAGAAGCTTGGAGATAGCATTGTAAAGAAAACAAAGGCGCCGACACTTGGTATGTTTAATCGTTTTGCAGCTGCAATTCTTGGTGCCATTGTTATGTATGAAATTGAGCACCATATGGTTATGTGGGCATTTGCAGTTGGTATTATGGGCGGTTATTTTTTAATTGTTATTAATTTAGGCTACTATAGTATGAAAGATGAAAAAGAATTAACGAAATAGATAAAAAAGCTTCTTTTTAGATGGAATAGAGGATCCGGCGGTGGATAGAAGCGGTCAGAGCCTTTTTTTGCCCCATGCCGCGTGAAAACAGAAAGAGTAAGTGAGCGAGAAATCTGTTTATATTTTTGAAGACTTGATTTGTATGTGAGAAAATCCAAGTATATAAATTGAAAACTGGTTTTGGAACCTTTTAGGTGGAATAGAGGATCTAGCGATGGTTAGAAGTGGTCAGAGCCTTTTTTTGCCCCATGCCGCGTGAAAACAGAAAGAGTAAGTGAGCGAGAAATCTGTTTATATTTTTGAAGACTTGATTTGTATGTGAGAAAATCCAAGTATATAAATTGAAAACTGGTTTTGGAACCTTTTAGGTGGAATAGAGGATCCGGCGGTGGATAGAAGCAGTCAGAGCTTTTTTTGCCCCATGCCGTGTGAAAACAGAAGGCGTAAGTGAGTGGGAACTAAGTTTATGTTTTCGAAGTCGTGATTTGTATGTGGATAAATTGAAGAATATATAGAAAGAAGCTTACGTGAAAAACGTAAGCTTCTTTTTTATGTAAGTATGTGTAACCGTTAAGCCGCATTGGGTTTTGTCGGTGAGTACGCGAAACTTTGTGATTACACAATACTTATTCATATGAGTAAAGGGTTATTCAACAGAAAAGTTAAATTTAAGCGATTGGACCGCCTAAGTTAATAATATCTTCAGAAACGCTATCGAATTTTTTGAAGTTTGCTTTAAACTCGTTCGCAAGCTCAATTGCTTTCGCTTTGTAAGCAGCTTTATCAGCCCAAGTTTGTTCAGGCATTAATACTTCGTCAGGTACACCTGGAACGTGACGAGGTACTTCTAGACCGAAGATGTCGTGTTTTGCAGTTTCTGCTTTCGCAAGTTCACCGCTTAGTGCTGCTTGAATCATTGCACGAGTGTAACCTAAGTTCATGCGTTTACCAACGCCGTATTCGCCACCAGTCCAGCCAGTGTTTACTAAGAATACTTTTGCATCATGTTTCTCGATTTTTTCACCAAGCATTTCAGCATAGCGAGATGCATCAAGCGGTAAGAACGGTGAACCGAAGCAAGTTGAGAATGTAGCTTGCGGAGATGTAACGCCGCGCTCTGTTCCTGCTAGTTTACTAGTGTAACCGCTTAAGAAATGGTACATAGCTTGTTCTTTTGATAACTTACTGATTGGAGGCAATACGCCAGATGCGTCAGCAGTTAAGAAAATAATTGTATTTGGATGTCCTGCAACACTTGGCAGTACGATATTGTCAATCGCATGCATAGGGTATGCAGCACGTGTATTTTCTGTTAAAGTAGTATCGTTATAGTCTGCGATGCGTGTTTGGTCATTAATGACAACGTTTTCTAAAACTGAACCGAATTTAATTGCATCAAAGATTTGTGGTTCTTTCTCATGAGAAAGGTTTACACATTTTGCATAGCAACCACCCTCAATATTGAATACACCGTTATCAGACCAACCGTGTTCATCATCACCGATTAATTTACGGTTTGGATCAGCAGATAATGTTGTTTTACCTGTTCCAGATAAACCGAAGAATAGTGCCACGTCGCCTTCTTCGCCTACGTTTGCAGAGCAATGCATAGAAAGAATATCTTGTTCTGGAAGTAAGAAGTTCATAATAGAGAAGATTGATTTTTTCATTTCTCCAGCGTATTCTGTACCACCGATTAGTACGATACGTTTTTCGAATGAAACCATAATGAATGCTTCAGAATTTGTACCGTCAACTGCTGGATCAGCTTTAAAGTTTGGTGCAGAAACAATTGTGAACTCCGATTCGTGAGTTGTTAATTCTTCTTCAGTTGGACGGATAAATAATTGATGCACGAATAAATTATGCCATGCGTATTCGTTAACAACTTGAATTGGTAGACGATAGTTGCGATCAGCGCCTGCAAATCCTTTGAATACGAATAACTCTTCTTTTTCTTTTAAGTATTCTAAAACTTTAGTATATAATTTATTAAAATGTTCTTCAGAAATCGGTTGATTCACAGCTCCCCAAGCAATTTTGTCAGCAACCGATGCTTCTTTCACAATAAATTTATCTTTAGGAGAACGTCCTGTATATTTTCCTGTTGAAGCAGAAACGGCACCAGTAGAAGTTAATTTCCCTTCATTTCGCATTAATACTTTTTCCACTAATTGCGGAACACTTAGTTGAATCTGTGCATTGCTTCCGTTCAATAATTCATGTAAACCAATTTGGACATTCACAGTACTCATAATTTATATACCATCCTTTTCATTTAATGAAATATTTCTCGTAATCCCCATCAAGAGTATAACACAATCATATAAATAATGTATACTATTTATTTGTTTTTGTTTGTGTGAATGCATCATTTCCTTATTAATATTTCATTCTATGCTTATTGAGAAAAACTTTCAGGAAAATGTGAATATTAATTGACAAATGAATATCATTTCTTTAGTATAGGTTGGGACGGATACTCTCTTATCCCGAGCTGGCGGAGGGACAGGCCCGATGAAGCCCAGCAACCTCACTTGTGATGGTAAATAACAAGTGAATAGGTGCTAAAACCTGTGCGAGGCTAATGGTCTCGAACGATAAGAGCAAAGGGCAAAAAGCAGTATGCAAGTAGCAAATTAAACCTTTCCTCTATGTTAAGTAGGAAAGGTTTTTCTGTATGCTTGTGTGGGAGAATAAATGTATGTCGCAGTTTGTGGCAAATTAAGGATGAGTTCCGTACAATATATACAATTACTGTAGGGAGGTTTACCACATGACAAAAAAACGTCATCTGTTCACATCTGAGTCTGTAACTGAAGGACATCCAGATAAAATTTGTGACCAAATTTCTGATTCAATTTTAGATGCGATCTTATCAAAAGACGCAAATGCACGTGTGGCTTGTGAAACAACTGTAACAACTGGTTTAGTATTGGTAGCGGGGGAAATTACGACTTCTACTTACGTAGATATTCCGAAAATCGTTCGTGAAACAATTCAAGGCATTGGTTACACACGTGCAAAATACGGATTCGATGCAGAAACTTGTGCTGTTTTAACATCTATCGATGAGCAATCTGCTGACATCGCTATGGGTGTTGACCAAGCGCTAGAAGCACGCGAAGGTCAAATGACTGACGCTGAGATTGAGGCAATTGGTGCAGGAGACCAAGGTTTAATGTTTGGTTTCGCATGTAATGAAACACAAGAATTAATGCCACTTCCAATCTCGCTTGCTCACAAATTAGCTCGTCGTTTAACTGAAGTACGTAAAGATGACACATTATCATACTTACGTCCAGATGGAAAAACGCAAGTTACAGTTGAGTATGATGAAAATGGTAAACCTGTACGTGTAGATACAATTGTAATTTCTACACAGCATCATCCAGATGTTACATGGGAAGAAATCGATCGCGATTTAAAAGAGCATGTAATTAAAGCTGTAGTTCCAGCAGAATTAATGGATGGAGAAACGAAATTCTTCATTAACCCAACTGGTCGCTTCGTAATCGGTGGACCACAAGGTGATGCTGGTTTAACAGGACGTAAAATCATCGTTGATACTTACGGTGGATACGCTCGCCACGGTGGCGGTGCATTCTCTGGTAAAGATGCAACGAAAGTTGACCGTTCAGCAGCATATGCAGCTCGTTATGTTGCGAAAAATATCGTAGCAGCTGGTCTTGCTGATAAAGCGGAAGTACAACTTGCATACGCAATTGGCGTAGCGCAACCAGTATCAATTTCAGTTGATACATTCGGCACTGGTAAAGTATCTGAAGATGTATTAGTAGAACTAGTTCGTAACAACTTCGATCTTCGCCCAGCTGGTATTATTAAAATGCTAGACTTACGTCGCCCGATTTACAAACAAACAGCAGCTTACGGACACTTCGGACGTACTGATGTAGATTTATCATGGGAACGTACAGACAAAGCAGCTGCTTTAAAAGAGCAAGCTAGTCTATAATATATGAAAAAAAGCTTTGCGCTGTGTGAGCGCAAAGCTTTTTTTATTTGGTTTCATTTACTACTTGAATGCATGAACTACAATACACTTCACCGTCTAGTTCAATATACTTTTTCATATTTGTCATCCCACTTGCCGGAAATGGTATATGAACCCATGCTTTTTCATACGTTTGTATTTCTTTTTTGCATGATTGACAAACGGTTGGCTTTTTATGAAACATGCGAGATCACCCTTTCATTTGACGTGCTTTGCCCGCGCAAAATGCACTACATAGTAAAAAGAGTGTTGCGAAAATAGTGCTCATTAATGTAGCGTATGGGATTGCACCTTTCAAGGAAAATCCGACAGTGATGGAAGCGATAAATAAGAGAATAAATGTTGTTGTTAATTTTTTATAAAGTTCCATAATATGTAGACCTCCACTTTATTTTGTAGTGCAAGTTTTAACATTGAATTCTACTATGCAGAAAATATAAGGAAAGTTAAAGAGTAGCTAATGATGTGAAGTCTAAGAGTATAAGAAAGTATATTGTTTTATCTTCCTTTTTGTGGTTGTACATACTTATATTGTATCATGACGTATCAGTGGCTTCATACATAATTGTGTAAAGGTATGTATGATAAAATGAAGAAAAGTCTTTAAGGAAGGAAGGATACAAAATGAGCGCAATCGAACATAAAAAACAAGCACCAAAAGAGGTACGCTGCAAAATTGTTACGATTTCTGATACGCGTACGGAAGAGACTGATAAGAGCGGGCAATTATTACATGCATTATTAATAGAAGCGGGACATAAAGTGACTGCTTATGAGATTGTGAAAGATGATAAAGAAAGTATTCAGCAGGCTGTGTTAGCTGGTTATCATCAAGAAGATGTTGATGTTGTGCTAACGAATGGCGGTACTGGTATTACGAAGCGTGATGTAACGATTGAGGCAGTATTAGCGTTATTGGATAAAGAGATCGTTGGATTTGGTGAGCTGTTCCGCATGATTAGTTACTTAGAAGATATCGGAAGTAGTGCAATGTTAAGTAGAGCAATTGGCGGTACAATCGGGCGTAAAGTAGTCTTTTCGATGCCAGGGTCTAGCGGAGCTGTTCGTCTTGCGATGAATAAATTGATTTTGCCTGAATTAGGTCATATTACATTTGAGCTGCACCGCCAATGAAAAGGTGTACTGGAATTGTATTAGCAGGAGGCATGTCGAGTAGATTCGGAGAACCGAAAGCGTTAGCGATTTGGAAAGGGACTACTTTTGTTGAGCATATTGTGAAAGTAATGGAAAGTACTTTGCAAGAAATTGTAGTCATTAGTCATGTTGATATAAAAGAGCGATTGGAGCAATTAATACAAGTTCCTGTTATAGAAGATATTCCGCACTATAAAGGAAACGGGCCGCTTGCTGGAATTGTATCAGGAATGGAATACATAGATTCAGACTGGTATATCATAATGCCTTGTGATGCGCCGAATGTTTCAAAAGAATGGTTTGCAATTTTAATAGAGCAAACGAGCGATGAGTATGATGCGATCGTTCCTATAATTGAAGGTAGAAAACAGCCGCTATTGGCAGCGTATCATAAACGAGTTAAAGGGAAAATTGATAAACTGCTTCAGGAAGAAAAAAGAAGTATGGGACAGCTTTTATCACAATGTAATGTGAAATATGTTGCCGGAGAAGATGTGCAAGCGAATTCGTATTGGTTTATAAATGTGAATACGAAAGAAGAATATGTACAGGCTCAAAAAGACCTTTCAAATGAATGAAAGGTTTTTTGATATACAGAAATTGGGGGACAATTACTGTATAAAGGTATGTGAGTAAGTTGATTTTAAGAGAGATTTCTTAAAATCATTATACAGTAAAAATACTATATAACCATATATTAATTTTTATGGGTTTTTATTACAAGTCTGTTTAGTTATGTATTATTCTGTTATAATGGCTATAGATACAAGATTATGTTTCACCGTATGTATCATTTATTAAACTAAAATTTACGATTGTGTAGTAAACTCCCTACGGTTCATTGTAGGGAGTTTATTTTATAATTAAGCTAGTAGCTCTGCCTTGTTTCGGTGAAGGACTTCTTCATATTGGTTAAGTAAATTAAGAAAGATTTCATCCCAACTTTGTGATTTCGCATAAGACGAGGCGGCTAAACCCATTTGTTTCAATTTTTCTTCATTGTTTAATAAATAATAAATAGATGATAAAAAGGAGTCCTCATTTTTTGGATCACATAGAAATCCAGTTGTTTCATCTTTAATAATATTTTTAACCCCACCACTATTCGCACCAATGACAGGTGTACCACATGCGAGTGATTCAAGTACGACGTTCCCAAATGTTTCAGTAGCAGATGGAAATACCATCAGATCGGAAGAAGCATAGGCTTCAGCCAAATCCTCACCTTGTAAATATCCAGTAAAGGTTACATTTGTTTTTGGAACATTTTCATGCAAGATCTTTGCAAGAGGGCCATCTCCAGCGATGAGCCAATGAATATCGTTACGTTCTTTATTGGTCATATGAATAAGTGTTTGAAGAGTGTCGATATCTTTTTCAGGAGCAAGGCGTCCGACGTAGGAAAGAATATAGTCCGCTGTAATATTATATTTTTTTCGGAATAGGTCTTTATTGTAAGTTGGATGATAGAGAGAGCAATCTACACCGCGTCCCCAAATATAGAGGTTTTGAAATCCTTTATTCTTTAATTGATGTAATGTTTCAGGGGAAGGAACAAAGTTCTTTTGCATATGGCTATGAAACCATTTTAAATAGTTCCATAGCATAGTGGAGAGAAATTCAATTTTATAATAACGTAAATAGGCGTCAAAATCAGTATGATAAGAACCGACAACTGGGATGTTTAATCTTTTTGCATAATATAACCCACAAAGTCCCATGTTGAAAGGTGTGGCAATGTGAATGATATCAGGTTTAAAAGCAAGAAGTTCCCGTTTAATGCGCGGAGTAGGAAAAGAAAAGCGGCATTCTGGATATAATATTGTTAACGGGAGACTTCTCATTTTGTTCACATTCGCTACGAAATTATCTTCAGCCGTATGCTGAGGGGCGAAAACAGAATAGGCGATATTTTCTTTCTGAAAATATCGTGTTAACCGTGCCAATGTTTTCGCGACACCGTTGACTTGTGGTGTAAATGTATCGGTAAATATGGCGACTCTCATCATATCGCTCCTTTACGTGAAAAGTGGAATGAATTGATAAAAAGAGATGATGCCAGAGCAGGTGCCAAGGCACATACCTACAAATACATCTGATGGATAATGAAGCCCTAAATAAATACGGGAGATACCGACGCATAGTGCTAGTGGCAGTAGAAAAATAAGTAAGCTTGGGTTATAGCAAATAAATGGAACGAAAACAGAGAAAGCAGCTGTCGTATGACCAGATGGAAAAGAATGATCTTTTAAAGGATGTACTGGATATTTCGCATCTTGAATTGTTAAATAAGGGCGTTTTCTTGGGTACCATTTTTTTAATATTTGTACGGGAATATGGCTAATTGCTAAAGAAATGGCAGTTGCAATTGCAGCTTGATATAGAGCGCCTTTTGCAAACAATAAAAAGGAAAGTGTAAGCGCGATGGAGAAGCTTGCACCACCGATATGAGTAATGTTACGGAAAAAGATATTTAATGTTTTTTGATCAAAGTAGCGGTTAATTCCTTTGAAAATGTAACATTCTATTTTATATAATTCACTGACCTTCATGAGATTTTTCCTCCCTCATTTACATATATATGGAGATATTAGCTCCTATTCTAATAAGGTTTTGTTGAGGGAATAATAATGTTTTGTAAAGAAAAAGTTAGATTTTTTTATGAAAAAAGCTGCCAGTCTTATGGCAGCGGTAAAATTATTTTTGTAACGATTTATAATATTGTCCTTTTTCAACGTATTGTGTGCGGATACGTTCCATATCTTTACGGTCTTCTTCTGTTAATTCGCGAATGACCTTCGCAGGACGACCGAAAGCTAACGTATTAGGAGGGATTTTCTTTCCTTGTGAAACGAGACTTCCAGCACCGATGAAAGCTCCTTCACCAATTTCAGCACCATCTAATATGATAGATCCCATTCCAATTAAAGCATCTTTTTCAATTTTGCAGCTATGTAAAATAACTTGATGCCCAACTGTAACATCATCTTCTAAAATAAGAGGATACTGAGGGCTTTGGTGAAGCGTACATTGATCTTGCACATTTACTCTATTTCCAATCATCGTTGGTGATACATCACCACGAATGACTGTATTAAACCAAATACTAGATTCCTCACCAATTGTCACATCGCCTGTAATAGTAACATAGTCAGCGATAAAAGCACTACTCGCAATTTTCGGATTTTTTTCTTTGTAAGGATATATCATGTAAAGCCTTCCTTTCCTAGAGACTAATTTTAGTGTATCAAATTATGAAAAAGAGTGAAATGGAGGAGTTTCGTATGTGGAACTATGAAGCGGAAGAAGCGAAAGCCGTCATTATTATAGTGCATGGTGCTATGGAATATCACGGGCGTTATGAAGCAGTTGCAGAAATGTGGAATCATATCGGTTATCACGTCGTTATGGGAGATCTTCCAGCACACGGAACAACTTCAAGGAATAGAGGACATATCGATTCATTTGATGAATACATAGAAGAAATAAAGTTATGGGTGAAAGAAGCAAGAAAGTATAGATTGCCCATTTTTTTATTTGGTCATAGTATGGGAGGACTTGTCGTTATTCGTATGATGCAAGAAACGAAAAGAGAGGACATAGATGGAATCGTACTAAGCTCGCCTTGTTTAGGCGTATTAGCTGCACCTTCCGCTTCGCTTCGTGCAGCTTCGAAAATATTAAATGTTGTTGCCCCGAAGTTACAATTTGCAACAAATCTCACTGTAGAAATGTCAACTCGCAATCATGAAGTGAGAGATGCGATGGAAAATGATTCATTGTTCTTGCGCAAAGTATCAGTACGTTGGTATAGTGAGTTGATTAAGTCTATCGAGATTGCTCATGAGAAAATAGATGGGTTTCCAGATGTTCCGCTCTTGCTAATGCAGGCATGTGAGGATAAACTTGTAGATAAAACACGTGTCCGTACATGGTTTGATAATGTTAAAATTAGTGATAAGGCGTATAAAGAATGGCCTAATTGCTATCATGAGTTATTAAATGAGTATGAACGTGATGAAATTTTGAATTATATTCAGTCATTTACTGAAATGCATGTCAATAATATAGTAAAAACAAACAAATAAATCATTATTTGTATATTGAATAGAGGAGATGAAGGAAGAAGTGAACGTACCGAGTAATCCCATAACGCTCATGGCGAAAGTATACCGTGATGTGTTTCCGGTTGTACACCATGAGCTAGCGATGTGGAAAGAGCGTGCCTACCATATTCCGAATGACGAGCTTCATAGTCAGGCAATCGCAAGTATTGAGCATAAAACGTTTCATTGTGAGGGCGGTGGCATTTTAGCGTTATTGGCAAATGAACACCGAGAGGAATGTATTCGTTTTATCGTAGCGTATCAAACGATTAGTGACTACTTAGATAATTTATGTGATCGTAGTACATCACTTGATCCGAAAGACTTTGCGGCTCTTCATGAGTCGATGTTAACGGCGTTAAGTCCTGAAGTTGAAGGGGGCGGTAATTATTATCGTTACCGTGATGATCAAGATGATGGTGGTTATTTAGACGAACTTGTTGAAACATGCCAAGATGTTTTAAAGAAAACGAAGCATTATGAAAAAATTGCTCCTATTCTTCATGAGCTTGCTTGTTATTATTGTGATTTGCAAATTCATAAACATGTGAAATTAGAAGAAAGAGAATCACGTCTAAAAACATGGTTTGAAGCTCATAAAGAAAATTTACCACCGATGAGCTGGTTTGAATTTTCGGCGTGTGCAGGATCAACGTTAGGAATCTTTTGTCTTGTAGCATATGCATTTCATGATGAATTACATGACGAAGATATTGCGAAAATTAGACAAGGGTATTTCCCGTATGTACAAGGACTTCACATTTTACTTGATTATTTCATCGATCAAGAAGAAGACCGTATCGGTGGAGATTTGAATTTCTGTAGTTATTATGAAAACGAACAAGTAATATTAGAACGCATGAAGCACTTTGTAGAAAAAGCAGAAAAGAGCATTGGTGATTTGCCTCATGCGAAGTTTCATCGTCTTATTAGCCGAGGTTTACTTGGTATTTATTTATCAGATCAAAAAGTATCCGCTGAAAAGAATATGCAAAAAATGGCACGGCGCATTGTAAAGTACGGGGGACTGACTTCACGATTCTTCTATTGGAACGGGAAGATGTACCGAAAGAAAATGGCGCAGTGATGAAAAAAACCACTCAGGGAGAGTGGTTTTTTTATTATGATCGTATTTTTGAAAATACGTATATGAGAAGTTCAATTGTGAAGATAACTAAAACAGATAGTCCGAATAAAGGCATGACAGCGCCTAGTATAACCATCATGATAAAGAAAACGAATACGCTTTTCTTATCTCTTTGCTTTGGAGGTGCTGCTAATTTTCCTTTCGGTTTTCTTGCTAACCACATTTTTATTCCGTAATAAATGAGAAGTAATAAAGATAATGTCGTTAATAAGCATAATATTTTATTAGGCCATCCGAATAAATGTCCTTCATGAAGAGGGATACCGTAAGAGAACCATTTTGCAAATAATCCGTAGTCACGATAGTCTGTTTTTGAAATAAGCTCTCCACTATACTGATCAAAGTAGGCAGTAATTTCTTCATTCGGTGCTACGTGCATGCCTGTAATACCAGAACCACTCGATTTCGAAACAGTGAATACAGCTTTCGGATCAGCTGGTAGTGAAATAACATATGGCTTCTTTATTTGAATCCCTTTTTGTAACTCATCAACTGATATTCCTTTCTGTTCATTCGAGTTAGACTCAGGAGGAGTTTCCTGTCTTGTTGCCCATGGTAATTCTTTAAACTTTGATTCAGGTGGTGACATATATAACTTCGGATATCCGAGTGATTCATTTGACGTTGCGATTTTATAAATTTGATTGCCCATAAATCCTGACCAAGGTAATCCAGTTGCGACTAGCAGAACGAGAGGAATTGTAAATATAATACCGATAATAGAATGACGTCGTTTTGCTCGTTCGCGTTTATTGGATGATGGCGTGTTTTTAAATTGGCGTATACTCATATACAACCCAGTTACAATTAAAAAGATTGTCCAGCATGCAGAGAGTTCTACTAAATAATTGATAACTGTACCGCCGACTAAGAGGGAACTATGCAATTCACGCATAATATTGGCAAACGTTTCACTTGCGTTTTGATCCCCGACAATTTGATTGTTGCTATCTAAATACACATATTTTTGTGTTCCTGTATATTCATTTGCGATTGTGAGCCTCGTATTGTAATCTCCATTAAACTCACTAATTTTCGTCACATTATAATGTGGATACTTTTTCTCTGTTAATGAAATAGAATCAGCCATCGAAATAGATTCAGTTTGGGCGCTCTTCCCAAAATATAAATCTTTATAGATGAAATCTTCAACTTCCTCTCGAAATAAATACCCAATCCCGCTCAGTGACAAAGTAATAAGAAGCGGCGTAATAAAAAGCCCAGCATAAAAATGCCATCGCCAAAAAATGTAATGAAGCGAACGATTCAGTTTCATACTTCAGTTCCCCTAACCTTCCCTATATGAATAAATTACTTATTTAATATAGCGAGATTAAGTGTAATTACTTTGAAAGAATTGTGAAAAAAGTTAAAAGTTTTAGGGGAAGGATGGGTCGCTTGGTCGAATTTCGTCGGTAAATCGATATGTCAGGAAAATCGTTGATATATTTATCCCGCATTAACGGGCAGTAAGACTCCCACCTCAAAATTCGGAGAATGTGAGGAAGTTAGGTGGGAGATCAACTGCCCGTAAACGCCCGATTGGTTCAACTAATAATCAGTGGGGGATGGACAAAACCCCCACTGATTAAAGTTTCACTTTATCAGTGTGACATGCAATACTCGATGCACATCTTAGTTGAGCGGATAAGTTCCTCATTTCCTTTTTGTAACCGAATTTGAAGCGCCTTTTGAAAATAAGATAAGGCGGTATGTAAGTCGCCTTCATCTAACTTACTTTTTCCGTAATGTTGGTAGAGGAAATCCTCATAAGTAGGGAAGTTTGGCAGTGTGCTACAACTGTATCGACGAATGGTCCAGTTGATTTTGGACCCATTCCTGCTAGTATTCCAATCATTGTTTAATCCCCTTTAATATTGTATATATCCATTATATAGGAGAATAAGAAAAAGACGTGCAGTGAATGCACGTCTTTTTTTTGTTATGTTTTGTCGAAGAATCGATATATCGAAAAAATCGTTGATATCTTATCGCTTCTCAATCGCCACAATAAATGGCGGGTTATTTTGCTGGTTAATGAAGCCGTATCTTAGTACGTGAGCTTGTTTTTGGTCTAGTTCTTCTGCAAATTTGAGAACAGCGTCGCGTTCTACTTGTCCTTCTGGGTGTCCGTGGTAAATGACAAGGACAATGATACCTTCAGGTGCCATTACTTCTAATAGTTGTTCGATGGCCGAGATTGTTGAGTTTGGCTTTGTAACGATGTGCTTGTCACCGCCTGGGAGGTAACCTAAGTTGAAAATTGCTCCTGTTACTTTTCCTTTTGCATCTTCCGGTAGTACGGATAAGAGTGTATCGTGACTATTGTGAACTAAAACAGTACGTTCGAAAAGCTCTTTTTCTTTTAGGCGGATAGTGGAGCTTTCAATCGCTTCTTTTTGAATATCAAAGCCAAATACTTTTCCGTTATCTCCAACGATTTCAGCTAGGAAACAAGTGTCATGTCCATTTCCAAGTGTTGCATCTACTGCATAATCGCCTTCTTTAACAGCCGTTTGCAGCAGTGTGCGTGCAAACGGTAATACGCGTTCTAATTTCATTGTTGTTTCTCCTCATTTGCATATTTTCCTTGCCAGCTTCCGCGGCGTACAAATTCTGCATCGATGGAATTTAATACTTCCCATTTATTTAAGCTCCACATTGGGCCGATCATTAAATCGGGCGGACCGTCACCTGTGATGCGGTGCACAATTACGTCTTCAGGAATGATTTCAAGTTGATCGACAACGAGACTTACGTAATCTTCAAGTGAAAGGAATTCTAATTGTCCTTTTTCATATTGCTTCACCATGGGTGTTCCTTTTAATAAATGAAGCAAATGGATTTTAATTCCTTGTACGTCAAGCTTTGCTACTTCACGAGCTGTTTCCATCATCATGTCGTAATTTTCAAGTGGAAGACCGTTAATAATATGAGAGCAAACTCTAATGCCATGCTTGCGTAATTTATTAACACCTTCTACATAAGATGGATAATCGTGAGCACGATTAATAAGATTTGCAGTACGTTCATGAACAGTTTGTAGTCCGAGTTCAACCCAAAGGTATGTGCGTTTATTTAAGTCCGCTAAATATTCAACAACATCGTCAGGTAAGCAATCTGGACGAGTCGCAATAGAAAGACCGACAACGTCTTTTTCTGCTAGAAGCGGTTCGAATTTTTCTTTTAACACTTCAAGTGGCGCGTGAGTATTTGTGTACGCCTGGAAATAAGCGATACATTTTCCGTCTTTCCACTTTGAGCGCATTTTTTCTTTCATTTCATGATATTGCGTTATAACATCATCGCGGCGATCCCCAGCGAAGTCACCAGACCCAGCAGCACTACAAAATGTGCAGCCGCCGTAAGCGACTGTACCGTCACGGTTCGGGCAATCAAAGCCAGCATCTAATGAAACTTTAAAGATTTTCTCACCAAATTCATTTCGTAAGTGATAATTCCATGTATGATAACGTTTATTGTCGTTTGTATATGGAAAAGGGTTTTGAACCTTCATTACTTTCCCTCCTAAGACGAGTCAAAATGAAACAAAATCCATTATAACATACTCATAAGGTTCATATGGAAGGGACACACTAAAGGAGAATTGAAGCAAGGAGGGACAAGTATGGCAGAGCGTCAATCACTTGAATCGTATATTACACAAGCTGAACAAGCAGTGGAATATGCGAAAGAACAATTAGATCTTGGTATGAGACAAGAGCATTACAATACGATGGAGTATTCGGATGCTCAGTTGCAATTAGAACAAGCATATAATGACTTACAAACGATGCAGCAACATGCGAATGATGAGCAACGTGAGCAGTTAAATAGAGCACGTATGGCAATTCGCCAATTGCAACATCAAATGATTATTACACCGCACTAATAAGGAGTGAATGTAATGGCGAAACGTTCAGATCAAAATAACCCAGAGCAAAAAACGCAAAATGGACATAACGCTGAGTTTTCAAATGAACTTGATCCGATTGTTCAGGTGAAACAACGTAACAGTAAAAAAGGACAGCCTCAAAAATCAAAACAATCAGAGTAAACCAGGTCGCAGTATGACCTGGTTTTATTTTGCCCCGCTATTTGCGGGCAGTAAGACTCCTACCTCAAAAATCGGCGAATATGAGGTAGTTAGGTGGGAGTCGGGCTAATAATCAGTGGGGGATGAACAAAAAAACCACTGATAAAAGTTTCACTTTATTAGGTTAGTTTTTGTCGGTAAATCGATATATTTTAAAAATCGTTAATGAAGGAAATGAATTTGTTTTAAAAGGATAAAAAACTGAGCTTACACGCTCAGTTTTTTTTCTTACAAAAGTGTAAGGTAAATGTAATGTTAACAAATAGCAGTTCACCTCTAAAAAGCGCAAAATAGGTAATGGAAAGACAAGCGTAGGAGGATATATATGACGAAACCAGTTGTAGACGTGAAAAACGTTCAAAAAGTGTACGGTAAAAAAGGTGAGAACCAATCACATGCGTTAAAAGGTGTATCATTCTCAATTCAAGAGGGTGAGTTTGTTGGTATTATGGGACCATCTGGTTCTGGTAAAACGACATTATTAAATGTAATTTCAACGTTAGATAAAGCAACAGGCGGCGTTGTTGAAATTGCGGGTACGGACATTACGAAAATGAAGCAAGGTGAGCTTTCTGATTTCCGTTCGCAAAAATTAGGATTCATCTTCCAAGATTTTAACTTATTAGAGAACTTATCTATTTATGAAAACATTGCACTTCCACTTTCCCTTCAAGGTGTTCCGTCACGTAATATTGGCCCGAAAGTAGAAAAAGTAGCGGATATGTTAGGGATTTCGGAAATTCTTCAAAAGTATCCATCTGAAGTATCTGGTGGACAAAAACAGCGTTCAGCAGCAGCGCGTGCACTTGTGCATGAGCCGGCAATTATTTTAGGGGACGAGCCAACAGGAGCTCTTGATTCTAAAAATGCAGCAAGTTTACTTGATGCGATGACAAACTTAAATGAAGAACAAGGTGTATCAATTATGATGGTTACGCATGATCCATATAGTGCAAGTTACTGTCAACGTATTTTATTCATTCAAGATGGTGAGCTATATAAAGAAATTCACCGTGGTGGTACGCGTGAAGAGTTCTACAAAGAAATTTTAGATGTGCTTGCAGACATAGGCACACAAAAAGCGTAAGAAAGGAGGTCTAGGGCATGTTATTTAAACTTTCCATGTCAGGGCTAAAAAGTAAGCTGAAAGATTATATCGTCTTACTTGTTGGTCTTGTCATGTCCATTTCAATTTTTTATATGTTCCAAACATTAGCGTTAAACGAAGCCTTCCTTAAGGAAAATTCTACTATTGGCCAAATTGGATTTGTATTCCAAGCAGGTTCATTTTTACTAGCTATTATAACGTTCTTCTATATTTTGTATGCGAACTCTTTCTTACTATCTCTTCGTCAAAAAGAGTTTGGTATGTATATGATGTTAGGAGCAAAAAAGCATAAAGTTACATTACTTATGTTTATTGAAACAATCGTATTAGGTGCTGCGTCTCTTGCGATTGGTATTATAGTTGGTGTAGGACTTGCAGAAGGTATCGGACAGTTATTAATGAAACAATTAGAATTTGCTGGTAAAGGCTATAAAGCATTTTATTTACCATCAATGACTGTTACTTGCATCTTCTTCTTTGCACTATTTGTATTATCGGCAATTATGAACAGTATTAAATTATCACGTATTTCTGTACTGCAACTTGTACATGCAGACGCACAAACAGAACGTGTTGCGGTAAAAGGGAAAATGACAGGTGTAGTTGCAATTCTTGCGGTTATTTTATTAGGAATTGGCTATGCATCTATGATTTATATGGAAAAACTAAGAGAGATGGGCATTCTTATTGCATTAATTACAACAACAGCTGGTACTTACATGTTATTTGGATCACTTCTCCCAGTTATTATTAAAAAATTAAAGAGTAATAAAAAACGTAGTGAAAAAGGACTTAACGCTTTTACTTTTGCACAATTAAACTTCCGTATTAATAGTTTAACAAAAGTGCTTGCGACAGTAGCGATGTTAGTTGCTCTTGGAGCTGGTGCAATTTCAGGTGGTATGGCGTTTAAAAATAACGTTATAAAAATGGTTGATGGTTTAGTAATATACGATTCAGTTGTTCATAACCCTACAGCTGAAGAAAAGAAAATTCTAGACGGTATTCCATTTAAAGAGAAAAGTGAATATCGTTACAAAGTTGATGATAAATACGTTTATTATGTAAAAGAAGATTTAGAGAAAAATCGACCTTTAGTAAAAGATATGGAAAATATGAAGTCGATGAAGGATTTAGTGAATACGAAAAAAGTTTCAGAGGAACTACCAGTAGGTGCAGTTTCTAGAGAAATGAATGAAAAAGATGCGAATGCTAAAGAACTTCCAAAAGAATGGGTTGATGCTTTTAGTACAATCCATCCATATTATATATATGAAGATCATGCAATTAAAATTGTAGATCAAAAAATGTACGATGGGATAAATGGTAAAGAAAGTATAGCATTTATCGGAAAAACAGATGATTTTGTAGCATATACAAAAGAATGGAAAAAACTTGACGAGTTGCAGCTAGTTAAATATAAAAATGTAAAAGCTGAGCAAATGAGCAGTAAATATCAGGCGTACGATATGTTCTATGGCGTTGCGAGTGGAACAGTGTTTATGGGCTTCTTCCTTGGAATTGCTTTCTTAGCGATGATGGCAAGTTGCTTAATGTTTAAAATTCTTTCTGGTGCATCAAAAGATATTACACGTTATCAAATGCTTCGTAAAATCGGGGTGCGCCGTGAATTATTAACGAAATCAATTTATAAAGAGTTATTCTTAGTATTCTTATTCCCGGCGATTATAGGTATCGCCCACGTATTAGTTGGTATGAATATTTTCGGATTTATTTTAATCGATCCGTACTTCCGTATTTGGGTACCAATCGTAATTTTCGTAGTTATTTACACGATTTATTACTTCATTACAGTTCAATTGTATAAAGGAATTGTTCTTCCTAAGGAAGATTAATAAAAAACCGAGCGAAACTGCTCGGTTTTTATTATTTTCAGAAAAAATACTTTGATGTTACTAAAATATCTAATATTATACAAATAAGTAACATAATATAAGAGTATCATCAGCTGGGAAATGAAAGGAGGAATCCGATCTGTAGAAAGAAGCTGAACTTTTATCCCCCCATTTCTTTTCTAACCACACCGTATTTGTACAATCGTAAATTTCAAAATGAAAAATTGTCGGGACCTCAGCAGTATATTGTAAAAATAATGGATAATACATGGAAATCTCATAGCGTGATAAGGTAAAATGAACAGGATAATGAGAAAATTACCGTTCATAAGATGAGGAGAATACATGTATGGAAGTTGTAGAGGCATTAAAAGATATAAATCAAATTGAGGCTATGAAAAAGTATTTAAAAGAGCACTCACAGCGAGATTATCTTTTATTTGTTATTGGGATTAACACAGGATTAAAAATTACAGAACTACTTAGCATGAAATTTGAAGATGTATTAAATGAAGATGGGACTGTTAAAGATTTTTATTCTCTTCCTGTGAAAGATGAAAAATTTAAACAAGATATTTATTTAAATACAAAGGTAAAAGAAGCACTTTTAGAGTACGTACAATCTTTTGATGCTCAAAGGGAGAACTACGTATTTCAATCTAATAAAACGACAAATTCAATTACGCGCCAACAAGCATATCGTGTGATTCATCGTGCTGCGGAAGCGGTTGGGATTGTTGGAAAGATTGGAACGAACTCAATGAGAAAAACATTTGGGTTTCACGCGTACAAAAGAGGAATAGCGATTGCGTTGTTGCAAAAACATTTCCATCACGCGACTCCATCAGAGACGCTCAAGTATTTAGGTATCTCAAAGGATGAGAAGTTTAAAACGGAGATTGATGTAGATTTATAAAAGCCGTAACTAAACAACTTTAGGAGGCGGAAAATATGAATATTAGAGAAAGTGAACTACCGGGTATTGGATGTAAGTTTGAAGTAATCACAAAAGGTAATGAAAAAATGGTTATTGTTATTCATGATGATGGTCGAAGAGAAATGTATCATTTTGATGCTGATCATGAGGAGAGTATTTCAAGCATTTCCCTTCGCGATTCTGAAGCGAGACAAATTGCGGCTATATTAGGTGGAATGGTATATAGACCACAAGCTTTAGACACGATTGAGATGGCTTTAATCCGTTTTCATTAGGTGGGGCTGTTTGGTTAACGTTAGGAGCAGTACTCATAACTGTCATTGGTAATTTTACAGCTGGAATGATTGCTGGACGTAAAGCGGGTTTATCGCATAAGGCTTCCACGAATATTGGAATTGCTGGTGGCTTAATGGCAACGATTAAACCGTTCTCAGCCTTATATGTTTTAATATTGGCATCGTTAGGACCTTTGTTAACGAAAGAATTTGGGAGGATATACTCCTTACTAGATAAAATCTTTAAATGGAGCTCTAAAGAAAGTGCAAAACGTAAAAAAGAAGTTGGATAATCTAAAATAAGAGGAGATTGTATTAACTTAATACAACCTCCTCTTATTTTATGTAGATTGTTACCGCTGTCGCTTTTTGTCGGTAAATCGATATAATTGGAAAATCACTGATATATTTTAAGTTGCGGTCGATATAATTGGGAAATCGCCGATATATTTCGAGTTGCGGTCGATATATTTAAAAAATCGCTGATATATTTTAATGGGCAATCGATATAATTTCATATACTAACGTCCTATTATCTGAATTTCATCAACTATTAATCAGTTGCCTTCCTATTTAAAAACGACTACAATTTTACTGTTATATATGAACGAAAAAAATAGAATAGGAGGGGAAACTATGCCAAGGAAAGTATGGCTATTAGTAGCTGGGATGATTATTAATGTCACGGGTGCTTCTTTTTTATGGCCTTTTAATACAATTTATTTGCATGATCATCTAGGAAAATCTTTATCAGTGGCTGGAATGGTATTAATGATTAACTCGCTTACTGGTGTAATCGGAAACTTGCTCGGCGGTGTTTTATTTGATAAATGGGGCGGTTATAAATCAACTTTAGTAGGGATTGTTATTACACTCGTATCAATTTTAGGTCTTGTGTTCTTCCACGGTTGGCCTTTATATGTTGTATGGCTAGCGTTAATCGGCTTTGGCTCTGGAATGGTCTTCCCATCGATGTATGCGATGGTTGGCACGGTTTGGCCAGAAGGCGGAAGACGAGCGTTTAATGCGATGTATGTTGGACAAAATGTTGGTATTGCAATCGGAACAGCGTGTGGTGGTTTAGTTGCGTCTTATCGTTTTGATTATATTTTCTTAGCGAACTTTATTTTATACTTTGTTTTCTTCTTAATTGCTTTTATTGGATTCCGTGGTATGGAAGACAAAAAAGAGCCAGGAGTGCAAAAAGAAATCGAAACGAAAAAAGGCTGGTCACTTACACCAGGCTTCAAAGCACTTCTTATTGTATGTGTAGCATATGCTTTATGCTGGGTTACATACGTACAGTGGCAAGGAGCGATTGCAACACATATGCAGGAATTAAATATTAGCCTTCGTCACTATAGTTTATTATGGACGATAAACGGAGCGATGATTGTTTGTGCGCAGCCACTCGTTAGCATGCTAATTCGCTGGATGAAGCGTTCTTTAAAACAACAAATTATGATTGGAATCGTCATTTTTGCGGCGTCATTCATTGTGTTAAGTCAAGCGCAGCAATTTACGATGTTCCTCGTTGCGATGGTGACATTAACGATTGGTGAATTATTCGTATGGCCGGCAGTTCCGACCATTGCAAATATACTTGCACCGAAAGATAAATTAGGGTTTTATCAAGGTGTTGTAAATAGCGCGGCGACTGTAGGTAAAATGTTCGGACCGGTCGTTGGTGGGGCAATTGTTGATTTATACAATATGGAAGTATTGTTTATAGCGATCATGGTAATGCTTGTAGTAGCGCTTATTGCAACGAGCATTTATGATAAACGAGTAAAAGTAGAAGAAACAGTTGAAGAAAAAATTGCAGTTTAGTTTGACGGAACATGTAACATGTTTTAGAATATATTTAATTAACTCATACTTGTAATAACAGTGAGAAGGAGTAGTAGTAATAGAAGCTGGTTTAGAGAGTTGACGGTCGGTGCAAGTCAATCCACGTTTCGTTATGAACTCGCCTTTGAGTTGCAGTTGTGAAACTAATAGTAGCAATTGCCGTTAATCCACGTTACGGATCTAAGCGAATGTATATTTTTACATTAATTTAGGGTGGTACCGCGGGAATCTATAACCTCTCGTCCCTTTCTAGGGATGAGAGGTTTTTTGTATTTTGGGCGGTGAAAATAAATAGAATTTCAAGGAGGGTATCTCATGAGCTTTAATCATCAAGAAATTGAGAAGAAGTGGCAAGGGTACTGGGAAGAGAATAAAACATTCCGTACGCCAGATGAGACAGAAAAACCAAAATTTTATGCACTAGATATGTTCCCATATCCATCAGGTGCAGGCTTACACGTAGGACATCCAGAAGGTTATACAGCGACAGATATTTTATCTCGTATGAAGCGTATGCAAGGATATAACGTTCTTCATCCAATGGGATGGGATGCATTCGGTCTTCCAGCAGAGCAATATGCACTTGATACTGGAAACAGCCCAGCAGAATTTACAGAGCATAATATTAATACATTCCGTAATCAAATTAAATCATTAGGTTTCTCTTACGATTGGGACCGTGAAGTAAATACAACAGATCCAAACTACTACAAGTGGACACAATGGATCTTCTTAAAACTATTTGAAAAAGGCTTAGCTTACGTTGATGAAGTACCTGTAAACTGGTGCCCAGCACTTGGTACAGTACTTGCAAACGAAGAAATAATTGACGGTAAGAGCGAGCGCGGTGGACATCCAGTTGAGCGTCGTCCGATGAGACAGTGGATGTTAAAAATTACAGCTTACGGAGATCGTCTATTAGAAGATCTAGATGAGCTTGATTGGCCAGAAAGCTTAAAAGACATGCAACGTAACTGGATCGGTCGTTCTGAAGGTGCAGAAGTACACTTCAACATCGATGGTACAGATGAGAAATTCACAGTTTTCACAACGCGTCCTGATACACTATTTGGCGCAAGCTACTGTGTACTTGCTCCAGAGCATGCACTTGTTGCTGACATTACAACAGCAGAACAAAAAGAAGCTGTAGAAGCTTACATTAATTCTGTAAAAATGAAGAGTGACCTAGAGCGTACAGAACTTGCGAAAGAGAAAACTGGTGTATTCACTGGTGCTTATGCAGTTAACCCAGTAAATGGTGAGAAATTACCAATCTGGATTGCTGACTATGTTCTTGCAACTTACGGAACAGGTGCTGTAATGGCAGTTCCAGCTCATGATGAGCGTGATTATGAATTCGCATCAACGTTCAATCTTCCAATGAAGGAAGTTGTAAAAGGCGGAGACATTTCGAAAGAAGCATATACAGGTGATGGCGCTCACGTAAACTCAGCATTCCTTGACGGGTTAAATAAAGAAGAAGCAATTGTAAAAATGATTGAATGGCTTGAAGTAACAAGCGCAGGAAATCAAAAAGTAACGTACCGTCTACGTGACTGGTTATTTAGTCGTCAACGTTACTGGGGCGAGCCAATTCCAGTAATCCATTGGGAAGATGGTACAATGACAGCTGTGAAAGAAGAAGAATTACCACTAGTTCTTCCGAAAACAGAAAACATCCGTCCATCTGGTACAGGTGAATCACCACTTGCAAACATTGACGAATGGGTAAATGTTGTTGATCCTGAAACTGGTAAAAAGGGTCGTCGTGAAACAAACACAATGCCACAATGGGCTGGTAGCTGCTGGTACTACCTACGCTACATCGATCCAAACAACAGTGAAGCACTTGTAGATCCTGAAAAAGTAAAACAATGGCTTCCAGTTGATATTTATATTGGCGGAGCGGAGCATGCTGTACTTCACTTACTATATGCTCGTTTCTGGCATAAAGTATTATACGATATCGGCGTGGTTCCAACGAAAGAGCCATTCCAACAATTATTCAACCAAGGTATGATCTTAGGTGAAAACAACGAGAAAATGAGTAAATCAAAAGGTAACGTTGTAAATCCTGATGATATCGTAGCAAGCCATGGTGCAGATACACTTCGTCTATACGAAATGTTCATGGGACCATTAGATGCTTCAATCGCTTGGTCTGAAAATGGTCTTGACGGAGCTCGTCGTTTCCTAGACCGCGTATGGCGTCTATTCGTTCAAGATAACGGTGAATTAAGTGAGAAAATTACTGATGCACCAAACAAAGAGCTTGAAAAAGCTTACCACCAAACAGTGAAGAAAGTAACAGAAGACTATGCAGAGCTTCGCTTCAACACAGCGATTTCTCAAATGATGGTATTCATCAACGATGCATACAAAGCTGAAACACTTCCGAAAGAATATGTAGAAGGTTTCGTGAAAATGATTGCACCAGTTGCACCTCATATCGGGGAAGAACTATGGAGCAAACTTGGATACAATGAAACAATCACATATGCAAGCTGGCCAACATTTGATGAGTCTAAACTTGTAGAAGATGAAGTTGAAATCGTTGTTCAAATTATGGGCAAAGTTCGTGCAAAACTAACAATGAAAAAAGACGCATCAAAAGAAGAAATGGAACAACTTGCACTTGAAGCAATTAAAGAACAAATCGAAGGAAAAACAGTTCGTAAAGTAATTGTAGTTCCTGGAAAACTTGTTAACGTTGTTGCAAACTAATTGATTTTAAATAAAAGCTCAGAGCGTTTATGCCCTGAGCTTTTTTGTGTAGAAAATAAACTCTGGATCACCTTCATCTAAGTTTTCAATCATTCCACTACGTATAAATCCGTTCGCTTGAAAAATTTTTTGCATATTTTCATTAGATTTGTTCGTTGAAGAAAATATTTTTTGAGTAGGAGAATGGCTTAACATATATGAGATTAATGAGCTTGCATGACCTTTTCTTCTTTTAGTTGGCGAAATAATTATTAATGAGAGGAAAGTATAACCAAAAAAATTTGTATCGTATGTTAGAAAACCAGAAATGGAATTGCCCTCTTTTACAATTATGCATTGTCCTTCATTAATAGCGTGTTTAATATAATTTCTTCTACTATCGTCTCCGATTATTTCGATATCTATATGTACGATTGAGTCTAAATCGTTGATTGAAGCTTTTGTTACGTTCTCCAATGGAAATGCCCCCTTTTTTTATAAGGAAAGAATAATCAGTCAATTAATCCTATCATGAATGAATAGCGAAGAAAAAGGTGCGGAATTCCTATACAGACAAACACCTATTCTTCTATAGGAAATATGATAAAAAAGGTAGGCTAAATTGAGTAGAAGAGGTGAAAGGAATGAAAGGGATGGACAATAATGCACCACATGGCTTCTTCGGAGGCGAATCGGACAGTTATGCACAAATGATGTTAATGGGTGGAGCAGGGCAACAAGGATACGGTGGAATGCCGAGCTGGATGGGTGGAGCAGCTGGAGGAAATCAAGCATCAATGGCTGGCATGCAAACTGGAATGCCAACATTAACAGGAGGAATGCCGACATCAGTGGCTGGCATGCAAACTGGAATGCCAACATTAACAGGAGGAAATCAAGCATCAATGGCTGGCATGCAAACTGGAATGCCAACATTAACAGGAGGAATGCCGGCATCAATGGCTGGCATGCAAACTGGAATGCCAACATTAACAGGAGGAATGCCGACATCAATGGCTGGCATGCAAACTGGAATGCCAACATTAGCAGGAGGAATGCCGACATCAGTAGCCGGCGCACAAACTGGAATTCCAGTAGGAGTACCAACTACATTCCCTTCTTTCGTTGGAGGAGTGCAGACAGGATTCCCTGTACCAGGAGTAGGTGTTGTGGCAGGAGGAGTAGGTGGTCATCCACAAGTTGTTCATGGTCAACATCATCACCATGATCACCACGGACACCACGGTCATCCTCAACACCATGGTCAACATCAACACCACGGTCACCATGGCCATCATCAACAACAAGTACATCACCACGGACACCACCAAATGCATCCGCAGGCTGTCCATTATCAAACTCATCAAGCTCATCATCATGGTCACCACGGTCAACATCATCACCATGGTCAACATCACCACCATGGTCAACATCAACACCACGGTCAACATCAGCAACAAGTACATCACCAAGGCCATCATCAAGTTCATCCGCAGGCTGTCCATTATCAAACTCACCAAGTTCAACACCACGGCCAACATCAACACCACGGCCAGCATCAACACCACGGCCAACATCAACACCATGGCCATCAGCAACACCACGGTCAACAGCAACACCACGGTCAACAGCAACACCACGGTCAACAGCAACACCACGGTCAACAGC
>NZ_MAOI01000040.1 GCF_001884235.1 Bacillus paramycoides | reverse complement strand
GATACCTTGAGTACCCGTATTACCTTGAGGTCCAGTGGCACCAGTAGCGCCTGTGATACCTTGAGCGCCCGTATTGCCTTGAGGTCCAGTGGCACCAGTAGCGCCTGTGCTACCTTGAGCACCCGTGATACCTTGAGCGCCCGTATTACCTTGAGGCCCAGTGGCACCAGTAGCGCCCGTGATACCTTGAGGTCCAGTGGCACCAGTAGCACCTGTGATACCTTGAGCGCCTGTGTTACCCTGAGGTCCAGCACTACTTGGAAAGCATGGTTTGGAGAATTTATTTTGATTGTCGTTAAAACGAGACATTAAATCTCTCCTTTCTAATTAGACTGTGAGCGAAACTCATCATAGTAGATGCAGAGAATAGGTAAATGGTCATAGTAAAATTAATTGTTTCAAAAAAAAATAGAAAAAACGCCTTATTATAAGGCGTTTTTTCTATTTTCTGCGTATTGATAATATCGTTTTAATGAAATTTTTGATTTGAAGCCAACTAATTTTATGATTTCAGGTTCTGGGATTTGTTTTTTTATTAGGCGTAGAATAAAGGTGTTCCGAAAATGTTGTCCGGAAATGCCTTTACGTAAATTTGCTCTTGCTACTTCAAGTCGGATCATTTTTTGGATGGCAATTTCTGTTAAAGCCTTTGGTGCGTCATTTTCATATACCCATCTATATGTTCCGCGATTAAAATCGAATGCCACAAATAATGGATCATTGCTATGGTATTTGGGGCGAACTGGTTCTGGGATACTTTTATAATATGTGTACAATTGTTTTTTGTCTTCATTTGTTAATGTGATTGCTCTTGCTACTCCTGCGGTTGCTGGAATAGACAATGTATTGGTTTCAAAGTGAACTTGATGCATAGTTAATGCTGTAAGTTCTTGTAAGGATAGTCCGTAGTCGATTAGTAGGTTTAAAATAGCGATATTACGATCCATTAATAAAGGGCGAACAGGACGTTGCTTTTCTGAAAGGCCTTCCAATGAAGTGACTATATGTTTTAATCTTTTTTCTTCATCGGATGAAATGAAATCTTCATTACGTAATGCACGGTTTGGTTGAATAACGATTTCCATATTCTTCAATGGATTAGGAATGTTTAGAAAATGATACATTCTATTTAATACAATAAATACACGATGCATTGTTTTCTCTGAGTAGTGTCGATTCTTTTTTAAGTCGGAAAAGTAATCTTCATAGTCTTTTGTACAAAGTGTAGCCCATATATTACTGGAAGGGAGCTTTTTGTTTTTTTCTAACCAATGTCCGAAATCTTCGATGTCATAGACATAGCGTTTAATAGTTGAAGACTTTCGGCCTTTATTCAATAAAAAAATAGAAAAGGCTTGTATTGTATCATGGAATTCCGTTGTTTCCATAGTCCCACCACCTTAATTATTTCTTATATTATAGCAAACTTTTCTGAAAATAGGCATTTGTAAGGGGGACGGGAATAATAATATTTGATGAGTGGATAAAATGAGGTGATTGTATGGAACAATCAATGCGTAAGAAAAATAACAATCAAATTAATATCGTGTTAAACCATCGGAAGAAAATTTCGTTACCGGCATCGGAAGATAAAACTGTAATTTCAAGTGAAACCACTACTAAACATGAGATGTTGCAGAGAATTGAAGAAGAGATGGGAAAGCTTGTTGGGATGGATGACATAAAAAAGATAATTAAAGAAATTTATGCTTGGATTTATGTAAATAAAAAAAGACAAGAGATGGGGTTGAAATCTGAGAAGCAAGTGCTTCATATGTTGTTTAAAGGGAATCCGGGTACTGGGAAGACAACTGTTGCTAGAATGATAGGGAAATTGTTGTTTGAGATGAATATTTTATCAAAAGGGCATTTAGTTGAAGCTGAACGTGCGGACCTCGTAGGGGAGTATATCGGTCATACAGCGCAAAAGACAAGAGATTTAATAAAAAAGGCTATGGGAGGTATTTTGTTTATTGATGAGGCGTATTCTTTAGCGCGTGGGGGAGAGAAAGATTTTGGAAAGGAAGCCATTGATACACTTGTGAAGCATATGGAAGATAAGCAACACGGTTTTGTATTAATTTTGGCTGGGTATTCAAGAGAGATGAATCATTTTCTTTCGTTGAATCCAGGGTTACAATCTCGCTTTCCGTTTATTATTGAATTCGCAGATTACTCAGTAAATCAGTTGTTGGAAATTGGGAAGAGAATGTATGAAGAGCGTGAATATCAGTTATCTAAAGAGGCGGAGTGGAAATTTCGAGATCATTTACATGCAGTAAAGTATTCGTCGCAAATTACATCGTTTAGTAATGGAAGATACGTACGGAATATTGTTGAAAAATCAATTCGAACACAAGCTATGCGATTGTTACAAGAAGATACGTATGATAAATATGATTTAATTGGGATATCAAGTATTGATTTGATGCTTGAAGAGGAGACGCACAGTACGTAAGCTGTGCGTCTGTTTTTTTGTACATAACCTCGGTTACTCTTTTTTTGCTTTTTCTTGGTAAGATTTATGAAAGCGTTCCATTTTAGCGCTCTTTTCATGTGCTGAATTTGGATCGTGTCCAAATTGGTTTACGGAGCTTTTTTGAGCTCCTTTATTAACATGGTTTGTCATTTGTATTCACCTCGCTTTAAAGATTAGTATAAACATTATGTAAAGAAAAACTCGTTAGAAAAGAAAAACCTCTTTACGATATGTAAAGAGGTTAGATTGCTATTTATGCATTGAACGTTCGTTTGTATCGATGCGTCTATGCGGTAAATGCCATTTGTAATGAATAGAAACCATGCGGAAGCAAACAATTAAAATGAATAAGGTGTATAGAGCCCAATCGCTAACGATAATTTGAGCTCCAATTAAAAAACCTGCTAAAATCGTCCAAAATGCATATACTTCAGCTCGAAGGACGAGAGGTTTTCTGCGGGCTAAAAGGTCACGAATAATACCGCCGCCAATACCGGTTAAAACAGCGGCTACGATTGTAGCGCTAATTGGTAAATTTAGTTTTTGTGCATATAGTGCTCCTTGTACGGCAAATGCTGATAAGCCGATGGCATCCGTGATGTTTTCCCACTTTTTCCAATGTCTAATCAATTTATTTGGAAAAAGAAAAATAATCGTCATTGATAATAGTGCGATTTGGAATAACATGTCTTGTTGCCAAAACGCGACGATTGGATAACCGATTAATAAATTACGAAGGGCACCTCCCCCAAATGCGGTTGCCATTCCTAAAATATACACCCCGAAAATATCATAATCTTCTTCCATTGCAACAATGGCTCCGCTTAGTGCGAAGGCGATTGTGCCTATGATGCTAAAAATCTCCCATGCCATGAATTTTCTCCCCCGCTAACTAGATGAAATGTGCTTCCTCTGCTATTATATTAGAAGGTTTAAATTTCGAAAAGGATGAGTGAACATATTTGATGGAAGAAAAAGAAAAAGTCATATTAGTTGGCTGTCAATTGTCGCAAGATGATGATGAAAAATTCATGCATTCCATGAAAGAGCTTGCATCGTTAGCGAAGACTGCGCGAGCAGAAGTGTTAATGTCCACAACGCAAAAACGCCCGAAGTTTCATCCGGCGACTTATATAGGAAAAGGTAAACTAGAAGAGCTTACGATGTTAACTGAAGAATTAGAACCAGCTGTTATTATATTTAATAACGAGTTAACGCCGAGCCAAATTCGGAATTTATCTTCAGTATTAGATGCAAGAGTGATTGACCGAACGCAGTTAATACTAGACATTTTTGCGCAACGTGCGAAATCGAGAGAGGGTAAGCTTCAAGTAGAATTAGCTCAGTTGCAATATACAATGCCGCGCCTTATGGGGCAAGGTCTATCTTTATCACGTCTTGGTGGTGGAATTGGTACAAGGGGACCGGGAGAGACAAAGCTTGAAACGGACCGTCGTCATATTCGATCACGTATTGATGAAATAAAGAAACAACTTGCGGTTGTTGTGGAGCATCGAAAAAGATATCGTGAGAGAAGAAAAGATAATAAAGTATTTCAAGTTTCATTAATTGGATATACAAATGCAGGGAAATCTACGTTGTTTAATAGATTAACGGAAGCGGATACGTTTGAAGAAAACTTATTGTTTGCAACGTTAGATCCGACAACAAGGAAGATGCCGTTACCTTCTGGTTATACAGTGTTATTGACTGATACGGTTGGCTTTATACAAGATTTACCTACGTCGTTAATTGCTGCTTTTCGATCTACGTTAGAAGAAGCTGGTGAAGCGGATGTTATTTTACATGTTGTTGATTCGGCAGACCCTAATTATGTAGGGCATGAGCAAACGGTAAAACAACTATTGTCAGATCTTGAAATTAATCATATTCCTATTATTACGTTATATAATAAAAAAGATGAATTGCATCAAAATTTTATTCCATTTCCAAAAAGTGATTTCTTAATGACTAGTGCTTTTGAAGAAAATGATTTATTACGTATTAAAGAAGCGATAGAAACGAAGATGAAGGAAGAAATGGTTGTTTATCAAGTGAAACTCCCGCCAAGTGAAGGTAGATTGTTAACACTTTTAAAAACGGAAACGTTGCTAACAAAAATGGAGTTTTTAGAAGAAGAATTTGTATATGATTGTACAGGGTATATCTTTGCTCATTCATCACTTAATGGGCAATTAAAGAGATTTTTAGTGGAAGAAGGAGAAAATAATAATGTTTGATCGTTTGAAAAATGGAGAAATAATTGCTCCAATCGTAAAAGAAGTAGAAAGTCAAGTTACAGAAGTGCATAAACGTGTGGATGAAGTAATTGAAAGTAACCAATTTCGTGTATTAGAAAGTTTTCGTAAACATAAAATTAGCGATTCGCATTTTATTCCGACGACAGGTTATGGCTATGATGATATTGGTCGTGACACGTTAGAGAAAGTGTATGCTGATGTATTTGGAGCTGAAGCTGGTCTTGTTCGTCCACAAATAATATCGGGTACTCACGCAATTTCAACAGCTTTATTCGGTATTTTACGTCCAGGAGATGAGTTGCTATACATAACGGGAAAACCATATGATACGCTAGAAGAAATCGTTGGTGTGCGTGGAAAAGGTGTAGGTTCTTTTAAGGAATATAATATTGGGTATAATGCAGTTCCGCTAACTGAAGAGGGGTTTGTGGACTTTGAAGCTGTTGCAGCTGCAATCCATAGTAATACGAAGATGATTGGCATTCAGCGTTCAAAAGGGTATGCTACTCGTCCGTCGTTTACCGTTTCTCAAATTAAAGAGATGATTGCGTTTGTTAAAGAGATTAAACCTGATGTTGTTGTATTTGTAGATAACTGTTATGGCGAGTTTATTGAAGAGCAAGAGCCGTGTCATGTTGGTGCAGATTTAATGGCAGGTTCTCTTATTAAAAACCCGGGTGGAGGAATTGTTAAAACTGGTGGTTATATTGTTGGTAAAGAACAGTATGTTGAAGCATGTGCATATCGTCTAACATCTCCGGGAATCGGTGCGGAAGCAGGGGCATCTTTATACAGTCTGCAAGAAATGTATCAAGGTTTCTTCTTAGCGCCGCATGTTGCTGGTCAAGCGCTGAAAGGCGCGATTTTTACAGCTGCATTTTTAGAAAAGTTAGGAATGAATACATCACCAGCGTGGAATGCATCAAGAACGGATTTAATTCAATCTGTTCAATTTGATGATAAAGATCGTATGATTGCGTTCTGTCAAGCGATTCAATATGCATCTCCAATTAATTCTCATTTTACGCCATATGCAAACTATATGCCGGGTTATGAAGATGATGTAATTATGGCTGCTGGGACATTTATTCAAGGTGCAAGTATCGAATTGTCGGCTGATGGCCCAATTCGTCCGCCTTATGTTGCTTACGTACAAGGTGGATTAACTTATTCGCATGTAAAGATTGCGATTTGTTCTGCGATTGATGCGTTAATTGAAAAGAATCTATTAACAATTTCTTAAAGGGAAGCTGTCGATTTCGACAGCTTTTTTTCATATGAAAGTAATGATTTATGCCATTAGAAAAAAGAATGAAAAAAATTATAAAAAACCATGTAAGAAAAGCTTACATCTATTGACACTAAACATAACATGGTATAAAATGAGAAGCAGTTAAGGCGAAGGAGGAACTGAAACGATGAAAGAAGATAGACGTTCTGCCCCGCTGTTTCCTATTGGTATAGTAATGGATTTAACACAATTGTCTGCACGTCAAATTCGCTACTATGAAGAGCATAATCTTGTTTCTCCAACCCGTACAAAGGGGAATCGTAGATTATTTTCATTTAACGATGTAGATAAGTTGTTAGAGATTAAAGATTTATTAGATCAAGGCTTAAATATGGCTGGTATTAAGCAAGTGTTACTAATGAAAGAAAATCAAACAGAAGCAGTGAAAGTAAAAGAAGAAACGAAAGAAATTTCAAAAACTGAGCTTCGCAAAATACTTCGAGATGAACTACAACATACAGGTAGATTTAATCGGACTTCGTTGCGACAAGGTGATATTTCAAGGTTTTTTCACTAAAGATAACTGATTCTGAAGGTGTTTAGAGGGACTAAGGAGGAATTTATAATGGCTAGGTACACAAAAGAAGATATTTTCCGTTTGGCGAAAGAAGAGAATGTAAAGTATATCCGCTTACAATTTACAGACCTTTTAGGAGTAATTAAAAACGTAGAAATTCCAGTGAGCCAATTAACAAAAGCTCTTGATAACAAAATGATGTTTGATGGATCTTCTATTGAAGGTTTCGTACGTATTGAAGAATCTGATATGTATTTATATCCGGACTTAGATACTTGGGTAATTTTCCCTTGGACAGCTGAAAAAGGTAAAGTAGCTCGATTAATCTGTGATATTTACAATGCAGATGGCACTCCATTTGAAGGAGATCCACGTAACAATTTAAAACGTGTATTAAAAGAAATGGAAGCTTTAGGATTCTCAGATTTCAATCTTGGACCAGAGCCAGAATTCTTCCTATTTAAAGTAGATGAAAAAGGAAATCCAACATTAGAATTAAACGACAACGGTGGATACTTCGACCTTGCGCCGATGGATCTAGGGGAAAACTGTCGTCGTGATATCGTTCTTGAACTTGAAGAGATGGGCTTTGAAATTGAAGCATCTCACCATGAGGTTGCTCCAGGGCAACATGAAATTGACTTTAAATATGCAAATGCAATTCGCTCATGTGATGACATTCAAACATTCAAACTTGTTGTAAAAACAATTGCTCGTAAGCATGGTTTACATGCAACATTTATGCCGAAACCATTATACGGTGTAAACGGTTCAGGTATGCACTGTAACTTATCATTATTTAAAAATGGTGAGAACGTATTCTTCGATCAAAATGGTGAATTACAATTAAGTGATGATGCTCGTCACTTCATCGCAGGTATTTTAAAACATGCACCAGCATTTACAGCGGTAGCAAACCCAACTGTAAACTCTTACAAACGTTTAGTACCTGGATATGAAGCTCCATGTTACGTAGCATGGTCTGCACAAAACCGTAGTCCATTAGTACGTATCCCTGCATCTCGTGGTATTAGTACACGCGTAGAAGTACGTAGTGTTGACCCAGCTGCAAACCCATATTTAGTAATGGCAACATTATTAGCTGCAGGTCTTGACGGAATTAAAAATAAATTAACTCCACCAGCTGCGGTAGACCGTAACATCTATGTAATGACAAAAGAAGAGCGCGAAGAAGCAGGTATCGCTGATTTACCAGCAACATTAGCGCAAGCATTAGTTACATTACAATCTAATGAAGTAGTATGTGGCGCGTTAGGAGATCACTTACTTGAGCACTTCATTGAAGCAAAAGAGATTGAGTGGGATATCTTTAGAACGCAAGTTCACCAATGGGAACGCGATCAATATATGTCTCTATACTAAGAGCAAGAGAAGCCTTGATACTACGGTATCAGGGCTTTTTCGTCATTTATCTACAGTAAATTGTAGCGAATGCTTCCAAAAGGGCTTGATACTCTTATTGAAGATCGTGGAGTGAGGCTTTCAGGTGGGGAACGCCAACGACTTGTACTAGCGCGTGCAATTTTAAGGAAACCATCCATTTTAATATTAGAAGAAGCTACGAGTGCGTTAGATACTGAAAATGAAGTGAAAATTCAATCAGCATTAGAAAGATTGAAAGGAACGATGACTATTATTCTTATTGCGCATCGTTTATCTACGATACGTAATGCGGATCAAGTTATTGTTTTAGGAAAAGGTGAAATTGTCCAAAAAGGTGAGTTTAATCAATTGGCTAAAGAGAGAAAAGGTGTGTTTCGAAATTTATTGGGGTCACAAGTAGAAGTTGGTTCTTAGAGGAGAAAGATTGAATGGAATTGTGCATTAATGTAATTAGAATTGAATGAAAGCCCGAATAATGGCCTGTTACAACAGGGTCTTATTCGGGCTTTCATTTGTGCATTTTCTAAATTTAGGGAATAAATATAGTTAAGTACCTTGCAATGAACAGTACTAAGTGGTATATTATGGATAAAATGGGTACCGTGTATTAAACAGTACTAAAATAAGAAAGGAGGATTGTCCTTGAACGTTCAGTTTAAAAAAGGTGTGTTAGAACTGTGTGTATTGGCACTTGTAAAACGTAAAGATTGTTACGGCTATGAACTGGTTCAACAAATCTCTAATAAGTTTTTAATATCAGAAGGATCAGTATATCCGTTATTGCGTCGTTTAACGAAAGAGGGATATTTTCAAACATATTTAAAAGAGTCTACGGAAGGGCCGCCTCGTAAATATTATCAACTAACTGAGCAAGGTGAGACGCAACTTCATTTATTAGTAACAGAGTGGCGTGATTTTGCGAAAGGTGTACAAGAAATTATTGAAGGGGTGAATTGGGATGAATAAAGAACAGTTCCTTCGGGAATTATCGAATCAGCTTAGAAAGTTACCGGAAGAAGAGAGGAAAGACATTTTATTCGATTATGAAGAGCATTTTCAGTTTGGGGTAGAAGAGGGGAAAACTGAATCGGAAATAATAAAAGGACTTGGTTCTCCGAAAGTGATTGCAAAGGAATTACTTGCGATGTATCGCTTTGATGAAATGAAAAAAGATCCATCGACTTCAAATGTGACAAGAGCTGTCATGGCGGCGATTGGACTTAGTTTGTTTAACTTTATTATTGTGTTAGGCCCATTAATTGCAATTATTTCTATTATATTTTCTCTTTGGATTGCGGGGATTTCTAGTGTGGTGACGCCATTTTTCGTTATTTTAAAAGTGTTTATGGGTACTTTTTTATGGATTGACCTATTCGTTAGTATCACGTTTGTTGGAGTTGGTTTGTTGTTATGTATTGCAGCTTATTATAGTACGAAGTGGTTTAAAAGATTATGCGTACGATATGTAATATGGAACTTCAAAATGATAAAAGGGGAGTAGATGATGAAAAAAATATTGTTAGTAGCTATCGCTTGTATCATTATTGGAGTAATAGGGATTTCACAAACATATGAAAAAGCAGTACAAACTGCAGAAAAAGGAAATAAAGAAGACGTAATTAAAAATGAAACGCTAAAAAATGTAGAAGTTAAGTTAGATGCAGGAGATATTGTTGTCCAAAAATCTCCTGATTCCTCTTTTTATGTAAAGCAATCAGGAGATTTACGCAAACAAAAGATTCGTATAGCTGAAGATGGTGACACATTAAAGATTCAAGGAGAAATAGAGAAAGGTGTTTCATTTGATTTCTCATTTTTTACTTTCAATTTTCAAACGCCTACATTGACTATATTTGTACCTGAACGTTCTTATCAAGAGATAAAAGTAAATTCAGCCGCTGGACAAATAGAAATAAGTGATGTGAAAAGTGACCGCGTAAGTGTTGGAACACTCGCTGGAGAAGTGGATTTGAAACATATAACAGCTAAGAATGTGGATGCAACTTCAAAAGCTGGTAGCGTGAATATTAAAAAAGTAATAGGGAAAGTAACAGCAAAAACGGCTAGTGGTGATGTGGATGTTATCGATCATGATTCTAAATATGATCTAGAGGCAAGCTCAACTGCTGGAGATGTAGATATTACTTTATTGGAAAAACCGAAAGACGCAGTTATAACCGGGCGAAGCACTGCTGGAGAAGTGACAATTTTTAATGAGGAAAATAAAAATATAACAATTGGTAATGGAAGTACAAAGATTAGTGGGGAAACTTCTGCCGGAGATGTTACGATTGAAACGCGTTAATAATTAATTAGATGTATTCGTTCAATTAGTTTTTAAATGAACGGAAATCTATCAAAATACAAAAAGAAGAAAATTACTTATATAAATAAGGTAATTTTCTTCTTTTTATTATTTTTAGTGTAAATCGCGATATACGCCAATTACTTTTCCAATAACTGACACTTGTTTTAAAATGATAGGTTCTAATGAAGAGTTTTCCGGTTGTAGACGGAAATGATCTTTTTCTTTATAGAAACGTTTAACCGTTGCTTCATTGTCTTCGGTTAAGGCAACTACAATTTCACCATTGTATGCAGACTGTTGTTGGCGAACAACGACTAAATCACCATCAAAGATACCAGCTTCAATCATACTATCTCCAGAAATTCGTAACATAAACACTTGATCTGCTCCGGCAACAATGCTAGCTGGAAGCGGGAAGTGCTCTTCTACACTTTCGACTGCTGTAATCGGTAAACCAGCAGTAACTTTTCCGACGATTGGAACTTGAATAACAGATTGTGTTTCTGTTTCCATTCGGTTGTCACCTAAAATTTCAATTGCTCGTGGTTTTGTTGGGTCACGTCGAATATATCCTTTTTCTTCTAGTCGTGATAAATGTCCGTGCACTGTAGAACTAGAAGCGAGGCCGACTGCTTGACCGATTTCACGTACGGAAGGTGGATATCCTTTTTCTTGTACTTTTAGCTTAATAAAGTCGAGAATGTCTTGCTGGCGTTTCGTTAACTTTTCCATGTTTTCTAACACCTCGTTTTCTTTCATTTTTCTTATTAATAAGTATAACATGTGAAAAAACATTCTACAAACATAAGTTCGAACGAAAGGCGGATTTATGATACACTAGAGGGAAAATATAGTGAGAAAGAGGGGTTCGAAATGAATGCAATTATTTATGCACGTGTGAGCACAACAAAAGAAGCGCAGGAAACATCATTATTGCGTCAAAAAGATGAATTATTGCATTTAGCTGAGCGCTATCAAATGAATGTTATAAAGGTAATTGAAGAGCAGGCTAGCGGTTATACAATTGAACGTGATGGCATATTAGAAGTGCTAGATACAATTCGAGATGAACAAGTTGATGTGCTTCTTATACAAGATGAAACGCGTCTTGGTAGAGGGAATGCGAAGATTGCGTTAATGCATTGTTTACATAAAGAGGGAATAAAAGTTTATACGCACACGCATAGTGGTGAATTACAGCTTTCGGATTCTGACTCGATGGTGTTAGATATAATTGGGATTGTTGAAGAGTACCAAAGAAAGATCCATAATTTGAAAATTAAACGTGGTATGCAAAGAGCAGTGGAGAAAGGATTTCGTCCAGAGAATAATTTAAAAAATCGTCATTTAAGCGTAGGACGTGAGAAAAAAGAAGTGCCTATTGAAGAAATTGTACGTTTGCGTAGGAGTGAATTAACTTTTGAAGAGATTGCAGCAACACTTCGTGGTTTTGGTCATAATGTTTCAAAAGCAACTGTACATCGAAGATATGTAGAATATACAAAGCAATTGCTTGATAAAGAAGACTAACTATTGTATGATAATAATCAGTTTTGAGTAGAAGGGGGATTCGAGATGCTAAGTCACGAACTCATTGAACGCATTAACTTCTTAGCGAAAAAAGCAAAAGCTGAAGGCTTAACTGAAGAAGAACAACGTGAGCGCCAATCGCTACGTGAACAATATTTAAAAGGATTTCGTCAAAATATGTTAAACGAATTAAAAGGAATTAAAGTCGTTAACGAAGAAGGCACTGATGTTACACCGACGAAATTAAAAGCTTTAAAAAAGCAAGATAATGCAAAATTAAATTAAAAGATGGGCGTAGCCCATCTTTTTTTGATATTAATAGACAGATTCGCTATTTAATAACTTTCCAGTTATGATTTGTTGTTGCTTCTATCGTTTTATGCTTCAATATATAGTTAGCGATAAGTTCAGACATATCTATTGGGATGTCTTTTATAATGGGCTTATTTTGATACATAAGGAAGTTTCCGCCACCACTTGCACGATAATTATTCATAACGACATCGTATTCTTGCTTCATGTTGATTGGAAGTCCATCATATTCTAAAAAAGTAACTCTTTCGCCAATTGGTTTTGAAATGTTTAATACGTATGAAATTCCTTCCCACATATCGTAATTATAGTGCTGCGGTTTCGGTTCTATGTATGTAGGATTTACAATGATGTTTCCGCCCCCTTGTAATGTGAAATAGGCAGCAGAGAGTTCGAGAGCTTCTTTTATATCTGCTCCAGTCACTCGAATAACTTTTAATGTATTTGGATAAATATAATTTGAAACGATGTCACGCATTGTGACATGTTTTGGAAAACCAGGAGATTCATTGTGAAACAAACTTGTGCAAGAAATAGCAACTTCTGCTACATCCATCTGTATTTTATTAATAAATTCAATAAAGGGATGGTCTTGTAGACGTGTTTGCAGAGCATCAGAAATTTGCATATCTCCATTGATAACCCCAATGGGCTGATCAAGCCACTTTTGTGTTTTATCCTCGTAATCACATACAGCAGAAAGGATAGCTTTATCTTCCTGAATCCCTTGTACAGACAATATTTCTGAATGACATTCTGTCGTAATCCATTCATTATTATTTCTTTCAAATGTCACTTTCACTTTTCCTAATGAGTGCCCATTACAGCCGACTTGTAAAATTGTAACACCATTCACTTTTGTGTTTGTAATCGTTCGGTGTTGATGACCTGTTAGTAAAATATCTATATCGTCAATTTCATGACACATTGCATAGCCTTGATTTTCACCTGTTAAAGCTTCAGTAGGTTCTCCAGTTTGTAAATCGCGTTCAAATCCTCCATGGTAGGCAACGACGAGTAAGTCAGGTTTTTCGTTTTCACGGATGTAAGAAACCCACTTTTTTGTTGTTTCTAGTGCATCTTCAAATAATAAATCTTCAATATGATGAGGTTGCTCCCAATTTGGGATGTAATGCGTTGTTACCCCTAAAATAGCAATTTTTATATTCGGCTCAATTTGCTTTATGATATATGGTTTTCCAAAATACGGTTTCTTTCTGTTTTTATCTAAAATATTGGCTGATAAATAGGGGATATTGGCAGTTGAAATAGCATTGTTTAATATGTCCATCCCGTAATTAAATTCATGATTTCCGATAATTGCAGCATCATAATCTAGATAATTGGCTAATAAGGCCATTGGGTTCTCTTTATCTTTTTCATAAGTAGCATAATGATAAGTGAAAGGAGTTCCTTGGATGAAATCACCGTTATCAATTAAAATCACATGTTCATTTGTAGAACGCTCTTTTTTAATGAGTGTGGAAATTTTGGATAGTCCCACGTCTGCTGGTAAGTTATTTTGATAGTGAATTGGATAAACATTACCATGTATATCGCTCGTTAATAAGATGTTAATAGTTACAAATCGATTTTGATCCAACATAATCCACCTTTTCTATTGTTATCTTACAATTAATCATATCAGATATGTGAAATGAAGTTTGGTTGGAATATTTAGAATGTGTAAAGATTCTGTAAATAAATAATTGTATGGGAAAATATGTGATATATTTCTACGTGTTTACAAAAAGTAAATTTATAACAAGGAAAATGGAGGCTTTAACATGTTGAAAAAAGTTTTTGCAATGGGTACATCGGTTGTATTAGCGGCGGGATTATTAAGTGGTTGTGGGGCGAAGGAATCAAGTGCAAATAAAAGTGAAGATACGAAAAAAGGCTATGTACCAAAGACTTTAAATGTTCAATTTGTTCCATCGCAAAATGCTGATACGTTAGAAGCAAAAGCAAAGCCACTAGAAAAACTGTTAAGTGATAAGCTGAATATCCCTGTAAAAGTTAGTATTTCGACGAATTACAATACGATTGTAGAAGCGATGGCATCAAAACAAGTAGATGTAGGCTTCTTGCCTCCAACGGCATATGTATTAGCGCATGAAAAAAAAGCCGCAAATGTAATTTTACAAGCACAACGATTTGGAGTAGATGATGCAACAGGAGCTCCAACAAAAGACCTGGTAGATTATTATAAGTCTGAGTTTGTTGTAAAGAAAGATTCTAACATTAATAGTGTGAAAGATTTAAAAGGTAAAAAAATCGGGTATCAAGATGTAACATCTTCAGCAGGATATGTGTGGCCTGCAGCTGTATTGCTGAAAGAAGGGATAGATCCATTAAAAGATGTGAAACCTGTTACATTAAAAGGTCATGATCAATCTATTATCGCTCTATTGAATGGGGATGTCGATGCTGCGGTTGTATTCCAAGATGCTCGTAATATTGTAAAAAAAGACTATCCTAATGTGTTTGATCAAACAAAAATTGTGAAATTCACAGAAAAGATTCCTAACGATACTATTTCTGTACGCTCCGACTTAGATGCTGAATGGAGTAAAAAATTACAAGACGCATTTATCGAAATTGGAAAGAGTGAAGAGGGACAAAAAATTATTAAAGAAGTATATTCGCATGAAGGATATATTAGATCTGATGATAGTAAATTTGATATCGTTCGTGATTATGGAAAGAAAGTAAAAACGCAATAATACATACGGATATTTTACAGGTTCAGTGAAAATGGCGACTAACTGGAATTGCGTGTGTTTTCAGTTAGTGGGCCGTTTTTCGATTTTTATTATTAAGTAGAAAGTAGGTAAAAGGCGTGATTGAGTTTCGAAATGTTTCCAAAGTTTATCCGAACGGTACAAAAGGATTGAATAATATTAATATGGAAATTCAAAAAGGCGAGTTTGTCGTTATGGTAGGGTTATCTGGGGCTGGAAAATCAACACTTCTCAGATCGATTAATCGACTTCATGAAATTACAGGTGGAGAAATTATTATTGATGGAGAATCTATTACTGTTGCGAAAGGAAAAGAGTTACGACGTATGCGACGAGACATTGGTATGATTTTTCAAAGTTTCAATCTTGTGAAGAGATCTACTGTTTTAAAAAATGTATTAGCCGGACGTGTTGGATATCATTCTACATTACGTACAACGCTCGGGCTATTTCCTAAAGAAGATGTAGAGCTTGCTTTTCAAGCCTTGGGACGAGTGAACATCTTAGAGAAAGCATATACGCGGGCCGATGAGTTATCAGGAGGACAACAGCAACGTGTATCAATTGCAAGGGCACTTGCGCAAGAGGCAAAAATTATTTTAGCTGATGAGCCAGTCGCTTCTTTAGATCCGCTTACTACGAAGCAGGTAATGGATGATTTAAAGAAAATTAATCAAGATTTTGGAATTACAATGATTGTAAACTTACATTCTATTGATTTGGCTAGAGAGTATGCGACGCGCATTATCGGGTTACATGCAGGTGAAATTGTATTTAATGGACCTGTAGTAGAGGCAACGGATGAAAAATTTGCTGAGATTTATGGGAACTCCATTCAGAACAGTGAATTGTTAGAGGTGGCAGTCAAATGAATGATGTGACTATACATTCGAAAACGATACCGAAACCACCTAGTAAACTGAAGCATATGTTAACTGCTGCTATTATCATTTTATTATTGTGGAGTAGCAGTGTACAGGTAGATGCATCATTTTCGAAACTTGTAACTGGCTTTCCAAATATGATGGATTTGCTGAAGGAGATGGTACCACCAGATTGGGGCTATTTTCAGGTAATTACAACGGCGATATTAGACACAATTCGTATGGCTATTATTGGAACGACTTTAGGTGCCATTTTAGCTATTCCTCTTGCATTATTCGCGGCGAGTAATGTGTTTTCAAATATGGCTTTATATGGTCCGGCTCGATTCGTTTTAAATTTAATTCGAACGATACCAGATTTATTATTAGCAGTTATTTTTGTAGCGATTTTTGGAATTGGACCACTTCCAGGTATTTTGGCGCTTACTTTTTTCTCTATTGGGCTTGTTGCGAAGTTATTATATGAATCAATCGAATCGATTGATCCAGGTCCATTAGAAGCAATGACCGCTGTAGGAGCAAATAAGGTGCAGTGGATTGTATATGCAGTAATCCCGCAGGTGAAGGCACACTTCGTTTCTTATGTTCTGTATACATTTGAGGTGAATGTACGTGCAGCCGCTGTTTTAGGGTTAGTTGGAGCAGGCGGAATTGGATTATATTATGATCGAACGCTTGGGTTTTTACAATATCAACAAACTGCTTCTATTATTATTTATACACTCGTTGTTGTATTGGGAATTGATTATATAAGTACATTGTTACGGGAGAAATTATGATGAGTGAACCGAAGATGGTGGTACCGAAACCAAGGAAACCGAGTTTATATCGTTGGATTATTTTTATTGCACTTGCAGTTCTCTATATATGGGCATTTTCCGGAGTACCGCTAGAAGGAATAAAGGATACAGCTGGCGAAATTACAAAAGCGATCATGACAGGGGTGTTACATCCAGATTGGTCGTACGTGTCATTACCGGATGGCGAAGACTTATTGCATGGTTTAATTGATACGTTAGCAATCGCAATATTAGGTACATTTATATCAGCATTTTTATCTGTCCCATTTGCATTTTGGGCAGCAACAAATATGAGTACGGAAAAAGTGACTTCTGGAACAGGGAAATTTGTACTAAGTTTTATTCGTACATTTCCGGAGTTAGTTATGGCACTATTATTTATAAAGGCTGTTGGTCCAGGTTCTTTTGCGGGTGTATTAGCTTTAGGACTGCATTCTATTGGAATGTTAGGGAAACTGTATTCGGAAGGGATTGAAAATATAGATAAAGGGCCGACGGAAGCGTTGATTGCAACAGGAGCGAATCGTCTTCAAATACTTTGGCATGCAGTATTACCACAAGTATTACCGGATTTCTTGTCATATACGTTATATAGGTTTGAAATTAATGTACGCTCCGCTTCAATTTTAGGAGTTATTGGAGCAGGCGGAATTGGTACACCCTTAATTTTTGCACTAAGCTCACGAAATTGGTCTCGTGTAGGTATTATTTTACTAGGTATTATTTTGATGGTAATTATTATTGATTTTATTTCGAGTTCGATTCGAAAGAGAATCGTATAAGTGTTTTTTGAAGCACCCACACAAGGTGCTTTTTTTGCATAATAAGAGAAATAATTTGGATAGTATTTAATAACACGGGTATATTTCACATTTGTGGATGTAGTGTTTTGTATAAAAATACAGATAATTCTCTTTCTTCCTAAAATAAAAACATTGAAAAAGTATGTCATATTGAATGCCCATACATTGCCGGAATCATTGATTTTTTTATAAAAAATCAAAAAAACATCAACATATTTGTCGATACATGTTGTATAATCTTGCGTGGGAAGCTATCATATAAATGTATAAAACGTTTACTAATATAAGCGAAGGGAAGAATAGCATGTCACATTCAATCGAACAACTTTCTATCAACACGATTCGCACATTATCCATTGATGCGATTGAAAAAGCAAACTCTGGTCACCCAGGAATGCCAATGGGTGCAGCACCAATGGCTTATACATTATGGACTCAATTTATGAAACACAATCCAAATAACCCAACGTGGTTTAACCGTGATCGTTTCGTATTATCTGCAGGTCATGGTTCAATGTTATTATACAGCCTACTTCACCTATCTGGTTACGATGTAACGATGGATGATTTAAAGAACTTCCGTCAATGGGGAAGCAAAACTCCAGGACATCCTGAGTATGGTCACACAGCAGGTGTAGACGCAACAACTGGTCCACTTGGACAAGGTATTGCAACTGCTGTTGGTATGGCGATGGCTGAAAGACATTTAGCAGCAAAATATAACCGTGATGCGTACAATGTAGTTGATCATTTTACGTACGCTATTTGCGGTGACGGCGATTTAATGGAAGGCGTTTCTGCTGAAGCATCTTCATTAGCTGCACACTTAGGATTAGGTCGTCTTGTAGTGTTATACGATTCTAATGACATTTCTTTAGATGGCGATTTAAATCGTTCATTCTCTGAAAGTGTAGAAGATCGTTACAAAGCATACGGTTGGCAAGTAATCCGTGTTGAGGATGGAAACGATATTGAAGCAATCGCAAAAGCAATTGAAGAAGCGAAAGCTGACGAAAAACGCCCAACGCTAATTGAAGTAAGAACGACAATTGGTTTCGGTTCTCCAAACAAATCAGGAAAATCAGCTTCACACGGTTCTCCACTTGGTGTAGACGAAACAAAATTAACGAAAGAAGCATATGCTTGGACTGCTGAACAAGATTTCCATGTATCAGAAGAAGTATATGACAACTTCCGTAAAACAGTACAAGATGTTGGTGAAACTGCACAAGCTGAGTGGAACACAATGTTAGGTGAATATGCACAAGCATATCCAGAATTAGCAAACGAGTTGCAAGCAGCAATGAATGGTCTTCTTCCAGAAGGTTGGGAGCAAAACTTACCAACTTATGAATTAGGATCAAAAGCAGCAACACGTAATTCTTCAGGTGCTGTAATTAATGCTATTGCAGAGTCTGTACCATCATTCTTCGGTGGATCTGCTGACCTTGCTGGTTCTAACAAAACATACATGAATAACGAAAAAGACTTCACAAGAGCTGATTACAGCGGTAAAAACATTTGGTATGGTGTTCGTGAGTTTGCGATGGGTGCAGCAATGAACGGTATTGCACTACATGGCGGTTTAAAAACTTACGGTGGTACGTTCTTCGTATTCTCTGATTACTTACGTCCAGCAATTCGCCTTGCAGCATTAATGCAATTGCCTGTAACGTATGTATTCACACACGACAGTATTGCTGTTGGTGAAGATGGTCCAACACATGAACCAATCGAACAATTAGCAGCACTTCGTGCAATGCCAAATGTTTCTGTTATTCGTCCAGCTGACGGTAACGAATCAGTTGCAGCTTGGAGATTAGCTCTAGAATCTACAAAAACACCAACTGCATTAGTGTTAACTCGTCAAGATCTTCCAACATTAGAAGGCGCAAAAGACGATACTTATGAAAAAGTGGCAAAAGGTGCATATGTAGTTTCTGCAAGTAAGAAAGAAACTGCTGATGTAATCTTAATTGCAACTGGATCTGAAGTAAGCTTAGCAATCGAAGCGCAAAAAACTCTAGCAGCAGACGGCGTTGATGCAGCTGTTGTTAGTATGCCATCTATGGATCGCTTTGAAGCTCAAACTGCTGAGTACAAAGAATCTGTATTACCAAAAGCAGTAACGAAACGTTTCGCAATTGAAATGGGTGCTACAATCGGATGGCACCGTTACGTAGGTCTTGATGGAGATGTACTAGGTATCGATACATTCGGTGCTTCTGCTCCTGGTGAGAAGATTATGGAAGAGTATGGATTTACTGTAGAGAACGTTGTTCGTAAAGTAAAAGAAATGCTTTAATGATTTTAGAAAAATCTCTCCAGCATGGAGAGATTTTTCTATGTAATTGAGTTTTTTCGACAGAAAAAGTTTTTTCTCTCTCCATAGTCAGACAATCATTGCAAATTTTCTTTTATATAATGTAGGGAAAAGGTTGTCCAGATCGGGAGGGAAAAAATGAAAACGTATGAATTGTATTTAATTCAAGAGGATATTGCGAAAGCTTACTTTGGTCGTGAATATTTGTTTTTTGATTTATTTGCTCGATTTTCAGAATCTGGGTCCCTTTCGGAGAAAAAAGTGTTATATAAGCAAATGATGTATATTACAATGCCGTTACAAGTAATGAAAATTCATCATAAATTAGAACAAGCCTTGCGTGTTATTGGTAAATATGAAAGAACACATCACGCGCATACACTTTATACGGGAGCGGAATATGGTGAAATAATGGTAAAATCACAATATATTCGAATGAATACTTCTGGAAATGTATCTATGGAAACAACTTTCTTTGAGGTGCTTAGAAAGTGTGAGTTAACATTTTTAGCAATGGATTATGAGAATAAAAAGTATGGTTGGTTAAATCCTCTCAAACAAGTACGGACATATGTGTAAAAAATGTCGAATAGTATCTTGTCTTATTGAAATGGTTTTAGTACACTGTAAGGTAGACAACATGAAGGAGGAAAATATATGTCAATTTGGTTAGGTGTTCTAGTGGGCGTAGTAGCACTAGTAGCAGGCGTGGCATTAGGATTTTTCATTGCACGCAAATACATGATGAATTACTTACAAAAAAATCCACCAATTAACGAACAAATGTTAAAAATGATGATGATGCAAATGGGACAAAAACCTTCCCAAAAGAAAATCAATCAAATGATGAGCGCGATGAACAAGCAACAAACGAAATAAGCGCTAAAGGGCACTCTTACCGAGTGCCCTTTCCTTTTGGATTTTAAAAATGTTTAAAACTTTTAAAAATTCTGTATTTTTGTTAAACTGAAAACATCGCTCATTTTAAGGGAGGAGGATAAATATGAAAGTGTTTTTAAATTTAGGTTGGTTTTTTAAACAAGAAAAACGAGCGTACATAATCGGAATTATTATGTTATTTGGTGTCGCGCTTCTTGAACTTGTAGCCCCAAAAGTACTAGGTATTGTAGTAGATGAAATTAATAATGGAACTTTAACGTCTGAACAATTGTTGAAGTGGGTCATTCTGTTAGTAGTTGTAGGGATTACTATGTACATATTACGTTATTTATGGCGTATTATGATTTTTGGCTCTTCTTTAAAACTAGCCCGTCAATTACGAAAGAATTTATATGAACATTTTACAAAGATGAGCCCAACTTTCTATCAATCACGTCGTACGGGTGATTTGATGGCACATGCGACCAATGATATTCAGGCGATTCAGCAAACTGCTGGATCGGGTGTTTTAACACTTGTTGACTCATTAGCAGTTGGAGGATGTGTACTCGTAGCGATGGGTTTTACAATTAGCTGGAAGTTGACGTTATTAAGTTTAATTCCGATGCCAATTGTAGCGATTTCTACAAATTATTATGGAACTTTATTGCATAGAAGATTTCATAAAGCGCAGCAATCGTTTTCTGAAATCAATGATAAAGTACAAGAGAGTATGAGTGGGATGAAGGTAATTCGCTCGCTCGGACAAGAGAAAGAGGATTTACAAGCGTTTCGGAAGAAATCGGAAGATGTCGTACATAAAAATATGTTAGTCGCACGTATTGACTCGTTATTCGACCCAACGATTGCACTTATTGTCGGGTTTTCGTTTTTAATCGCAGTTTGTTACGGATCACTATTAGTAGTACGAGGCGAATTAACTGTAGGGGAACTAGTAACATTTACAACATACCTAGGGACTCTTGTATGGCCAATGTTAGCCTTTGGGTGGTTGTTTAATATTATGGAGCGTGGACGCGCTTCATATGATCGTGTGGAGAAAATACTTTCACAAACTTCAGATGTAGTGAATAGGGAAAATGCTATACATACTATAGCAAGTGGTGATGTTTCATTCGCTGTTGATTCGTTTTCTTATAAGAAAAATGAACTATTAAACTTAAAAGATATTTATTTTAACTTAAGAAAAGGTGAAACGTTAGGAATTGTAGGACGTACTGGTGCAGGGAAGACGACGTTGTTAAAATGTTTAATTCGTGAGTATGACCATTTTAATGGTGAATTAAAAGTTGGTGAGCGGGATATTCGAGATTTAACACTTCACGGTGTACGCTCTGCAATTTCATATGTGCCGCAAGATCATTTTTTATTTTCAGCGAGTATTGGGGAGAACATTGCGTTTGGAAAGGCCGATGCTACATATAAAGAAATTACCCGTGCTGCTGAGATTGCTTGTATTCATAATGATATTATTCAATTTCCAGAAGGATATGACACGGTAGTAGGTGAAAGAGGGGTTTCGCTATCAGGAGGCCAAAAACAGCGAATCTCCATTGCGCGTGCGTTATTAACGAATGCTGAAATTTTAATTTTAGATGATTGTTTATCGGCTGTAGATGCAAAAACAGAAGAAACGATTTTAACTGCATTGAAACGGGAAAGAGCAGAAAAAACGACAATTATTACTGCGCACCGTTTAAGTGCGATTCAGCATGCAAATCTTATTCTTGTTATTGATGAAGGTATGGTTGTGCAGCGAGGAACACATGAGCAGCTAATGAACGAAAATGGTTGGTATAAAGAAATGTACGAAAGCCAGCAGTTAGAGGCGTTGGTAGAGAAAGGAGGCGTATGATGGCTGAGAAAAAGCGGAGTGATTTAAGGAGATTGCTTTCCTATATGAGGCCATATAAAGGGTTATTATCGCTAGCATTTATATTTCTAGTTGGTGCAACTGTAACTGAAATGATGGGTCCTTTTTTGATTAAACAATTTCTTGATGAACACTTAGTACCACGCAACTTTGAACAATCGGCACTTGTTACTCTATTTGTAGTGTATATTATTGCCCACTTATTAAAAGTATTATTTACTTATTTAGACCTATTGTACTTTCAAAATATCGCTTTTAAGATTGTCCAGGATATGCGAGTTGAAGTGTATGAACACGTTCAAAAGTTGTCATTAAGTTTCTTTGATCGTACGCCGATTGGTACGCTCGTATCTCGCATAACGAATGATACGGAAGCGATTAAGGATTTTTATGTTAGTGTACTATCAACATTCGTGAAAAATGTAGTCTTTTTAGTAGGGATTTTAGTAGCGATGTTTTTATTAGATGTAAAATTAGCGCTATTTTCTCTCATATTAATTCCAATTATGTTTACGATTATGGTGCTGTATCGCCGGAAAAGTGCAGCTTTTTATTTAGAGGTACGTAATCAACTAAGTATATTAAATGCAAAGTTAAATGAATCTATCCAGGGGATGAATATTGTTCAAGTATTCCGACAAGAAAAGCGGATGAGAAAAGAGTTTGAAGAAGTAAACAACAAGCATTATAGTGCTGGACGCCGTACATTAAAATTAGATGCATTACTTTTACGTCCAGCAACAGATCTTGTTCATATTGTAGCAATTGCGTTAGTTCTTGGGTTATTTGGAATCGACGCTTTAAAGAGTCCTGTTGAAGTAGGAGTTTTATATGCTTTCGTTAACTATATTCACCGTTTCTTCCAGCCCGTAAATGAAATGATGATGAAATTGTCTTTCTTCCAGCAAGCGCTCGTTTCATCATCGCGTGTATTTCATTTAATGGATGATAAAGATTTAGCTCCTGTTCAAATGGGGAGTGAAAATCCACGAGTAGATAAAGGAGAAATTCAATTTAAAGATGTTACCTTTTCATATGATGGGAAGCGTGACGTATTAAAAAATGTATCTTTTCACGTAAAGCCAGGGCAAACGGTTGCTTTCGTTGGACACACTGGTAGTGGTAAGAGTACAATTATGAATTTATTAATGAGGTTTTACAATATTAAATCAGGGAATATTGTAATAGACGGAGTCGATTTAGAGAAGTTTGGAGAACAAGAAATTCGGAAGAAAATTGGTCTTGTGTTACAAGATGCATTTTTATTTGCGGGAAATGTAAAGCAAAATATTCGTATGTATAATGAAGAAATTACGGATGAGGAGATAGAAGAAGCAGCACGATTTGTGCAAGCGAATACGTTTATTGAAAAATTACCAGAGCAGTATGATACAGAAGTAGTCGAAAGAGGAGCTGCATTTTCTAGTGGTCAAAGGCAATTAATTGCTTTTGCTAGAACGATAGCAACCAATCCGAAAGTATTAGTATTAGATGAAGCGACGGCAAATATTGATACAGAAACTGAAGAGGCTATCCAAACGGCATTACAGCAAATGCGAAAAGGTAGAACAACGATAGCGATTGCACACAGATTGTCTACAATCCAAGATGCGGATCAAATATTTGTTATGCATGAAGGGGAAATCATAGAAAGAGGAACACATCAAGAGTTACTTAGTAAACAAGGACTTTACTACAATATGTACTTACTACAAAATAAAGGGAGTTTACAAAAGGCCTTGTAATTACAAGGCTTTTTTGAGGTATTAAAAGTGTATTAATGGAGCAAGTGGTGAAGGTAATGTTTCTCCACCTAATAATGCCACTCCAGTATACGGAGTTGCTGTAATTAATGGAGATAATGTGAATTTACGAAGTGGACCATCTTTACAGTCTAGTGTAATTCGCCAATTGAATCGTGGCGAATCATATGAAGTTTGGGGAGAACAAGATGGATGGCTCGGCTTAGGGACAAATCAGTGGGTATATAATGATTCAAGTTATATTCAGTATAAACATTATGTGGCAACTATTACTGGCGATAATGTGAATCTACGAGACGCTCCATCATTAAACGGGAATGTTATAAGACAGTTACATCATGGCGAATCATATCGAGTATGGAGTAAGTAAGGTGGATGGTTTTGCTTAGGGATAAATCAATGGGGATACTATGATTCAAGTTATATTCAATATGGTGTGCAATAAGTGAAATTTTATTGATGAGGATTGTCCACACTGATTATTGGACAATTGACCAGTACCAATTGTTTTTTATCAGCAGTCTTATTATAAAAAGGTATCTTACTTGAGATGCCTTTTTATAAAAAATATATAATTTTTACAAAGTGTATATTAAAAGCATAGTATAATATAATCAATATATTTATAAAAATAATCGGAAATGAAATAAAGGAGTAGAAAAATGGAGTATGTGCTAATAGGTGGGATTTTAATATTATTAGCTGCAGTGTTTGTACTGTTTTATAAAAATAAACAGTTAGAATCAGAGAGTCAGCAAGTAGAATTCGAAAAGAAACAAGCGATTGAAACGTATGAAAGTGAAATTGCAGCTACGATTACAGAGCATAAAGAACAACAAAGTTCTTTAAAGAATATGGAACAGAAAAAATATAATGATTTACAAGTGAGTACAGCTAGAGAACTTGAAAATATGCGTATGATGAAAAATCAGCTAGCTGTTCAACATAGTAAAGAACGCAGTGAAATGCAAGATAGGCATAGTAATGAACTACATATGTTTCAAAATTTAATTGCAGATTTACGAGAGTATGCCAAAAATAGTGCTGAAGTGAATACACATGAAACATTACATTATATGAAACGAGGTTTTGTTGAACAAGGAATCATACTAGAAGATGAGTTTCATATTATGCCGAACGTTTTTATGAGAAGTAATAAATATAGAGATAAACGTGAAATAAACGATAATCGAATCCATCACCTCATCTTATGCAAAACTGGCATTTATCTAATTGAGACGAAAGAATGGACAGGGAAATTAATCCATGGCTTAACGAGAGAAAATGCGGGTATATATTCATTTATGATTGATGAAATCGGCAAGTATCAATATGAAATTGAAAAAGAAGAGACATTTGAATTTATTACGGATGGAACTTCATTAACTTTGCAAGTAAGAAATGAAGGGAATCCAGCATATAAAGCGAAAAAATTAGCTCAAACTGTATATAATTATTTGGAAGGAATACAAGTAGATATTGTAAAGGAAAAAGTGAAACCGGTTGTATATTTTGAAAATGAGAGTGGCAAAGAAGTTATTGACCTTTCTAATGAAAAATTGCCGAGATTAAAAGATAGAGAGCAAATTGTAACGTTTTTCAGAAATGAAATTTTAACAGGTAAAGTAATATATACAGCACAAGAACTACAAAAGATTAGAGATATAATTGGCCAGATGAATTATGTTACGAAGTGAAAAGTAAAGTGAGACTTTAGTCAGTGAGGGTATCCATCCTACGCTGATAATTAGTTATACCAATTGGGCTTTTACGGGCAAACTAATTTCCACTTAATTTCTTTGCTGTACGGCCGAATTTTGAGGTGTGAGTCATACTGAGCTTAAATAGTGGGATAAAGTAGGTGTGCTGGGTGAAGAAAGGTAAAAGTTCTATATTGTGGGGGATATTGTACATTTATTTTTGTTTGTATATATTAATGTACATTGCGTTTATTATCGTTATTAATATGGTTCATGTGTCATTGAGTGTAATGAGTGTTTTGGTAGTAGGAATACCGTTTATTTTATTAGTTATTATTCAAAAGTCTATCTTACATATTTCGGAAAGGCGTAATAAAGATAAGAAACAACTGTTCACAGTAATGATGGTGGGTCTCATTCCATTAATAGTGTGCACTGTACAATTAAGTATAAATGAATATACTTCAAACTTTAATCAGAATCGGTGGTCAAATTATGAAGAAAAACGGGTACATATGGTAGATGACCTATTACAGCAGTATAAATTGATAGGAAAATCCAATGATGAAATTATAAAATTGTTGGGGGCCCCTACGGAAACAAGAGGTTTGGAAGAGGGAATTACTACTTTGTATTATCTTGGGAATGAACGTGGTTTCATTTCTATAGATAGTGAATGTCTTGTGTTGCAATTCGATAGAGATGGTAGGGTTATAGACTATAAGGTGCAACGAGATTGAAATAGTGAGAGGAAGAAGCTATACCTTTTATAGCTTCTTTTCAATATTCCAATATAGAAAAAGTAGGCAAATAGTAGTCATTCCTATCTATACGAATGGGGTAGAGTTTGTTATATTGTATATGGCTATCTAGTTTAGAAGTTTACTAGATAGGATTAAATTTTTAGATTAGGGAGGGAAGTTAACACGAATTTTGATATAAGCGTGTTAAATAATTAGTATGAAAAAAGGATTTTATAATGTTTTAGCTGCATCAATTGTATTTAGTTTGGTAACGATTCCAAGTTCTTCCTATGCTGACACAGTAGAAAAGACCGTAACAATTTCAACTGACGAGCAAGCTTTAAAAAGTATTGAAACCCATATGAAAGATGAAGATGGGCGTGGAGAGGACAAAGGAATAACAAATGAAGCGCAAGGAGATTTTCTTGTACATATAATAAGTTCAACACCTTTATATGATTCTGCTGATTTACAAAAAGCGACAGGTGTTCAGATTTCAAATCAAGTAGTGAAAGCTGAGAAACGAAAAGGAAACGCTTACTATGTTGAAACATCATCTGGAGCTGGCTGGATACAAAATAGTGAAGGAAATGTAGAGGTTAAGGGAATTTATCACTTATCAAACGAACAGTTAGTAATTAATGAAGAAACAGCTACATATTCCGCACCATTCAATTCATATAAAGAAGAGAAAGTATTACAGCCGCAAACAATTATTGCTATTGGACAAGCTGGAGAGTGGTTCCAAGTCCAAATAGATAATGAGGTGAAATGGATCTATTCACCTTCAGCAAAATTTGAGGGTACAAAAGCATCTCTTATTCAAAGCACAACCCCAACTCGTAAGAAACGTGAAGCAGTTATGTATGCGGCACCATCAGCAGAGAAAACAACGGATATTTACGGTGTACCATTAAAGGAAATGATTGTACCGACAGGAAATGAAAATATTCGTCCAGGCTATGCGATGAAACCAAAATACATTACAATTCATGAGACAGATAATTATAGTGTTGGAGCAAATGCTAGAAACCATGCACAATATTTATACAGTCAAGCAACAGGAACGACTGATCGTTCGGCATCTTGGCATTTTACAGTAGATGATAAAGAAATTTATCAACATCTACCATTAAATGAAAATGGCTGGCATGCTGGAGATGGAGCAGAAGGAACTGGTAATAGAGAATCAATTGCTATTGAAATTGCTGTTAACCAAGATGGTGATTATAATAAAGCTGTGGAAAATGCTCGCAAACTAGCGGCTTATTTAATGGGGGAATTAAATATTCCTTTAGAAAATGTGAAAAAACATCAATTTTGGAGCGGGAAAAATTGTCCGGCTATTATGATAAAGAATAATGCATGGGAACCATTCTTACAGGGAACAAAAGCTTACTATGATGCAAATCATAAAGATGATATTACAGGCGGTTGGTATGAAGCGGATATTCGTGAATTAAATAAAAGAGGTATTATGGTTGGAGATGGAAATGGTTCTTATTGGCCTGAGCGTCTTGTAACACGCGGGGAATTTGCGAATTTAGTTTCAAGATCATTACAATTACCAGAGGGGAAATCGAATTTCAAAGATTTAAACACAGCGCATCCATCGCTAGTAGATGGTATTAATCGTGCAGCTAGTGCTGGGATTATAAGTGGACGAGGAAATGACCTATTTGCACCGAATGATACGATTAAACGTGATGAAGCTGTCATTATGATTGATCGAGCGTTACAATACAAGAATATTAAGGGTAATTTAGTTCAATTACCATTCACGGATCAAAATTTAGCGTATGATAAGCAAGCTGTTCAACGTGTTTATGGGCTTGGAATTGTAAAAGGGAATGAGAACAATGAGTTTATGCCGAAAGGTTCCGCAACACGTGGAGAATCGGCAGCATTTATTAATAGAATGTTAAAAGTAATAGAGAGTAAATAATATAGAAAGGCATTCGCTTTAGCGAGTGCTTTTTTATTTTTCAATATGTTATAGAAAGGGGATGTGAATTTTGACTGGAATAAGGAATGAAAGCGGAGGTGATGCATATATTTAGATGCATTGGGTAGTTTTTTGTAATATTGTATAAAATGAAAAGGAGGTAAGACGGTGAAAAAGATACCGACTGATGTCCTGAGTAAGGAATTGATGGAAAGAGAAGGGGTTATATCTATTACAGTGAATGAATTTGAAAAGATAGAAGTGGCAGGAGTAGTTGTCTCTGGTCCAGCTGTTATTTTAATTAATCAAGATTAAGTACATATTATCAATAAAGAAAAGTAGTAAGAGCATCCGTTTAGGATGCTTTTTATTTGTATGAAAGGGAGGATATATTAGATAATTGGGGTACTGGAGGGGGATTATGTGGCAATTATTACAACGATGTTATTAATGGGTGTTTTATTAGGATTTGTTGGAGCGGGAGGAGCAGGATTTATCATCGCGATACTTACTTTAGTATTCCATATCCCTATTCATGTTGCGCTTGCAACATCTTTAACTGCTATGGCATTTACGACATTATCCGGAGTAGTAAGTCATTACCGAGAAGGGAATGTTGTGCTTGTAATAGGCGGGATTGTTGGGGGATTCGGAGCAATTGGTTCCTTTATTGGTTCAAAGTTTGGTTCGCTAATACCAGCGAATCTTCTACACTGGTTTACAGCGGGGATGTTATTTTTATCTGCAATTTTTATGTTTATTCGTTTGATTATGTTTCAAAACAGGGAGCAGTCGTCTTTAAAAGGGCATAAAGAACTTTCGAATGATAACTTGATTAAATGTATATGTCTCGGACTGGTTACTGGAATGTTAGCTGGTTCATTTGGGATTGGTTCAGCACCCTTTATCCAACTCGGATTAATGGTTCTATTAGGTTTAACGATTCGGCAATCTGTAGGGACGACAATGCTTGTTATATTACCAATCGCAATTGGAGGGGGATTTGGATATAGTTCGGAAGGGTATTTAGATTATGTATTATTAGTACAAGTTTTAATTGGGACAATGTTAGGAGCATATATAGGAGCTAAGTTTACAAATTATGCACCTCGTGTGCTACTAAGGTTTTCGATGATTATGACACCGATATTAGCTGGGTGTATGTTGTTAGTCTAGTGAGAAGTATATATAGAAAACTATTAATATGTTTTACGAATGAATTATGTAAGTAATTCATATTTCCCATATAAAAGGATTTGCTTTAATATAGTGAGTGTAAAGTTCGAGTATTCGAAGTATTACTTGAATTATATCCCTATCCCTTTTCTAAAAATGCGAACAAGTTTTGCCCTATTCTATTCAATAGTTTATTGTATAGAAATATATTGTTCGATGACCATTATGGAACGCACATAATGGAAAAATCCCGATCCTTAAAGAGGATGCCCCTAATCTTCATGTGAAAATATGATCGGATGAAAGCTGGCCAATTTATGGTCAGCTTTCTTTTGGTTCAATAAGTAATTCTTCTCTAATCTCTGTTTGTAATAATAAAGTTTTTCCAAAGCGGCGTTTGCACTCAGCTCTTACCTTTTGAATTGCCAGTAGCTGAGAAGTGGCGGGCACTGTGACAATGGCTTGCCGAGGTTTTCGATTTTCTTCACAAAAGACACACTCCACAACATATTTAGAAATCATACTTTCATCCTTCCATATTGAATTTCTAAGAAGGGACTGCTCATGAAGTTGATGTAATCTTTCGTCATCTTTTTACTTTTTTCCTCTTTTTTTCAAGGATAAATATAAAGGAAGATCGAAATTTAGTATGGGGGGAGATGGGATGAAAAGATGGATTGGTACGGCAGCTATATGTATGAATGAAAAGAATGAATTTTTAATGGTACTACAAGGAAAAGTAGATGAAGAGAAACGATGGACTGTGCCAAGCGGGGGACAAGAAGAGGGAGAAACACTTGAAGAGTGTTGTGTTCGTGAAGTATGGGAAGAAACGGGGTATGAAGTGGAAATTATAGAAAAACTATGCGAAAAGAAAGGGGTAACATATGGGGTACCAGTTCATGTGCATTACTATATTGTAAAGTTAATAGGCGGTAACATGAAAATACAAGACCCCGATGAGTTAATACATGAAATAGATTGGAAAGGAATAGATGAAGTGAAAGAATTACCTTTATCTTTTCCAGAGGATCAAGAGCTTTTAAATAAATACATAAATGAAAAAGCAAGTGTTTAAACACTTGCTTTTTTAGTGTAACCAAGATAAAAAAAGTGGAACGATAACTAAGCTAGCGCCGGCTGTTAGAAGCATTGATAAACTTGCAATTGTACCTTCTACAGGACCGATTTCAAATGCTTTTGATGTTCCGGTTCCATTTGCACTAGTACCTAGCATTATACCTTTAGCGAGCGCTGTTTTAATGCGGCATATTCGTATGAGAGAAGGGCCGAGTAATGCACCAGTTAAGGCAGTTAATACGACAAAAACTGCTGTTAATTGTGACATGCCACCAATCATTTCGGAAATAGCCATTGCAATAGGTGTCGTTACAATATGTGGTGCTAAACTCTGTTCTATTGATGAATCAATTTGAAAAAAATTAGCTAGTAGTGCTGAAGTAATAACTGATAGAAAAGAACCGACAATGACATTAATTAAAATAGCAGTTCCATGTTTTTTTAATAGATCAAAGTATTTATAAATTGGCCATGCGAAAGCAACTGTTGCAGGTTTTAATAATTCAGTTAGCCAATGACCACCCGATTCGTAGGTTTCGTATGGTGTATCTAATCCGAGTAATAAAGAAATTAAAATGATTGGGCATACAAGAAGTGGGGAAAGTAAGCTCCAATTCCAGCGTTGATACATTTTTTTAGATATCCAATATGTGAATAGTGTTAATAGTAAACAAAGAAAGCCGATCATTGCGTTGATCCTTTCCGCTTTAATAGCAATTCAGTTAAAAGTCCTGTTACGAGAGTGACACAAAGTGTACTAATCACGATAATTAAAATGAGATCGATTCCATATTGTGATAACGTATCTTTGTAACGAATGACAGCGACTGCAGAAGGGATAAAAAATAAAATAAGTTCTTTTAATAAAAAGTCTGCACCGTCTTGAATCCATTCTTTTTTCACTATGTTAAATTTTAATGAGATTAATAATAGGAAAATACCGATTATACTTCCTGGAACTGGGAGGTGTGCCTGTTTTGCAATCCATTCACCTGTCCAAGCGAAACAAAATAATAATAATATTTGTCCGCTTAACTTCCACCATTTCATACAGTAACCACCTCTTTCTTTTTTTACATAAAAATTGTAATAAAGAATTAACAATTTCTACTATACGTTCATTCAAAAAGTTTGTCTAATATATAAATTGTATGTTATTAATATATTAGATGTATTAATTGAAAGTGAAAAGGGTGTCCGAAATGGAATTACGGCATTTGCAATATTTTGTTGTAGTGGCAGAAGAGTTACACTTTGGACGAGCAGCTGCTCGTTTACAAATGACACAACCACCGCTTAGTCAACAAATTCAGCAATTAGAAAAAGAAATGGGAGTTATGTTATTTTCAAGAACGAAGAGAAAGGTTGAATTAACAGAAGCAGGAGAAATGTTTTTAAAAGAAGTAAAAAAAGCGTTTGAACAAATTGAAAAAGCAGTAGAAGTTGCACAAAGTGCTCAAAGGGGGGAAGTTGGATCACTTTCAATTGGATTTGTAGGTGCGGCGATATATGATATTTTACCGTCAATCGTCAGAGAGTATAGAAAGAAATTTCCGAGAGTGTCTGTGGCTTTACATGAATTGTCAACACCGGATCAAGTGCATGCACTTCATGATAATCGAATTGATATTGGATTTTTACGTCCGCCAATTTCGACGCAATTACTTGAGTTAGAACCAATTCAAAAACTTTCGTGTACGTTATGTTTACCGAAGGCACATCCGCTTGCTGAAAAGGATGAAATACATATCGAAGATTTAAGAGATGAACCGTTCGTTTTTATTACGAGACCGGTATGGCCAGCTTTATACGATACAATTTTATCGCTTTGCCGCGATGTAGGTTTTAGTCCACGTATTGTACAAGAAGCAACAGAGTATCAAACTGTCATGGGCCTTGTAGCAGCAGGTATTGGTATTACGGTAATACCTGTATCAGCAAATAAATTGTATAAAACAGAAGTGGTATATAAGGAACTGTGTGATTCTAATTTTGTAGCAGAAATGTCGGTAGCTTACAAAAAAATGAATAGTAATCCAGAGCTGTTAGAGTTCTTAAAAATTGCAAGAGAGAAAAAAAGAATTGAAGTGGAAGATGTGAGGATTGAATAAGTGATGGAGTTATAAGGCATTCATGATAATTAAGTTATATAAAGATTCACCTCGTTAAACAAAAGGTGGAAGTGCAATTAAAGTGCATTTCCACCTTTTGTTTCTTTTTTATGTTCAACTGTAAAGAGGTAAACATGTCCGTTTTCTAGGACTAAAGGCTTAGTAAAGATTCCGATTGTAGTGCGATGTTTAAAATGTCATATTTTTATACACTAGTAGTATAGAGTACGTATGTTATGAAGTAAGGTAGGGGAAGAAATTTATGTCTTTATTTCGGTTGGCGAAAAAAAATATACAAACATTTGCTACCAAAAGGTTAAAACAATTTATGTGGATCGCTATGAATACAATGATTTGTTTTTTTATGATATCATTCCGATTCAATGAAGTTGTAGTAAGTAAAGCAGGATATACACCTATATTTGTGAATTGGTTTTATGTTTTATTTTTATTTGTAGTTTTTGTGTGTACTTTCATTACTTATAAAATGACAGCCTCTCTTTTACAGGTAAGAAGAGAGGAGTTTAAATCGTATGAAGTGGTGAATATGACGAGAAAAGAAATGTTTTGTTTATTATGTCAGGAGCAATTATTAACTTATGGAGGAGCCTTTGTTTTTGGATTAATTCATGGCATGTTATTTTTGAAATTATTTATTATTATTTTTATGAAAGCAGTAGGAATCCAAGGAGTGACAAATGCTCCGATTACGATGTATGCGATAGTGGTAACAGCAGTTGTTATGATAATCGTCATTATAATATCAATGTGGCAATGTTGTAGATTTACACAAAGGCTAAAGGGTGAAAAGTCACACGAAACGAGGAGAAAGGTATGAGAAATCATGGCTTTTTCTTCATTTATAAATTCCAACAACCATCCTGGACTGAATTTATCGTTCAAGATGGAAATATTATAAAACAAAACATTTTCGTGGAAGCAAGTAAATATTACATTTTATCTTGGTTACCAACTCTTGTGTATGCGGCATTTGCCTTTATGCTTTCCGTTTTAACGAGATCAAGTGGAGGCGCAATCGGTATTTCTTTATTTCTGGCTTTATCAGGAGGAATAGTACTAATTCCAGCGGCGAGATATGAATGGGTGAAATATTTATTGCCAGCGAATACAGATTTATATGGGATTTTAAAGAGTGGAAGCCTTATTAATGGGGTAACATTCCCATTCGCTTCTTGTATGTTATTGCTATACCTTTTTGTATTTTTAGGAATTTCCTATACTGTATTTTTAAAACGAGATTTAACAGCATAAGAAAAAGCCGTTAAGGAGAGAACTTAACGGCTTTTTGTTTGTAATAATTGATGAATAGCTTCTTCGGCTAATAAGGCGAAATACTCTGCGCTAATAGGCAATGCTTTTTCATCTACTGTAAAAGCAGGATGATGCCATTCGTGTGTACCACTTGTGCCCATAAAGACGAATGAACCTGGTGCTTCTTGTTGGTAAAAAGAAAAATCTTCTCCTGCCATGGATGGGTTCGGAGAGATAACATTTAGATTCATTTTCTCTGCAATCTGAATAGAAAGATCAGTGAGTACTTTATCGTTTTGAACAGCAGGAGGGCCTAGATAAAATCTGAATTCTGTTTTTACACCTAGTGCATCAGAAACGCCTTTAATAATACGTTCCATTAATGCCGGAATCTTTTCGCGTGTTTCAGTTTGGAATGTACGAACAGTTCCTTCTAATGTAGCTTTTTCAGGAATAACGTTCCACGTATTCCCTGAATGAATGTTTGTTACACTTACGACAGCGTTATGAGAAGAACTAATATTGCGGCTTACAATTGTTTGCAAAGCCATAACGATTTGAGATGATGCAACGATAGGATCGACGCCAGCATCAGGTACAGCTGCATGTGTTCCGACGCCGTGGATTTCAATTTCAAATCGATCGACTCCGGCCATTAGTGGACCGTCTTTAATACCGATTGTACCTACTGGTAAATCAGGTTTATTATGCATTCCAAAAATGGCTTGTACATTCTTTAAATGTCCAGCTTCAACAACTTTACATGCTCCGTTTCCGCTTTCTTCAGCAGCTTGAAATATAAAGCGAACAGTTCCGTTAAGGGATGCTTCTTTTTCTTTTAATAAGTAAGCTGCACCCAACATAGCAGCTGTATGAAAATCATGCCCGCAAGCATGCATTTTGCCGTGTATTTTTGAAGTGTATGGAAGGTCTGTTTCTTCCTGAATCGGGAGGGCATCAATATCTGCACGAAGCGCCACAACAGGCCCGCTTTTATTACCAGAAATTTCAGCGATAATTCCTGTTTCTAAATTGGAATCAATAATAGTAATATTAGCTTCTTCTAACCAATTTTTTATCGCTTTTGTCGTTTCAAATTCTTCGTACGATAGTTCTGGGTATTCGTGTAAATGTCGACGAATAGAAATAAGTTTTTCTGTTAATTGATTTGGAATGGATGCCACTTATTATACCCTCTTTCTTAAATGAAATATTTGTATTCATTATATAACACAATAATAAAAGAGAGGATTCTCAAATGAAAATCCTCTCTCGTTTATGCGGCAACTTTTTTATGAGTATGCTGTTTTCTATAACGTCCACGCATTGCATATGCAATTTGCGGGATTGCGATACCGATTAAAATAAGTGATACACCGAACCATTGTGAAGAAAGCACAGCTTCTTTTAAAACGAATACAGACATAATTGTTGTAACAGGTAGTTCGGCTGCACCAAGAATAGTCGCTAGACCAGAGCCAATTTTTGGAATGCCGATTGTAAAGGCAATGGACGGAATAACGATACTAAATGTTCCTAATCCTAAGCCGTATTTCCAAAGGCCTTGAGAAATTGCCCCGCTAAAAAGAAATGTTGGCGGGAATACGATCATAACTAAAGTTAAAGCACCAGCCATTAAAAGAACACCACGTGGTAATGAAGGTACTTCAACAGCAACTTTACCACTTACGAAAATGTATGTTGCAAATGTAATAGCAGATAGTAAGCCTAAAATGATTCCAGTCGTATCGAAATCACCTACTGAGTTTTCTAATAAACCGCTTGATAAAAATGTACCTGCAAGTAAGAAAATAACCGAAATTACTTTTTCTTTTGAAGGCAATGTTTTCGTTGCGACTGCCTCAATGATAATCCCAACCCAAACGAACTGGAATAGAAGTATAATTGCAATAGAAGCTGGTACAGTTTTTAAGGAAGCGTAATAAAAAATACCAGTAAAACTTGCAGACGTTCCTGCGACGAATAAAATTAACATTTGTTTAAGTGGAACACGATGCCTAGAAAATAGAAGTGTAATAGCAAGTAAAATAATCCAACCGAACAAATACTGGCTACCAATTACCTCTCCAAGTGAAAATCCTTCTACATATGCAAGTTTAACAAAAATAGCTAAAACCCCATAACTACACGCTCCTAATAAAACTAAAAGAGAATAACGAAGCATGAAAAATTCCTCCCCATCTATATGAAACTATTCCGTAACGGACATATATAACTAGAGGGAAGTATACAAAATTAAAAATGTAGGGTCAAATAAAAGAAAAGTGTGACATTTTATAGAATAATAATAAAAGTATGATATTTATGCATAATCTTGAAATTAATAATAATGGAAGTATTGTAAAATCAGCTTTGTATTGTATAAAGACAGCATTTTAAAAAAATATTTTTTAATGTCAATATGTGTGTAATCAATCGCAATGTGCTAATGATTTGAGAAACTATGGAACCTTTGTTATGTTAGTAACAATTAGAAAGAGTTTCAAAATTCGATTGAGATTTTTCTATATAATAGAAGGAAATGAAAACGTTTTATTAGAAAGTGTGTGAAAGGGTAGTTTTACTCATTGTCATGTTGGAAAAGTTAGTTCATGAATTGTCCATAGCATTTTTATTTGTTTTTGCTACAATATTGAGGAGGAGAGGAGTGGAATAATGCAAGATATTAGTATATTTTTAGCGTTTGGCGCAGGGTTTTTATCATTTATTTCCCCATGTTGCTTACCGCTTTATCCGGCATTTTTATCATACATAACAGGTATGTCGGTTTCTGAATTGAAAGAAGAAAATGCAATGCTTCGCAAAAGAAGTATGATACATACAGCGTTTTTCTTACTTGGATTTTCAATTATATTTATTGCAATTGGATTTGGTACAAGTTTTATCGGAGGAATCTTTACGGACTATAAAGATTTAATTAGACAGTTAGGTGGTATATTTATCATCGTGTTCGGACTTATTATTGTCGGTGTGTTTAAGCCGAAATTTTTAATGCAAGATCGTAAATTTACTTTTAAAAACCGTCCGAGTGGTTATTTTGGTTCAGTTCTAATTGGATTAGCATTTGCTGCAGGATGGACACCTTGTACAGGGCCCATATTAGTGTCTGTAATTGGATTAGCTGCAACAAACCCAGAATCAGCAATGGTTTACATGATCGCTTACATACTTGGATTTGCTATCCCATTTTTCCTGCTTTCATTCTTTATTACGAAAATGTCTTGGATTAAAAGAAATAGCATGACATTCATGAAAGTCGGAGGATACATTATGATTGTCATGGGGGTCTTCCTGTACTTTAACTGGATGACGAAAATTATCGTATATTTCTCAAGTTTATTTGGTGGTTTTACCGGTTTCTAGTATTATTCCGTGAAAATGTTGGAAATACTAACGGAAAAGCATATAATGAAATTATATTTTGCGTATAGCCACAAAAAAAGGATGAGAAAATATGAACATAGTCGTTTTATCAAGTATCGTTGCTGTTTGTATGGCCGTTGGTGCGATGTTTATTCGTTTAAAAGCAGCTAAGAAACCTGCAACTTTGAAAAAAATTATACTCCCACCGTTTTTTATGAGCACGGGAGCATTGATGTATGTTTTTCCTGAATTTCGATTAACTCCGGCAGAAATGTTAGAAGCAATTGGTGTCGGTTTGTTTTTCTCTATTTTTCTTATTAAAACATCTAAGTTTGAAATACGCGGGCAAGAGATTTATTTGAAACGTTCAAAAGCATTTGTATTTATTTTAATTGGATTACTTGTAGTGCGTATCGTGTTTAAAACGTATTTAAGTCAATCTCTTGATTTAGGACAACTTAGCGGCATGTTCTTCTTACTAGCGTTCGCAATGATTGTTTCATGGAGAATTGCAATGTACCGTTCCTTTACGAAATTACAGAAGGAAATGGAAAAAGAAGATGGTTTTTATAACGAAAAAGATATGAAGCTAACTTGAAAACTGTATATGTATAAAATAAAAAAGACAGCGTCAAAGGCGCTGTCTTTTTTATAGAAAATAATGTGAAGTTACTTTGCGATTAAAGATTTGTAGTTTGAATAATCAATCTTTTTCTCTTGTAATTTTTTAATTAAAAATTTATGATCGCGCTTCGGTGTGGCAACGATATATCCTTTTATAATTAAATCTTGTGTAATTTTTGGAGCGTTTTCCTGTATTGCAAGTTCACCAATTTTACCAGCAATCTTTGATTTGGCAACGTCACGAAATAGTTCAGGAACGGGACTCACTAGTTCTTCTAATAATTGTTTTTGTTCGTCATCCCATAAATGTCTAGTTTTATTAATATAGTGCTCTTCCCAATCTAAAATGGACATACCGTCTTCTTTCGGTAAACGTTTTAGGAATTTTCTGAACATAAAATATCCACCAATAGACATAAGTCCTAATAATACAACAGTCCAAACGACTATAAACCAACTAAACCAACCTTCAAGCAATTGCATGCCCTCCTTTAATGAAAGCAGTAGTTTTCTATTATTTATATTATAAGCAGTGAGATTCATAGAAAGCAAGAACGCTTGGTCAGTTTGACCAAGCGTTCTAGTTTAAACGAAGTATAGTTGTTCAACACATAAATTATTATTATCGTCTTCAACGTACTCAATAATAAGTGTGCCAACTTTACGATCTTTATCTTCAGTTGTGAAAATAGAGTAAGAAGTAAAACGTGTTGTTGATAAGCCGCTTATATGTGTAGGTAAAGAAATGTAGTCGTTATCGCGGAAGAATTCCATCAGTTCAACATCTTCAAATTCTTTTCGGTCAACTTGTTTGTTTGTATATTGGCGTTGAAGTTGCTTTAAAGATTCATTCCAAGAAATTGCTTTTGTGTCGTATACCATTGTTCTATCTCCTTACTGTATGTAATCATTAAGAACATATGTTCTATGCTAGTATACTCTTTTTATAAGAAAAGTGGAAGCAAAAAATAATGTAAGCTTGGAAATCCAAGCTTACATATAAATGCGTTCATAATCATTTCTATTTTTCATTATAAGTCAGATGGGAATAGGAAACAAGATGATAAGTATTTTGTTGATAGTTTTCAATATTCTATATATTATAAAATTAGTTTACTATGAGGGAAAAGGAATGAGAGGTATGACTTATGTAATTTCACTTCAAGGACCGATGGCAAGTGGAAAAACAACATTGGCTAAAAGGTTAGAGCAATATGGGCTTTCGGTTATATATGAAAATCCATATCCAATTGTAGAAAAACGAAAAGAATTGAATTTAGATATGAACTCAAAAGAAGGGTTTATTACAAATCAAAAAATGTTTATTGAAGCAAAAATAAAGGAATTTCAAAATGTGAAAGGTTCGGTCATGATTTTTGATCGTGGGCCGGAAGACATTGAATTTTATACACTATTTTATTCGACGATTATAGGAGAAGAATGGGATATAGAAACCGAATTAAAAGATGAATTATATAAATTAAGAGAATGTCGTTCGGATGCAATTTTTTATTTAGATGTTTCAAAAGAGAATGTATATGATAGAAAAAAGAATGATATAACAAGAAATCGAAGTACATTTGAGGAACAATTTAAATTAGTAGAAACCGAAAAAGAATGGTATAAAAAATTTCCTGTAACTTATGTGGACACGAATACATTATCAGTGAACAAATTAGAAGCATATTTTATGGAATGGTTAAGGGAGAAAGGAATATGAAAAAAATACTTTTATTCGTATACCCAACATTTGCGGAGTTTGAAATTACGGTAGCAACGGCATTACTGAAAAATAATTATGAGATTATTACAGCGGGTTTAACGAAAGAAATGGTTATAAGTGAAACAGGCTTACAAGTACAGCCGCATATAGAATTAAATGAAGTGTGTGTAGAAGAGTTTGAGGGGATTCTTATTCCAGGAGGAGACGAAATACATTTGAAAGATGCAGAACTGCTCTTTTCAGTTATTCGTCAATTTCATGAACAAGAAAAATTAGTGGCAGCAATTTGCGCTGGACCGTATGCGTTAGCAAAAGCAGGTTTATTTAAAGAAATCTCTTATACAGTGACGATAGATTATCAAAAATTAGATTGTTTTCCAGTAGGAAATTTTGTGTATACAGAAGTTGTACAGCACTCAAATATTATTACAGCACAAGGACATGCATTTGTACCATTTGGAATAGCGATTGCCTCTTATTTTGGGGTAGCGAATGAACATAATACAAATTTTTATCGTGGAAATGGTAATATAGTGATGGAGAAACTTTTAGCGGAAAATGTGTAAAAGCTAGCAAATGCTAGCTTTTTTCCTTTTTACATCGATAAATCGCTAACGTTTTCGGATCGCTCCATATACCGTCATGAAGAGTTAATTCATTTTCTATTTCTTTTTTCAACCAGTCCTTCATTTCGGCGTGAAGGTATATATTATCAGGTATATTCAGAGACGGAAACATGCTAGAAATATAGTTTACGATTGGAGTGGCATGATGAAAAATAAGTGCATTATGAATAATTGTTTCTTCAACAGTTGAAAAAACAGATTGTAATAGCTCTTTACCATTTTCTAAACAAAATGGAGCTGCGGATGGTGATGTTTTTGGTAAATCAAATGCAACTAACATTTTGTTACACATTTCATCTATACGAGGTAATGAAACTTTAGAATTTGTTGTAGCTAAAAGGGCGCCGCCGGGACGAATTACTTTATGGAATCCTTGAATTGTTTTTTCGACATCTTTCATGTGATATAACATATGCCTTGCGACTATCCAGTCATAACAATTAGCTTCGAAAGGAAGTTTACTAGCATCACCCAGTTTCCATTCAATTATGCTATTCTTTATTGCAGCTTCAGAAAGCATAGTTTCCGATTGATCAAAACCGGTTAGATGTCCTGTATGACCATTCGTTTGCAAAAGGGAAAGAAATTTTCCGTTAGCGCACCCGACCTCTAATATTTTTTCTTTCCCTTGGAGTTGTAAATGTTCAATGACGACTTCATCTACATTCACTCGTTTCTTTTCAAAATGTTTATGCGTATCGATACGTGTTTGTAAATGGTTGCTTACGTTGTATTGGCGTTTTACATCATTCATTTTTTCATATTCCACCTTCGTGCAAAATTGCTGGATTGCATGTGTTAATACGTCTGTTTTATTTAAACCTTCGTAATGGAGTGCTGCTTCAAATCTTTCAAGTAATTTTTCTTCAATTCGAAAATGAATATCTTTTCGCTTCGCCACTGAAATCTCGCTCCTTTGCATCTGTTAGTGCGACTATAGCACGCTTGAAAAATTTGTGTAAATAATTTGTGTACACAAATTGGAGAAAATTAAAAAATTATTTGAATCATCATTTAAACTATTGACGATTTAAACGTTTTCATATATTCTTAAATTAAGTAATATTCAAATAATTCAAAAGAAATGAGAGAGTCACATGCTTCTTCAAGGAACACATCGAATTGGTCGGATGGCCATGCTGTTGGCACTTGCGGATGAGAATGAAAGCCCTGTATTATCTATTCCAAAAGGTTGGAAATATTGTACGGGGAAAGTGGGTTCGATGAATTCGCAAAAAGTTGTAGCAGCAATGGAAACAGCGGCTAAGAGCAACCAAGTTATTGAAACAGACGTTTACAGAGAAACACATGCACTTTATCATGCAATAATGGAAGCTTTGTACGGAGTGACGAGAGGTCAAATTCAGTTAGCAGACGTTCTTCGTACAGTAGGACTTCGCTTTGCGATAGTGCGCGGTACACCATACGACGGTAAAAAAGAAGGCGAATGGGTTGCTGTTGCATTATATGGAACGATTGGTGCACCTGTAAAAGGATCTGAGCATGAGGCGATTGGTTTAGGAATTAATCACATATGATTTGCCCATAGTCTATTAGTTAGAAGGGGGCCTTGCTTTTTAGGACAGAAGTCTGTCTTAAAAAGGTAAGGTCCCCTTTTGCTTTTTTTAAGGAGGAAAAATGATGATTACGTTAACAGGACACACATTGACAGTTGAAGAAATGAAGAGGTTGTTACTTGAAGGTGAAGGTGTAACAGCTTGCCCAAATAGTATGCAAAAGGTAGCGGAGTGCCGCGAAGTAGTTGAGAAAATCGTAGAAGACGGAAAAGTCGTTTACGGTATTACAACTGGATTTGGAAAGTTTAGTGATGTGCTTATTCAAAAAGATGATGTAAAGGCACTTCAGCACAATTTAATTCAATCACATGCGTGCGGGATAGGTGATCCATTCCCAGAAGAAGTATCACGCGGTATGTTAATTTTACGAGCTAATACGATGTTAAAAGGAGTATCTGGCGTTAGACCACTTGTTGTAAATATGCTTCTTGAGTTTGTAAATCGCAAAATTCATCCAGTCGTTCCGCAACAAGGGTCACTAGGAGCGAGCGGTGATTTAGCACCTTTATCTCATCTTGCTCTCGTTTTATTAGGTGAAGGTGAAGTGTTCTACAAGGGAAAACGAGTTCATGCGATGATTGCTCTTACAGAAGAGGGGCTTGAACCTATTGAATTAGAAGCGAAAGAAGGTCTTGCGTTAATCAATGGTACGCAAGCGATGACAGCGCAAGGAGTTCTTTCTTATATAGAAGCAGAAGCAACGGCTTATCAAGCTGAATTAATTGCTTCTATGACAATTGAGGGATTACGCGGCATTATTGATGCATTTGATGAAAATGTTCATAAAGCACGTGGTTATAAAGAGCAAGTGGAAGTAGCAAGTAGAATTCGTGACGTTCTTCATGATAGTAAACTTGTGACAAAACAAGGGGAACTTCGTGTACAAGATGCATATTCACTTCGCTGTATCCCGCAAGTGCACGGTGCTTCTTGGCAAGTTTTAAATTATGTGAAAGAAAAATTAGAAATCGAAATGAATGCAGCGACAGATAATCCACTTATTTTTGATGGTGGGGAAAAAGTAATTTCAGGTGGTAACTTCCACGGACAACCGATTGCGTTTGCGATGGATTTCTTAAAAGTAGGAATGGCGGAGCTTGCAAATATTTCAGAGCGCAGAATTGAGCGCCTAGTAAATCCTCAATTAAATGACTTACCACCATTTTTAAGTCCAGAACCAGGACTTCAATCTGGTGCAATGATTATGCAATATGCAGCGGCTTCGCTCGTTTCTGAAAATAAAACGTTAGCACATCCGGCGAGTGTAGATTCAATTCCATCGTCAGCTAACCAAGAAGATCACGTAAGTATGGGAACAATCGCTTCACGTCATGCGCATCAAATTATTCAAAATGTAAGACGTGTTCTTTCAATTGAGATGATTTGTGCGATGCAAGCAGCAGAGTATCGTGGTATTGAAAACATGAGTACAGTGACGAAAGCGTTCTATCATCAAGGCCGTCAGCAAGTGCCTTCTATTACAAATGACCGCATATTCTCAACGGATATTGAAAATATCGCGCATTGGTTAAAAGCGAACTATTCAATAAAAGAAAGATTAGATGTAAACGCAGCAATATAAAACGAGAAAAGGGAGAGATTGAAATGGAAAAAGTAAAACAAACAATTCGTGCGCAAAGAGGTACTGAGTTACAAACGAAAGGATGGGTTCAAGAAGCTGCACTTCGAATGTTAATGAACAATTTAGACCCTGAAGTAGCTGAAAAACCAGAAGAATTAGTTGTATATGGCGGAATTGGCCGTGCAGCTCGTAACTGGGAAAGCTACAATGCAATTGTAGATTCATTAAAAACGTTAGAAAGTGATGAAACGTTACTTGTTCAATCAGGAAAACCGGTTGCAATTTTTAAATCACATGAAGATGCACCCCGCGTTCTTTTAGCGAACTCAAACTTAGTACCGAAGTGGGCGAACTGGGATCACTTCCGTGAACTAGAGAAAAAAGGCCTTATGATGTACGGACAAATGACAGCGGGTAGCTGGATTTACATTGGAACACAAGGGATTTTACAAGGAACATATGAAACATTTGGTGAAGCGGCACGTCAACATTTCGATGGTTCATTAAAAGGAACATTAACACTTACTGCTGGTTTAGGTGGTATGGGTGGTGCACAACCTCTTGCTGTAACGATGAACGGCGGTGTTGTAATTGCTATTGATGTTGATAAGCGCAGCATCGATCGTCGTATCGAAAAGAGATATTGTGATATGTATACAGAATCTTTAGAAGAGGCATTAACTGTTGCGAACGAGTATAAAGAGAAGAAAGAACCAATTTCAATTGGATTGTTAGGAAATGCAGCAGAGATTTTACCAGAACTAGTGAAGCGCAATATTACGCCAGATTTAGTTACGGATCAAACATCTGCTCATGATCCATTAAACGGTTATATTCCAGTAGGTTACACATTAGAAGAAGCAGCGAAACTTCGTGAAGAAGATCCAGAACGTTACGTACAATTATCAAAAGAAAGTATGAAAAAACATGTGGAAGCAATGCTTGCAATGCAAGAGAAGGGCGCTATTACATTTGATTATGGAAATAACATTCGCCAAGTTGCTTTCGATGAAGGATTAAAAAATGCTTTCGATTTCCCAGGATTCGTTCCAGCATTTATCCGTCCGTTATTCTGTGAAGGAAAAGGACCATTCCGCTGGGTAGCTCTTTCTGGTGACCCAGAAGATATTTATAAAACAGACGAAGTTATTTTACGCGAGTTCGCGGATAATGAGCATTTGTGTAATTGGATTCGTATGGCTCGTCAGCAAGTTGAGTTCCAAGGTCTTCCATCACGTATTTGTTGGCTTGGTTACGGAGAGCGTGCAAAATTTGGCCGCATCATTAATGAAATGGTGGCAAATGGTGAATTATCGGCACCGATCGTTATCGGTCGTGATCATTTAGATTGCGGATCTGTAGCATCTCCAAACCGTGAAACAGAAGCGATGAAAGACGGTAGTGATGCAGTAGCAGACTGGCCAATTCTAAATGCATTAATTAACAGTGTAAACGGTGCGAGCTGGGTATCTGTTCACCACGGTGGTGGCGTTGGTATGGGTTATTCACTTCATGCTGGAATGGTTATTGTTGCAGATGGAACTGAAGCAGCAGCAAAACGTATTGACCGCGTATTAACTTCTGACCCTGGTATGGGTGTTGTTCGTCACGTTGATGCAGGATATGACTTAGCTGTTGAAACAGCGAAAGAAAAAGGCGTTAACATTCCAATGATGAAATAAGGGGGAAGAAACATGCTGGACACTTTACTAATAAATATCGGTCAATTACTAACAATGGATCAAGAAGATGGCTTGTTAAGACGGGAAGCGATGAACACGCTTCCTGTTATTGAAAACGGTGCTGTTGGAATTGAAAACGGCGTAATTACTTTCGTTGGAACAGCGGAAGAAGCAAAAGGATTACAAGCGAAAGATGTTATTGATTGCGGCGGAAAAATGGTTTCTCCTGGTCTTGTTGATCCGCATACGCATCTTGTATTTGGTGGATCTCGTGAAAATGAAATTGCGCTGAAATTACAAGGAGTTCCGTACTTAGAAATTTTAGAACAAGGCGGAGGTATTCTTGCGACTGTAAATGCAACGAAACAGGCATCGAAAGAAGAACTTGTTCAAAAAGCTAAATTCCATTTAGACCGTATGCTATCTTTTGGTGTGACAACTGTAGAAGCGAAAAGTGGTTACGGATTAGATGATGAGACGGAATGGAAACAATTAGAGGCAACTGCACAATTACAAAAAGAGCATCCAATCGATTTAGTTTCAACATTTTTAGGTGCTCATGCAGTTCCGAAAGAGTACAAAGGAAAATCAAAAGAATTTTTACAATGGATGCTAGATTTATTACCAGAAATGAAAGAGAAGCAATTAGCTGAGTTCGTTGATATTTTCTGTGAAACAGGCGTGTTCTCTGTAGAAGAATCAAAAGAATTTTTATTAAAAGCGAAAGAACTTGGCTTTGATGTGAAAATTCATGCAGATGAAATCGACCCTCTTGGTGGTGCTGAAGCAGCGGCTGAAATTGGTGCAGCATCAGCGGACCATTTAGTTGGCGCTTCTGATAAAGGAATTGAAATGCTTGCAAATTCTAATACAGTAGCAACATTATTACCAGGAACAACTTTTTATTTAAATAAAGAAAGTTTCGCACGTGGACGCAAAATGATTGATGAAGGAGTTGCGGTTGCATTAGCTACAGACTTTAACCCAGGTAGCTGTCCAACTGAAAACATTCAGCTTATTATGAGCATCGCAATGCTAAAGCTGAAAATGACACCAGAAGAAGTTTGGAATGCGGTAACAGTTAACTCATCTTATGCCATTAATCGAGGCGATGTAGCTGGGAAAATTAGAGTGGGTCGTAAGGCAGATTTAGTTTTATGGGATGCTTACAATTATGCTTACGTACCGTACCATTACGGTGTAAGTCATGTAAATACAGTATGGAAGAATGGTAATATCGCATACACAAGAGGTGAACAATCGTGGAGCACGGCCACTATTTAAAGAAAAATGCAAAGTTTATTGATCGTGAAGTGACGAAATGGAGCGAAATGATTAAAGATTGGGAGGAAGGTGTAGAAATATTCGGTGCTGCCTTAATTGGAGCACCCCTTTCTAAACCATCTATTAGTCATTCAGGAGCATGTTTTGCACCAAAAACAATTCGTGCGATGTTAGATGCATATAGCACGTACGCAATTACAGAAGAACACGATATGAAAGAAAGTATTCTGCATGATTGCGGTGATATTACGATGCATGTTACAGATATAAAAGAAAGTCATCATCGAATTGCGAAAACAGTTGGCCACTTAACGAAAGTAAATCCAAAAATGGTACCAATCGTTCTTGGTGGTGACCATTCTATTAGTTTTCCGAGTATAACAGGTTTTGCAAAGAGTAAAGGAAAGGTCGGTATTATTCAATTTGATGCCCATCATGATTTACGTAATTTAGATGATGGTGGCCCATCAAATGGCACACCGTTCCGTAGTTTACTAGAAAATGATGTTATTACAGGAAAACAACTCGTTCAAATTGGAATTCGTAATTTTTCAAATGCACGAGCGTACCATGAATATGCAAAAGAGCACGGTGTGACAGTGTATACAATGAAAGATGTAAGAGAGCGAGAAATAAAAGATCTTATTTCAGAAAGTATTGAAGTGTTAAGAAAACAAGGTGTGACTGCTATTTATATTTCTCTTGATATGGACGTATTAGACCAAGCCTTTGCGCCAGGCTGTCCAGCAATTGGTCCTGGGGGGATGGATAGCGCGACTTTACTTGATGCAATTGAATTTCTTGGTAAAGAACCGCTCGTTCAAGGTATGGATATTGTAGAGATTGATCCCACACTTGATTTCCGGGATATGACGAGTAGAGTAGCTGCGCAAGTGATTATGAGTTTTCTTTTAGCGCGAGAAGCAGTTCGTAAGCAGGTTAGTATATAGGCGGAAAAGAGAATGTTTGCCTATGCCGTATAAAAAACACATTACTACTCATATGTAGTAATGTGTTTTTATGTTTAAAGAGAAGGTGGAAATAGAACGTATGTATGTAGGGGAAAGTAAATAAAATTGCGGGTTTTTAGTGTTATTTTACGGATTCATTTTCTTAGTTTAAAAGGATTGACATGAAAAATGATTTTATGATAAAATAAAAATTTTGCTAAAAAAATGAATGTATGTTAAGATTGAGAAGGTTACCATATATGGAGGTGGATTATTTGTTTCAAATTGGCGATAACATTGTTTATCCAATGCAGGGAGCAGGTATAATTAAAGCCATAGAAGAGAAGGAAATCTCAGGGGAAAAACAACAGTATTATGTTATAAAAATGTCGGCTAGTAATATGGAAATAATGATTCCTGAAGGGAAAATATTGAATTCAAATATACGACCAGTCACGGATATAAAGGCATTAACACACATAATAGATATTTTTCAGCATGGAGAATCAGATAGATTACTTACGTGGAAACAAAGGTATAAAGTGAACACTGATAAAATAAAAACGGGTAAAATACAAGAAGGTGCTGAAGTTGTGCGTGATTTAATGCGTATACAGAAAGAAAAAGCACTTAATGCAAGCGAAAAGAAAATGTTAGATAACGCACATGAATTTTTGATTAGTGAACTGGGATTAATTGAAGGTATCACAGAAAATCAGATAAAAAGCTTTTGTTAAGGTTCATTACAAATAATGTATTACATCCCAAAAAAGATCTTGAATTTTTTGGGAACGTAATTATAGAGAATCGATCATTTCAAAGACATTCAACTCTTTCAAACCACTTTTAGAGCATTAACCTCTTTTGTTATTACTACAATTTAATCCATTTTTATTTTTTATTTCTTTTACGAATATTCGAATTTTAATTAAATAACTCGATAAAATAGTTACTTGATTTTTGCAATCCTGATTCACACTGGCACGGACGAGGAGCCGTAAGGATGAAAGAGAGGTAGGGCTTTCATTGTTTTAGGTATATATAAGTTATTATTTTTTGAAGAATACTGAACCGCTCTCACTTCTATTGTTAAGGAATTTCTCATATGTGAGGAGATAATAATTGTTTATTTTCTTTATATAAAAGAAATAAACGAATTGTTAGCCTTATATGGTCAACTAAAAAAGGTTTCCTAATTAGGAAACCTTTTTAATTTTATTTTTGTTATTCTATTTTTTTGATATTCGAATGTTTTATGGTAAAGACGTATAAATTGACGTTACTATTTAAAAGTAAGTATGATGCGATTATAGTAAATTTTTTTGTAAGGGGGAAGAAAAATGACAAGTTCAAATAATAAATCGGCAAGTATTTATGAAGGGACAAATATAAACGATTGGGGATCTTTTGAAAATATTGAAGAAACGAAGTTGTTTGATCCGATTCAAATTGGATCTTGGTCTCTTCGTAGTCGCATAGCGATGGCACCGATGACGAGATGCTTTGCAAATAATGAGACTGGCGTAGTTGGTGCTGACGTAGTCGAATATTACCGAAAACGTGCTGCTGATGGCATTGGATTAATTATTACAGAGGGAATTGTCATTAGCCCGAGAGCAAAAGGAAATCCAGGAGTACCAGGTATTTATACGAAAGAGCAAGTCGATTCTTGGAGACCTGTTACGGAGGCAGTACATAAAGAAGGCGGAGCGATTATTGCACAAATATGGCATGTCGGACGCATGAGTCATCATGAAATAATTGGTGGTCAATTGCCGCAAGCACCGTCAGCAATCGCTGCAGAGGGAAATGTTCCGCGTTTCCGAAAACCGTTTGATACACCAGAAGCAATGACAATAGAAGAAATAAAAGAAGTTATCGGTCAATATGCACAAGCTGCGAAAAATGCGATCGAAGCTGGATTCGATGGCGTTGAAATTCACGGTGCACACGGATATTTAATTGATCAATTCACTTATGAATTTGCGAATAAGCGAACAGATAAATACGGTGGAAACTTAAAGCAAAGGCTAACATTTATGAAAGAAGTAACAGAGGCTGTAATAGAAGCGGTTGGAGCTGATAAAACACTTCTTCGCTTCTCTGCCTTTAAAGGTGATAACCCTACTTATATGTGGGAAAATCCAGAACTTGCGATTGAGACTTTTGTAAATATGTTCAAAGAAGTTGGATTAACAATGATCCATCCGTCAACGATGAATTATACAGCAGTTATTGCTGACGGAAAGAATTTTCATCAATTAGTAAGAAAATATTGGGATGGTACTATCGTAGGAGTAGGGAATTTGAATCCGAAAGAGGCAGAAGAAGCATTGCAAGAGGGAACAATTGATGTAGCGGCATTTGGAAGACCGTTAATTGCGAACCCAGATTTTGTTCATCGAATTAAAAATGCTGAAAGTTTAATCGAATATGATGCGAAAGAGCATCTTGCTACGTTAGTGTGAATAAGGATAAAAAGAGAACACATCGAGTGTTCTCTTTTTATTATGGAACTTCATATATAGGGGGAAGCAGAATGAATGAAGCGCTACTCGTTATTATTAGTATATTGCTCTTTTTGATGCTACTTCTAATTATCTTTTTTATCATTACATTTTTTATTAAAAAACGGACGCATCATTCTATCTTAAAATTGCATCCATATTTAGGAAGGATGCGCTATTTACTTGAAAAGATAGGACCGGAATTCCGGCAATATTGGTTTGACCATGATACTGATGGAAAACCTTTTTCGCGTTACGATTTTCAAAGTGTTATGTTTTTAGCAAAATATCGTTCTGAAATACTTGGTTTTGGATCAAAACGAGATTTTGATGCTTCTGGCTATTATATTGCTAATACATTATTTCCAACATTAACAGATGAATTAAGTGTGAATCTAACGCAAGAGCGTGAGGGGAAAAAGTATGTGATTCAAAAAGAGGGATTATTTTCAAGAAGAGAGAAATTGACAGCGGATACAACAAACCTTTGGTTATACGAAGAAGACGATGCAATTATAGTCGGTGAAAATCGTAAATATCCATGGAAACTACATGGCATGTTCGGTGCATCAGCGACTTCTTACGGTGCAATTGGAGAAAATTATATTTTATCAACTGGGTTTGGAGCGAAAATGGCAGGTGGTTCATGGATTAATACTGGAGAAGGAGGCGTAATACCGGAACATTTACATACAGGTGCAAATATTATCGCACAAATTGGTCCAGGGTTATTCGGATATCGTGATGAGGAAGGGAATTTTTCAATGAAGGAATTTATTGAAAAAGCGAGAGAAAGCAATATTAAAGCATTTGAGTTGAAATTTGGGCAAGGAGCAAAAATACGTGGTGGTCATTTAGAAGGACAGAAGGTAAATGAGAAAATTGCTTCCGTTCGGAAAGTACGAGAAGGAGAGACGATTAATTCGCCAAATCGATTTTCATTTATTAATAATGCGGTAGAGGCTTTATATTTTATTCAAAATTTGCAAGAAAACGGCGGTAAACCAGTCGGTATGAAAATTGTAATTGGTCAACAGGAGCCGTTGGAAGACTTATTGAAAACAATGAAAGAATTAAACATCTATCCAGATTTTATTACAATCGATGGTTCAGAAGGTGGATCAGGTGCAACGTATAAATCGATGGCAGATAGTATGGGGCTGCCGCTTATTCCAGCATTAATTACATTTATTGATACAGCGAATCATTATGGGGTCCGGGATAAATTAAAGGTGTTTGCCTCTGGGAAATTAATCACACCAGATAAAGTGGCAATCGCTTTAGCAATTGGAGCAGATGCTGTAAATTCAGCCCGTGGATTTATGATGGCAAGCGGCTGTATTATGGCACTTCAATGTAATTCAGGACAATGTCCATCAGGTGTTGCGACAACGAATCCTCACTATCAAAAAGCGTTAGATCCGTATGAGAAGAAATGGCGAGTAATGAACTATATAATTAGTATGAGATATAGTTTGTTTTCATTAGCGGCGGCAGCGGGAGTAAAGAGTCCGCGCCATTTAACGAGAGAGCATATTGTGTTTAAAGATGAGACTGGGAGGGTGATTTCTCTTTCGGAATTGTTTCCCGACGTAAGCGAGAAGTAAATGTGTAAGGATGTAGCTAAATAAAAAATGTTGGTCAAAAGTCATACATTTGTATGGCTTTTTTGATTATAGGAATATAGGGAAGTTAGAAAAATATTGCTCGAATATTTCCGCTTGTCGTTTGTACCTTTTATAATATATATTTAATATGCAGCAGTTGTCAGAAAATTATTTTTGATGGAAAAATTAAACGGGATCCTCATTGACAATGAAAAATAATTAGATTATAATAAATCTCGAATTCAAGATAAATTCGAAGGTATTCTAAATTATAAAACCGATATTTTATATAATAGTAAACTAAGCATATTGTAGGAACTGTAGTTTTTTTGTTATTTATCTCGAATTCGAGATAAATTTAAATAGAATGGAATGTGTGAGTTTTTAAAAAATATCTCAAATTCGAGATAAAATGACATTACGGATTGAACTTAATCAAATGGACAAAATGAATAATGAATTTTAGCGTATAGCAGTTCTTTAAAAATGAAATGAAAAAAGGAGTGGGCGAAATGGAAAAGAAAACAATGGGGATTCATCATATTACAGCAATCGTAGGTCATCCACAAGAAAATGTAGATTTCTATGCAGGTGTATTAGGTTTGCGTTTAGTAAAACAAACAGTGAATTTTGATGATCCAGGTACGTATCACCTTTACTTTGGGGATGAAGGAGGAAAGCCAGGAACAATTATTACATTTTTCCCTTGGACAGGTGCTCAACAAGGTGTCATAGGAGATGGGCAAGTAGGAATAACTTCATACGTTGTACCTAAAGGTACTATAGGATTTTGGGAAAAGAGATTGGAGCACTTCGATATTTCATATACAAAAATGACGCGCTTTGGAGAACAGTATTTAGAATTTGATGACCCGCATGGTTTGCATCTAGAGATTGTTGAAAGAGAAGAAGGCCAAGCGAATAATTGGAGTTTTGGAGGAGTTACGCCAGAAGTTGCGATTAAAGGATTTGGTGGTGCTGTCCTTTTATCTGCACAGCCTCAAAAAACTGCCGAACTGTTAGAACATGTAATGGGACTTGAAAAAGTTGGAGAAGAGGGAGAGTTTGTTCGATTCCGTTCTTCAGCTGAAATTGGAAATGTAATTGATTTAAAGTTAAATTCTATTGGACGCGGGCAAATGGGTGTTGGTACGGTTCACCATATTGCATGGAGAGCTATTAATGATGCTGATCAATTAGACTGGAAAGAACATGTTTCACGCTTTGGATATGGTGTTACTCCTGTTCAAGATCGAAATTATTTTAATGCCATTTACTTTAGAGAGCACGGGGAAATTTTATTTGAAATTGCAACGGATCCTCCGGGATTTGCACATGATGAAACGCAAGCAACGATGGGTGAAGAATTAATGCTTCCTGAGCGATATGAACCACATAGAAAACAGATTGAACAAACACTATTACCAATTGAAGTAAGAGAATTAGACTAATTATATAAGTGATTGAAAGGGGATAAAGGATAATGATGAAACATGTTTTTCAAAAAGGAAAAGATGCGTCAAAACCAACACTATTATTGCTACATGGTACGGGTGGAAATGAATTAGATTTATTACCGCTTGCCGAAAGAGTTGATCCAGAAGCTTCTGTATTAAGTGTTCGTGGGAATGTGTTAGAAAATGGAATGCCTCGTTTCTTCCGTAGATTAGCAGAAGGTATTTTTGATGAAGAGGATCTCGTTTTCCGTACGAAGGAATTGAATGAATTTTTGAATGAAGCAGCAAAAACATATGGATTTGATAGAGATAATATTGTAGCTGTTGGGTACTCAAATGGAGCAAATATTGCAGCAAGTTTATTATTCCATTACGAAAATGCATTAAAAGGTGCCATTCTTCACCATCCAATGGTACCGAGAAGAGGGATAAAACTTCCTAATTTAGTAGAGAAAACAGTGTTTATTGCTGCTGGAACAAATGATCCGATTTGTTCATCAGCAGAGTCAGAGGAATTAAAGGCGTTACTAGAAAATGCGAATGCTAGTGTAACAATGCACTGGGAGAATAGAGGGCATCAATTAACGATTAATGAAGTAGAAAAAGCAACAGAGTGGTATGAAAGAGTGTTTCCACATGCATAAATAATAGGCTAAATCGAGTGTGAAATCATAAAGATTTTATACTCGATTTTTTTGTTGCTATTCAGGGTGTTAAAAAGAACAGGAAAGTTATGTTAAAATATGAAGAAAAGCAAAGGGGTTCCTGTTGTGTTAATGAGCAGGAGTGTAGAAAAATCGGCAATTTGTTTTAAGAGTGTCGATTTTTTAATAATGGAGGGGAATTATTAGATGTCAAACTACGAAAATGAAGAAATGCTAACGGGAGGGAATGTCTCAAACGTATATCGTTCGAAAGATACTGTTCGACGGGAATTAAAGCAGGGCAGTACCAAAATTCATAAACTATTAAACCATTTGGAAAACAAAGGGTTTAGTTATGCACCAAAGTTTTTAGGGATTGATGAAAGAGATAGAGAGATATTATCATTTTTTGAAGGAGAAGCTGGTAATTATCCTTTAAAAGAATACATGAGGTCTAATGATGTTTTAAAAGAGATAGCGAAGATGCTCCGTCTTTATCATGATGCTGTGAGTGACTTTCCGTTATTAGATGATTGGAAACCGATGGATAATACTCCAAATAAAATAGAGGTTGTATGCCACAATGATTTTGCAATATACAACATTGTTTTTAATAACGAAAAACCAGTAGGTATTATCGATTTTGATGTTGCTGCTCCGGGTCCAAGACTTTGGGACATAGCGTATACTCTTTACACTTGTGTCCCTTTAAGTAGAGTTTATTATACAGAAACAGGTGAGGCAGTTTATTATAATTCATTACAGCATGCTGACCGTATAAAGCAAAGAGTTAAATTGTTTTTTGAATCATACGGTGATGATATGGAAGAAGATTATTTGGAGATGGTATTGCTCCGATTAGAAGGGTTATGTAAATACATGAAAAGAAAAGCTAAAGAAGGCGATAGGAACTTTCAAAAAATGATAGATGAAGGACACCTTGAACATTATGAAACCGATATTAAATTCATTCGTGAACATGGAAGAGAATGGATGTAATGAAATGCGTTTTATACAAAAATAAAGCTCAGAGTCATATAGGGACTTTGAGCTTTTTAGCGTGTTATTTTAGATGTTTTCCATAATAATTGAAATACTTATAACAACTAGTAGGGGCCTTTTATTATATTGATATAGCATAGTTAAGAGTTTGGTACAGGCTGAGATGCAGTGATTGGTAATTGGATATCAACAGTTGTTCCTTTATTTAATTCACTTGAAATGAATAGTTTTCCGTGATGCTCTTGGATGATTTTATAGCATATCATTAAGCCGAGACCAGTTCCTTTTTCTTTTAAGCTATAAAAAGGTTCTCCAAGACGTGACATGCGCTCTTCAGGTATTCCACACCCTTCATCAATAATGCGTATTGAAATGAAATCATTTTCTAACGATGTTGTTTGAATGAAGATGTTGCCGCCATTCGGCATCGCCTCGATGGCATTTTTTAATATGTTAATAAAAACTTGTTTTAATTGATTACTGTCACATTGAATGTCAGAAGTATGATTAAAATGGTCCATAATGATATGAACGCTATGCATAATAGCAGTTGGTAAAATAAAAGTTACTACTTCTTCAATTAATGTTTGTATGTTGCAAGTATGAATAGCAAGCACTTGTGGTTTAGACATCGCCATAAATTGGCTTGTTATGGATTCCATTTGTGAAATTTCACTTAGCATAACGTCTACATACCATTTATTTTCCTCATTTATCTCTGGATGTAATAATGTTAAAAATCCTTTCAATGAAGTTAGCGGGTTTCTAATTTCATGCGCAATTCCAGCTGTCAGTTGTCCTACTACTGCAAGCTTTTCGGATTTTCGTAATAATTTTTCAGTTTCCTTTAGTTCGGTAACATCCCTTCCCATCACTATAAGACCTTTGCGGGAGCCATCAGGGTGGAAGAGTGGGACTTTTGAAATGCTTAAAATTAGGTCGAAATCATCTCTATGTATGATAAATTCTTCACCGTGAAGAATTTGTCCTTTTTGCCATGTTAGTTCATCAACTTCTTCACAATGTAAAAAAGCTTCTCGGTACGCTTCGTTATATTGAATGAGTTCCCCATCTTTCTTTCCGTGATAGGGTACATTATGGAAATCGAAGCAAGAAAGTGCATAGTCATTCGCTTCAAGCCAGCGTCCTTCATGATCTTTAAATATAACAAACGCAGGCATTGAATTCATTAATGTGCGCAATCGTTTCTCACTATCTTTTAATACTTTCTCAATTCTATCTGATTTTTCAAGGGGTTTCATAATGGCGTATACACCTGTTAAACGGTTTTTAACAAAAATAGGAACTAATTTTGTTACGACATCTAGTAAATATCCGTCTTTATGATAAATAGAGATAATATACTCTTTTTGATCATTAGCTGCAGTATTTTTTATGTATTGTAGCACTTGATCAGAAATATGTGCTTCTAAAATAGAAGTGATTGTTTTACGCTCTAATTCGTGAGAAGTGTAACCTAAAAATTTTTCAGCAGAGGGATTAATATGTAAAATAACTCCTTCTAAACTCAATGAAATAATACTATCAGGATTATGTTCAAAAAGAGAGGCGTACATTTCTGCTAAAGAACGATTTTGTATATGGTTTCGCAAGCGTCCAGATACATTCGGATGACGCTTTTTTTGAGTAGATGAATATTTTTTACGACTCATAATATTTCCTCCGTACAATTAGCATCTAAAAAAGATGGATCTATTAATAACTATAATATAGGTGTGACATGTATTTCTATAAAAAATGGAAATTACATAATAAAATTTCTTTTTTTATTATTAGTAGAAGGTATAAAAGGTAGTAATAAGAGAATCTTATATTGCTTTATTAATTTTCTGTAAGTTACATGAATGTGTTTTCGTTATAACATTAGAATAGAAGAGGGGGAGAAAAATGAAAAGTTATATTCAAGGAATTGATCATGTACAAGTAGCGGCACCTGTAGGATGTGAGGAAGAAGCAAGAGAATTTTATGGTAATAAAATTGGTATGGAGGAAATTCCGAAGCCAGAAGAGTTAAAGAAGCGTGGAGGATGTTGGTTTAAGTGTGGAAATCAAGAAATTCATATCGGAGTCGAGCAAAACTTTATACCAGCTAAAAAGGCGCATCCAGCTTTTTATGTTTCTAAAATTGACGAATTTAAACAAGAATTAATACAACAAGGTATTGAGGTAATAGATGATAATGCACGCCCAGATGTAATTAGATTTTACGTATCAGATCTATTTGGAAATAGAATTGAATTTATGCAAAATAAAAACTAGGTGGAGTTCCACCTAGTTTTTTACGCTTTTCTAAACAATCCTAATACTTCAACAGTTTCTGTAATATTAACGAATGCATGAGGATCAATTTCAGAAATAGTTAGTTTCATACTTGCTAACTCTTCACGTGAAACGACAGTCATAAGTACACGTTTTTTCTCGTTTGAATAAGCACCTTCGCCGTCAAGAAGTGTGATTCCACGTACAACAGTAGAAAGGAGTTTCTTTTTCATTTCTTCAGCTTGATTTGTTACAATCATAAGTGTAACTTTACGATGTTTCGTATGAACGGCATCAATTACTTTACCAGTTACATAAATTGAAAGTAAGCTCGTTAGTGCTACATCCCAGGTGAAGAAAAATCCTGCAATGACAACAACAACTGTGTTTAACAGAATAAGGAAACCGCCAAGTTTAATATCTCTTTTACGAGATAACAACATACCGATAATATCAAAACCACCAGTTGAACCATGGCAGTTAAAGACAAGGCCAATACCAGCTCCGGCGATAACACCTCCAAATACAGATGATAAAAGTGGATCTGTTGCTACGACTTTTACAGGAATATAATATAGTGCAACAGATAATACAATTACAGAGACAACTGTGTTAAAAATTACTTTTTTTCCAAGACCTATGTATCCTAAAATGAGGATTGGTAAGTTCAATACGAAGTTAATAATACCTGTGTTTACAGGGGTTACAATTCCTAAAATAATAGCAATTCCGCCAATTCCACTACTTAAAATTTTATGGGGGATAAGGAAAAGATTAAAGGCAATTGCAATAATAATAGAACCAAAAATAACACCAAGAAATCTGACCATCTTTTTCCCGTCCTTCATTAAATAATCATATTATTTCAAGATTATATATGAAATTAAAAGTTTTAGGGGAAAACAGTTTATTTCGAGAAATTAGATTAATCTAAAAAGTTTGAGTATTCGACAATTTGGAAGGGGATACAAAAAATGAAGATAACAACGTATCAAAAGAAAAGTCCTTTAAAACACGAATGTGAGGATTCATTTTTTTGTAATGAAGATAATATAGTTTACGGTGTATGTGATGGCGCAACGCCACTTGTCCCATTTTGTGATGAAGAAGGACATAATGGAGCATACATCGCTTCGCATTTATTTGCAAGTTATTTTACTTCGTTACGGGAGAATATCAGTTTACAAGTTGCAGTTGCAAAAGCGAATGAATTATTGCAGAACAAAATGCTAGAATATAAGGTTGATACGGGAAAAAAAGATCATTTATGGTGTACATGTATAGCAGCAGTTCGAGTAGATGGCGAGAAACTTGAATATGTGCAGCTAGGTGATTGTATGATTGTTACGATACATCAAGATGGAACGATGCAAGTATTAACGAAAGATACAGTTAAAGGAATTAGTAAACGCGCAAAAAAGAAAAGAGAAGAAGACCGTAAAAAAGGGCTATCTGTACCGGAAGAACACGTTTTTCAGGATGTTCGAGAGCAGTTAAAATACAATCGTTATCTTGCAAATATGCCGAATGGCTACTCAGTCGCAAATGGTATGAAGGAAGCGATGACCTATTTACAACATGGGGAATTACATGTAGCCGACGTAAGTGGGATCTTTATTTGTTCAGACGGATTGTTTCACTCAGATTGGTCACTAGAACAAACTGTGGCATATATAAGAAAGAATAGTATAAAAGAATATGTAGCAATCATTGAAGAGTTAGAAGGGGAAAACAGAATAAGACCAGATGATAAAACAGTTATTATGATCGATTTTTAAGAGGAGGACGTTCATATGGAAATTAAATGTGCAAATATAACATTTCAAGATGAGTTAGTTCCTTTAGAAAAAGTAAATAAACTTATTATCCACCATACGTCAGAAGTTGGATGGGATGTGTATAAAACTCACGAATTTCATCAAAAAGTAAGAGGGTGGAGCGGAATTGGCTACAATTATTTTATTGAAGAAGATGGAACTGTAGTCGAAGGACGAGGTTTACATATTGGAGCACATGCGAAAGATAATAATAGTGATACAATTGGAATATGTATGACGGGAAATTTTGATACATACGATCCTACTACTGCGCAAATGAATTCACTATATTCTTTATGCAAGACATTAATGAATCAATTTTCTATAAGTAAAGAAAATATACTTGGTCATCGTGAATTAGAAGGAGTTACAAAAACTTGTCCAGGAAATCGCTTTTCTATGGTAGAGTTAAGAAAAGTGTTATCTTAAATATAGAGGAGTAACGAATGATGATGAACATAAAAATACCGACTGATAAAAAAGAAGAGCTTGTAGCACAAATCCAGCAGTTTTTCGTTGAAGAAGATTTAGATGAGATTGGACGTTTCCAAGCAGAACGTTTAATAGAAGAAATGATAAAGTTAGTAGGACCATTTGCATACAATCAAGCAATTGGAGATGCAAGAAAACTTGTAACTGAAAAACTATCTAATATTGAAGAAGATTTGTATGTGTTAGAGAAGAGCGAAGGTAAATAAAAAAGAGCCATTTGGCTCTTTTTTATTTATTTTCTTTATGCTCTTTATATTCATGTACTTTTTCTTTGACATTACCGACAGTAATTTTGGCAGTACCTTTTATCTTATCCCATTTTCCTTCAGCTTGTAATTTCTTATTGTCTGTTACTTTCCCGACAACTTCCTTTACTTCGCCCTTTACTTTATCAATGGTACCTTCTACTTTTTCTTTTAAACCATGCTCATGCTTTGTCATACATTTCTCCTCCATGTAGTTTGATTAGAATTCTCTTTTCATATAGCAAGTTGAATGATGTATCTAGTAATAGCGTAACAAATGAAGTTTGAATATTCAAATGATTAATAGGGTAGAAATGGAATTGTCATAAAATGTATACATTCGTAATGGTAAGAAAAAGAAAGTTAATTATAAGTATTTCGCAGTCCATATTGATTTTGTATAAGCGATTTTCAAATGAGCGCGTTCCATGTTATTTTGACTACTGCTACCAAATCGAGTTTGTCCGACTATTAAATGACAGTTTGTTGCTATAGCTGTTTCTATTCGTTTCTGAATTAATGCAGTATGACAACCTTTACGCTGAAATTCTGGCAAAGTAGCAGAAGCAGCTAGTGAGGCAATGCCTTTATTTATATATATGACACCGATGCTTGCTGGAATATTTTGCACTTCGGCTATGAAAAAATGCCATCCCTGCTGATTATAAAGAATTTCGTTATTTTGACGAACGCCATCTTTTGTAAATGATGGCATATTAAATCCTCGAACATAAATGTCTGCAAAAGTATGAAACTCATTTTCTTTGAGTTTGCGTACCGAAATATTAGAAGGAAGAGGAGATGAATTTTGTCTAGGTTTATTATATAAAGTTGTATGGAAGCTAGATTGAAAAAATCCCTTTTGTGATAAATATTGAAATAGTTCAGTTGTGGCTTGAGCTGGTGTAATTTCAAAACGGCAAGGGATTTGTAGTGAACGATAATAAGAGATGATTTCATCTATCTCATTTGTATTTGAAAAGGTAATGCCTTTTACTGTATTAAAAGTAGGACCAGAGATTACTTTTGATGAGAATGCAGTTGCACTTCCGAATTTTTCTATTTGTACTTGCATTGGATTTTCTGCTATCGCTTGTAATGCCTTTAATCTAGAAGATAGCATATCAATTTCTGCGCTTTCAATTTCTTTTGCTATATCGAATGTCATAATAGTAGTCATAAAATTCCTCCATCAATAAATATAATACATAGTATAAATACGATTTTTGTGCTAGGATTCCTGTTGCAATTTAAGAGAACTACAGGTTTTTTGGAAGGGAAGTGGAAGTGCACTGTCGAAGGAAGTAGAAATAGATTAAAGGTGGTGCTCTCATGAGGAAGAACGACGTGCAGACATGCTCTAATTGCGGTTCTCATAATATAGGAGAAGGTGAGTTTGTCGGTTATGCACAAATACGGAAAAAAGAGACGATGTTTACATCATCTCCGGTAGATGCTTACGTTTGTACGGATTGTGGTCATATCCTTTTATTAAAAGTACGAAATTATGAAAAGTTTAAACAAAAGCCGTTATGATTGTTGAGAATTGGTCGTATCCAACGTTGTATACGGAACGTCTCATATTAAGAAAACTTGATATAAGTGATATTTTACATATATATGAGTATGCCTCAGATAATGAGCTGACAACTTATACTGTATGGGATGCTCATCAATCGTTACATGACACATACAAATTTATAGAAGAAATTGTGAGTCAATATGAAAAAGAAAAAGTAGCTCCCTTGGAATCGTATTAAAAGGGGAACAAAAACTTTTAGGAACGTGTGGATTTATAAAATATGATCAAACTACACATAAAGCAGAAATTGCATACGCCTTATTAAGAAAATATTGGGGAAGAGGATTAGCTACCGAAGCTACGTTAGCTTTTTTTAGCTATGGTTTTAATGAGTTACATCTTAATAGCATTGAAGCGAGATGTAATTCAGAAAATGAAGCATCTGAGAGATTAATGAAACGATTGAATATGGAGTATGAGTGTACGATTAAAGAGGATTTGTTCGTTAAAGGTAAGTATCGTAATACGAAAAGATATAGTATATCGAGAACCCAATATATAAATGAATAGAAAGTTTTATATGGAAACCTCCTTTAAATTAAATTGTTTAGGGGAGATTTTTTTATTTATTATAACAAATATTCCCTTTAATTGTTATAATTGGTTACTGTAGAGGCTGATTTTTGGTGAGGTTGTAAACATACAAGATAGACAGTTAAATCGTATATAAGCACCTTATATAACATAATCGCAACCGTAAGTTGACAAAGTGCAACCGTAGGAAGATAGAGATAAGAGCAATGTTTACATACAATTTAGTTAAGAAAACAAAGGGGGACACACATATAGGATTTGGTGAGAAACTTTTTAAATTAAGAAAGGAAAAGGGCCTTTCTCAAGAAGCGTTAGCTGAGAAATTAAACACAACAAGGCAAGCAGTTAGTAAATGGGAAAACGGTCAAGGTTTTCCTGAAACTGAAAAATTAATAATGATTGGAAATGTATTTGAAGTATCCCTTGATTACTTATTAAAAGAAACCGCTGAGCAAAGTAATGAAAAGGAACATGGCTATTACGTAAGTAAGGAAATGGCAGAAGGTTATGTAGTGTATGGACAAAAAATTTCTAAATATATCGCGTTAGGATTTAGTTTGCTCATTTTATCTACAATACCGTATTTATTATTTAAGGAAAATGTAACAATGTCTACATTCCTTGTAATTATTATTGCTGTCCTTGGAATTGGAGCAATGATGGTACCTGTAACGATAGAAGAGAGTCGATACAATGTATTAAAAAAGGAAGAACTATTATTTGATCAAAACTTTCTAAAAGAATTGACAAAAAGATATGCGACTATTAAGAAGAAGTATGCTGCAGTAGTGATCGTGGGATTTTGTTTCATAGCAGCGGGTGCAATACCATTTTTATTTGAGAAGAAGCGTATCACTTCAGGAGAGTTAGTACAGTATTATCCTTACTGCGTTGTACTTATTGCGATTGGTTTCTATCTTTTTGTTCGTGTTTTGGGAGTGTTAGAAACGTACAGAATTTTAGTGGAAAATAAAGAATATAGTAATCGTTTCATTTTTAAACTGAAAAAGAAAGTGAGAAAAAAGGTAGATAATTTATAAATATGAAAAAACATGTTTTGGATCATTGTATTCAAAACATGTTTTTTATTGTTCTGAATTATTTCCAAAGAAATAATTCAGAAAATACAGAAAAATATCGTAAATATTTGTAGAAGTCTGTTATAATGAACGAAATGAAAACGCTTTAAAGGGAGGCTGTAAACATTATGATGATGAATGTACCGCTAACAATTAGTTCTATGATGGAAAGGGCAGAAAAACTATTCCCGAAGAAAGAAATCATTTCACGGACACATGATACAGTTACGACATTGACGTATAAGCAGCTAGGAGAAAGGACAAGAAGACTTTCAAGTGCGCTAACAAATCTTGGAATTAAAGAAGGTGAGCGCATCGGAACATTAGCGTGGAATCATCATCGACATGTGGAAGCATATTTTGCTATTCCAGGTATTGCTTCCGTTTTGCACACAATTAATATTCGTTTATCTCCTCAACATATATCATATATTATTCAGCATGCAGAAGACCGCATTTTACTTATTGATGAAGATCTTGTACCGCTCGTTGAGAATATCCAATCTGAATTATCCACTGTACAAGCATATATTATTATGACTGATAAAGATGAACTTCCGAAAACTACACTTCATCCTGTATTCCATTATGAGAAGCTTTTAGCAGAAGGCGATCCGAAATTCCAATTTGTAAAAGATATTGATGAAACTACACCTGCTGGTATGTGTTATACGTCAGCGACTACAGGAAATCCAAAAGGTGTTGTTTATACACATCGTAGCACAGTGCTGCACTGTATGGCACTCGGATTAGCAGATACGACAGCTTTATCAGAAAGTGATGCAGCGATGGCCATTGTACCAATGTTTCATGTGAATGCTTGGGGACTTCCTTTTGCAGCAACTTGGTTTGGGGCAAAACAAGTTCTTCCAGGACCGATGTTTACTCCGAAAATTTTATTAGAAATGATTCAAACGGAAAAAGTAACGATAGCTGCGGGTGTGCCGACAATTTGGCTCGGTGTTTTACAAGAGTTAGAAAATAATAGTTACGATTTATCTAGTATTACGAGAATACTATGCGGAGGTGCAGCTGCACCGAAAAGTGTTATTAAAGCATTTGAGCAAAAATATAATGTTCCTTTCGTACATGCATATGGCATGACTGAAACAAGTCCACTTGTAACGCTTGCACGTCTAAAAAGCTACGAAACAGATTTGGCGTATGAAGAACAGCTTGAGATTCGTTCGAAACAAGGGTATCTTGTTCCTGGTGTAGAGATGAAGGTAGTTGGTGCAGAGGGTGAAGTGAAGTGGGATAGTACTGAAATGGGAGAACTATGTTTACGAGCACCTTGGATCGCTGCAAGCTATTATAACGATGAGCGTACGGTGGAAGGGTTTCGTGATGGATGGTTATATACTGGCGATGTCGTTACAGTCGATGAGGAAGGTTGCGTAAAAATTGTTGATCGTACGAAGGATGTTATTAAAAGCGGCGGAGAATGGATTTCCTCAGTTGATCTTGAAAATGCTTTAATGGCACATGACGCTATATTTGAAGCGGCTGTCGTTGCAGTACCTCATCCGCAGTGGCAAGAGCGCCCAGTTGCCTGTGTTGTTCAAAAGAAAAATAGTACTGTTACAAAAGAAGAACTATATGAGTTTTTAAAACCACAGTTTGCAAAATGGTGGTTGCCAGACGATATTGTATTTATGGAAGAAATACCGAAAACATCTGTTGGAAAGTTTTTAAAACAGGCGCTTAGGAAAGAGCTTGAGCATTTGCATAAAGGTAAATGAATTTGAAAAGGAAATCTCTGCTTGTAAACTTATAATATAATTAAGTTGACAAAAGATAAGTAGAAAGATAAGATAACACCTGTAATATGTTATCTGAAATTATTTTTAAGTTTACAAATAGGAGAAGTACACATGAATACAAAAAACTTAGTTTTCGTCGCTTTATTTAGTTCTATTATGGGGGTGCTAGGATTAATACCTCCAATTGCTCTTTCTATTACACCTGTTCCTATTACATTACAATCACTTGGAGTTATGCTTGCGGGTGGATTGTTAGGATCACGTCTTGGTGCACTGAGTCAGCTTATTTTTTTACTTATTGTAGGTGCTGGAGCGCCATTACTTGCTGGTGGGCGTGGAGGTCCAGGAGTATTTGTTGGTCCAAGTGCAGGATATTTACTTGGTTATATTGTAGGAGCATTTGTAATTGGTTATTTAATTGAGCGTTTACGTGAAGTTTCTATTATAAAAGTATTATGCATAAATATAATTGGTGGTATTTTCGTTGTTTATGTATTTGGTATTCTTGTACAAGCTTTCGTAATGGATATTTCCATATGGCAAACGATGAAAGTAAGTGTCGTGTTTTTACCAGGTGATTGCATAAAAGCGATTATAGCAGCAATTCTCGTGACAAAATTACATCGTTCATTGAAACATATTATTACGCCTGCTTTGAAAAATGGGAAATTTACAAATGCGGGATAAGAAAGAGGAGAAACACGTTAATTGCGTGTTTCTTTTTGTTATTTTGTAAAGAAAGGAAGTCTCATATGGGAATTACAGAAGAATACAAAAAATATGCTTCTTTACAACCGAATAAAATAGCGATTAAAGAAAATGATAGAGTTTTAACATATAAAGATTGGTTCGAGTCAGTTTGTAGAGTAGCAAATTGGTTGAATGAAAAAGAATCGAAGAATAAAACAGTTGCAATAGTTTTAGAAAATCGTATTGAATTTTTACAAATATTTGCCGGAGCAGCGATGGCAGGTTGGATTTGTGTACCGTTAGATATAAAGTGGAAACAGGGTGAGCTTGAGGAAAGAATAGCAATTAGTAACCCGGATATTATTGTGACGGAACAGTATAAGTTAAATGATATACCGGGGGAAGAAGAAAGAGTAGTTGAGATTGATGAATGGAAAGAAATGATAGAGAAATATCTTCCTGCATATCATCTTGTAGGAAATGTACAAAATGCTCCCTTTTATATGGGATTTACATCAGGATCAACAGGAAAAGCAAAAGCGTTTTTACGTGCGCAACAATCATGGGTCCATAGTTTTCATTGTAATGTACATGACTTTCATATGAAAAAGACAGATTCTATTTTAATAGCTGGAACACTTGTTCATTCTCTTTTCTTATATGGTGCAATAAGTGCATTGTATTTAGGTCAAACGGTACACGTTATGAGAAAGTTTATTCCAAATCAAGTGTTGTGCAAGTTAGAAACTGAGAATATTTCCGTAATGTATACAGTCCCGACAATGCTTGAGTCTTTGTATAAAGAAAATAAAGTAATTGAAAGTGAAATGAAAATTATTTCGTCAGGAGCGAAATGGGAAGCTGAAGCGAAAGAAAAGATAATGAATATGTTTCCTTATGCAAAAAGATATGAATTTTATGGTGCGTCTGAGCTAAGTTTTGTAACAGCATTGGTCAATGAAGAGAGTGAAAGAAAGCCGAATTCAGTAGGGAAACCTTGTCATAATGTACAAGTTCGAATAGGTAATGAAGCAGGAGAAGAAATACAGGTAGGCGAGGTAGGGACTGTTTATGTAAAAAGTGATCAGTTTTTTATGGGCTATGTATCGGATGGAGCTATAATCCCGCAATTGACCAAAGATGGCTGGATGACAGTGCATGATGTAGGCTATCAAGATGAGGAAGGTTTTATATATATAGTTGGTAGAGAAAAAAATATGATTCTATTTGGAGGAATTAATATTTACCCAGAGGAGATAGAAAGTGTGTTATATACGCATCCAGCTGTTGAAGAAATTGTTGTTGTTGGTATAAAAGATAGTTATTGGGGTGAAAAGCCTGTCGCAATAGTCAAAGGAAGTGCTACAAAGCAACAATTAAAGAGCTACTGCTTACAACGACTATCATCTTTTAAAATACCTAAAGAATGGTGTTTTGTAGCTGAAATACCTTATACGAGTAGCGGGAAAGTAGCTCGCATTGCAGCAAAAAGTATATTCGAAAAACGGGAGAAAATATATGAATAGAGCGGTTATTGTAGAAGCGAAAAGGACGCCTATTGGCAAAAAGAATGGGATGTTCAAAGATTATGAAGTTCAGCAATTAGCTGCACCGCTTCTTACTTTTTTAAGTAAAGGGATTGAAAGTGAAATAGATGATGTCATATTAGGTAATGTCGTTGGGCCAGGAGGTAATGTTGCAAGATTATCTGCATTAGAAGCTGGACTTGGTTATCATATACCCGGTGTAACGATTGACCGGCAATGTGGTGCTGGATTGGAATCAATTCGTACTGCGTGTCATCTTATCGGGGGTGGTGCCGGTAATTGCTATATTGCTGGAGGAGTAGAGAGTACAAGTACGTCACCTTTTCAAAATAGAGCGCGGTTTTCACCTGAAACAATTGGAGACCCTGATATGGGATTGGCGGCTGAGTATGTTGCAGAGCGGTATAACATAACAAAAGAAATGCAAGATGAATACGCTTGTCTTAGTTATAAACGGACGCTGCAAGCATTAGAAAAAGGATATTTACAAGAGGAAATATTATCTGGGGATTTTAATGGAATATTGGACGAACCAATAAAGAGAGAAATGAATTATGAAAGAATAATTAAGAGAACAAAGCCTGTATTTTTACAAAATGGTACTGTGACGGCAGGAAATTCGTGTGGTGTAAATGATGGAGCATGTGCTGTTCTTGTAATGGAAGAACAGCAAGCTCGAAAATTAGGATATAAGCCTGTTCTTCGGTTCGTTCACAGTGCTGTAGTTGGAGTGGACCCGAATCTCCCAGGAACTGGTCCGATATTCGCAGTACAAAAACTACTCAGAGAAATGAATTTAGTAATAGAAGATATTGATTGTATTGAGATGAATGAAGCATTCGCTTCGAAAATTGTTGCTTGTGCAAAGGAATTACAAATTCCATATGAGAAGCTCAATATAAATGGTGGTGCAATTGCACTTGGTCATCCGTACGGTGCGTCTGGGGCTATGCTTGTAACACGCTTGTATTATCAGGCGCAAAGAGAACGTATGAAATATGGAATTGCGACATTAGGAATTGGGGGTGGAATTGGCCTTGCTCTATTATTTGAGAAAGTAGAAGACTAGCAAGGAACTAGTTTTCTACTTATTGAGGGACATATGCATTACTGCCAGGTTTTGATTTTATTTCGTTCCAAGCAGCGATAGCATCAGCTTTTGATTTTCCTTTGTTGCATGGATCTTCGAAAAAAGCACGAGTAAAACGATTGTATTCAAACTGTGCACCGATGTTTGTTTTATATGCTGGGTCTTTTTTACGTTCGTTTTCTTCATACCAAAACGTTACAGCATCCTCATATGTTTTCCCTGCATTCTCTTTAAAAAACTTTTGAAGGGCTACTGTAAAGTGGAAGTTTGCTCCAATTTTTTCTTTGAAGAAAGCACGGACATCTTCGCTACAGCGGTGGTTTTCAGTAATAATCGTTTGAAGAGAAAGATCTTTATAGGAGAGGGAGTTTTTACTCTTTTTTTGATTAGAACAATTCTTTAATATTTTACCTGAAGTCAAAAAGTGTGTAATACGTTCAGAAATCTCAGTTTTAGAGCCGTTTGAGGGTAAATCATGCTCACGACAAAATGTTTGCAGTTCTGCTTTTAACCAATAATAATTTTGAAAATCTTCGAGTGGTATAGCTTTTGTTAAAGGTGGACGCATGAATGTAACAACTTCTTTCTTCCATAATTTCCTTTAATTATAAAACGTATGTTCTTTTTGTGGAAGGGTTAATTTGTAAATTTAATAGGAGTAGGAGAGAGAGTATGACTAATTTAATGCAAGTTCGTGTTACGGGAATTTTAATTGAAGATGAAAAAGTATTATTAGTAAAACAAAAAGTCGCTAATCGGAATTGGTCTTTACCCGGAGGAAGAGTAGAGAATGGTGAAATGTTAGAAGAAGCGATGATTCGAGAAATGCGAGAAGAAACAGGATTAGAAACTAAGATTAAGAAATTACTTTACGTTTGTGATAAACCAGGTACTATACCATCTTTATTACATATTACATTTCTACTTGAAAGGGTTACAGGGGAACTTACGCTTCCTTCTAATGAATTTGATCACAATCCAATTCATGATGTACAAATGGTAGAGATAGAGAAACTAAGTAATTATGGTTTTTCAGGGGTTTTCATTAAACTTGTGTCTGAAGGATTTCTAAACGCAGGGAGTTATCAAGGATTAAAACAAAATATTGGTTTGTAAACATAAGAGGAGGCTGTTATTTTGGAACAGACTCCTCTTACTATATAAGTTGCGATTGTTGTTGTATTTTGTGGGTAAATCGGTATTTCTTATAGAATCGTTGATATATTAGAAAAATCGTTCATATAATTTCATTTACTGTATTACTATGTACGAAGCAGAAAAGAGAAAGGGATGTCATCCAGTTCAATGACATCCCTTTCATAAAATAATCTACACTGCAGATTGTAAAGAAGAAACAAGTTGATTTAAAAACTCATCTCCAGTCATAATTGCTTTCCCACCGCCACGAGCACTCTTTTTATTTCCTCCGCCTTTTCCTTCGATAGAAGGGAGGGCATCTTTTAAAAGTGTATTCATATCGAGTGTCACTGCCTTACCACAAGTAAGGATGCATTGTAGTTTTTCTTCGTTTTCAATGACGAAGTATGTAATTGCCTGTTCTTGTTGTTCTGTAATGATAGCAGACAGTTTTGCGATTTCTGGCATTGAGCGATCTGTAAATACTTTAGAGATAAGTGTTCCAGTATGTAGTTCTTCTGATTGTTGTAATAATTCATTTGCTTCTACAAATAATAGTTTTTCATTCATTGTTTGTATAGCTTTTTCGTTTTCTTTTTGAGAGGTAATAAGCTGGGCTACTTTTGTTGGAATATCAGTTTCGCTACTGTTCAATTGTTTAGAAACATCTTTAATAATTTGTTGGTGCTGCCTAATTAATTTAAGTGTGCGCCAACCAGCGATAAACGTTAAACGTATACCACCTTTGTTGCGCTCCCAACTAAGTACTTGAATAGGGCCTGCTTCACCTGTATGTTTCGGATGTGTTCCACCGCAACCGTTGTAGTCATAGTTTTCGATGATAACAATGCGTATATTTTCTATCATAGTGGGCTCTTTACGAAGGGGCAATTTTTGCGCTTCTTCTAAGTTCATCCATTCAATACGAATAGGGTGATTTTCAAAGACAATTTGATTAGCAATTTGTACTGCCTTTTCAATGGTCTCTGTAGAAAGGTTAGCCGCCTCTAAATCAATTGTCACTGTTTCTTTTCCAAGATGGAACCCAATTGTTGGTATGTTAAAATGATCCCAAAAAGCAGCAGATAAAATGTGCTGAGCTGTATGTTGTTGCATATGGTCAAAACGACGTTGCCAATCTATTTTCCCGTCTACTTCTTTTGTATGTAGTTGTTCTACTATGAAATGACGAATTTCTCCATCTACCTCTTCGACATTAGTTACCGGAATGTCATTTAAAGTTCCAGTGTCATGTGGTTGTCCGCCACCTGTTGGATAAAATGCAGTTTCATTTAAAACAACGTACAAGTTTCCTGCTGAATCAATATCTTGTTTTATAACTTTAGTTGTAAAGACTTGCTGATAAGCGTCGTTGTAATATAATTTTTGTTCCAATTTGTTTTCCCCTTTCGTGTTCACTAGTTTCATTGTAAAGCAATCGAAATAAGTTTCCTAATATTTCAGAAGAAAGAAACTATTTTTAGAATTTTCTTGCTATAATAAGAAAAAGAAAATGCGGGGGTGGAAAGAAATGCTGTATGATAACGGCGTAGATAAACTGCTTAGTTTAAACAGAAATATTTCTGAATTATATCGAGAATTAAATGAAATGACCCGGATTTTAACGGAATGTAATCGAGAAAGTGTGAAATTTGATCGGTTATATGTAAAAGAGTTACTTTGGAAAAAAGAAGATGTGATAGAGAAGTATGATCAATTACTTGTCCAGTTATGTATTAATGAATGCTTTGATTTAAAAAGTGTAATTACTGGCGAATATAAGTATACATATGAAGAAGTAGAAAGCATTGTATTAGAATTTAATGAAAAGTATAATGTTGTAATTTTAATTAAAGATGTTTGTAAAGAATTACAGTTTACATATGGAATTGATATGGACATAACGAGAACAGCTCGGGTGTAAACATCTCAAGTATAGAAAAAGGAAAAAGAAAGCAGATCCTTTGCTTTCTTTTTCTATGTAGAAAAAGGGAGAGTAGATCTAAAGATGAAGGGGAAGTTACAACAGATTCATCCGTTAGGCATGACAATTATTATAGGGACTTTATTTGCGAGATTCGCCACTTCAATGAGTATTCCTTTTTTAGCGATTTATTTAACAACCGTTAAAGACGTATCGGCTGGAATGACTGGTGCTATTATTGGAACGAGTGCACTTGTAGGAGTGGTTGCTAGTTTTATTGGGGGGAATTTATCGGACCGATTTGGCCGAAATATAATAATAATATGGTCCATGATTGTTTGGATTTTTGTATTTATAGGATTTTCAGTTGCAGATCATGTTTTGAGTTTTTTTCTATTAAACGCTTTGAATGGATTGTGTCGTTCATTTTTTGAACCAACATCAAGAGCGTTATTATCAGATTTAACGAAAACAGAGTATCGTTTACTCGTTTATAACTTACGGTACGGTGCAATAAATGTTGGGGTAGCGATTGGTCCACTTGTTGGATTACAAATTGGAAGTGCCAAATCAACAATTCCGTTTTTAGTAGCCGCTGGAGTATACATTCTATATACAGCGATATTAGCGTTGCAATTTAAGAAGTACCCACTTGAAAAGAAGAAAATAAATACAGAAAAACCCGTCACGATGTTAAATGCAATTCGTATTTTACGAAAAGACATAGTATTTTTAGTTGCGTTAGTCGGTATTATTGTGAGTAATTGTGGCTTTTCACATTTAACGACGACAGTATCTCAATACTTTGCAAACGCACATATATTTCAAGATGGAGTAAAGTTATTTTCATATATGCTAACTTTAAATGCGATCGTAGTAGTGGCCATTCAATACCCTGTTATTAAAATGTGTAAAAGGTATACGCCATTAGCGTCTATTATAGTCGGAACGTTGTTTGTGAGCGGGGGATTGTTTGGATTTGGAATAGTAGAATCCATACTAGGTGCTGCCATCTGTACAATTATTTTTACAGTTGGAGAAGTTCTAATGTTCTCAATGACAGATGTATTTATAGATGATATAGCTGTTTCAAATCTAAAGGGTACATATTTCGGAGCGATGGGCTTCTCTGGAATTGGCGGAGTAATTGGTCCTTGGTTTGGCGGGATACTCCTCGATTACTATGGATATCAAAATGGTTTTTTAGTATTTTTCATATTAGCCATATTTTCAACTGTAGCATTTCCAGTCCTTTTAGTTACAAAAGGTTTATTGAAAAAAAGATATATTAGAAATTCTAAAATAGAAATACATGCGAAATAACAGAAGCCCGAGCAAACTAAAAATTTGATCGGGCTTCTGTTTGTATTTATATCGATCCTTAATGCGAAAAAAAGACTTTCTTTTCATGCTCATTAGCAACTTCATTTTTGGAAATATGAATGGTTAAAAATCCATTTTCTAAACAGGCTAGCATCTTCTTGTAAATAATATTAGCAGGTAAGGGAATTATTCGCTGTAAAGAAGCATTGTTATGAAGTATGCAAATGTTTAGGCCTGTCTCCATCTTTTTTATGAGTACATTCTGTTCAGTTACATTTGGTACATCTGTTTCCAAAATGTATTCTTGTTCTGTTTCACAAAGGTCAATATGAATTTGATTTGGAAAACTAAAGTTACTATAAGAATCGGAACAAAATTGATCCATCCATTCTTCGAAACCATCAACATGAAAAAGACAATTCTTCTTTTTCTTGCCCATGTACGACACCCTCCGTAAAAGCTCAATTCATACTATGTTATGCATGAATGAAGTAGGGGTGAAGAATAAATGAAAAATATAAACAGTGTATGTGACAAATATAGCTAGTGTGAATGTTTTTTTACATATCATGATGTGCATGATTTTTTTGGCGTGAATGGTTACGGTTTTTTACTTTATGAGACCCGCTTAAAGGTTCAGGCTGCCCAGAAGAATACCCTTTCTTCTCGTTTTGACGATTAGATTGATTATTGTTTTTACCCATTGTATTTTACACCCCCTCTTTTTATTTAGAATGAGAGAAGTTTGCGAATTTATACGAGAATGTTTTTAGAGAAAAGGGTAAAGATAAGTAGGACTAACTAATATAGAAAGGGGAAAGTATTATGCCATATCATAAAAATAAGCAACAAGCTTTTCAGGCCGCGCAGCAAGGATTTGTTCAAGCGGAAAATGTATTTAATAATATTGTGAAAAATGATCCGAATTACGGTCATGATTTAAAAGAACTACGCCAAGAAGTTCAGGAGGCGTACGAACAGATTCAAAATGCACTTGAAGTAGCATCAGAAACACAACGTCCACAACTTGAGGAATATGAAAGTAATCTCCAAAATATTATGCAGAATGTAGATCAATTAGAAAAGTAAAGGAAGGTTGTTGTGAATTCAACAACCCCATTACTCTTAGCGCTACTATGCTGAAACGAAAAATTTTTATTTTAATTTTTTCCTTAATGTGTGCAGTACATATATTTCAAGTGGACAAAGTGGAAGCGAAAATGTTGTTAAGGAAAGAGTTAGAACCGACTGGTTATGTAACATGGGAAGTACCTAATAATGAGAAAATCATTGCGATTACATTTGATGATGGACCGGATCCAACTTATACACCGCAAGTATTAGATTTATTACGTCAATATAAAGCGGAAGCGACTTTTTTTATGATTGGCTTTCGAGTTCAGCGTAATCCATACTTAGTAAAGCGAGTGCTAAAAGAGGGGCATGAAATCGGAAATCATACGATGAATCATTTGTATGCAAATAGTTCTTCAGATGAAAAGTTGAAAAATGACATTTTAGATGGAAAAAAATATTTTAAAGAATGGGTAAAAGAACCTTTATTGTTCCGTCCACCAGGTGGATATATTAATGACGCTGTATTTACAACAGCAAAAGAAGCTGGCTATCAAATTGTTTTATGGTCATGGCATCAAGATCCTCGTGATTGGGCAAACCCTGGTACAGAATCTATCGTGAATCATGTTGTGAAAAATGCTAAAAGCGGAGATATTGTACTGTTGCACGACGGGGGGAATGATCGTAGTCAAACAGTGGCGGCATTGGCAAAAATTTTACCAGAGCTCAAAAAGCAAGGATATCGATTTGTGAAGGTTTCGGAGCTATTACGTTATAAGCATTAAAAAAAATCCCAAAAGGTGAACCTTTTGGGATTTTTCGTTACTGATTCTTTTTTCGCTTCTTGTTATTTTGTCGCTGCGCAGCTGTTAAAGGCTCATTTGCAAATTCTTCGTTATAACCAGTTCCTTGTCCTTGCGCGGATGCTGCATTCATTCCTGAAATAGTATGATTTGCTTTTCGTTTACCCATTTTTTCTCACCTCTATAATGTTTTTATAGATGAAACATGAGTTGCTCATAACATATATGAACGTAAAGTAGAGTGCTTTACTTTACAATAATAGTATTTATAAGGAGCATGGACACTATTCAAATTTAGAAAGATAAAGAAAACTTATTATAATCCATAAGTTTCTTATTATTTACTTATTTAGAAAGTTGTAATAAGATATTATCGTAAGGTATTGAAAAGTTTGTCTACATTTTATATTCAGACAAATTAGTCACGTTTAACAGGGGGGAAACATAATGGTCAAACATAATCCATTTCAATCACGTGCAACTTTTGAATTAGATGGAAAGACGTATCATTATTATCAATTGAAAGCGCTTGAAAATGCAGGGGTTGGCAACGTATCTCAATTACCATATTCCGTTAAAGTTTTACTTGAATCTGTACTTCGTCAAGTAGATGGACGCGTAATTACAGAAGAGCATGTTACAAATTTAGCGAAATGGGGAACGAAAGATGTTCAAGATATTGATGTTCCATTTAAACCATCTCGTGTAATCTTACAAGACTTCACAGGTGTTCCAGCTGTTGTAGATTTGGCTTCGCTTCGTAAAGCAATGGCAGACATGGGCGGGGATCCTGATAAAATTAATCCTGAAATTACTGTAGACCTTGTAATTGACCACTCTGTACAGGTTGATAGAGCGGGTACGGCAGACTCACTTGCATTCAACATGGACTTAGAGTTTAAACGTAATGAAGAACGTTATAAATTTTTAAGCTGGGCACAAAAATCATTTGATAACTACCGTGCAGTTCCACCAGCAACAGGTATTGTACACCAAGTAAATCTTGAATATTTAGCACCGGTTGTTCATGCGGTGAAAAATGCTGAAGGTGACTTAGTTGCATACCCAGATTCATTAGTTGGAACAGACTCACATACAACAATGATTAATGGTATCGGTGTTCTTGGATGGGGCGTTGGTGGTATTGAAGCAGAAGCAGGAATGCTTGGACAGCCTTCATATTTCCCAGTACCTGAAGTAATCGGTGTGAAATTAACTGGTACACTTCCAAGTGGTACAACAGCAACTGACGTTGCATTAAAAGTAACACAAGTGCTACGTCAAAAAGGTGTAGTTGGTAAATTTGTTGAGTTCTTCGGTAATGGACTAAAGAGCATGCCTTTAGCTGACCGTGCAACAATTTCAAATATGGCACCAGAATACGGTGCAACTTGTGGATTCTTCCCAATCGACGACATTTCATTAGAATACTTACGTTTAACAGGTAGAGATGAAGAGCAAATTCGCGTTGTTGAAGAATATTGTAAAGCAAATGGCTTATTCTATACAGCGGACAGTAAAGATCCAATCTACACTGATCTTGTTGAAATTGATTTAAATACAATTGAATCTAACCTTTCTGGGCCGAAACGTCCGCAAGATTTAATCCCGCTTTCAAATATGAAAGAGGAGTTCCATAAAGCTGTTGTAGCACCAGTTGGAACACAAGGACTTGGATTCAATGAGCAAGAGTTTGATAAAGAAGTGAAAGTTACATTAAAAGATCAAGAAGTAACGATGAAAACAGGCGGAATTGCAATTGCTGCGATTACAAGCTGTACAAATACGTCAAATCCATACGTATTAATTGGAGCAGGTTTAGTTGCGAAGAAAGCAATTGAAAAAGGACTTAAAGTACCTGGTTACGTAAAAACATCGTTAGCACCAGGGTCTAAAGTTGTTACAGAGTACTTAGATAAGTCTGGTTTAACAACGTATTTAGATCAATTAGGTTTCCAAACAGTTGGTTACGGCTGTACGACTTGTATCGGTAACTCTGGTCCATTAGCAGAGGAATTAGAAGAAGCGATCGCAGCAAACGACTTATTGGTAACATCTGTTTTATCTGGTAACCGTAACTTTGAAGGTCGTATTCATCCACTTGTAAAGGCAAACTACTTAGCGTCACCACCACTTGTTGTGGCATATGCACTTGCAGGTACTGTTGATATTGATCTGAAAAATGATGCAATCGGTAAAGATGCAAATGGCAACTCTATTTACTTCAATGATATTTGGCCATCAGCTAAAGAAATTGAAGATGTAGTTCAAAGTGTTGTTACATCTGAATTGTTCAAGAAAGAATATGCACAAGTATTTAACAGCAATGAGCGCTGGAATGAAATCCAAACTTCAAATGAAGCTTTATATACTTGGGATAATGATTCAACATACATTCAAAACCCACCGTTCTTTGAAGGATTATCTAAAGAGCCAGGTGAAGTTGAAACGTTATCAGGTTTACGCGTAGTTGGTAAATTTGGTGATTCTGTAACGACAGACCACATTTCACCAGCAGGTTCAATTGGTAAGCATACGCCAGCAGGACGCTATTTATTAGAAAACGGCGTACAACCAGTTGACTTTAACTCTTACGGTTCTCGTCGTGGTAACCATGAAGTTATGATGCGTGGTACATTCGCAAATATCCGTATTAAAAACCAAATCGCACCAGGAACAGAAGGCGGATATACAACATATTGGCCAACTGGTGAAGTAACATCTATCTATGATGCTGCTATGAAATACAAAGAAGATGGCACAGGCCTTCTAGTTGTTGCTGGTAAAGATTACGGTATGGGAAGTTCTCGTGACTGGGCTGCGAAAGGTACAAACTTATTAGGTATTAAAGCAGTAATCGCAGAAAGCTTCGAGCGTATTCACCGCAGTAACTTAGTGTTAATGGGCGTATTACCATTACAATTTAAAGATGGCGAAAGCGCTGAAACATTAGGTCTTGTTGGTAACGAGTCATTTGAAATTCAAATTGACAAAACAGTTAGACCACGCGATCTTGTAAAAGTAGTTGCAATCGATGCAGAAGGCAATGAAAAACAATTCGAAGTAGTAGCTCGTTTCGATAGTGAAGTTGAAATTGACTATTACCGTCACGGTGGTATTTTACAAATGGTTCTTCGTGAGAAAATCGAAGAGTCTAAAGTATCGAACTAAATAATTGTAATGAATGATAAGGAAGCTGACATATGTTAGCTTCCTTACTTTATGTACAGAGGAAAGGGATGAAACCATTTGGTTTCATCCCTTTCCTTTTTTTATGCAAATTTGGAGGAATGATGATGAATGAGTATAGAAAAATTGTGTTGCCGCTGTTGCAAGAAAAGCTGTTGTTAATTACTGCGATATGTAGTGGGATGATAGCTGCTATTTTAAATTTATCTAGACCTCTTTTAATGGGGTTAATTGTAGATAACCTTATTCAGCGAGAGTTAGAATGGGCGTATATGTACATTGCATTATTTGCAGGTAGTTGGTTTTTGATGTGGACGAATACACTTTTGTTTGGTTATATAAGTACAAAAGCGAGTCAACGTATATTACGAGAGAAGCGTATAGATTTATTACGTCACTTTTTGTCATTACCATTTGAAGAAAGTGAGAAGGTAAAACAAGGAGAATTAGAAACATTAGTCATTTCTGATATTCCGAGTTGGGTAAGGTTATATGGATCTATATTAATTGAATACATTCATGCAATCGCGCAATTTATTGGGGCATTAATAGCGCTTCAGCATATCGATATACAGTTTATATGGTGGGTTACTCCGTTTTTATTTTTAAGTACGATTGTTCCGATAGTTACGACGAAAAAGGTGAGAAATGTAGCGAGTATTGCTCAAAAAAATCATTCAAGTGTTGTAGAGATGATGTCACAGTTTGTAAGGGGTATACAAGATTTGCGTAGTTTACAAAAAGAGAGCTGGGCAATTGGCTTATTTAAAGGAGTGACAACAAAGTCTTATAAAACGGAAGTAAAAAAGACTATGATACAACATTGTATTGGGATAGTAGGAACGGTAATAGAAACAGGAGCATATATAGTTGTTCTTATTATAGGAGCACAAAAAATAATGAAAGGGGATATGGAAGTTGGATCACTCGTTGCGATATTAGCTACAATTGAGACGTTATTTTTCCCTGTTCGTTATGCGAGTGATTTATTAATGATGACACAAGTTGCTGTTGCATCGGCAAATCGAGTTTTTTGCTTTTTAGATATACGAGCTGAAGATAGAAATGTAGAAAGAACGATGGGAATGAAGTTGAAAAATGTTTCATTTCAAGAGAACGGTGAGGAGAAGTATAGAATTAAAAATATTGATTTGCAAATTTCTCCTGGTGAACTTGTTATCATTGTGGGAGAAAGTGGTGCTGGAAAAACAACCTTATTAAAGTTATTAACAGGATTATATAAGCCTTCAAGTGGTACGGTTGCTTATTACGGTAAGAAAGCTCGTATGACTACTGTATGGCAGGAACCACGTTTTTTTCGGGCGACAGTAAAAGAGAATATACATTTTCAAGAAGATATTATAGAAAAACAGTTTAAAAAAAGTATCGAGCTTGTAAATATGAAGACAATCTTAAAAAACTTATCAGAAGGAATCCATACTGTACTGCACAAAAGTGGAGAAGAGTTTTCAGGAGGAGAAAGAAAGCGTCTTGCGTTACTGCGAGCGATTGTAACAGAGCCGAATATTGTTATTTTAGATGAACCGACTACTGGATTGGATCCAGGTAATCAACAAGCTGTTTGGAATATGATTGAAGGGTTGGGAGAAAACGTAACGAAAATTGTGACGACACATGATGTAGAAAGGGCGATGATAGCTGATCGGGTTATTGTAATGAAGAATGGAGTTATTGTGGAATGTGGGAATCCTAGAGAATTATTACATTGCAACTCATTGTTCAAAGAGATGCAAACAAAAAGATAAGAGCTGCGTAGTGCTCTTATCTTTATTCAGTCTTATTAAGTTGATACGTATAAGACTCAGGATCGCTAGTACTAAATTCTTTGACTAAAGTAAGTTGATTTGTATCTGGGTTATATTTGAAAATTTTGATCGTATGTTCGCTACTTAGTGATGGATTATATTCTTGAATAGCAAATGTATTTTCAGCAATCTGTGTCATATTACTGGTGGAAGCACTTTCTATGGAATCATGATTTGTAGAAATTTCAACGACCCTTCCACCGTTGAAAAATAAAAGAACGATTACTAAAATAACTAAACATATTCGTATATAGCGAAGTTCTTTACTAATGGGGTGTTCTCCCAAAAAAATCATCCTTTCTGTAACTATTGTGTAGTAGTGGTGATAGTCATTGTGAAGAAACTAAGAATACCGAGGCCTGCTAAAAGGATAAATGAGATTAAAGCGATATAGAGACAAATACGTCCAACTTTCTTTTTTTCAGGATCTTTACTGAAGAGCGAGATAATCCAAGTGATAATTCCGATTGGGGAAAATATAAAACTAAGAATATATAATAGTATTTTTTCGAATAAATTCATAAAAATACCTCCCTTTTTGAAAGTTCTATATGTGCAGTTTTCTTCGTATTAGCGCTGCTGTTATATAGGAAAGTACAGAATAAACAGCACCATAAACAATCCAAGCATCTAAGTTTTGTAAAGCTAGGTATATATCAAATCCAGAGACGATAATAAAAAATATAAGTGGAACAGTAAAAGAAATAATAATAGCAGCCCATTTGAATTTGTATAGTAAGCAACTAAAAAAAATACATAGTAAGGGTAAAGTGAAGAAAACAAAAGTAAATGGGTTGATAAGTAGTTGTAAAATACATATCACCTCGCAGGTTTTGTATGTATTTCTAATTATATGATAAAAAGGAAAATATTTTATCTCCGCTATAAATATTCTAACTATTTCGAATGTGAATATTTCCAAGCTTGTCCGTATAAGCTAAAATAAGGTATATAGTATTTAGGTAATTATGTTACAAGAAGATAAACACGTAAGGGTGATATAATATGTGGCGGAAACTTACCATTATTGTAGTGTTACTTTGTTTAGCGGGATATGCAGCGTATGAACAGTTTGGTAAAAAGGATCAGGCAGTACAAGGGAAGCAAGAAAAAAGTGAAGCTGCTATGAAAGAGATTATCGCAAGGAACGGTATTGAAATTGGAAAGAGCGCACCAGATTTTGAATTAACAAAGATAGATGGAACGAATATAAAATTATCCGATTTAAAAGGGAAGAAAGTTATTTTAAACTTTTGGGCAACGTGGTGTGGGCCATGTCAGCAAGAAATGCCTGATATGGAGGCCTTTTATAAAGAGCATAAAGAAAACGTAGAAATTTTAGCTATAAATTATACTCCTTCAGAAAAAGGTGGGGGAGAAGAGAAGGTAAGCAATTTTGCTAAGGAAAAAGGAATTACTTTTCCTATTTTATTGGACAAGAACATTGATGTGACGACAGCGTATAAAGTAATTACAATCCCAACGTCTTATTTTATAGATACAAAAGGTGTCATCCAAGATAAGTTTATCGGACCGATGACACAAAAAGAGATGGAAAAACGGATTGCGAAATTGAAATAATAAGTAAAAAGGCAGAGATGGATATTGGCCATTTCTGCCTTTTCTTTTTCATGGAGTGATGACTTCGTGATATGATAAAAGAAAGATAACCGTTAATAACAGATGAGGGAGTGTATGGATTGGGGAATGTACCCTTACCATTAGATTATGTTGTAATTGATTTTGAAACGACAGGGTTTAATCCCTATAATGATAAAATTATCCAAGTAGCAGCTGTGAAGTACCGTAATCATGAACTGATTGATCAATTTGTATCGTATGTGAATCCAGAGCGTCCAATTCCAAGCCGAATTACGAGCTTAACAGGTATTACAAATTATCGTGTTTCAGACGCACCAACAATTGAAGAAGTATTACCTTTATTTTTAGCATTTCTAGATACAAATATTATTGTGGCACATAATGCTTCTTTTGATATGCGTTTTTTAAAGAGTAATGTAAATATGCTTGGACTACCTGAGCCTAAAAATAACGTTATTGATACTGTCTTTTTAGCGAAAAAATATATGAAGCATGCGCCTAATCATAAACTGGAAACGTTAAAACGAATGCTTGGAATTCGCCTAAGTTCTCATAATGCATTTGACGATTGTATTACATGTGCAGCTGTTTATCAAAGATGTGCATTAGTTGAAGAAGAAGGAAAGAGAAAAGCAAAGAAAGAAGTACTGGATGATACAGCGGTATTTGAAGCGGTAAAAGAAATACTTGTGCGAAATAAACGTGATATTGAATGGATTCGTTGTATGAATGTCGGGAGTTATTTAGATATAAAGGCTTTTTATCCAATTATAAGGTTAAAGGTAAAAGGGCGAAAGAAATATGTGTTAACAGAAAAAATGGAAGACGATGTAAGAGGAATTTGTACGAGCTTAACATGTGAGGCAGCATTGAAAAGTGAGATTGGCAACACGAGAATTATGATTGACAGTGTAGAGGACATTTTGAAGTTAGAGAGCTACATTGTAGAAGAATACGATTCGGTATTACGAGCGCTGGATGAATATAGAGCAAATAAAGTAAATGCAGATGAAGAAATTAAAAAGTATTTAAATATGATGGTGTAAAAAATCCCATGCGTAAAAAATGCGCATGGGATTTTTTATCAAAACATAAAATTTTCTTACAAATCTGATTAAAGAGTTTTTCATTTGCTCATACTATGTAGTAAGAAAGCGAAGGAGAAAGGGTGAGCAACATGAGAAGAAGTCGCCGCAAGTCGTTTGAAGAACTTGTAAATGAAAATAAACAACAATTATTAAGCGATCGTGATGCAATCGATCGAATTGAAGAGCGAATTGAAAAACGTTATGAAATGAAACTTTTTAAGCAGGCTGAATAATTCTTAACACTAGTACGATACTAGTATTAAGGAGGCGATAGTAATGGGTAATCCGAAAAAGAATTCAAAAGACTTTGCACCAAATCAAATTGGAACACAATCGAAAAAAGCTGGTGGCAATAAAGGGAAGCAAATGCAAGACCAAACTGGCAAACAACCGATTGTAGATAACGGTTAAAGAAAAGGAGAATGTTGCATTCTCCTTTTTATGTATAAATTTAAAGGAGTATAGGTAATTTAAGATAGTATATATAATTAGGAGGGAATAACATGCCGAATCCAGACAATCGAAGTGACAACGCTGAAAAATTACAAGAAATGGTACAAAATACGATTGATAATTTTAATGAAGCAAAAGAAACAGCTGAGCTTTCTAATGAAAAAGATCGTGCTGCTATTGAAGCGAAAAATCAAAGACGTTTAGAAAGTATTGATTCATTTAAAAGTGAAATAAAAGATGAATCTTAACAGAATGTACAAAAAAAGGGGCTGACGGAAGTCAGCCCTTTTTCGTGATTGTAAAGTTTTCAACGAGTAAACGCCAATTTTGTGGGAATGGTAGACCAATTTTCCAATAGCTAATGCCGCCTATACCTTGCTCTTTCATTAAATTAAATTTACTTTGTACGGACCGTGAATCTTCAAACCATACTTCGTGTTGTACGCCGTTTTCGTCAAAGTAATTAAAATGTGGAGCTTGAGCTGTGAAATCATAGCGGATAGGAACATTGTATTTACGAGCTAGTGCAACAGCTGCGACAGAGCTAACTGCTTTTGCGGGTGGATTCCCTTGTTTGAACGGTAGTTTCCAATCGAAACCGTATAAATTTTGCCCCATCATAATTTTTTGTGGAGGCATTTGAGATTTTGCATATTGAAGTACTTCTTTTACAGGACCAATAGGAGAAATTGCCATCGGTGGCCCACCTTGCCAACCCCAGTCGTATGTCATAATAACGACGAAATCAACAATTTGCCCTTGTGCTTTATAATCATGGGCTGCAAAAAATTTTCCTTTTTGAGTGGAGCTTGTTTTTGGTACGAGAGTTGTACTTAATGTGTACCCGTTCGGTAAGCGTGTTTTCACATTTCGTAAAAAACGATTATATGCTTCACGATCTTCGGGCGCCACATTCTCGAAATCAAAATGAATGTCTCGCATGCCATATTTTTCAGCTGTTTGCAAAATGTTTGTAATAAATTTATTTTGGATGGTTGCGTCGCGTAAAAGAACAGATGCCAGATCGGTACTGAAATTTCCATTTTCGATATTTGTAATAACGAGCATAGGGATGGTTTTACCTTGCGTTGCAAGGTTAGCGATTTTAGCTGTTTCGGTTGGTTCTTTTAAAGTACCGTCTCTTTTTGCTTCAAAACTAAAGTAGGCTAAATAGGTTAAAAATGGGTTGATAGCACGTGTAGCACTTACTAAACTTTCTTTTATTGGAATTGTTGAAGGTTGTAAATAAGCGATGGATTCTGCTGCTCTTTTTGTCCCTTTTGGTATATATAATTGTTGTCCGACATGGAGAATAGATTTTAATGAAAGGTTATTAACTTTAGCTAAACTAGCGAGAGGAACGTTATATGTTTGAGAAATTCGATGCAGGCTGTCACCAGGCTGTACATAATAATTATTGCCTTTCGTATTAACGATAAGTGCCTGACCAACAACGAGTGTTTCGGCTGGATTTAGACCATTGTCTTTTACAATCTCTTCAGGTGTAGATCCATATTTTGAAGCTAAACTATATACACTATCACCGCTACGAACAGTTACAATTTGAATCATGTGCTTGCCCCTTTCAATAAAAGATTCACTGTTTTTATTTTATTTTTGATTTCACTGTATTATGATTAAATGTATGCAAGGTAGCAGAAGTGAAAGAAGGCGAATAGAAATGTTTGTAGCAGAACATGAAATTGAAATCCGCTATGCGGAAACAGACCAAATGGGTGTTGTTTACCATTCAAACTATTTAGTGTGGCTGGAACTTGGACGCACGAAACTTATACAAGAATTAGGATTTTCATATGTTGAAATGGAGAAAGAGGGAGTTATCTCTCCTGTATTAGACTTGCAAATCTCATACCGTAAAGCGATGCGTTATGGAGAAAAGGCCATTGTGAAAACATGGATTGATACTGTGAGTCCACTTCGTGTTGTATATGGATATGAAATTTATAACGGCGATGGTGAGCTTTGTATTACGGCAAGTACAACGAATATTTGTGCGAAAAAAGAAGGTTTTCGCCCTGTATCATTTAAAAAATTATATCCTGAGTGGTATGCGAAATATGAGGAAATTAAAAAGAAATAAAAAAGCGTGGCAGTAGCCACGCTTTTTTATTTTTCATAATTAAATTGAGGGAAATCATCACCGTCATTAAGTGTAACTAATAAATTATGTCCATCGAAGAACCATTCGTCATCGCCTTCAATAAAGAAATTAATACCTTCTTCTTGAATTTGAACAGCAGGATGTGCAGGGTCATCTTTACGAATTCCTAAAGAAAGTCCTTTTTGCACAGTACTGCAACCACCGTATTGTACGAAAAAGCGTAGTGTTTCACCTGATTGTAAGTTTAATTCGTCTTTATACCATTGTGCTGCTTCTTTTGTTACGGAAAGATTCATGTATAGTTCCTCCAAATTATATTGCTTTTTCTTAAGTATAAAAAATAACGCAAAAAGACGCTATTAATATGCTTCACGTTTTCTTTTTGCGTTATGTGGGCTACGATCTTATTTTTGCTTTTTTGAAAAGTTTGCTTTTGGTTCAGTTTTATTTATAATTCGTCCGATATTTGCACGGTGTTTATAAATAACCATACCTGCTAATAAACACATCGCAATAATGAAGATTTTATCCCCGCTAACAATGGATGCAATAACAGCAGCAACAGCTGTTACCATAGAAGAAAGTGATACGTATCTTGTTGTAAATAAAAGGCTGAAAAAGATAACAGCTAATATTACAAAAACAACTGGTGAGTAGCATAATAGTACCCCAGCAGAAGTTGCAACTGCTTTCCCCCCGCGGAATTTTGCGAAGATTGGATATACATGTCCAAGAACCGCTGCTAATCCGAACCATAGTGGGTGAATATCTAACCCGAAAATAATCGGTAGACTTGTTGCTAATGTACCTTTTAAAATGTCAGCAATTGTAACGATAAAACCTGCTTTTTTCCCTAGTGTGCGGAATGTATTTGTTCCGCCTAGATTACCGCTTCCATGCTCACGAATGTCGATTCCATAACCGATTTTTCCAACGACTAGTGCAAATGGAATCGAGCCAAGTAAGTAGGCAACGATAAATAAAAGATATGTAGTAACCATAAGTTCAGTCTCCTTTATTCAAATGTGTTGATAAAGGGTAAAAAGAGTTTTTCCCGTATATTGTACCATACATTTGTAAAGAGCACATTTCTTTTTTGTAAATGAAAAATTCATTATTTCGTGAAAAAAATTTCACAGGAATGTTACATTTCTCACAGAAACAATAAGACTATATGTTGTAACATTCTAATTAAAAGACAACAACATATTGATGGAGGGTTATAAATGTTACAAAAAAATAAACGTGGAGAAGAATTAATGAAAATGTTTGAGACAATTGTCCACGGCAATGAACAAGATTTAATGCAGGAAAATGCAAATGTAGATGGCCGATCTCCAATGGGCGTAATGGGAACGTTCGCATCTGAGAGTGCAAAATATTATGCAGTCGAAAATTTACTATCAGATCAAGTGAAAAAAGCGATAGATCAAAATATATTATATCCACATGATTTAGATTTTTATGCGACAGGAACGACGACTTGTTCACAAATTCCGTTAGCACAAATGCTTGCTAACGGTTTTCATACTGGACATGGACATATGAGACAACCACAAGATATTAAAAGTGCGTTGGCGCTTTCTTCAATTATTTTTCAGGCGAATCAAAATATGCAACACGGTGGTCAATCGTTTGCACTCTTTGATATTGATTTAGCTCCATATGTGAGAAAAACAGTAGAGAGACATAAAAAACGATTACAGTCATATCCGCTTACGAAAGAACAAATAGAGGAATTTGCATGGAAAGAAACTGAAAATGATACGTATCAGGCATGCGAAGCTTTCGTTCATAATTCAAATAGTATGCACAGTAGGGGCGGGGGACAAGTACCGTTTATTTCAATTAATTACGGAACAGACACATCAAAAGAGGGAAGACTTTTAATTAAACAACTTTTAAAAGCGACGCAAGCTGGACTTGGCAAAGGAGAAACACCGATTTTCCCTATTCAAATTTTTAAAATGAAAAAAGGTGTGAACTTTGAAGAATGTGATCCGAACTATGATTTATTTGAATTAGCGTTAGAAACGACAGCTGAGCGATTATTCCCTAACTTTTCGTTTTTAGATGCTCCGTTTAATGCTGTGCATTATGATGGTCGACCTGAAAGTGAAGTATGTTATATGGGATGTCGTACCCGTGTTATGTCTAATATCCATGGGGAAGAAACAGCAATCGGAAGAGGCAATTTATCGTTTACTTCTATTAATTTAGTGAAATTAGGGCTAATCAGCGGTTCAAAAGAAGCGTTTTTTGAAGCACTAAGCTATTACTTAGATTTAGGGATTAAGCAATTATTAGAGAGGTTCGCTTATCAATGTACAAAGAGAGCAAGAGATTTTCAGTTCTTATATTCACAAGGTGTATGGCGTGGTGGAGAAACATTACACCCTGAGGATACTGTGGCACCGATTTTAAAACAAGGGACGTTAAGTATTGGTTTTATCGGTCTTGCGGAATGCTTAGTAGCTTTAACTGGGAAGCACCATGGAGAAGATGAAGAATCGTGGAAGATTGGATATGAAATCATTTCCTTTATGAGGGAGAGAATGGATAAGGCGACGGAAGAGCATCAACTCAATTTCTCTGTAATTGCAACGCCAGCAGAAGGGCTATCAGGAAAGTTTGTGAAAAAAGATAGAGAAGAATTTGGTGTAATTAGTGGTGTGACAAATCATAACTATTATACAAATTCATTCCATATACCTGTGTATTACAACGTGCAAGCGATAGATAAAATTCGTTTAGAAGGTCCGTTCCATGCTCTTTGTAATGGTGGACATATTACGTATATTGAACTTGATGGTGCAGCTGTGCATAATCAAAAGGCGTTAAAACAAATTGTACAAGCGATGGCAGAGTATGGAGTAGGGTACGGTTCAATTAACCACCCTGTTGATCGTTGTAAGTGTTGTAGTTATCATGGCATTATCGGGAATGCATGTCCGAACTGCGGAAATGAAGATGAGCATGAAATAGAAAGAATTCGCCGTATAACAGGATATCTTGTAGGAGATATGTCGAAGTGGAATAGTGCGAAACGTAGTGAAGAGATGGATCGGGTGAAGCATAAATGAAAGTTATGAATATCATTCATGATAGTGTAGTAGATGGAGAAGGATTGCGGACAGTCGTGTTTTTTGCGGGCTGTCCGCATCGTTGTATCGGTTGTCATAATCCGAAATCTTGGAATGTTTGCAACGGAACTGAAATGACGGTAGAAGAAATTGTGAAAGAGATTGAAAAAAATCCATTAACCGATGTAACATTTTCAGGTGGAGATCCATTTTTTCAAGCCGCTGAAGTGAAAAAAGTAGCAAAAGCAGTGAAAGATTTGAAAAAAAACTTATGGATTTATACAGGTTATACGTTAGAAGAGATACAGAGTGCCCAAAATAATGATATGATAGAGTTGTTACATTATGGGGACGTTCTGGTCGATGGAAGGTTTGAACTCGAGAAAAGAGATTTAACACTTCCATTTCGCGGAAGCTCCAATCAACGTATTATTCGATTGCAAGAGTAAAAAGGCGGGATAGGTCAGATGAATAAAACAGTATTACTTGTTGAAGATGAAAGAAGATTACGTGAAATTGTTAGTGATTATTTTCGTAATGAGGGCTTTGAAGTAATCGAAGCGGAAGATGGAAAAAAAGCGCTAGAATTATTTGCTGAACATACAATTGATTTAATTATGTTAGATATTATGTTACCAGAAATAGATGGTTGGTCGGTTTGTAGACGAATTAGAAAAGAGTCAGCTGTACCAATTATTATGCTGACTGCACGTTCTGATGAGGATGATACATTACTAGGATTTGAACTAGGTGCAGATGAGTATGTAACAAAACCTTTTAGCCCGAAAGTGTTAGTAGCTCGCGCGAAGACGTTATTGAAACGTGCAGATGGCGCGGTAGGAGTAGCTGAAGAAAATGCTATGTCTTTAGCTGGAATAGAAGTGAATCGATTATCTAGAACAGTTTTAGTAGATGGAGAAGAAATTATATTGACACATAAGGAGTTTGAGCTTCTCGTTTATTTAATGGAGAACAAGGGAATTGTGTTGTCACGCCAACATTTATTAGATCAGTTATGGGGATATGACTACTACGGTGATGATCGAACGGTTGATACACATATTAAAAAACTACGAAATAAGCTAGGAGATAAAGCGAAGCATATCGGTACTGTCATTCGAGTAGGTTACAAATTTGAAGAATAATCTTTAAGTTACTATGCACTTTAGCTTGGGAATATAGCAAATTTACACTCTCCTTTGTAGGTGGAATGTACAAAAAATACTTTTCTTGTCTACAATGGTAGATAGGAGTATTTTTTTAATTGGATTTCACGATGAGTTCACAAGAAGGACACAAAATGTGACTATACTAAAAGTACGAATTCACCAGAGAGGGGAAAGAAAACATGGGATATTACGACGGACCGAATTTAAATGAAGAGCATAGTGAAATGAGAGAAATGAAAAAATCAGGTAGTAAAAAAGGATATTTTTTCACAGGTTTAGTTGGAGCTGTAGTTGGAGCTGTTTCAATTAGTTTTGCAGCACCGTACATGCCATGGGTGCAAAATAATGGTGCAGCTGTTTCGTCATTTAATTCTAATAAACAAGTAGAAGGAACTGTAGTTCCAGTTGTAAATAAAGCGAAAAATGAAACTGATTTACCAGGTATGATTGAAGGTGCGAAGGATGTTGTTGTAGGAGTAATTAATATGCAGCAAAGCGTTGATCCATTCGCAATGCAACCGACAGGTCAAGAAGAAACAGCTGGTACAGGCTCAGGTGTTATTTATAAAAAAGCAGGAAATAAGGCATATATTGTAACGAATAACCACGTAGTAGATGGTGCAAATAAACTTGCTGTTAAACTGAGCGATGGAAAGCAAGTTGATGCGAAATTAGTTGGTAAGGACCCTTGGTTAGACTTAGCAGTTGTAGAGATTGATGGATCTAATGTGAATAAAGTTGCAAGTTTAGGTGATTCAAGTAAAATTCGTGCGGGTGAGAAAGCAATTGCAATCGGTAACCCATTAGGATTTGATGGAAGTGTAACGGAAGGTATCATCAGTAGTAAAGAGCGTGAAATTCCAGTTGATATTGATGGTGATAAACGTCCGGATTGGCAAGCACAAGTTATTCAAACAGATGCAGCGATTAATCCTGGTAATAGTGGCGGTGCATTATTTAACCAAAACGGTGAGGTAATCGGTATTAACTCAAGTAAAATAGCACAACAATCAGTAGAGGGTATTGGTTTTGCAATCCCAATTAACATCGCAAAACCAGTTATTGAATCACTTGAAAAAGATGGAGTAGTGAAACGTCCAGCACTTGGAGTCGGTGTAGTTTCATTAGAAGATGTGCAAGCTTATGCAGTAAATCAATTAAAAGTGCCAAAAGAAGTAACAAATGGAGTTGTATTAGGTAAAATTTATCCAATATCTCCGGCAGAAAAAGCTGGTTTAGAGCAATATGATATTGTAGTAGCATTAGATGATCAAAAAGTAGAAAATTCACTTCAATTCCGTAAATATTTATATGAAAAGAAAAAAGTAGGCGAAAAAGTAGAGGTTACATTCTACCGCAACGGTCAAAAAATGACGAAAACAGCTACATTAGCAGATAATTCAGCTACAAAGAATCAATAACCGGAATTAAAGAAAGTCTCTTTCATGTTGAAAGAGACTTTCTTTATCGGATATACTAAAGGTATAGGAGGGATTAATTATGACAATTGAAAACCCAACTCGTACGGAAATTGGTGAAGTATTAAAGAAAAGCAAAACGATTGCAGTTGTTGGATTATCAGATAAGCCAGAACGTACATCATATATGGTTTCAAAAGCAATGCAAGATGCTGGGTACCGCATTATTCCAGTAAACCCAACAGTAGATGAAGTGCTTGGAGAAAAGGCCGTTTCTTCACTGACTGATATTAAAGAACATGTTGATATCGTAAATGTATTTCGTCGCTCAGAATTTTTAATGGATGTTGCAAAAGAGTTTGTAGAGATTGATGCAGATGTTTTCTGGGCACAATTAGGAGTACAAGATGAAGATACATATAAACTTTTACAAGAAAAAGGCTATACTGTAATAATGGATCGTTGTATTAAAGTAGAGCATGCGATGACAAAATAGTATAGATTTTAAAGATAGAAAGATTGATTCAGCCCTATATAAGTATGAATAGGGCCGATGAACGAGGTGTTCATCATGAGATTTTTTAAAGGCTGTTTTTGGGGATTGTTACTTGTTATCCCGTTTTGGATATTGATCATTTGGATCATGATTAAGGTTTGGAATGTGTAATCTTGGAATACATATCCATTTCTCGTTGACAAACGATTATTTTTCTGAAATAGTAGCCTAGAGGAATCCTTGTGAAAAAAACAAGGATTTTTCTATTGAAAATGGTATATAAAAGAGATAAGATAACTTGCCAAAACTATAGTCGAGGCGTTATTCTATAATAGAAACATATGTTCTGATTTGATTAGGAAAGGGGCAAGGAGTTTGGCAAAGCATCAGTTCCAATACAATGAAGATGCAATTCAAGTGTTAGAAGGACTTGAAGCCGTTCGAAAACGCCCGGGTATGTATATCGGGAGTACGGATAGCCGTGGATTGCATCATTTAGTATATGAAATAGTAGATAACTCCGTTGACGAAGCGTTAGCGGGATTTGGCGACGAAATTTCTGTCGTAATACATAAAGATAATAGTATTAGTGTTATTGATAAAGGGCGAGGAATGCCTACAGGAATGCATAAACTTGGGAAACCGACACCTGAAGTTATTTTAACTGTACTTCATGCTGGTGGTAAGTTTGGCCAAGGAGGTTATAAAACGAGTGGTGGCTTACACGGTGTTGGGGCATCAGTTGTAAACGCCTTATCAGAATGGTTAGTAGTAACGATTAAGCGTGATGGTAACATTTATGAACAACGCTTTGAAAATGGTGGTATTCCTGCAACGACGTTAGAGAAAATCGGAAAAACGAAAGAATCTGGTACGACAATGCATTTTAAGCCAGATACAACAATTTTCAGCACAACAAATTACAATTATGAAACATTATGTGAAAGATTACGTGAATCTGCATTCTTATTAAAAGGGATGAAGATCTCAATAAAAGATGAACGAAATGATTTAGAAGATGTCTTTCATTATGAAACAGGAATTGAAGCTTTCGTTTCATACTTAAACGAAGAAAAAGATTCAATTCATCCGGTTGTATATTTTAATGGTGAACAAAATGGAATTGAAGCAGAGCTAGCATTTCAATTTAACGATGGCTACTCAGAAAACATTCTTTCGTTTGTAAATAACGTACGTACAAAAGACGGTGGAACACACGAAGCTGGATTTAAAACAGCGATGACACGTGTGTTTAATGAGTATGCTCGTAAAGTTTCACTATTAAAAGAAAAAGATAAAAACTTAGAAGGTACAGATATTCGTGAAGGTGTAGCGGCTATCGTTTCTGTACGTGTACCAGAAGAAGTACTTCAGTTTGAAGGGCAAACGAAAGGGAAACTGGGTACAAGTGAAGCGCGTTCTTCAATTGATGCCATTGTATCTGAGCATTTAGCTTACTTTTTAGAAGAAAATCCGGATGTAGCTACACTTCTTGTGAGAAAGGCAGTTAAAGCAGCGCAAGCACGTGAGGCTGCTCGTAAAGCGAGAGAAGAAGCACGTACTGGTAAGAAGAAGAAAAAATCAGAAGGTACTTTAAGCGGGAAGTTAACACCTGCACAATCACGTAATCCTCAGAAAAACGAATTGTATTTAGTAGAGGGTGACTCGGCTGGTGGTTCAGCAAAGCAAGGGCGAGATCGTCGTTTCCAAGCGGTGCTACCATTACGTGGTAAAGTAATTAACACGGAAAAAGCAAAGCTTGCTGACATTTTTAAGAATGAAGAGATTAACACAATTATTTATGCAATTGGTGGCGGCGTAGGAAATGAGTTCGCTGTTGAAGATATTAACTACGATAAAGTTGTTATTATGACCGATGCCGATACAGATGGAGCTCATATTCAAGTATTGTTATTAACTTTTTTCTACAGATATATGAAACCACTTATCGAAGCTGGTAAAGTATTTATCGCACTTCCACCTTTATATAAAGTAAGTAAAGGAAAAGGGAAAAGTGAAGTGATTGAATATGCATGGTCTGATGAAGAATTAGATGGTGTAACGAAAAAGGTCGGTAAAGGCTATATGTTGCAGCGCTATAAAGGACTTGGTGAAATGAATGCGGATCAGTTATGGGAAACGACGATGAATCCTGAAACGCGTACATTAATCCGAGTGAAAATTGATGATGCAGCAAGAGCGGAGCGCCGTGTGACTACATTGATGGGTGATAAAGTAGAACCGCGTCGTAAATGGATTGAGCGTAATGTACAATTTGGTATGCAAGAAGAAGGAAATATTTTAGAAAACGAAATGATTATGGAGACGGAGGTGGAATAACATGCAGGCAGAGAAGTTTCATGACCTCCCGCTTGAAGACGTGTTAGGTGACCGCTTTGCACGTTATAGTAAATATATAATTCAAGACCGCGCGCTTCCAGATGCGCGTGACGGTTTAAAACCGGTACAAAGACGTATTTTATACTCTATGTATGTAGAAGGAAACGTACATGATAAAGCGTTTCGTAAATCAGCTAAAACAGTTGGTAACGTTATTGGTAATTACCATCCACATGGTGATTCCTCTGTATATGAGGCGATGGTCCGTCTAAGTCAAACTTGGAAAGTACGTAATGTTTTAGTTGAAATGCACGGAAATAACGGTAGTGTTGATGGGGATCCAGCAGCGGCAATGCGTTATACAGAAGCCCGTTTATCACCAATCGCATCAGAGTTATTACGTGATCTCGATAAAGAAACAGTAGAATTTGTGTCAAACTTTGATGATACGAGTGAAGAACCAGTTGTATTACCGGCAATGTTCCCGAACTTATTAGTGAACGGTTCTACAGGGATTTCCGCTGGTTATGCAACAGAAATTCCACCGCATCATCTTGGAGAAGTAATTGATGCTACAATGATGCGTATCGATCAACCGAATAGTTCTGTGGATGACTTGTTAACAGTTATTAAAGGACCAGATTTCCCTACAGGTGGTATTATTCAAGGGATAGATGGCATTAAAAAAGCGTATGAAACAGGGAAAGGCAAAATTATTATTCGCGGAAAAGCAGAAGTTGAAACGATTCGTGGCGGGAAGCAACAAATCGTTATTACAGAAATTCCGTACGAGGTAAATAAAGCGAACCTTGTTAAGAAAATGGATGAATTACGTCTAGATAAAAAGCTAGATGGAATTGCTGAAGTGCGTGATGAGACAGACCGTACAGGTCTTCGCATCGTTGTAGAATTAAAAAAAGAAGCGAATGCTGAAGGTATTTTAAATTATTTATATAAAAATACAGATTTACAAATTCCATACAACTTTAATATGGTAGCGATAAATAATCGTCGTCCAACACTTATGACATTACCTAAGATTTTGGATGCATATATTGGGCATCAGAAAGAAGTTGTTACGAGACGTTCGCAATATGAATTAAGAAAAGCAGAAAGTCGTCAACATATTGTAGAAGGTTTAAAGAAAGCATTATCAATTTTAGATGAAGTGATTGAAACAATCCGTGGGTCTAAAGATAAGCGTAATGCGAAAGATAATTTAAGTGCGAAATTTGGATTTACAGAGGCGCAGTCAGAAGCAATTGTTTCACTGCAACTATATCGTTTAACGAATACAGATATTACAGCGTTAGAGCAAGAAGCAGCTGAACTTAATAAGAAAATTATAGAGTTACAGTCAATTTTACAAAGTGAAAAAAGACTTCTTCAAGTCATTAAAACAGATTTGAAGAGAGTAAAGAAAACATATAGTGATGATCGCCGTGCGATAATTGAAGAGGAAATTGAAGAAATTAAAATCGATGTGGAAGTTATGATTCCGCAAGAAGATGTCATCGTTACTGTAACGAAAGAAGGATATGTGAAACGAACAGGTTGGCGTTCGCATAATGCATCGAACGGGAAAGACTTCGGTATGAAAGAGGGTGACATCTTACTTGAGCGTTTCGATACAAACACGACAGAAACCGTTCTTTTATTTACGAACAAAGGAAATTATATTTATCTTCCTGTATATGAAATGCCAGAAATTCGTTGGAAAGATTTAGGTCAACACGTTGCGAATCTTGTATCACTCGAGCGGGATGAAATGATTATCTGGGCGACAGTCGTACCGAACTTTGAGGAAGAAAAACGATTTATCGTATTTGTTACACGAAACGGTATGATTAAGAAAACAGAATTAAATCAATATAAAGTTCAGCGTTATTCACGGGCGTTTGTTGCTGTAAACTTGAAAAAAGATGATGAAGTTGTCGATATATTTGCGACAGATGGGACAAGTGATATTGTTCTTGCAACACATGGTGCATATGCACTTGTATTCAATGAAGAAGAAGTAAGTCCAGTTGGTGTAAGGGCGGCTGGTGTGAAAGCAATTAATTTAAAAGAAGATGACTATGTTGCTTCTGGTAAACCGTTAAATGGTGACAAAGATCAACTTATTCTCATTACGCAGCGAGGTGCTGTGAAACGTATAAAGGCATCAGAAATTGAGAAATCAACGAGGGCGAAGCGAGGTCTTGTTATTTTCAAAGAGTTAAAACGTAATCCGTACCGCATTGTCGGTATTGAAATTGTTCGAGATGATGAATTAGTTTACATGAAGACAGAGAAACACATTGTAGAAGAAATTGATCCGAAGGCGTTTCGAAATAAAGACCGGTATAGTAATGGTAGTTTAGTACTAGATGTTAATGATACTGGTGAAGTAGTGGAAACGTGGACGAAGAAAAGACCGGAATAAAGGAAGAGGATGTCCCAAAAGTTATTTTGGAACATCCTTTTCTTATTAATACGTTACTGTTATTGTCAGTTTGTGTCGGTAAAACGATATATTTGGAGTTGCGGTCGATATATTTGAACCAAAAATAAGAAGGCGCATTCCTCTTCAAAATCTTCGATTTAGTGGAGGTTAGCCTTCTGTAATTTACTTCTCTTGATTCTCTTTGTACGTACGTATAACTTCAATTGGTGCGCCTCCCGTTGTGAGTAACATGTAACTTCTACTCCAAAAATACGGTTTCCAGTAAAAGGTTTCAATTCATCGGGGAACTCTTTTCGTATATAGCGGGAAGTAACTGTTTTAAAACTATTCACAACATTAGCTAAGTGAATTTGTGACGGAGCATCAAACAGGATATGTATGTGATCCTCTTCACCGTTCATTTCAATAATTGTACAATTCCACTTTGTAAATAGGTTGTGTGCAATTTCCTCGAGCCTATTTTTTATGTTTTCATTGATACAAGGATGTCTATATTTTGTAACTATAACTAAATGATATGTTAGTTTATATATTGCTTGTCTATTCTTGTTAAATTCATGCATGAAACCACCCCTTATTATTTTACAACTAAATTAATATAGGTTACATTTTTAACATACTCAAATACGAAAAGGAAGGAGGGTTTGTTGGATGTCCACGACAAAATCTAAAACGTTAAAACATAAAATAACAAATCAAACAAACATCTTTGAACCAACGATTCAAATTTTTAATGAAGCACTTTCGTATTTTATGAAAGTTATTGATAAAGAATTTTTAAGTTTGGACGATTGGAACACAAAAGGAATCGTACCGGCCATGGAAATGTTGACGCATACGACGAAAACAAACCCACTTCCTAAATATAAAGAGTTCAACCAACAATTTTACAAGTTTCCTAGTTATTTCAGGCGCGCGGCTATCGCTTCCGCCTTCGGAAAAGTGAAAAGTTATCGTTCCTTACTCCAAAACTGGGTAGAAGAAAAAGAACAAGCGAAACAAGAGGGAAAACGTTTTTCAAAACGTCCACCTTCTTTTCAACTTGAACACAATGAATTTCCTGTGTTCTACCGCGGTAATATGTTTAAAAAAAGAAGTAACCATGAAGCGAAATTAAAGTTATTTATAAAAAAAGATTGGGTTTGGGTAGATATTACATATAAACCAATAGATTTAGAAAAGAGAGGCGTTTCAGATTGGAAAAAATGCAATCCAAAGTTGATAAAAAGTGGTAAGAAATACTACCTAGCTATCTCCTATGAGAAGAAAATGCCGTTAAATAAAACAAACATAAAAGACCAAACGATTATTTCCGTGGACCTTGGAATGACCAATTCTGCGGTATGTTCTGCCATTCGTTCCGATGGAACTGTCATTGGACGTACATTTATTAACCAGCCAGTAGAAAAAGACCGGATGGATCGAATGAGTAAGAATGTAAAAATCGCACAAAAGAAATATGGGTATATTTCCGCTCCTAACCTTTGGAGAAAGATAAACGGTCTACAAAAACATATCATGATAGATACAGCTCGTCACATCGTAAACTTTGCGGAACAGCACCATGCTGATGTGATTGTATTCGAATTTTTAGGGAAAATGAAATTTTCACCTAACACTTACGGAGCCAAACGACTCAAACAAAAATTGCACCATTGGTGCAAAAATGGCATTCAAAATAAAGTAAAACAAATGGCGCACTACCGAGGAATTCGTATTCGTCGGGTAAATGCTGCAAATACTAGCAAACTAGCCTACGATGGCTCAGGTGAAGTTGTACGTAATTATAAAAAAGACCTCGCAACATTCCAAAATGGCAAGGTCTATCATGCTGATTTAAATGCAGCTTACAATATAGGCGCACGCTATTTCTTACGTGAGCATCTTAAAGCTTTTTCTGAAAAGAAAAAGTTGAAACTCGAGGCAAAAGTACCTCAAGTTTCAGCCAGAACACAGCAATCCTTATCTACATTCATTAGTTTTCTTCAGGCGGTCGCACCAACGGTGTGAAAATGCTCGAGTTAACCGTATTTATGATGAAGGATGCTCCATCAAAATCTATGATTTAGGTGGAGAGGTTCACAAAGCGCTCATATACTATTTTATTTTTTGAAAAAGATTACCTTAGGGCTCCTTTTTTCTAAAGCAAATTATTATGTATATGAAAATAATTTTGTTATAATAATGTAATGAAATCGTTCTCATAAATGGAGGAGCAGCATGAAAAAAATAGGTGTAGGGATTGTAGGGTTTGGATTTTCTAGTACAACATTTCACATCCCGTTATTACAAACGATAGAAGCATATGATATTCGTGCTATTTTATCATCAAAAGAAGAAGTAGTGAAACAAGCATTACCAAATACTGAAGTCGTTGGCACAATTGATGAATTAGTAAATCGAGCGGATATTGACCTAGTTGTCATTACTTCGCCGAATACAACTCATTTTCCATATGTAAAAGAAGCAATTTTACACGGTAAGCATGTTGTTGTGGAAAAACCATTCGTTGTTTCAATTGAAGAAGGCGAAGAACTGATTTCATTAGCGAAGCAACATAATGTCGTTTTAAGTGTGTATCACAATCGTCGTTTTGATAATGATTTTTTAACGATAAAGAAATTATTACAAGAAAAAAGAGTAGGGAACGTATATGCATATGAAGCGCATTTTGACCGTTTTCGCCCACATGTACGTGATCGCTGGAGAGAAAAGAATTTACCAGGGTCAGGAATTTTATATGACTTAGGTTCACATTTAATGGATCAAGCATTATCTCTATTTGGTAAACCAGATGCAATTAGTGCAGATGTAATAAAACAACGACCAGGTGCGGAAATAGATGATTATTTCCATGTTGTACTTCACTATGGAGTAAAGCGCGTTATTTTACATAGTAGTAGTTACGTAAAACAAGCAGGCCCACATTTTACACTTCATGGAGATAAAGGTTCTATCGTGAAATACGGTATGGATTCGCAGGAAGAACAATTAAAGAATGGTATAAAGCCGGGCGATAGTGGTTATGGAACAGATAAAGAAGCGAACTTTGCTATTTTAGAAACGGAAGAAAAGTTAGAACGTATTCCAACAGAAGTCGGCTGTTATGAAATGTATTATAAAGAGATTGGAAATAGTATATTAAATGGTGCAGAGCCACCAGTAACAGCTGAAGAAGGTTTGGAAGTTATTAAGCTTATTCAATTAGCAATTGAAAGTAGTGAAACTGGCAGAGCAATTTCAGTGAAATAAAAAAAGACACGATTTCGTGTCTTTTTTTATTTTTGGGGAACGGAAAGTCCATAAAAAAACATCGTAATGATATCTTGTATATGTTTTTCTCTATCTCCTTCAAGAAGCTTTGCTCCGAAGTCATCACCTAACTTAGTAAACATTTGAATGTAAAGTAGCATCATTTCTTTTGAAAGGTGAGGATTAATTTCATTTTTTTGCTGCGCTTTTTCTAGTAGTTCTAAAAACCAAGGGAGTATAGTTTCATTTTGATAGCTATAAACAAATTTCCGAAGTTCTTCGTCTCTTTGCATCACTTGTAGTAGCATATCAGGTTGAAATAATCCGCCAGTTTCCATTTTTCGTACGATCATTTTTTGCATCATTTCGTGAAAAGGCAAATTTTCAACAGCAAGCTCTGTATAGTATTGAAACTCACTTTGTATAAATTCTTGAATTAACTCTCTAAATAGGGCATCTTTACTACCGAAATGGTTATAAATTGTCACTTGAGAGACGTTTGCTTCTTTCGCGATATGTTCTATTTTCACTTCATTAAATCCACGTTCAGAAAATAATTCGAAAGCCGCATCTTTAATGGCACGTTTTTTCTTTTCTTTCACTTTTTCAAAGCCATTCAATTTAATCACCTCAATTAAAATATACAAGAAAAGATAATTGAAAACAATATTTTTGAAATATGGACATATAAATATTTCAAAAAGTTGTTGCGAATATGAAGGATGAGGAGTACAATGATTTTGAAATATCATCAATCAAATATTTCAAAAAATGAGGTGGGTTTATGATTTCAGTTCAAAATGTTACAAAACAGTTTTCAAATGGGAAAGGCTTGTTTGATATTACATTTGAAGTGAAAGAAGGGGAAGTATTCGGTTACTTAGGGCCAAATGGAGCTGGAAAATCAACAACTATTCGTAATTTAATGGGGTTTATAAAACCGACAGCTGGTAGAGCAACAATTTTCGGATTAGATTGCTGGGATGAGGCAGCGAAAATTCAAAGAGAAGTTGGTTATTTACCAGGAGAAATTTCTTTTATTGAAGGAATGAATGGACTAGAGTTTTTAAATTTGATGCAAGGTATGCGCGGGTTAAAGGAAACGAAGAGACGCGATGAATTAATAGAACGTCTGCAATTTGATGTGAAAACACCGATCCGAAAAATGTCTAAAGGAATGAAACAAAAAGTAGGAATAGTTGCTGCATTTATGCATGATCCAGAAGTATTAATTTTAGATGAACCAACATCAGGGCTCGATCCACTTATGCAGCAAATATTCATAGATTTAATATTAGAAGAAAAACAAAGAGGGAAAACGATTCTTATGTCGTCGCATATTTTCACTGAAATTGAACGTACATGTGACCGAGTAGCTATTATTAAAGATGGACGTCTCGTAACGGTTGAAGATATTCACGATTTACAAGGAATGCGAAGACAAGTAATAGATGTAACAGTATCATCTCAAGATGAAGTACAGTCACTTACACAATCAAATTTACAATTCGAGGCTGTGAAAGGGAAAACAGCATCAATTATTGTGCAAGGAAACTATCAAACTGTTTTACAAATACTATCAAACTATAATGTAACGGCACTTCAAACGAGAGCGACGGATTTAGAACATTTATTTATGCATTATTACGATCAGAAAGAAGGGGTAAAGCATGAATAAACAACTATTCTTAGCTAGTTTGAAAGAAACGCAAAAAAGTATATGGAGTTATGCTACTGGTGCAGCTCTTTATTTATGGTTATTAATTTGGATATTTCCATCGATGGTTTCAGCGAAAGGCTTAAATGAATTAATAAGTGCCATGCCTGATAGTGTAAAAAAAATCGTTGGTATGGAAAGCCCAATTCAAAATGTAATGGATTTTTTAGCTGGTGAGTACTATAGCCTATTGTTTATTATCATTTTAACAATTTTTTGCGTCACAGTTGCAACACATTTAATTGCTCGGCATGTAGATAAAGGAGCGATGGCATACTTGCTAGCAACACCTGTATCTAGGGTGAAAATTGCAATTACACAAGCTACGGTTCTCATATTGGGGCTACTAATTATCGTATTTGTTACTTACGTAGCGGGTATATTAGGTGCAGAATGGTTTTTAAAAGATAATAACTTAAATAAAGAGTTATTTTTAAAAATAAATATAGTCGGAGGGCTTGTATTTTTAGTAGTTAGCGCCTATTCATTTTTATTTTCTTGTATATGTAATGATGAAAGAAAAGCACTTAGTTACTCAGCAAGTTTAACAATCTTATTTTTCATGTTAGATATGGTAGGGAAATTAAGTGATAAGTTAGAATGGATGAGAAATATATCATTATTTACGTTGTTTCGTCCGAAAGAAATTGCAGAAGGAACGTATCATATATGGCCAGTAAGCGTAGGTTTAACTGCCGGAGCGCTTTGTCTCTTTATAATAGCAATTGTAGTGTTTAGGAAGAGGGATTTACCTTTGTAGATTAGAAAGTCCACTGTGAAAGTGGGCTTTTTTGTTTGTAAATTCAAAGGGATATTTTTTAGAGTAATATCTAAGTAGATAGTCAAAATTGAATGCTTGCCTTTATTCTTGTGAAAATATTCAAAAAAGTGAACCTTTTTATAGGCTACTCCGTCTAATAAGTGTAAAGTTGAATTTGAAGAGAGGCTGAAACAGGAGGACCAATTGTGAAAGTAATTCCTTTATATAAGATGATTGTAAAAGAAGAAACGGATGTTTCTTTAGCTAAAAAGGGTGATCATGAGGCTTTCATGGCACTTATACATACAGAAAAAGTGAAGATGTATCGCATTGCGAAGGCGATGTTACATGATGAGACGAATATAGAGGATGCGATGCAGGCAACAATTTTAAAAGCTTATGAAAATATAAAAAAACTGAAAAAGGAAGCGTTTTTTCAAACTTGGCTAATTAGAATTTTAATAAATGAGTGTAACAATATAATTCGCTCTTATAAAAAAGTAATAGTAATTGAGGATTATGATAGTAATATGGTGGCCTTCGATCGATATGAAGATATTGATCTTTGTAATGCTATTCAGTCTTTAACGGAAGAACTAAGAGCTGTAACCGTACTTTATTATTATGAAGATATGAATCAAGAAAGTATTGCAGCGCTTTTAGAAATTCCAAAAGGCACGGTTAAATCAAGATTGTCACGTGCAAGGGAACAATTAGAAGAGCGATTAAAGATGGAGTAGGAGGTGGTTAAAATGGATAAAGAAAAATCATTTGATGAAAAATTAAAAAAGAGAATAGAGAAGGATAATACTGTATTGCCACAGGCACTAAACGAAAAAATTAATGATACACTTCATAATCTTCCTGTAAAAAGAAAGAGTTATAGAGTACATATGATGTTTATTAGTGCCGCTGTTCTAACGCTGTCAATTGTATCTATGTCTGAGTTTTCTATACAGAGCTTTGCGCAAAATGGAGGAGTGTTTAATTACGTAAAGAAGAATGCGTTTTCTGATTATGAGAATGAAGAAGAAATAAAGTCGAACGCCAATTATCCAGATAAGGAAAAGCTTCATCAAAAGATGCTTGATTCAATTGATCATTTCCAAAATGTTTTAGGGCAATTCGAGGAATATTCTAGCTCTACAAGAATTGCTACAACATATAAATATGCGATTGATACGGAGAAACAAAGTGGTATTTCATCTAAAGAAGATAAACTGTCGAAAAAAAGAACGATTATATATAACGAGGGTAGAAAAAAAGAGTTTAATGATGGGAATAATACGTATAAAGAGACGAGATGGAGCCCAAAAGAAAGAAATAATGAACTATTAAAATTAAGTCCTACGGAAAGGCTATTTAGAAAATCAGGTGAGAAAAAACGATACGACGATGAGTATGTAGGGCAAGCCAAATATAGCATTCAATCAGAATTCGCTGATTTATTAATTCGGTATAAAGATTGGAATTATAGAGAGACGAAGTATCTTGGATTAGATTGCTACAAAATAGAAGGGATAATAAACATAGAAATGCCTGTAAGTACATCTGAAGATTTGAGAGGGAAGTTTGAAATGGTTGTAGAGAAAAATACAGGAATTATGTTGAAGTTCCTTAGTTTCCATGAAGGTATGATTCAATATTCGATTACGACTGAATGGATACAAATAAACAAAGGATTGAAAGAGAATGTATTTCAAAAGGATAGCACTAATTATGAAAAGTTGAAAAACATATTAGATGAATAGAAAACGGAGGGAACTATATGGAGAATACCTCTCCTTCAAGAGAAAAGAAAAATAAACGAAAATATAAAAAGACAACGATAATAAGTGTATTGTTAGGAGTATTACTATTTGGCGGAGTTGGATATGGTACCTATGTATATATGAAGACTTCTAATATCGTACAAAAATCAAATTTGAATTTAGCGCGTGGTGAAAAATCAAATTTACGCGAGAAAGCTGTAAAGCCAATTACACACAACGTTTCAATTTTAATTATGGGAATTGATGAAAATCAAGAACGTCAAAAGGAGTATAACGGTGCATTTCATACAGATGCATTATTGTTAGCTACTTTTAATAAAGACGATAAGACAGTGAAGTTAACTAGTATACCACGAGATACATATACATATGTTCCAATCGAAAAGAAAAAAGATAAAATAACACACGCATATGGAAGTGGTTTCGTTAAAAACGGAAAAGATGGAGGACCACAAGCTTCTGTTGAGGCAGTAGAAAAGTTACTGCAAGTACCGGTAGATTATTTTGTGAAATTTAATTTTGGGTCATTTATTAAAATTGTTGATGGGCTCGATGGTGTTGAAGTAGATGTCCCTGTTGAATTTACTGAACAAAATAGTAAAGATGAACCTGATGCAATTCACTTGAAAAAAGGGGTTCAAAAATTAACGGGAGAAGAAGCACTTGCTTTGGCGAGAACTCGTCATATTGATAGTGATGCAATGAGGGGGCAGCGCCAACAACTTGTCATTGAAGCGATTTTAAGTAAATTAAAAAGTGTAGGGTCTATTACAAAACTGGAGAAAATGGTTGAAGCTGTCGATGGTGATTTTAAAACAAATTTAGCATTGGAGGATATGTTATCTTTTTATAAATATGGTTTAGATTGTCCAGTTGAGAAGATTCAACTTGCCGGTGATGATTTATATTTACCTAATGGTCCAAATGGACAACGTGTATATTACTATAATCCTAATAAAACAGACTTACAAAATTTGAGTAATACACTTAGAACACATCTTGGATTAAGTGAGAAGCGAATTGAGGGAAATTAAGGCAGATGTTATATCTGCTTTTTGTTTTGTTTAATAGTATAACATTTACATTTAAATATTATATACTATTTAAAATTTTTATATAATAGTGTAACATAATAAAGGGGTGCAAGTTAAATAGCAAGGGGGCTATCACATAGAATAAATGATTATCATTAATTGAAATAGTATGGGAGAAATGAAAGAAACAGGGGAGTATTGAAAATGAAAATTGTAAAGAATTTAACATTCCAAGTTATTGTGGCAATTATTTGTGGTATTGCAGTAGGAGCGATTTGGCCTAGTGTCGGACAACAAATGAAACCAATTGGTGAGACGTTCATTAATATGATTAAAATGGTCATTGCACCGATTATCTTTTTAACAATTGTGCTTGGTATTGCAAGTATGGGGAATATGAAAAAAGTAGGACGCGTTGGTGGGAAAGCGTTATTATATTTTGAGATTGTTACAACTTTTGCTCTTATCATTGGTATTATCGTAGCGAATGTCGTACGTCCTGGCGATGGGTTAGATCCTTCAAAGCTAAAGGGCGGTGATGTTTCGCAATATGTACAAAGTGGACAAGAAATGAAATGGATGGATTTCTTTTTACATATTGTGCCTTCTAATATGTTCGAGGCATTCGCAAAAGGTGATATTTTACAAGTGTTGTTCTTCTCCATTTTATTTGGAGCAGGTTTAACGATGCTTGGAAAAAACGGTCAACCTGTTATCGACTTTTTTGAAAGATTATCGAAAGTGTTTTTTAATATTTTGTCGATTGTTATGAAACTAGCACCGGTTGGAGCGTTTGGTGGAATGGCGTTTACAATTGGGAAATACGGTATAGGTACTTTAATACCATTAGGTAAATTGATGATTTGCGTATATGCGACAATGGCATTATTTGTTTTTATCGTTTTGAATTTTATTTGTAAGCTTTATAAATTTAGCTTATGGAAATACTTAGTACATATTAAAGAAGAACTATTAATCGTTCTTGGAACATCTTCATCAGAATCTGTATTACCGCGTATGATGACAAAGATGGAAGACTTCGGATGTTCAAAGCCAGTAGTAGGCTTAGTTATTCCAACTGGCTACTCTTTTAACTTAGATGGAACAACGATTTATTTATCTATGGCAACAATATTTTTAGCACAAGTTTTTCATGTCGATCTTTCACTAGGCCAACAATTAACTATAATAGCTATTTTGTTAGTTACATCGAAAGGGGCAGCAGCGGTAACGGGAGGAGGATTTATTGTATTAGCTTCTACTTTATCTGCGATGAATGTTATCCCATTAGAAGGATTAGCACTTTTACTTGGGGTTGACCGTTTTATGTCAGAAGCGCGAGCAATCGTTAATTTAATTGGTAACGGTATTGCGACTATAGTTGTTGCAAAAAGTGAAAATGAATTCAATGATGAGAAGTATACGAGAGTGTTAGAAGAAATGAAGAGAGAGAGAATAGCCGGATAAAAAAGTCAGCTTTGCTGACTTTTTTTATTTTTGTAGGAAAGAGGTTTATGATGATATGCATTATTTATTAACAATAATTTACAGGTTCTTTATGGCTTGGGGACATAAAGACTATTAAATCAATACGTATAATTCAATGATGTACAGTATTTTAAAAGAATATGGAATTTTTATGAATATTACTGTAAAAAAATAATTTTTTAAAAATTTTCAATAATAGCACTTTACAAAACTCGAAAAATTAGTAGAATAATAGTTAATAAGAATCTTCTGATAAATATATAAAGAAAAACAGAATTATCAGAAAATTCTTAAATGAGATCGTTAAGAATTAGGGAGGGTACAGAAAGTGAAAAAGAAAAAAATCAAAAAACTAACAGCAGTTGTAGCACCAGTTTTAGCAATGAGTATGGCACTTACAGCATGTTCTACAGGTGGGGATAAGAAGACAAGTACAAATTCTAGCTCTAGCGGAGATAGTAAGTCTGGAGAAAAGTTAGCGGCAAAGCAAGTGTTAAATCGTACTGAAACAAATGAAATTCCAACAATGGATACTTCGAAAAATACAGATACATTAGGTTCTCAAATTTTAGGGAACACAATGGAAGGGTTATATCGTTTAGATAAAGACAATAAACCAATCCCAGCAGCAGCAGAGTCAAGCACGAAGAGTGACGATGGTAAAAAATATACATTTAAACTGCGTAAAGATGCAAAGTGGTCAAATGGTGATCCTGTAACAGCGAAAGATTTCGTATTTGCATGGCAACGTCTATTAGATCCAAAAACAACTGCTGAGTATGCATTTATCGCATTCCCGATTAAAAATGCAGAAGCGGTTAATAAAGGAGAAAAACCTGTAACTGAATTAGGAGTGAAGGCGGTAGATGACAATACGCTTGAAGTTGAATTAGAACAAGCAGTACCTTACTTCTTAAACTTAGTTTCATTCCCATCGTACTACCCACTAAATGAAAAGTTCGTAAAAGAAAAAGGGGATAAATACGGTTTAGAATCTGATACAACAGTTTATAACGGACCGTTCGTTCTTACTGATTGGAAACATGAGCAAGGCTGGAAACTAAAGAAAAATGATCAATATTGGGATAAAAAGACTGTAAAATTAGATGAAATTAACTATAGTGTAGTAAAAGAAGTAGCTACAAGAGTAAACTTATATGATACAGGTGCAATTGATTCCGCACTTTTATCAGGTGAGTTCGTTGATAAATATAGAAACAATAAAGATGAGTTTGGAACTTATTCACAAGTAAGTACTTACTTCTTACGTATGAACCAAAAACGTGGTGGACAAGATACACCATTAAAGAGCCAAAAATTACGTGAAGCAATCGCACTTTCAATCGATAAGAAGAATTTAGCAAACGTTATTTTAAATGACGGATCTAAACCAGCGGACTTCTTAGTACCGAAAGGACTAGCAACTGGACCAGACGGTAAAGACTTCCAAGAAACATTTAAAAATGGTATCAAACCAGATGCGAAGAAAGCAGCAGCGGCTTGGGATGAAGCGAAAAAAGAACTTGGTAAAGATCAAGTTACAATTGAGCTATTAAACTATGATACTGGTAATGCGAAAAAAGTAGGGGAATATGTAAAAGACCAAATCGAGAAAAATTTAAAAGGTGTAACAGTTAATATTAAACTTCAGCCATTCAAACAAAAACTAAAATTAGAAACAGAGCAAGATTATGATTTATCATACGCTGGTTGGGGACCTGACTACGCAGATCCAATGACATTCTTAGATATGTTCCAGTCTAAGCATTCTCATAACCAAATGAGCTTCTCTGATGCGAAGTATGATGACATGATCAAAAAAGCTGGCGGTGAATTAATGGGTGATGCGAAAAAACGTTGGGAAGAGCTAGGAAAAGCTGAGAAATTACTTCTTGAACAAGATGTAGCGCTTGTTCCTTTATACCAACGTGGTGATGCATATGTTCAAAAACCAAATGCAAAAGGCATTGTTCATCATAACATTAGCCCAGAGTATAGCTTCAAGTGGGCATATATGACTGAAAAAGATGGGAAATAATTTTAAACAGTGATGCTATCTTTAAGTGGATATATACAAGTTCCTTAGCTGATTTTTTATAGTGGGAATCTTACTGTCCACAATAGGAAGATAAAATGATAGAGCATTCCAAAAGTAGACTACTTACTTTTGGAATGCTTTTTTATTATGAGATTAAATTTAAACAAATGAATAAGCGTAAGGAAAAGGAAAAGGGTACTTATATATGGTAGATGGAGGGGAATTCGTATAGTAGTAATTGTAAAATACGTAGTTACTATCAAAAAAATTTTGAATATTTTTAAAAATACTTTACAAAATAAGAAAAATTAGTAGAATATTAATTAATAAGAATTTTCTGATAACTAGTTATTAGAAAGTCTATCAAAATTAGTTTCGTACATATAATTGGGGAGGGTACAAGAATGAAGAAAAAGATGAAAAAGTTCACGGCGGTTGTAGCGCCAGTATTAGCAATGAGCATGGCGTTGACTGCGTGTTCTGGATCTGGCGGGGAGAAGAAAACGACTACGACGTCTAGTGGTGGGGACGAAAAAAAGTCAGATATTAAATATGCTGCGAAGCAAGTTTTAAATCGAACAGAAAACCAAGAAATTCCGACGATGGATACTTCTAAATCTACTGATACGTTAGGGTCACAAATTTTAGGGAATACGATGGAAGGTTTATATCGTCTTGATAAAGATAATAAGCCAATCCCAGCTGCGGCAGAATCTAGTACGAAAAGTGAGGATGGCAAAAAATATACATTTAAACTACGTAAAGATGCGAAATGGTCGAATGGTGATCCTGTAACAGCGAAAGATTTTGTGTTTGCATGGCAGCGCTTACTTGATAAAAACACCGCTGCAGAATATGCGTTTATCGCTTACTATATTAAAAATGCAGAAGCGATTAATAAAGGAGAAAAACCTGTAACTGAATTAGGAGCAAAGGCGGTAGATGATTACACGCTAGAAGTAGAATTAGAAAAACCAGTACCGTACTTCTTAAATTTATTAGCATTCCCGTCATATTATCCGTTAAATGAAAAATTCGTAAAAGAAAAAGGGGATAAATACGGTTTGGAAGCGGATACAACAGTGTATAACGGGCCGTTCGTTATGTCTTCATGGAAACATGAACAAGGATGGCAGTTGAAGAAAAATGATAAGTATTGGGATAACAAGACTGTGAAATTAGAAGAAATTAATTACAGTGTTGTAAAAGAAGTAGCTACAAAAGTCAATTTATATGATACAGGATCGATTGACTTTACATTACTATCAGGAGAATTCGTAGATAAATATAAATCGAATAAAGATGAATACGGTGAGTATGCAGAATCAAGTACATTCTTCTTACGTTTAAATCAAAAGCGTAACGGACAAGATACACCGTTAAAGAGCAAAAAACTTCGTGAAGCAATTGCATTATCAGTTGATAAAAAAGGATTGGCGAATGTAATTTTAAATAATGGATCAAAAGCAACGGATCAATTGGTTCCGAAAGGGCTTGCAACAGGACCTGACGGTAAAGATTACCAAGATACATTTAAAAATGGTCTGAAATATGATCCGAAAAAAGGCGCAGCAGCCTGGGAAGAAGCGAAAAAGGAACTTGGAAAAGACCAAGTTACAATCGAATTACTAAGCTATGATGATGGAACTGCGAAAAAGATTGCTGATTATGTTAAAGATCAAATTGAGAAAAATTTAAAAGGTGTAACGATTAATACGAAAATTCAGCCGTTCAAACAGAAATTAAAGTTAGAGACTGCACAAGATTATGAAATCTCTTATGCAGGTTGGAGTCCAGACTATGCGGATCCAATGACATTTATTGATATGTTTGAATCGAAGAGCCCATACAACCAAATGAGTTATTCAAATCCAAAATACGATGAAATGGTAGAACAAGCAGGTAATGAATTAATGGGTGATGCGAAGAAGCGCTGGGAAACGTTAGGAAAAGCAGAGAAATTATTCCTTGAAGAAGATGCAGGGTTAGTTCCTTTATATCAAACAGGAAGAGCGTATGTAATGAAACCGAATGTAAAAGGAATTGTGAAACACAACATTAGTCCAGAATATAGCTTTAAGTGGGCGTATGTAACTGAGGATGGCGGGAAAAAATAATATGAAAGCATTTCAAAAGTGACTAAGCTGCTTTTGAAATGCTTTTTTTAGTATGTATAAGAGAATAAGGCCCATGAAATTTGAGGTTATTTTCAAAATTCTACTGTAGGATATTAGAAGGAATGCGGTAGTTGGTTAGATGAATGTTAAGTAGAGATTTCATATTGATAAGAAAAATATAGAACTTAGCAATAGAGAAGAATAAGAGGTGGTATGTTTACATATAGTAGATGGGGGATAATTCATATAGTAGTAATAGCAAAATAACAAGTTACTATCATAAAAAAATAAATTTTTAGAAAATTCATAAAATACTTTACAAAACTCAAAAAAATAGTAGAATATTAATTAATAAGAATTTTCTGATAACGTAAGTTGATAGAAAATCTCTCAAAGTTAGTAGCGTACATATAATTGGGGAGGGTACAAAAAATGAAGAGAAAAAAGATGAAAAAATTAACAGCGGTTGTAGCACCAGTTTTAGTAATGAGTATGGCACTAACAGCTTGCTCAGGATCAGGTGATAAAGATAAGGCAAGCACAACGCCAAAAAGTGGTGAAAAAGAAGGCGGAAAATTAGCAGCAAAGCAAGTACTTAATTTAACAGATAGCCAAGAGATTCCATCTATGGATTCTTCAAAGGCGACAGACCAAGTATCGTTCCTTGCTTTAAACAATGTAATGGAAGGTTTATATCGACTTGATAAAGATAATAAAGCAACACCAGGAGTTGCTGAATCATATAAAAAGAGTGATGATGGTAAAAAATATACATTTACATTAAATAAAAATGCAAAATGGTCAAATGGAGAACCTGTAACAGCAAAAGATTTCGTGTTTGCTTGGAAACGTGCAGTAGATAAAAATACAGCAGCGGAATATGCATACATTATGTTTGATTTAAAGAACGCAAAAGCAATTAATGAAGGAAAAGCAGAGCTTGATACTTTAGGAGTAAAAGCTGTAGATGATTACACATTAGAAGTAGAATTAGAAAATCCAGTTCCTTACTTTGTAGAATTAACTTCATTCGGAACATTCTATCCGTTAAATGAAAAATTCGTAAAAGAAAAAGGAGAAAAATACGGTTTAGAAGCAGATACAACGTTATATAACGGGCCGTTTACATTAGCAAGTTGGCAACATGAACAAGGCTGGAAGTTAAAGAAAAATGCACAATACTGGGATAATAAAACAGTCAAGTTAGAAGAAATTAACTTTAATGTCGTAAAAGATAGCGGTACACGTGTAAACTTATATGAAAGTGGACAAATTGATCGTGCGGCACTTGCATCTGAATTTGTTGACAAATATAAATCAAATCCGGATTTCTTTACACAAAAAACACCTTCAACGTACTTCTTACGTTTGAACCAAAAACGTGGTGGTCAAGATACAGTATTAAAGAACAAAGATTTACGCTTAGCGATTGCGATGGCGTATGATAAAAAAGGCTTAACAAATGTTATTTTAAATGACGGATCTACACCTGCAGATTACTTAGTACCAAAAGAGTTTGCTAAGAGTCCGGATGGAAAAGACTTCCGTAAAGATAACGGAGATATTTTAAAAACAGATGTGAAAAAGGCAAAAGAGCATTGGGAAAAAGCGAAAAAAGAGCTTGGAAAAGACCAAGTAACGGTAGAGTTATTAAACTATGATAGCGATAACGCGAAAAAAGTAGGGGAATTCTTAAAAGGAGAGCTTGAGAAGAACTTACCAGGATTAACAGTTAATTTGAAAAACCAGCCGTTTAAACAAAAATTAAAGCTAGAAACAGATCAAGACTATGATTTATCTTATGCTGGTTGGGGGCCTGACTACTTAGATCCAATGACATTTATTGATATGTTTGTTACAAATGGCACTCATAACCAAACAGGATATTCAAATCCGAAATATGATGAAATTGTAGAAAAAGGGAAAGGCGAATTATTAACGAAAACGAAAGAGCGTTGGGATGGCTTACTGAAAGCTGAGAAAATGTTACTTGAAGATGCTGCAATTGCACCGTTATATCAACGTGGTGACGCTATCGTTCAAAGATCAAAAGTAAAAGGCATTGTTCACCACCCAGTTGGTGGAGATTACAGCTACAAATGGGCATATATTTCTGATGATAAGTAAGAGAGAGGGCGCGCGATGCGCCCTTTTTTCTATGCACTTTTCTTTCTTCCTGGAATATATAAAATAAAAAAGGGAGAATCCCATGAAACGAAATACGTACATCGATTTTCTAGCTTATTACGGAATAGGGAGTGCCCATCCTGGTGGTTTTACGCTAACGAAACAATTGCTATCTCAATTGCTACTTAGACAGGGAGCGAATGTTCTTGAGATAGGTTGCGGCACGGGGAAAACAGCGGCGTATATGACAAAAGCATTTGGTTATAAAGTAACAGCAGTTGAAAAGAATGAAATTATGATTCAAAAAGCGAAAGATAGATGGTTGTTTGAAGGTTTAGATATACAATTAATTCAAGGAGATGTAGAAAGATTGCCTTGTTTAAATGATTCATTTGAGCTTGTACTCGGAGAATCTATACTCGCTTTTACGAATAAAGAAAAGGTTATTCCGGAATGTTATCGTGTATTGCAGCAGGATGGAAAGCTTATTGTCATTGAAATGATTATCGAAAGTCATATTGGGAAAAATGAGGAAGAAAAAATCGTACAATTATATGGAATGAAAGAATTATTAACTGAGGATGAGTGGATTCATTTATTTAAAGCAGCAAATTTTAAAAAAATTACAATTGCGGGTGGCGGTACCATTGCAGAAACAGTTGTAGGATATATGGAAGAGCCGGAGTGGAATGTATCACCGTTTATTCCAGAAGAATTGTATGAGGCGTGGGTGCAACACGAACAAGTACTGCTTATGTATCAGCATATTTTAGGACATCGTATTTTTATATGTGAAAAATAGAAAAAAGAGTTGGCTAAAGATAGTCAACTCTTTACTATGTTAGATGAAAAATAATGCAGCCAAAGTAATTCCTAAAATAAAACCAAAT
>NZ_MAOI01000039.1 GCF_001884235.1 Bacillus paramycoides | reverse complement strand
CCACAACCACCACCGCCGCAACCACCGCTGAAACCATCGCCGCCCCAGCTACCGCCAAATCCGAAGCCACAGCTGTCACATCTACTAAGACCGCCACAAATATCACAACCACCGTCTGGATATGCATCATTGTAGCCAAATCCTGTATCAAAAGATGACCGTCTTTGTACCGGCTCGATCCAAACAGAATCATTTGTCACGTCTATTATTTTTCCTAAATGGATACGACCATCAAAATCTTCAATTCGAACCATTTTACCGAAATAACGTTGGCATGTATCATAACATTTTTGTCTATGCATGTTCTTTCCTCCTTCGCATTACAGTAATACGATATGTAGGGGGGACAAGTGCGGCTTGTATGAATGACCTACCTATTATAATTGTTATAGAAAAGGGGAAATATATGAACAGCATATATAGTGAGGAGGAAATGAAATGAAATCTACAGATCAATTTCAGACGTACGAAGTTCCTTGGGAAGAATTTATAGAAGCATTGCGAAGTGAAATGAAGAAACAAGTAGGGGCGGATATTATAGATACAGTAGTTAGTAATTTGGAAGATGGTTTTGAGGTATATACATATGTGCAGGGTGATTTAGATTTTGAATATAAGGAAGCACTTGAAAGAAAATATGGAAGCGATGCGAAGATACCTAATTTGTTAACGGTTATGCTGTTAGCTAGCATTTATAATGCGGGTGAAGAGAATATACGTTTACATGCAGATCAGAAGGAAAATCCGATTGTTGAAGTATATGTGAAGAAATAAAGAGCGCGCTAGCAGTAGCGTGCTCTTTATTTTTTGTATTGAGTAGAAAATCAAACCTTTATGGTGAAATTTATAAGGGGAAAAGTATGAAAGCTATGTGTTATTTCGGATATATAATAAGGAAAAAACTCGAAATATAAAATGGGATATTTCAACTTTTCTTACATAATGTTATTGTTGTGAACTGTTGTCCTAAAATACAAGTCATATATCTTGTTTCCTCTCATAAATTTAAACATAGGAATTTGTCTACAAAGGTGGCGAAGCCTCATCATGAAAATTCGAATTTGTGCCACATTCATGATTTTTCTATTTATATGGTTACATCCTTTTTGGACTTTTGCAAAAGGAGAGGAGGCAAAGGAAAGGGTCGTTTCACTTGTATATGATGATTCGGGCAGCATGAGAAATAACGATCGCTGGAAGTATGCCAATTATGCTTTGCAAAGTTTAGTTGCACTATTAGACGAGAAAGATAAATTTTCTTACGTTCCAATGAGCCGACCGAACGATCCGCTAAATATTGCTTTAACAAAGGATAAAAGGCAAACAGAAATTGATGGAATTGGAGCGTGGAAAACGTATTTAAATACTCCGTTTAGCGCAGTAGAAACGGCAATGCAATCAATAAAAAAGGAAGCGGATATAGATGGGAAACGTGAATTTTGGCTTATTGTATTAACTGACGGGGCATTTAATGACTTAGAAAAAGATAAGGTTGGCGGAAAAGAACAAATTACACAGAAGTTAGCACAGTTTAGGAAAGAAATGGACTTAAAAAAGATTTCTTTACATCCAGTCTTAATAACGATGGAAGAAGATTTAGGACAGCAAGAAAAAGAGCAGCTAAATACTTTTAAAGAAATATGGAAGAAAGAGATAAATGGTGTTACGATGCCATCTAGTGGAGAGGATGGTATTGTAAAAAGTGTGAATCAAGTGGCAGCATTAGTTGCAAATCGCGATCCATTTTCTTCTGTTGAATCGATTGTGAAAACGAAAATATCCGGAAAAAAAGTGGAGATTACAACGCCGTTTCCATTAAAGCGTATGACACTTGTACGACAATCGCCTTCTTTGTCTAACTATCAAGTTGTGCAAATCTCTAAACCGTTACAGCTACAATCTTCTTTTTCCATACATGCGCCAGGAGAAGCTAAATTATTCGGAAATATAGTGCATGTAAGTACGGCGAATCAGGAAGTGATTAAGCCAGGGACATATACGATAGAAGTGGATCAAGACATTGAGAAAGAAGGGTTACAAGTACTTGTTGAACCGGCACTTAATTATACTGTTTCTACGTATGACAAAGATGATAAAGATAGAAAAACTGTTGAGAAAATGTACGAAGGTGTAACGGCAGTTATTGAAGCAAAGCCTACTGAGCTACCAATTCAGTCTTCTTATTTTGAAGCAGAAGTAGAAATAGACGGGAAGCAGTATCCGATGAAGTGGGACGATAAAAGGCATGTGTTTTATTACGAAATAAAAGTTGGAAAAGAGTTAGTACGCGGGAAAGTTCATATGAATATAAAGGGATTTTATAGGCAGACGAAAGAATTCAAAATTGATACAGCTGAAAAACAGAAATTATCACTTCAAACTGTTACGAAAGATTATGAAGAAAAAGTAACAAATTTAGAAAATAGTAAACCATTTATTTTACAGCCCCAGTTAGATGATAAACCGATGACAGAAGAGGCTGTAAAGAAACTATTAAAATCTACTGGTGTCACATCTAATCAATCGATTAACTACGAATTAAAACAGCATGGTAATCAAATTTACGTTTATCCTCGTCCCTATTACTCCGACACATTCAATTTTACAGATACAGGCACCGTAGAAGCTACCATCACGATCAATGATTCAAAATTACAAGAAGTAAAAGAAAAGATTTCACTTCACATTGAAAATGCACCGTTTTTTGAGAAGTATGCGCTCATTTTTAAATGTGTAATTCCTATCACGTTATTACTTTTCATAGTAGGAATTATTATTTTAGGATGGATTGTTCGTCCGAGGTTTCACCGGAAAGCATTATTATATTACGAATGGGATCAAGAAGTGGCGAAAGATTGGCTTTACCAATCTGAACCTGAGTTACTTAGAAATAAATGGTGGAAACACTATTTTGGCATTCCATTTCGAGCAGAAAGAAAGACTGTGCAATCTGTAACATTAATAGCGAAAAAAGGATCGAAATCTATATTTGTAGCGAAAGAATCGCAAGTAGTTGGGATGATTATTGACGGGATGTTTATTACAGAGGAAGAAGTGGGAATGGAGCATAAAACATTGTATCCAAATGAAATTTTAATAATTGATAGAGGATATGGTAAGGAAATTTACCGGTATGAATGTGAATAGTAGATGGGGTATAAGAGGGGCGGTGGAGGCTCGGCTCTCTTAATCCTTCTATTCAAACAAGCACGAATAGGAAGGTGGTTCACATGACATTACAAGTTCCAACAATTTTAATTGGCTTAGGTGGAATCGGTAGTACTGTCACACACCAAATATATGAAAAGTTACCTGAGGAGCGTCGTAAAAAGGTAGCGATGCATGTATTTGATACAGATGTGAATACATTGAGTAAATTTGATCATATTCGGAAGTTTAAGACGCAAACGAGTTCGAGTAAAACACCGAGAGAGTATATTGCGGGAGATCCAACGATTCCGGAATGGTTCCCGATGGACCCGACTATACTTGATAAACCGTTAACAGAAGGAGCAGGACAGTTACGGGTTATCTCTCGGTTAGCGCTACGTGCAGCGATGAAAGAAGATAAGCTGACATCTTTTTGGCAAGAAATTGAGAAGATTTTTCCGGTTACAAGCGATCAGACGGAATATGGTGTGCGAGTTATTATTGTAACGTCACTAGCTGGTGGAACAGGTTCAGGGATGTTTTTACAAATCGCATTATATTTACGTGAAATGCTTCGGAAAAAATTGCAGCATCATAACATTTTAATACGTGGTGCATTTTTAATGCCAGATGTTTTAGTTAAGACGAGAACGGTTAGTGCGAAAGAATTTGAAACTGTGCAAGCGAACGGCTATGCATCTTTAAAAGAGCTGCACGCTATTACGCTCGGGTCTACTGGGGAATTATCAAAACGCGGCGGTGTAACGATTGAATTAGAATATCGTCCTGATCAAGTGGATGAAGATGGGAGAACGAATCATACGATTAAGCAGCATCATTTACCGTATAATTATTGTTTCTTATATGATTATGAAAATTTACATGGGCACCATTTGCACAATTTATCGGATTATATGGAGCAAATGGCAAACACGATTTATTTACAGTTATTTAGTCCGATGTCCACAAATCATTTTGCACAAGAAGATAATCAAATCCAGCAATTAGCAGAATCAAGTGGGAAAGGTAGATATTGCGGAGCAGGAACGGCAAAACTTATTTATCCGTATGAGCATGTTTTGAAATATTGTGCATTAAAATGGGCGGTGCAAGGTTTAGATGAATCGTGGCTTCATTTAGATCAACTGTTTCAAGAGAAGAAGCAAAGATACGATCAAGATGTAAAACGTGGTATGCAGCGCGAAAAGCCGGAGCGTGGTAAAAGTTATTTAGAAGATTTAGAACATCTTGCTACTCGTCCAGAACAAGCTCATATTTTTTATAGACAAATGTACAATGAAACGCGTGAAGGGGCAGAGGGCGGAAAGCTCGGTGTTGCAAAATCAAAATTGTTTTTAGATGCTGTAGAGAGTTATGTACACCGTACAGTGCAAAAAGATGAGGAATTAAACCGCCTGCAGCATGAGTGCAAAATATCGGCTGCGAAGCTTAAAATGATGGAACAAATGAAGGGTGAAGTAGCGAGAGTTGATCATGCGGTTCGTTTATATGCTTATGCGATTCCGAGCCGTGTACATGAGCATGTTACTACCCTTTTATATGACATGATCGAATCAGACCGCTTTACACCAAGTGGCTCAGAGGGACAGTCTTACCAATTAAATACATGGTTTTTAAAGAAAACGGATCCTGTTCATCCAGTAGCAGCACGTTTCATGCTGTATGAAATTCGTAAGCAGTTAGTAGAGAAGATGAATCGACTACATGAAAATAATGAACAAAAGCGTAATTTAATTCAAAACTACGATAAGAAATTTAATGTGAGTAATATTGATGGAACTGTAACGGCTGTTCGCCGCGTTGAAATTGCCCAGCAACAAGGTTGGTTTGGGAAAACGTTTTATAATCAGCAGCGTTTGTTCAAAAAAGAATTTGAAGATATCGTAACGCAATATGTACACAAATTAAGTGAGTATCGCAAAGAAATGTTGTTAGAACTCGTGTACCAATCGCTATATCAGGCGGTTGATAAAATGATTCAATATTGGGAAAGATTCTTTGATAATTTACAAGAAACACGTGAAAATTTATTGTTTGAAATTCAAAAGCGAAGTAAAGAATTTGAAGGGAAAACGAATCCGACGAATGTATATGTGTTAGCTGAAGAGAAATTGCAAGAAAAGATTTGGCAAGATATGCAGCAACATTTAAATTTAGGTGTATTACCGAAAGATATATCAGCAGAAATTTATATGAGTTTGTACGGGGAATATTGTCGTGATGCAAAAACTGAAGAAATTCAGTCGAAAAAGGTTGAAGACTTCTATCGTGAACATATATTGAGTTATTGTTATGACGAACTTCAAGTGCGCTATCGTGACAAATTAGAGCTTAATATCGTTGAAGCATTGCGAAAAGAAGCAGATTTCAAGAAACGTGATCGTGATGAATACGTTCGTGAAAAAATTGAAGATCTTTTCCATTTAGCAAGTCCGTTCGTTCCGAAAGTTTCTCATCATAGAGAGTTACAATATTGGGGCGTACACCCTTCTTTAAAACAAGAATTGCAAGAAGAGTTATTGCAAGAAATGTTTAAAGAAAAAGATACGGTAAACGAGGCATTTTCACCATTTGAAGTGATTTGTTATCGTGCCCATTACGGATTATCGTTACAAGATTTTCCTAAGCTTTCATCTGGGCATATTGCAAATGGTTTTATGAATGATAAAGGTGACTACTTTCAATCGTATTATCGCCGTGTGAACAAATTAAATAGTAAAAAGTCTAGTTTGACGCCGCATTTAGATAAGTATTGGCACTTACCAGCATTTATGCCAGACTTGAATGCAACACAAACGAAGTTAGACTACGATAAGTGTAATCGTGCTCTTCTATACGCGTATATGTATCGTTGGATTAGTTTAGTTGCTGTTGATGGACAGTTCGTGTATCAATATAACGGTGTCGGGCGTAGCTTTTTAATCCAGTCGATGGGGAAAAATATATCAAGCGAAAGTTATAAATTGCACAGAGCATTGCTCCATAATCCGTTTATTTATGAAAACATCTTGTCACGATTTGAAGAAGAACAAGAAAAAGCTATGATACAAGGTGGACATTTATATACACATGCATTTGTATTAGGCGCCCAAGATATAAGATGGCTTCGTAAAGAGCACGTCCATAATATTTTAGATATGATTTTAATGTATGACCGTGAGGCAAAATATGACCCGACGCTAGAAGAAACATCCGACGAGTTGTTAAGGCTATTCCTTGATGAACTTGAGCTGTATTTCCAAAATTATTACGGAACGGGTGCAGATATGGTTGCGAAGAAAGAGAAAGAGATGTTTATTAAACAATTGTGGGATCGTTCGTATGCGAAAGGGTATGTGGATCCAAATAGTGCACCTTATAAAAAATGGCAAAATTTATTACACCTTCACGATGAAGAAGTGCCAAAAACGAATGTATAATGAATGAAAAGGGAATCCTTAAGAATGGCAATACAACTTTAGAAAAGAGGGATTCCGATGCCGTTTTTAGGAAGTGTATATCAAATATTTGGATTATATCCAGAAATTTATTATGGAATGATTTCAGCAGAGATGCAAGAAGAAGCTCAAAAGGAACACATCGAAAATAATAATGCAGAAAATAAAGTGGAAGAATGAAAAGTGCAGATGAAAATCTGCGCTTTTTTATTTTTTTTAGTGAAAATACTGTGTGTAATGCGTGGGAAAGTTGATCAGTCTATAAATCCAGGTGATTATTTCAATATAACGAATTATCTGGTTTAATTGTAGTTGTATGCAATATCTACATTAAATTTGATGTATAAAAATCAATTCTCAAATAATATAAAGTGTGTAAAAATGGAAAATAACAATGTTTATAAATTGTATTTTATATTTCGAGATATCATTACATTTATAATTATTCAATTTAAGTGAATTAATTATATTGTTGACAATATAATTAATCGTGTGATAAATTCAATCAATCTTCTAAAAACATGCCTGTTAACAAGCGCGTTTTTAGAAGATTGATTTTTCTGATTTTAAAGCGTGTAATTTGTGGAGTTTATATAGGGAGTGATAGTAAAGCATGAATATTATTAATGTGTAATAGCAACAGTAATAAAGAGTGTAATGAGTAAGGGATAATTTTGAAAAAGAGGTTTCTACGAATGAGTTTATTAATAAAGAAAGCAATGGATGAAGAAAAGAAAAAAGTATTGAATCAAACTTTAGGAGCAATTGACCTAACTCTTTTAGGAATTGGAGCAATTATCGGTACAGGAATTTTCGTTTTAACAGGTATTGTAGCAGCGAAACATGCTGGTCCAGCAATTGTATTATCTTTTATGTTAGCTGCAATTGTATGTGTATGTGTAGCCTTTTGTTATGCTGAATTTGCATCTACAGTCCCGGTCTCAGGAAGTGTGTATTCGTATACGTATATGACATTAGGTGAGATTTTTGCTTTTATAGTTGGCTGGTGTGTAATGCTAGAGTACTTATTAGCTACTTCTGCAGTGGCGGCGGGATGGTCAGCCTATTTCCAATCATTGCTACTAGGGTTTAATATTCATATTCCGGCAATCGTTGCTTCAGCACCAGGGATGGGGAATGGCGGAATTATTGACTTACCAGCGGTTATTATTATTTTAGTTGTTACATTTTTGTTAAGTCGTGGTGTGAAAGAAAGTGCACGTATAAATAATATAATGGTTATTATTAAACTGGCTGTTATTTTAGTATTTATTATTGTAGGAGCGAAATATGTAAAGCCAGAGAATTGGCAGCCGTTTCTTCCTTTTGGATATCATGGTGTTATTGGAGGGGCCGCTACTGTATTTTTTGCCTTTTTAGGTTTCGATGCAGTTGCAACAGCAGCAGAGGAAGTGAAACGCCCACAACGTAACGTTCCAATTGGATTACTTGTCTCTTTATGTATTTGTACGATTCTTTATGTTGGTGTTTCATTCGTGTTAACTGGAATGGTTCCGTTTACGGATCTGAATGTAGCTGATCCAGTTGCATATGCTTTGCGTATTGTGGGAGAGGATAGAATTGCTGGTCTATTATCAGTTGGAGCGATAGCTGGTTTAACGACAGTACTGTTAGTTGCTATGTTTGCATTTGTTCGAGTATCTTACTCGATGAGCCGAGATGGCTTGCTACCAAAAAGATTTTCAAGCGTTCATAAACGTTTTCAAACACCATTTTTTAATACATGGATTACGGGTATTCTTGCGGCTTTATTAGCAGGTTTATTGGACTTGAATTTGTTGGCAAATTTAGTGAATGTGGGAACGATAACAGCGTTTATATTTGTATCTATAGCTGTAATTGTATTAAGGAAGACACATCCTAATCTGAAAAGACCGTTCCGTGCTCCTTTCGTTCCATTCTTACCTATACTTGCGATAGTAAGTTGTTTATATTTAGCATTAAATCTCTCTAAAACCACTTTAATCAGTTTTGCAATTTGGGTTATTGTAGGTATTTTTATCTATTTTATATACGCAAAAAAACATAGTCATATTAGAAATAAAGTGTAAGCATTAAAATTATGGTTGTAGGTTAAAAAAGGTTTATTTTTAACCTATAGCCATTTTTTAATTGTGTGCACCTTATTTTCGTGTTAACATAAAGCGAATTTTTTTAGGGAGAGAAAGAAATGAAATGGATTTATTTTATTATTATCAACGTTATAGCATTTAGTATGATGGGGCTTGATAAGCGAAAAGCAAAGAAGAAACAGTGGAGAACGCCAGAAAGTACGTTGTTTTTATCAGCTGCAGCTGGAGGAGCGGTTGGAGCTTGGATTGGTATGTATATGTTTCATCATAAGACACATAAAAGTAAATTTGTCTTCGGTATTCCAGTGCTCGTTATTGTAACAGTTGGCATGTTTTTATACATATAAGGGATTGGCAAGAGGAATGTCGAAAGAAATGCAGATTGGATATTGGTAAAGTAAGCATGTAAGACCTTATAATGAAGAAAAAAAGAGAAGAGGAGAACAAGGAAGATGGGGAGTCAAACAGCACAACAAAAGCAGGGGATTATATATGCGGCGGGTGCGTATACGATGTGGGGAGTCCTTCCGATTTATTGGAAATGGGTGGAGGAAGTTCCGGCAGACGAAATTTTAGCGCACCGCATTGTTTGGGCATTTGTTTTTATGTTGTTAGTTTTAGGAGTAACGAAGAGGTTTCGTCAGTTTGGTGGGGAGTTAGTGACCCTTTTTAAACGACCTAAATTATTAATGTCATTAATAATTGCTTCGGTACTCATTAGTGGAAACTGGTTTGTATACATATGGGCCGTAAATCATAACCATGTAATAGAAGCAAGTCTTGGTTATTATATTAATCCACTTATAAGTATTTTACTTGGTACAGTTGTTTTAAAAGAGAAGCTTAATTTTTGGCAATATGTTGCGGTTGGTTTAGCCGGAGTAGGCGTTGTTATTTTAACAGTACGTTTCGGAGCTATTCCATGGGTTTCTCTTTCACTTGCTTTTTCATTTGGATTATATGGATTAACAAAAAAATTATTAAATTACGACGCGACAATTGGGCTTACGATGGAAACGATGATAGTGACGCCATTTGCGCTTATCTATTTGTTTATGACAGGAGTGCATGGCTTTGGTTCGTTCGGTTCCATTTCGGCTACATCAACGTTTCTTTTAATAGGAGCAGGTATTGTCACAGCATTACCACTCTTTTATTTCGCTAAAGGGGCACAGCTTATTCCGCTCTATATGATAGGGTTTTTACAATATATTGCACCGACTATTAGTTTAATTTTAGGTGTATTCGTTTTTGGTGAACATTTCACATCTACTCATATGATTGCATTTTTCTGTATATGGGTTGCTTTATTTGTCTTTTCGATAGCGAAAACAAAGTTTTTACTACAGAAACAACCGAAATTTGTTAAAAATAAATCAGCAAAAGTATCATAATGCGTAGTATTTTCTACGCATTTTTCTTTATACTTATAATTATATAGAAGTTCCATTATAGTCAGTGAGGAGCTGAAAAACATGGAAACAATTTTACATAATGATCCGCTTATGGCAGCTATAATTTCTTGGTTTTTAGCGCAGTTAACGAAAGTTGTTTTTAAATTAGTAAAAACTGGTGAGTTTGATTTTGCAAAGTTTTTCGCTTCAGGTGGAATGCCGAGTTCACATGCCTCGACTGTTACGGCACTTGCTACAGGTGTCGGAGTTGTAGAAGGAGTGGAAAGTTCGGTGTTTGCGGTTGCCGCTATTTTTGCCATTATTGTTATGTATGATGCTTCAGGAGTAAGACTTGCGGTAAGTAAGCAAGCGAAAATATTGAATGATTTCTTTCACGGTAGGCAAACAGATTATAAAAAGTTAAATGAGCTCGTTGGACATACACCGTATCAAGTTGTTGTCGGGGCGCTATTAGGAATTGTTGTCGGGGTTGGATATTGTTTGTAAGCAGAATGTGTACTACACACATTCTGCTTTTCTTTATTTTCATACATATTTAGCTGGCTTTTCGAATATCGTATACGGACTTAGAAAGGGTGGGTGAATAGAGTGCTACTATATGACAAAGTGCGTGACGAAATTGAGCGGAGAACGACTGCACTTCAAACGATGCAAAGGCAAGATGGAACGTGGAGATTTTGTTTTGAAGGGGCTCCGTTAACGGATTGTCATATGATTTTTTTACTTAAATTGTTAGGGCGAGATGATGAAATAGAACCATTCGTGAAAAGGTTAGCATCTCTCCAAACAAATGAAGGAACATGGAAATTATATGAAGATGAGCCTGGAGGGAATTTATCCGCAACGATTCAAGCATATGTTGCTTTACTTGCTTCAAGAAAGTATTCAAAAGAAGATGTGAATATGAGGCGAGCTGAAATGTTTATAAAGGAACGCGGTGGAGTTTCTCGTGCTCATTTTATGACGAAATTTTTATTAGCGATTCACGGGGAATATGATTATCCTGCTCTTTTTCACTTCCCAACGCCGATCTTATTTTTACAAGATGACTCCCCCCTCAGTATATTTGAGCTAAGCGGCTCAGCACGGATACATTTAATTCCGATGATGATTTGTATGAATAAGAGATTTCGTATAGAGAAAAAGTTATTGCCAAATTTAAATCATATTGCTGGCGGGGGTGGACAATGGTTTCGCGAGGAGCGGTCTCCGCTGTTTCAATCGTTTTTAGGTGATGTGAAAAAGGTAATATCATATCCGCTTTCTTTACACCATAAAGGATATGAAGAAGTAGAGCGCTTTATGAAAGAACGTATTGATGAAAATGGAACTTTGTATAGTTACGCGAGTGCTACGTTTTATATGATTTATGCTTTGCTTGCATTAGGACACTCTATTCAGTCTCCTGTTATTGAGAAGGCTGTAACAGGATTGAAGTCTTATGCATGTAAGATGGAAAGGGGGAGTCACTTGCAAAATTCTCCTTCTACCGTATGGGATACCGCTTTACTCAGCTATTCATTACAAGAGGCCAATGTTACAAATGAAAATAAGATGATTCAAAGGGCGACAGGGTATTTATTGCAAAGACAGCATAGTAAAAAAGTAGATTGGAGCGTACATGCACCTTCACTCGTAGCTGGCGGTTGGGGATTTTCAGATGTTAATACGACGATTCCTGATGTAGACGATACAACAGCTGCTCTTAGAGCATTAGCACGAAGTAGAGGGAATGGTAAAGTAGATAGTGCGTGGGGAAGAGGTGTAGAATGGGTAAAAGGATTACAAAACAGTGATGGAGGCTGGGGAGCTTTTGAACGAGGGGTAACGAGCCGTATATTAGCAAATTTGCCGATTGAAAACGCGAGTGATATGATAACAGATCCGTCTACACCAGATATTACAGGTAGGGTGTTAGAATTTTTCGGCACATACGCGCCGAATGAATTGCCAGAGGAGCAAAAAAAGAAAGCTGTAAAATGGCTAATGGATGTACAGGAACAGAATGGATCCTGGTATGGGAAATGGGGAATATGCTATATATATGGTACATGGGCAGCGATGACAGGCTTACGTGCATTAGGAATTTCTTCGACTCATGCGTCATTAAAAAAAGCAGCATCATGGCTCGAGCATGTACAGCATGCAGACGGAGGTTGGGGAGAATCATGTCAAAGTAGTGTAGATAAAAGATTTATTTCTTTGCCCTTTAGTACGTCGTCACAAACGGCCTGGGCACTTGATGCGCTCATTTCTTACAATGATAAAGAAACACTGATTATTCGAAAAGGAATTTCATATTTGCTCACGAAGCCTACTATGAATGAAAAATATCCTACTGGTACAGGGTTACCGGGGGGATTTTATATTCGTTATCATAGTTACGGACACATATACCCGTTGCTTGCTTTGGCACATTATATAAAAAAATATAAAAAATAAACCGAGAGTAGCCCTCGGTTTATTTTTTGGGTAGTAGGTCCCTGTTGAAAAGAATAAGGAACATTGTAATGCCTTATTTTTCAGTTGACTGGCGTTTTTGACGTGCATCAGCGGCATCTGCACGTGCGTTTGCTTCTAAGTCATTGTGGTCAGCGAGTTCTCGTGAGAACTCAACATCAATGCCGTCAGCAGCTTTGTTTTGATCTACATTCTTTTTTTTCATTTGACACAATCTCCTTGTGTTTTATGCGGCGTTGCAAAGTTAGTTTGACACAAATAGACTTTTTTATACAAAGAGGATTTGGAAAGCAAAGAGCCGAAATATACAGTATAACGAATAGAAATGGGGGATAGGGATGGACTTTTTAAATGGGAAAACAGCCGTTGTAACAGGTGCTGCGCAGGGGATTGGAAAAGAAATCGCAAGAGTTTATGCGAAGCTAGGAGCTAAAGTATTAATTAGTGATGTAAATGAAGAGAAGCTACAAGAAACGACACGTGAGTTATCGGATGAAGGATATGAAGTGAGCTTATATCGATGTGATGTGAGTAATCAAAGTGAAGCGAAATCATTAATTGAGTATGCGGTTCAAAAATTTGGTGCATTACATATTTTAGTGAATAACGCCGGAATTACAAAAGATGCAATGTTACATAAGATGGAGAAGTCTGCTTGGGAACAAGTATTACAAGTTAATTTAACTGGCGTTTTTTATTGTATGCAGCCAGCGCTTCTTTATATGAGACAACAACAGTATGGACGGGTTATTAATATTTCTTCTATTAGTAGGGAAGGAAATATTGGACAAGCAAATTATGCGGCTACAAAAGCAGGGGTCGTAGGTTTAACAAAAACAGCAGCGAAAGAGGTTGGAAGTTTTGGTATTACGTGTAATGCGATTTGTCCAGGATTTATGGATACAAATATGACCAAAACAATACCGGATAAAGTAAAAGAGAAAATGGTTGGAGCGATTCCGGTTGGAAGAATCGGAACACCGGAGGATATTGCAAACGCAGCTGCCTTTTTAGCATCGGAGTATGCGTCGTACATTACAGGAGAGGTATTACATGTTAGCGGAGGATTGCAAGTTTAAATGAAATACATAACGAGAAAGAACCTGACTTATCCAGTCAGGTTCTTTCTCGTTAGTTTAAGTTGATCCAAACGCTCTTCACTTCTGTATAGTTGTTTAGCGCATAAGATCCCATTTCACGGCCAAGTCCAGATTGTTTAAAGCCACCAAACGGAGATGCTGCATCAAAGACGTTATAACAGTTTACCCATACTGTACCTGCACGAACTTTACTTGCGATATAATGTGCAGTTTTTACGTTTTCTGTCCATACGCCAGCCGCTAAACCGAATTGTGATTTGTTCGCACGTTCAATTACTTCGTCAATATCATTGAATGGTAATGCAGAAATAACTGGACCGAAAATTTCTTCTTTAGCGATTGTCATCTCATCATTTACGTCAGCAAATACTGTTGGAGAAACGAAATATCCTTGATCGAATGGCTTGTTTCCTCCGCAAAGTACTTCGGCACCTTCTTCAATTCCTTTTTCAATATAGCCCATTACGCGTTTTTGCTGTTCTTCAGAAACGAGAGGACCGATTGTAGTTTCTGGATTTAATCCAGCGCCTTGATTTAATTTTTTAGAATATAGAACGAGATCAGCCATAACATTATCGTACATTTTCTTCGGAATAAATAAGCGTGATCCAGCACAACACACTTGTCCTTGGTTAAACATAACACCAGAAAGTGCAGCTGGAATTGCTCGAGATAAGTCAGCGTCTGGTAAAATAATGTTTGGTGATTTACCACCAAGCTCTAATGTAACGCGTTTCAATGATTCAGATGCTTGTCTCATAATTTGTTTTCCGACTGGAGTGGAGCCTGTAAATGCGATTTTATCAACAAGTGGATGATTAACGAGAGCTTGTCCAGCTGTTTCCCCGAATCCAGGAACGATATTGACAACGCCTTTCGGGAATCCAGCTTCTTCAAATAATTCAGCTAAGTATAGAGCGGATAGTGGAGTTTGTTCAGCAGGTTTTAGGACGATTGTACATCCTGTTGCAAGAGCGGCTCCCATTTTCCACATTGCCATAAGAAGTGGGAAGTTCCATGGGATAATTTGGCCGACAACACCAACTGCTTCATGGCGTGTATAGTTAAAGTACTCACCGGAAACAGGGATTGTTTGCCCAACGATTTTTGTAGCCCAGCCAGCGTAATAACGCATATGTTCAATTGCAAGCGGGACGTCTGCTGTCATTGTTTCACGGATTGGTTTTCCGTTATCTAACGTTTCGAGCTGTGCAAGCTCTTCTTTATGTTCTTCCATTAAATCAGCAAGCTTGTACATAAGGCGACTTCGTTCAGAGGTGCTCATACGTGACCAAGGACCTTCATCGAAAGCCATTCGAGCTGCTACGACAGCTTTATGAATATCTTCGCGACCAGCTTCAGAAACGACAGCTAGAGTTTCACCGGTTGCTGGGTTAGGAGTTTTAAATGTTTTTCTGGAAGCGCTTTCGATAAACGCTCCGTTCACATATAGTTTCTTTGTACCTTGAAGAAATTTCTCTACCTTTTCATGAAGATTTACAGCTAGTTGACTCATTGTATAACCCCCTTGAAAATATAATGTAAACGCAGTACGAGACGGCGTTTATTCCGAAATCAAGGATGTGGGAACTAGATGAAAAGCCTCTACTTAAAATCATAAATAACAAATACAGAAAATTCAAATTTCATTTGTGTTACAAATGTAAAAAATATGTAATGAAACATTGTATTCTATATAATTACAAAAAATCCTGCGCGTTTTTGTTTTCTAGTAGGAAAAACTAGAAGAACAGTGGTACAATTATACATCGTGAGAGGAGGGAGAAAATGAAGGATTATCATGATGATCCACGCTTTCGAATTGCCCATAGAGAAGCGTTAATTGGTCTTGGACTAGCTATTATTAATTTTATAATATGGTATGGATTTGCTTATGGGCTTGGCAGTAAGGATCCGAGTGAATATACATATGTATTAGGCTTTCCGGCATGGTTTTTTTATAGTTGTATCGTTGGATTTATCGTAATAGTTATTTTGCTTATTTTAGTTGTTCGTTTTTTATTTCAAGATATTTCACTCGATGAGGAAGAAAAAAGTGAGGAATGATAGATGAATTGGTATGTAATAATTCCAATGATAATTTCTTTTATCGTTGTGTTTTTAATTGGTGTATTTGCATCAAGACGTGTACAAGCAACTGCTAATAATAAATTTTTGCAAGAATATTTTCTTGGTGGGCGTGAGCTTGGCGGCTTATTATTAGCTATGACGATGATAGCTACGTACGGTAGTGCAAGTAGCTTTATTGGTGGGCCTGGTATTGCTTACAATATGGGGCTTGGATGGGTGTTGTTATCGGCGATTCAAGTTGTAACAGGATATATCGTTTTAACGGTTATTGGTAAAAAGTTTGCTATTATCGCTAGGAAGATGGAGGCAATTACGCTTATTGATTATTTAAAGGGAAGATACAATAATAAGGCGGTAGTTGTTCTTTCAGCATTATGTATTATAATCTTTTTGTTTTCAGCAACAGTAGCTCAGTGGGTTGGTGGCGGACGATTAATTGAGTCACTAACAGGACTTTCCTATACAACGGCACTATTTTTATTTACATTTTCTGTACTTGTGTACGTGTTAATTGGTGGATTTCGTGCAGTCGCTTTATCAGATACATTATTAGGAATCATCATGTTAGTCGGAACAACAATCATTTTAATTGCTACTGTCATTGCTGGTGGCGGGGTTGAAAAGATAATGCATGAACTCGTTCAAATTAATCCAAAGCTAATAACACCATTCGGTGCGGACGGTAGTTTAACAAAAGCATATGTCACATCATTTTGGATTTTAATTGGAATTGGTGTCGTTGGATTACCACAAATTAGTGTGCGTGCTATGTCTTATAAAAATTCAAAAGCTATGCACCAGGCGCTAATCATTGGAACGGTTGTGGTTGGTACAATTATGATTGGTATGCATTTAACGGGTGTATTTGCACGAGTAGTACTTCCAGGTATAACGGTACCAGATAAAGTAATGCCGCTATTAGCGATGGAAGTGTTGCCACCTTGGTTAGCTGGAGTTTTCTTAGCTGCACCAATGGCAGCAATAATGTCTACTGTAAACTCATTATTATTACTTGTAAGTTCGTCAATTATTAAGGATATATATGTGAATTACATAAATAAAGAGGCAGCGGATAGTACGATAAAGAAAGGTAGTCTATGGATTACTGGTATCGTAGGATTACTCGTATACGCTGCAGCTATTAAGCCACCAGATTTTTTAATTTGGTTAAATTTATTTTCCTTCGGTGGTTTAGAAGCGGCGTTCATTTGGCCGATTGTGTTAGGTTTATATTGGAGAAAGGGAAATGCAACTGGAGCTCTCGCTTCTATTTTAGTTGGAGTAGGTTCCTATATGTTTATTCATCTTTGTTTCCCTAATCCATTTGGTATACATACAGTTGTTTTCCCGATTTGCTTTGCTTTTATTGCTTATATAATTGGTAGTATGGTTACGATGAAAAAAGTAGCGGGATAAAATTGAAAAAACGTAGGGACTTCTACTATGAAGCTTCTACGTTTTTTGTATATAACAAAATTTTTCTTTTTCATTCTGTATGCTGTCATGTATTCATAAAGTAATAACAATTGATGGGATGGAGTTGAGGTCTGTGAAAAAAATATTATTTTTAGGAGACCCGGGAATTGATGACTCTTTAGCAATTATGTATGGATTGTTGCATCCTAATATTGATATTGTTGGAGTAGTAACGGGATATGGGAATGTAACGCAGGAAAAGGCGACGAGTAATGCGGCGTATTTATTGCAAATAGCGGGCCGGGAAGATATACCTGTTATTAGTGGGGCTAAAATACCTTTGTCTGGGGAGTTTGTAACGTATTACCCAGAAATTCATGGAGCAGACGGCTTAGGTCCGATTCGTCCCCCTAAAGCCTTTTCTCCAAATATAAAACCTTTTTGTGAGTTTTTTGATATCATTGAAAAATATAAGGGTGAACTAATTATTGTTGATGCCGGCCGGTCAACAACGTTGGCGACGGCATTTATTTTGGAGAAACCGATGATGAAGTATGTGAAGGAATATTATATAATGGGCGGTGCTTTTTTAATGCCCGGAAATGTTACACCAGTCGCGGAGGCGAATTTTCATGGGGACCCAATTGCATCACAATTAGTTATGCAAAATGCAAAAAATGTGACATTAATACCGCTTAACGTTACATCAGAAGCGATTATTACACCGGAAATGGTGAAATACATTACGAAACATTCTAAAACGAATTTTAAGAAATTAATAGAACCGATTTTCACGTATTATTATAAAGCTTATAAAAACCTCAATCCTAAAATAACAGGGAGCCCAGTGCACGATGTAGTAACGATGATGGCAGCAACAAATCCATCTCTTTTAGATTACGTTTATCGCCGTGTTGATGTAGATACGATTGGAGTTGCAAAAGGAGAAAGTATCGCTGATTTTCGTCCTCAGCCTGATTCAAAAGCATTGAAAAATTGGGTGAAAATTGGTTGGTCTTTACATTATAAAAAGTTTCTTGAGGATTTTGTGAAAATTATGACGTAGACATAATAGTAAAATACAAGTTAAAATAATGGAGATGATTATTTAAATAATTATCTTCATTATTTTGTTATTAAGAGATAAATAGAGAAGAGCTACACAATAGGAGAGGAATTTTACTTGAAAAAAACTATAGTATGCGCAGTGATTGTGGGTATTTTTGTTTTGCTAATATCAGGTAACTTTTTGGTGAAAAAAGTTTGGAGTTCAAATAATGATGATGCGCAATATATAGCATCCTTTATTGAAGAACATAAAGATGAAAAAAATAGTGCACTTCTAATAAAAAGAAATGATAAAGTTGTTTATTCTGTAAATCCAAATGTTGTATTGCCAGTTGCTAGTACGATGAAGTTAATTGTGGCGCTTGAATATACGAAACAAGTTACAGAGGGGAAAATTGATCCGTCTAGTTTCGTCTCAATTAATGATGTGAATCGTTATTATGTACCAAATACAGATGGTGGTGCACAAGACAGGTGGCAAAATTATTTGCAGAAAACGGGGAAGATAACTGAAGGAGCGGTTTCTTTAGAAGAAGTTGCAAAAGGAATGGTTAAGTTCAGTTCAAATGCAAATACTGAATATTTAATGGAAGTGTTAGGGTTAGATAATATTAATCGAAATTTACAAAGCTTATCGCTCCCTGCACACCAACCACTGTTTCCGATTGTTTCATCTTTATATATTCCAGGATATTTGCATAAAGAATTACATGTTCCGAAATATAAAATAGAGAAGAAGTTAAAAGAAATGTCTCAAGAGCAATATCGAGAGTATGCCATGATTATTCATGAACGCTTAAAAAAGAAGGGGCCATTATTATTACAGCAGGAAATTCCTCTGTATTTAGAGGAACGATATGATAAAATTTGGTCGGATAGATTACCTGCCGCATCGGCAAATGATTATATGGTATTGCTTCAAAAGGCAAATCATAAAGGTGGCTTTACAGAAGCTGAAGAAAAAGTGTGGGCGAATATCGTTGAAACAGATATGAGTGCAAAGAAATATCGTAAAACATTCAGGCATGCTGGACAAAAGAATGGCTATACACCATGGACGGTAACTAAAGCAGTTTATGCAATGGATAAACGCGGAAACTGTACAGAAATTGTTTTCTTAGCAAATAATTTAAATGAAGATGACAGCGCTGAAATACGTAAACACTTGGCAAATTTACATTTCCAAGTGTTGCAAAGTGATAAGTATGATGCGACTGTTATTAAATAAACTCGGTGCTATAAGCGCCGAGTTTATTTTTGTGTACAAGCACTTTTTCGCTATCGCTGGGTATGATGGGTAGTAATACTTAGGCGAAAGGGGAAAAGGTGATGAAACAGAGTAAAGAAGAGTTTATAAAGAGTGAAGGCGCTGATTTCCCTGGGAAATCATATGTGGATTGTGTATTACAGCATGTATTTGATTTTCAACGCAATTATTTATTGAAAGATATGTTTCAAGTGCATAGGGCACATATTACTATGTTAACTGAAGAAAAGTTAATGAAAAGAGAAGAAGCTAAAGTTATACTAACAGCACTAAAAAAGGTAGAGGCAATTCCGAAGGATCAATTGCGATATATGGAGCAGCATGAAGATCTTTTTTTCTTAGTTGAACATTTAATTGTTCAAGAAGCGAAGTGTGAATTTGTAAGTAATATGCATATCGGTAGAAGCAGAAATGATATGGGTGTAACGATGTATCGTATGAGTTTGCGGCAATATGTATTGCGGTTAATAGAGCACCATTTATTACTGCAAGAAAGCATGCTCCAACTTGCAGAGGAACATATGGAAACAATTATGCCTGCGTATACACATACACAACCAGCGCAACCGACCGCATTTGGTCATTATTCTTTAGCAATTTACGATACGATGCAAAGAGACCTAGAACGAATGAAAAGAACGTACCATCTTTTAAATCAGTCTCCAATGGGAGCTGCGGCCCTTTCTACAACAAGTTTTCCGATTAAGAGAGAACGAGTGGCGCAGTTGCTTGGATTTACAAATGTAATTGAAAACTCATATGACGCCGTTGCTGGAGCGGATTATTTATTAGAAGTTAGTTCGTTACTTATGGTAATTATGACGAATACGAGTAGGTGGATTCATGACTTCTTATTATTGGCAACGAAAGAGTATGACGGTATTACTGTTGCAAAGTCATATGTGCAAATTAGTAGTATTATGCCGCAAAAACGAAATCCAGTTTCAATTGAACATGCCCGTGCTATTACGAGTAGCGCTTTAGGTGAAGCATTTACTGTATTTCAAATGATTCATAATACACCATTTGGTGATATTGTTGATACGGAGGATGACTTGCAGCCGTATTTATATAAAGGAATCGAAAATGCGATTCGTGTTTTTTGTATTATGAATGCAGTTATTCGAACGATGAAAGTAGAAGAGGAAACGTTAAAAAGTCGTTCCTATAAACATGCAATAACGATAACAGATTTCGCAGATACTTTAACAAAAAACTATGAAATTCCATTTCGGCATGCTCATCATGCAGCAAGTACTATAGCGAATATGTCATTAGAGCAAAAAAAGGAGTTGCATGAATTAAATTTCAAGGACGTAAATGTATACTTACAAGAAAATTTGAAAGTGAATTTATTAGAGGAAGAGTGGAAAGAAATTATATCGCCAGAAGCTTTTATTCAAAAAAGAAATGTATACGGTGGACCGAGTAAAAAAGAAATGGAGCGTATGATTAAAAGTCGTAAAGAGTCATTTCGGAGTGAAGAAGAGATATTTGAAAAGGAAAAATGGAGAATTTTACGAGCTGAAAATGATTTAAACACATTAGTTTCCAATATTATCGAATCGTAAAAGAAGGATTTAATGAATTAATCGCCAATATTTAATTAAAATAAAAATTGAGGGAAGAGATTGTCGATGATTCAATTGCACGTATATGAAGAGGTTATTCGTTTTAAAGAAGATGTTATACCATTTTTAGAAAAGAATGAGCAGGAAAATAATTTAATATTAGGTGTATTACAAGTTGTTCAAGAACCGATATTTATGGCGGCAGCGAAACAAGGAGAAGAAGTGGCGATTGTATTTCTTCAAACAGTGGAGAAACAAATGATCGTTGCTACGTCTGAAATTTCGGAAGAGGATATAGTGGAACTTGCAAAGGAGTTAACGAAAGTATATCCAAATATTCCTGGATTGATCGGTAATAAAAAAATCGTACAGAAATTAGCTGAAGAGATTGCGATATTAGAACAGAAAAAAACTACTGTTGTGATGGAGCAAGGTGTGTATGAACTAAAACGAGTAAAGAAGAAGTGGAACGGGAATGCGATTTTTCGAGAAATAAATAGCGATGAACTTCCATTAATAGAAAAATGGGTATATCAATTTTGTGAAGACGTGAAGCTCCCTACTACGAAAGAAGAAGCAAAACAAACTGCACATACGTTAATAACCACCAATCGTCTATTCGGTCTGGAAGTGGGAGGTAAACTAATCTCTATAGCTGCAAAAACGAGACCAACTACAAATAATATAACAGTCAATTTCGTTTATACGCCGAAAGAAGAACGGAAAAAAGGGTACGCGTCTAATTGTGTAGCCGCACTTAGTCAACGTATGTTAGATGAAGGTTACAAAACGACTACATTATATACCGATCTAGCGAATCCAACATCTAATAAAATTTATCAAGAAATTGGTTATGAGCAAATTATGGAGTCTGTACTTATATTTATTGAAAAATAAAAAGGCGCGCTATGAGCGTGCCTTTTTACTATTCATCAATTCGAATAACCTCGCCTTGCGGGAAGTCTTCAGTTTCTAGTAAATTACGAATAGCTTTCGCAACATATTCAGGTGGCAGTAGCTTTCCTTCTGCTTTTAATGCGGTGAATCGATCTAAGTTTGTGAAATCCTCTTTGTTAGCCCCGCGAATTTGTTTTTGCATATTTGTATCAACAACACCTGGTGCAAAAGCGACGATTTTTACAGGGAATTCTCTTTCCGCTTCTTCAGTAGCTACGCACTGTGTAAACATATTGACACCGGCTTTCGTTGTGCAATAAGCTCCCCATCCGAAATAAGGATTTTTTCCTGCGCCAGATGAAATATTTATAACACGTTTTTCTACTTTCCAATTTTTCGTATGTTTCATGAAAGTGGAAGTAAGGATCATCGGTGCAAGTAAATTAATGTGTACGTTCGTAATTAAAAGTTCACTTTCTGATTTTTCGATGGGTTTCATTGGTGCAACTGTGCCTGCATTATTAATTAAATGAATAGATGAGACAGTGTCTTTTTTAATAGATGAAAAGATTTCGTTAAAGTAAGTTTCTAAATTATGTACATCTTGAAGATCTACGGAATGGAAAATACAATGGCTGTTTTTTTGCTTTGCGAGTTTTGTAAGCTCTTTATTCTCTCTTCTAGAAATAGAGATGATTGTTGTGTTTTCTTCTAACAATTGCGCGGCGATTGCCTCCCCTAAACCTTGTGAAGTTCCTGTTATGATAACGTAGCGCATAGTTTTATAAACTCCTCTCGTATGTGCGGAATTTTGTTGGACAACGTACAATGTATAGTTTGTCTACATTTTATAGTATAGAGCACTTTTTACTATAAATGAAATGAGATGATTGTGTGCCTTTTATGAACCGATTTACAACGACAGTAACGGATATGGAACAGTATATGCAAGTGGGAAGGAAGGTGGATATTCTTGCATGAGAAAAAATATACAAGTTCTCGTACAATACAGGCTGTATGTTAAACTAAATTATAAGGAGGAAAAAATATGAGACATCAAATGGGACTATATAATGAGCCTTTTCAATCTATTTGTTCTGGGAAAAAAGTATTTGAAGTTAGATTGTATGATAAAAAGCGTCAACAAATAAAACAAGGTGATGAAATTGTATTTACTAACCTTGTGACGGCGGAAATAATTGCTGTAAAGGTAACGGAGATAAAGCGATACGAGAGCTTTAAAGAAATGTATAAACAAATTGATGGAAAATTATTTGATCGTGAAAACGTTAGTATAGAGGAAAGGTTGGAAAGTACATACAAAATATATACGAAAGAACAAGAGAAAGAGTGGGGAACAGTTGCAATTGGTATTAAGGTAATAATATGAGAAGAAATCGTGGTGCGGCTATTATTGTACAGGACGATAAAATTGCTCTTATAAAACGTGTTCGAGAAAGTGAGGTGTATTTTGTTTTTCCAGGCGGGGGAATTGAAGAAGGAGAAACACCTGAAGAAGCAACGAAGCGAGAAGTTTACGAAGAATTAGGGATACATATACAAGTGAAAAACCTTATCGCAAAGGTGGAGTATAAATGTACCGAGTATTATTATGATGCTTATGTTACTGGTGGAGTGTTCGGAAGTGGTAACGGCGAGGAGTTCGAGTTGAAAGATAGAGGGAGCTATATTCCTGTATGGCTGCCGATAAAAGAGTTGTTAAATATAAATATAAAACCTTATGATGTGGCCAAAAGTGTATTCGATTATTATGGAATATAAGGTCTGACAACATACAAAAAAAACCATTGACATAGCCTTCTGATTTAAGTATTGTATTCGAGTATGTTTATAATCAGGAGGTTTATATGAGCAATCAAACTACACATCATGTGAAAATGACAACAGCAGATCCATCTGGAATTGGTCTATTTGGATTAGCGATGGTAACACTTGTAGCATCATCTCAAAAGTTAGGCTTAACAGATGGCGTTTCACTTGTATTACCATGGGCAATCTTTTTAGGAGGATTTGCACAACTCTTTGCATGCATTCACGATGCAAAGCATAACAATACGTTCGGTACAACAGCATTTGGTGCTTACGGCCTATTTTGGTTAGGTGTTGGAACGTCTTGGTTAATTCAACTTGGAGTATTTGGTGAAAAATTAGCGCAAACTGCAGATTCAAAACAGCTTGGTGTAGCCTTTATCGGATACTTGATTTTTACGATCTTTATGACAATTGGTGCAATGGAAACACATAAAGTATTATTTATGATTTTCGTCCTTATTGATTTCTTATTTATTGGTCTTTCATTAAGTACATTAGGTGTTATGCCGCATGCAATGCATAATTTAGCAGCGTATTCTGAACTATGTATTTCATTATTATCTTTCTATGGTTCAGCAGCAGCAGTGTTAAATACACACTTCGGAAAAGTTGTATTACCAGTTGGAAAGCCATTTGGTATTTTTAAAAAGTAATAAAAAAGAACGGATGATTGTATAGTCATCCGTTCTTTTTTATTTATTGATAGCTACAGCAGTAGATCCTGTCATTTCGGAAATCTTTTGAGAGCTTGCTGGGTTGCCGTCTATTGTTACATGAACTTGTTGCTTAGGGTTCGCGGTAACAACCCAGGCGTCTGGTAAATAGCGTGATTTATGAGATAAGGTTGAAGGGATGTTTAAAATATCTCCCATTGCGTACAATGTCGCTGACGAGCCTCCGTCCATTGCCATTGCATTTACGGCCCCTTTTTCATAAAGAATATCTTGGCAGTCTCTTAAAGAAGCTCCGATACTATGAGGTTGTCTTCCGTCAATAATGAAAAACATAATTGATCCATCTTTTTTCTGAGCCATAATACTTCGGGGACCATAGCCCCATCCGCCATCATTTGTAATCATTTTTTCGCCATTTACAATTAGTTGAGGCATAAAGCCAGCAGCGGAAACGACATTTTTATTTAACAGTTGATTAGCAGAAAACTCTCCTGAAACCATTTGTCCGTATTTTGTAAGTCCACTTACGAGAGTAGGGGTATTAATGTCTTTCGGTGTGTTTATAACTTTCCCGTTTTCAATAACAATACCGATGCCTGTTTTACCACCACCATGTCCCGTTTCATCCCAAAAACCACTAGCATTTACAGCAGCAAGTGCATGATTTCGCTTTGCCATGACATATATCTTTTCTCCAACGTCTTTTCCTTGTGAACCTTGTTGTGTAACGAGTTTTACATTTAATGGATTACTAATAGTCATTAATTTACCTTCGAAAAAATGGTCGCTATATTTTTTCTTAACTGTTTCAATCGAAACGGTTAGTGGTAAATTTTTCTTTCGCTCTAATTCTTGTTTTGAAAGTTTAATATTAGCAAAATCGCTATTTTTCCATTTTGGATTTGTAATGGATTGAGAAATATCATTTAACTCATTATCAGACAGTAGTGTGATTTTTGCGTATTGCGGATGTTGAGACGTTAAAATACTTTCCGCTGCGATGACACGTAAATTATGGCCGTATGAAGTGCCGAATAGAATAATGGCACCTACTGTTAATAATAGTGCTGTCAAAAGGGATGATATTTTTAAAAGTCTAATAAAAAATTTTTTCATTATAAAGACTCCTCTTTTTGTAAGATCGAAATTGTTTGTTACCTGAAAATAATGAAATGTGTAAAGGGCCTTTCACATTATATATGCAACATATTAAATGTGAAAGGATGTATATACAATAAGTTGAGAAACCAGATTTGGCAATAGATGAATATGAATGTTAATACTCAAAATGAAAAGGTGATAGTCAGATATACTATTTCTTTTAACATAAACGAAAAGGATATAAATCGGATGAAAAATAATAATTGAAATTGATTCTCATTATTAATATAATGAGAATGAGAATCATTTATTGTAAGAGGGGGATGCCAAAGTGGCGAAAATTTTAATAGCGTATGCAAGTATGTCAGGAAATACAGAGAGTATAGCTGATTTAATTAAAGTAAGTTTAGATGCCTTTGATCACGAAGTAGTATTGCAAGAGATGGAAGGTATGGATGCTGAAGAATTGTTAGCTTATGATGGAATTATTTTAGGATCTTATACGTGGGGCGATGGTGAATTACCATTTGAAGCGGAAGACTTCCATGATGAGTTAGAAAATATAGATTTATCGGGTAAAAAAGTAGCTGTATTTGGATCAGGTGATACGGCGTACGAACTATTTTGTGAAGCTGTAACGATTTTTGAAGAACGTCTTGTAGGATGCGGGGCAGAACTTGTACAAGAAGGATTGAAAATTGAATTGGCTCCGGAAGACGAAGAGGACGTTGAAAAATGTAGTAATTTTGCAATTGCTTTTGCAGAGAAGTTCTAAGAATGGGAGTGTCAACGTGGAAACAATGTTAAGTGCAACGGCTATTACAAAGTTAAGGGATGGAAAACTTTTGTTAGCTACTACATATAATGGCTTATTCATTGAACAAGATGGAGAATGGAAACAGATTTTAAATGAGTTTCAAAAACGAATTCGAGATTTACATAGCGAAGGTAATGTAGTTTACGGAGTAGGAGACGAAGGAGTTTTTATTCGTAGTACGAATGGTGGAGAAACGTGGACGGTCCAGCGCTTCCCGACGAAAGCAACAAGCTGGAATGTATGTAGTAATGAGAATGGAACGGTAATTGCTCATGGAGATAAAACACTGTACCATTCTAGAAATTTTGGTTCCACCTGGGAAACTATTCATCCATTTCTTGATTACGGTAGTAATGCACCATCTATTCGTTCATTATTTTTATATAAACATTACTTATTTATCGGTACAAAAATACATGCTAAATATGGTGGTGTTTGGCTTTTTAATTTAGAGACACGTAAATTAAAAAGGATTAAAATAGCGACGAATCAGATGATTTCTGCGTTGATTATACACAATTCCTATTTAGTAGCAGCAAGTGGATCTTGTAAGGGGATTAGCGGGAATATTTCTTTTTGTAAAATAGATGAGAGTGCTGAGAGTGATAAAATATGTTGGCATACATGTCAAAATGAGCAAAAAGCTAGTAGCTATTTAGACTTAAGTGTAGATCAACATGTGTTATATACAACGTCAACGCAAAATAAGGCGGGAATTAGCACAGTTTGCCGTGTGCTTCTTGATGAAGGAATTGTTACAGTATGTGATTCGGTCAAAGGGCATGGTTGGCGCATTGTTAATGAAAAAGAAGGCTATGTTGTAGCTGGGTCAGGTGAATCAAAAGCGATGCAGTGGAAGAAAAAAGTTGTATAGATTAAAAAAAAACTTTACTTTTATTATATTGATATGATATAGTTACTTTAAACCATTTTACTTTTAATAATATAGAGATTTAAATGAGCTGTAACTTCCGAGGAGGATAGCAATGTTAAATCTCCTTCGGGGGTTGCAGTTTTTTAATGTCTGACGTATTATTGTAAAGTGGTTGAAAATGAATATGTACATATAGGTACATTGTAGGAGGATTTTTTTCATGCAAAACGGTAAAGTAAAATGGTTTAACTCAGAAAAAGGTTTCGGTTTCATCGAAGTTGAAGGCGGAGAAGACGTATTCGTTCATTTCTCAGCTATCCAAGGCGACGGATTCAAAACTTTAGAAGAAGGTCAAGAAGTTACTTTCGAAGTAGAACAAGGTAACCGTGGACCTCAAGCTACAAACGTAAACAAGAAGTAATTATGAAAAAAGAAGGGCTTGCCCTTCTTTTTTTTTGTGTTTTTTTGGTGAATGAAAGTCCTCCTATGTACATCCGAAGATAAGACTGAATTTTCAATTTGTATTCAAGCGTATTAAATGTATAAACTGTATGTATAAATAGATACTGAAAATAAAGTGAAACTGCTAATTAAGAATTGGCATCAAAAGGAATTAGAAAGAGGTAAACAAATTGATAAACTCTACACATTTCATTGTGTTCGATATTGAAAGGAATTTCAGGCCATATAAATCAGAGGATCCGTCAGAAATAGTTGATATTGGAGCTTTAAAAATAGATGTGAGTACAATGAAGGTTATTGGAGAATTTTCAGAGTTAGTAAAACCAAGTGCTCCATTAACTCGTCATACAACAAAATTAACTGGCATTACAAAGAGAGATTTAATCGGTGTAGAGAAATTCCCTCAAATTATAGAGAAATTTATTCAGTTCATCGGAGAAGATTCTATATTTATTTCATGGGGAAAAGAAGATTATCGTTTTCTATCTCAAGATTGTACATTACACGGTGTAGAATGCCCATGTATGGAAAAAGAGAGCAGATTTGATTTGCAGAAATTTGTTTTCCAGGCGTATGAAGAATTGTTTGAACATACACCAAGTTTACAATTTGCAGTGGAGCAGCTCGGTTTAACTTGGCAAGGTAGGCAACATCGTGCTTTAGCAGATGCTGAGAATACAGCAAATATATTTCTTAAAGTATATAACGAGAGAGATATTAATAAGCGATACAAGAGACATGGTGAGCTTGAACTTGTAAAGAACGGAAAACTAACAGAAAAAGCGAAAAAAAAGATGCGAAAATGGGTATTTAAAGAAATGAGAAAAAATACAGAGCACCCTTTTGTATGGAGTACATTTGAAAGTAGTGACACGTGGGAAAGTATAACGGAAAGGTATTATATAAGTGACTCTGCAGTAGAACTTCTGAAAAAACATTTTCGTACGGCGGTGAGAAAAGCGGAAAGGCAGTTGAAGTATTTGGCTGAGATGGAGAAGGCGCAGGAAGAGGGAAAGGTAACGTAAATGTATTAAGGTTGCTAAGTCTGGTCCTCTTTTTATGAGAAGAATTTATTAGTAAGCAATGTAAAAACTCCTATTCCATGTATAGATATAGGAGTTTTTTAGTATTTATTTTTTAAGTGAGTTAATCATTCGCGGTTCTATTCAATCCCGCTCGGATCATACCCAAACTGTTGCTTCTTCTCAATCCGCTCAATCACGTCTTGCAATTCATCCGGCTTCAAAAACTCAATCGGAGAGAATCCTTTCTCAAACGTAAGTGTGTCTGCTTCAATCATTAATACATATCGGTCGTTTACCTTTGCAATATGTATTAGGTCTCCGAAATCAGCAAGCAACGCCTTCACAGAGATATGATCTGCTTTTAACTTTAATTCCACTTCAGGGGCGTGCTCGACGATCTGAGCAGTAGCTTCCATTACTTCTTCTGTTGAAAATTGTTCCATAATTTCACGTTTTGGACTGGCAGCCCATACTTCCATCGCTTGGTCGAATTGTTCGCGTTCTTCTGTACCTTCTTCAAATACATCTTCAATTTGGTCGTATACCATGTCCATTACTTGTGTTTTCATAATTTCAGGCATAGAGCGTTCGTACTCGACGAATTTTAAGAAGTCTTCAAAGTAGCGGGCGTGTGATGCTTGGTGTATTTTTAGTTCACCTACTTCGACAATACCTTCTTCAGGCATGTATGGGTATTGGATAGATTTCATATTCTTTGTTGTAATAGCCATTTCAACGTTACGAATAAGTGTAGATTCATCAGAAATTGAAGCGACTTTTGGTTCGAAGTCACATTTCATAACGAATACGAATGGATCATCAAAATATTTGCGTAGTTTTGCTTGAGCGATTAAAAATACACCACCACGTACAGCGCTTGTGTCTAGATATGTATAAACGAGAGGTTCGCTCATATCTTTGAAGTTTTCTTTCGTTTCTGCAAAACGAATACGATTAAAAAGGTTGTAGTGAGGGTTTGAATCTAATTCATGTCCTTCTTCTACAATAAAGCGACCGATCTTTGTTGGAGCCTGTTCTGTTTTTGCATGACGTTCTACTTTTCGTTTCGATATTTTTAATAATTCACCATTCAAAAATTCTTTCAAAGAGCTATCTTCATACTCTTCCGCATCTAATGTTTGAAAATGCTTATAGCGTTTATCAACTGCTTCTCCTTTTCCTTCCACTTGTACAACATAAAAGGAAAGGAAATTTATTTCAAAATCCATATTTATCACCTTGTTTCATTTCGTTAACTCTTATCAGTATAGAGATGGAAAAAACTTTCGTCAATTTATATAAGGAAGGGAGAGTCCCTTCCTTATATATTTTTTATTTTCGAAATTAAAAACCGTCTTCTAATGCTGAAAATGGAATGTTAAGTCTATTTTCTACTGTACGTAAACGCTGATTTAAGCGGTTTAGTCTACGAGTATGTCGCTCAACTGTGTTTTCTAGTTGACGTACTCTTTGTTCAAGCTCATTTACTCGTCGTCCTAGTTGACGGTTTCCAGTGCCAGGAAAAGAGATTGGAAGTTGAAATTGTCTATTTGGATCATATGGATTAACTTGCTCTGTTTGATCTATATATTGTTGATATTGTGCTTGTAAATCGTATTGAGGTTGATATTCATATTGGTTATATGGATCATATGGGTTGTAGGGATACATATAAACTCCTCCGTTTCTTTAAAGTGGGGTAAATTCATCATAATGTATGTGCGAAAGCGGAGTAATGGCACGGCAAATACCTATAAATGTTTCAGTGGTTCATTATTTATGGAAAATTAAGAACATGGAGGTTTTATAATTGTATTTAATTTGGTTAATGGTATATACTGGATATAAGGGTTACATAAAGGTTACAATTCTATCGAACTTAAATTTTTTATGTGGATATGTATAGACATTTTGGAAAGAAAAGAGTAATTTATATAGAGTAAAAATAACTTGTAACATTTTCTAAATATATTGTAAAATGATTGTAACAAAACATACATAAAAATGAAATAATACATAAGAAATGATGTTGGGAAAAAGGGGAGAGTATATTGTTACGTAAAGTAAAGGGTATATTAGTAGGGGTGCTATGCATAGCTGTAGTAAGCGGTTGTGGTGCAAAAGTGAGTGATGTGGCATTAGTAAGTGATATCGGCGGAAACGTTGTAGAAGCTAAGGCAGAAGTACAGGATAGCATTAGCTTAGTGGATGGTCGTACTGGCACTGAAGTGAAAAAAATAGATTTATCAAGCTTAGGCTATTTTGAAGATGAAGCGAAATTCAAAAAATCGGTAACGAAGGTTGCTAGTGAGGTAGGGAAGAGCGTCGATACAAAGATGGTTCCTTCACGTATAGCGCCTGATGGAACTTGGCAAGAAGGAAAGCCTTCGTATGAATTAATGGAAAAAGAATTAGTAGATAAATTATTAAATGTAGGTATGTGGGATTCTTCTTATCAGTTACCAATTGTGGAGAAAAAACCTACTGCAACACTAAATGATGCGCAAGGTAGTGGTACTGTAGTTGGTAGATATGAAACGAATTTAGGTGGCTCAACAGGTGGCCGAATTGAAAATATTCGTTTATCTGCGGCGAGCGTAAATGGGGTTGTTTTAGCGAAGGGAGACCGTTTCTCTTTTAATGCATTAATCGGTGATACAACGCCAGATAAAGGATATCAATTAGGAAAAGAAATTGTAGATGGTAAATTAGTAGATGGTTATGGTGGTGGCGTTTGTCAAACATCATCTACTTTATTCAATGCAGCAGATCAAGCTGGTTTGACAATGGTAGAGAGAACTACACATTCTAAAACAGTAGGTTATGTTCCACAAGGAAGAGATGCTACAATTGCATATCCATATTTAGACTTAGTATTTGAAAACACGAATGATGCTCCTGTTAAGCTTTATATGGGTATACAAGGTGGAAAGTTAGTTGCTGAAGTACATAAGATGAAATAAATATCATAAGCTATAAAAATATAAGATTTGAAGCCGGTATTTCTAAGTTTGTTAGAAGTGCCGGCTTTTTGTGTACAGTTTATTAAGAATAGTAATTTTGATGGCGTACAGCGGAATTGAATGAAGTAGGACTTGGACGCGTCGATGCTTATTATAATGATAAAGTTCAAGTGGAAACAACAATAACAAAGGCGAAACTAGATAATGTGAAAGTTGGATTTGGTCCACTTGAATGGGGAGAGATTGCATTTCCATTTGCAAAAAAGAGTGAAAAGTTAGAAGATATAAATAAAGCGTTAAAAGAATTAGAGCAAGATGGAACATTAAGTGACATATCGAAAAAATGGCTAAAAGTTGATGCTACAAAAAAACAAAATTAAGGTGTATTTGTTGAATGCGGCTATTGCCTATCAACTTATATAAAAAACTAAAGGGGAACTGGAGAGGAAGTTATTCATGGTACAAATTCATCCGAAAACACGTATTGGTCATGTCGAATTTAAAGTAAAAGATTTAGATCGTCAAATTACTTTTTATGAGAATGTAGTAGGGTTAGAAGTAATTAAGCAAGAGGGGAATAAAGCATATTTAGCAGGAAAAGGTGGTAAGAATACGTTACTTGTTCTTGAGCAGTTGGAAGATGCAGCGCTGCAAGAACCGCGTACGACGGGTATATATCACGTTGCCTTTTTAGTTCCGACTCGTGAAGCTTTTGCTTCAGCGCTTTTTGGTGTGATTCGTAATAAGAACGTAATTGATAGTCCAGTTGAGCAAGAAGGGCGTTATACATATTCAAATGAAATTTTACCAATTTCAAGATTTAATAGCGCAAGTGATCATACGTATAGTGAGGCGTTTTATTTACAAGATTTAGAGGGGAATGGTATCGAGATTTATGCAGACCGTCCGCGAGATCAATGGGGAGAGGGACCAGGAGGAAGTACGCCGCTTGACTTAAAAGAACTGGCAACGCTCGTTGATTATGAGTTTGGTGGATTACCTGCTGATACTGTCGTTGGACACGTACATTTACGAATAACTGATGTAGAGAAATCACATGAGTTTTATGTAGAAACAGTAGGTTTTGAAGTACAGCAGCGTGAAGATGATTGCTTATTTATTTCGGCAGGTGGTTATCATCATCATATTGGTGCAAATACGTGGAATGGGGTAAATAACCCGCACCCACCAGCACATGCAACTGGATTAAAGGTGTATACGATTGTATTACCGCATAAAGAAGCTTTAGATGAAGTGAAAGAAAGATTAATAGACAAACAACATGAAATAAGTGAAACTACAAATGGATTTACGCTATTAGATCCGAGTGGTATTACAGTACAGTTTGAAATAGAAGTAGTATAAAAGAAACCAGAAAGTGGTATTTTAATCACTTTCTGGTTTCTTTTTTGATGAACTATTCATAGCTCAATCCAATATCTTCTTACAACATTTCCATCTTCTTCAGTAAAATCTTCATCACGGAGACCGTCGTTATGTAAAATCGTTTTCTCTGAAGCAGTATTCACTTCGTCGCAAACGACAAGTACTTTCGTAATGTCTAATTCTTTCGTTTTTTCTAGTGACAACTCTAGTAACTTCGTAGCATAACCTTTTTTTCTTTCAGAAGGGCGAATGCCATAACCGATATGACCACCAGCGTTAAATAGATGATCAGTTAAACTATGACGTATATTAACAACTCCTACAACTCTATTTTCATCTGTCACGAGCCAATAAGTAGAATCTGGTACCCAAGTTTCAGGAATATTTATTCCGTTATGTGCATCGAGTAATTCTTGAATCATAGCTGGAAAGTTAGAAGGGTCTTTTGAAATAACCCATGGAATCATCGTTTCACCGCTATCTTTCCATTCGTTATAAAACTCTAAGTATTCTTCTTGTAAATCAGTAGTAGGTGTAATTAAAGAGACGTTCATTGTTAGTAAGCTCCTTTTATTTATGCTTTATTTCACAAAAATTACGGCATGAAATGAAAACGTTTTCTGACTTTCTCAACCTCATTTCATGCAATCCACATTCCGTTTTTAAATGAAAATTAGTTTGGCTTTAAAAATTAAAGTTTTTCGTATAAAAAGTAGGTTGTTTTTTATTTTATGTTAATATTTAAAATATTAACATAAATCCACTGGAATATTAAATATATTTTAATAAAATGCTTTTATATCGATGGATAGATACATGTGATAATTTTTGTTTTATCTCTCTAAAATGAATAAAAGGGGGAAGTGCTCGTGAGTTTAGATATTGATTTTATTATACGAATCGGTGTTGCTGGTTTGTTAGGAGCAATGATTGGTATTGAAAGAGAAATTCGTTCAAAAGAGGCAGGGTTAAAAACGCATTTCTTAGTAGCGGTAGGAAGTGCTTTAATAATGGTTGTTTCGAAATATGCTTTTTCAGATATTATGTTTGAAGATCATATGTCTCTTGATCCGAGTCGTATTGCAGCACAAGTTGTTAGTGGAGTGGGGTTTCTAGGTGCAGGTACAATTATTATTCAAAAGCAGGCAGTGAAAGGATTAACGACAGCGGCTGGTTTATGGGCAACTGCAGGAATTGGATTAGCAATTGGAGCAGGTATGTATGTAGTAGGGATTGGAGCGACGATTCTCGTTTTAATTGGTTTAGAGATTGTAAGTCGTATTTTTAAGGTGCAATTTTTATTTCCGCAAAACATAGCGGTGCAAATGTGTATGAATAAACACGAAGCAGTTCAACAAATATTAGAAATGTTACAAGTGAAAGGTATTCCAATCCTTTCATATGAAGTTGATGTTTTACAGCAAGAGGAGGGCGTAATCTATAAAGTAGGAATGCAACTAAAAAATATATCAGCAGAAGAAAAGAATACATTCATTCAACATATGCAATCGTTACCGGAAGTTACGTTTATAAAGCTAAAATCATAATAGTGAAAAAGAGGGATAAGTAATAGTAGAAATTTTAATGTAACGAAGGAAAATAATATCGGAGTAAACTGGGTTCTTTATTCAGAAGCAGATTTAAATAATTATATTACGTATGCTCAGCCGCAAGGGAATAAATTAGTAGGTAGTTATTATGCGTATCCAGGGAAGTATTATTTACATGTATATCAATATGGTGGGGGATCAGGGAATTATACGGTAGAAGTGAAATAGTAAAAAGGTCGCCATGAATGGCGACCTTTTTATTACGCGTTATACCCAAATAATTTTAAATCTTCTCCAGATCCTGAAATAATTTTCTCAAATCGCAATCCTACTTTTTCTAAAAGCTTTCCTGAATCAGCGTTATCTATAGAAGTAATTGCTACAATTCGTTTAAGACCCAGCTTATTTTTCCCGTATTCCATTACCGCAGAAGCTGACTCATAGCCATATCCTTTCGAACGGAATTTTTCTAAAAAGGCAAACCCGATATCAACATCTTCTAGTGAATCTCTTTTAATAAGGCCACACATACCAAGTGGAGTGAGATCTTCTTTTCGTTCTACTAAGTAAAGGCCAAAGCCAATTTTGTTATACATATCGACTGGACCGTTTAAAATATAATTTTTAGCATCTTCTAAGTTTCTAACCCCTTTATCACCGATAAACTGAATCCATGCAGGATCGTTTACTAACTCGAGAATAAATGGAGCATCTTTAACATCGAACCAGCGAAGAATGAGGCGTTCAGTTTCACGAACTATCAATCTATTGCACCACCTTTAAAAGTTATAACAATTAGTATGGATTGTGCAAAACAAAAGTGCAAGTTATTTTAATTGAGTTCTACTTGTTCACATAAAATTCGATTGTTTTGTATAAAAGGATATTTTATAATTAAAATTAACTGGAAAGAGTGAGATGCTTATACAATGACTCCTAGGAAACTAGGAGTTTTTACTATATAACTATCATTATTACTAAATATGACACACTACACATTCTACTTAAGGAGGTATATAATGAAGAAATTATATAATGCATCGTTTACTTATTTAATTATAGGTTTACTATCGGGAATATTCGCTAGAGAGTATGGAAAATATAAAGGGATTTTAGGATCTACACTATTAAATCTTTTGCACACACACACGCTTGTGCTTGGCTTTTTCTTCTTTTTAATTGCTTTAGGATTAGCAAAAGTATTCGCGTTTCATGAAGTGAAAGGATTTAATAAATGGTTTGTTTTACATAACATCGCATTAACTTTAATGCTAGGTTCGCTGGCAGCGAGAGGACTTCTTCAGCTAAATGGAGCGGACTTTAAAGGATTAACTTATATTGTAGGATTCTCTCATTCGATGATGGCATTCACATTAATTTGGTTTATGCTTTTAATAAAGAAGTCATTTAAAATGTAGTTAAAAAAGAACTTGTAGCGTATGCTGCAAGTTCTTTTTTATGTACAAGTAACGTAAACTTACTATTCTGATTATTTTGTATAAAAATGGTATAATTATTGTGAAGTAAATAATATAAAAGGGGAGCTCGTTATGGAAATAACAATTGAACATTTAGTAAATGAATTAAAGGATGTACTTCCAGAAGATCGAGTAGTTGTTAATACGACAGTAAGAGAGTTACATAGTAAAGATGAATCTTACCATACTAGTAGTTTACCTGATGTAGTTGTGTTTCCAAAAACGACCGAAGAGGTTAGAGAGATAATGAAAGTAGCGAGTCAGCATGGAAAGGCTGTCGTTCCATTTGGAGTAGGCTCCAGTTTAGAGGGGCATATAATTCCTTATGAAAAGGGGATTACGGTTGATTTTTCATTAATGAACAAAATACTTGAAATAAGAGAGAAAGATTTTCTTGTGAAAGTACAACCAGGAGTGACTCGTTCTCAGCTTAATAAAGAATTGAAAAAGTATGGTCTGTTTTTTAGTGTGGATCCTGGAGCAGATGCAACATTAGGAGGAATGGCTGCTACGAATGCGAGCGGAACGACAGCAGTGAAATATGGTGTTATGCGTGATCAAGTTCGTGATTTAGAAGTAGTTCTTGCTGATGGGCAAGTGATACATACTGGAAATTTAGCGGCGAAGTCATCATCAGGTTATCATTTAAATGGTATTTTTGTAGGATCGGAAGGCACGCTTGGATGCTTTACAGAGCTAACATTAAAAGTATACGGCATACCAGAACATGTTATGGCTGCGAGAGCGTCGTTTCCATCTGTAAATGATGCAGTAGAAGCTGTTATAAATATATTGCAAGCTGGCATTCCAATTGCGAGAATCGAGCTTGTTGATGAATTATCTATGAAACAAGTAAACCATTACAGCGAAACAAATTATAGAGAAGAACCAACGCTATTTATAGAGTTTCATGGCAATGAAGCAGGGCTAAAACAAGATATTGAATTTACGAAAGAAATTGTTTTTGATCATAAGTGTAGAGAAGTTGCTTTTGAAACTGAAACAGCGGCGAGAAATAAATTATGGGATGCAAGACATAACTTAGCATACTCTTACGTTCATAGTTATCCTGGTAAAAAGCTAATGAGTACGGATGTTTGTTTACCAATTTCTGAATTAGCTGGCGCAATACAACATGCGAAAGAGACATTAGATAAAGTTAGTCTTGTTGGTGGTATTCTTGGCCATGTAGGAGACGGGAATTTTCACGTGCTCTTAATGGTTAATCCAAACGATAAAGATGAAGTGAAAAAGGCGGACGAAATAAACGAAAGTATCGTACTGTATGCTCTTAAACGTGGTGGAACGTGTACGGGAGAGCATGGCGTTGGAATAGGAAAACTAAAGTATCAAGAAGAAGAACATGGTGCGGCATTATTGGTAATGGAGAAAATAAAGAAGGCTCTTGATCCGCAAAATATTTTGAATCCAAATAAAGTTTTTAAGCTAAAAGATAAGGGATGATGAAATTTGGAGAAACGAATTATACATCTTGAAGGATTGGTCGTTTTATTAGCTGCTATTTATATATATGCATTATGTGGATTTAGTTGGTTATTATTTATCGTATTACTTTTGGCGCCTGATTTAGCAATGATAGCGTACGCTATAAACAATCGTGTCGGTGCACAAATTTATAATCTATTTCACACATATATCATATCCATATTACTTGTTTTAATAGGGGTCTATTTTAAGATGGATTCAATTTTAATGGTCGGTTTAATATGGACAGCACATATTGGGATGGATCGAATGCTTGGGTATGGATTGAAGTATGAGATGGATTTTAAGGACACTCATATTCAGAGGTTATAAAAGTGATTTGAGAAGGATGGGGCAATTGAAACGATTTATTACTGTTGAGAAATATAATACACAATGGGAAAGTGAATTTTGTAAATTACAGACGTTTCTTAATAACGTAATGGGAGAACTCATTTTTTCTATAGAGCACGTTGGGAGTACATCTGTTAAAGGTCTTGCTTCTAAACCGATATTAGATATCGATGTTGTAATAGAAAATTATGATGTTTTTCCTAAAATAATAAAGAAACTTGAAAAGATAGGGTATTTTCATCAAAAAGAGTGGAGTTTTAAGGGGAGAGAAGCTTTTGGGAGAAAGGATCAATATGTCCCGAGGGATGGAAAGAATGCCATTTGGATGGAACATCATTTATATGTATGCGATAAGAATAGTGAAGAGTTAAGAAGACATGTAGCGTTTCGGGATTATCTTCGTGAAAATTTCAATGCTATTATCGAATATGGACAGTTAAAGAGAGAATTAGCAGCAACTATGAAAGATCGAGCGAGTTATAGTTTAGGTAAGACGGAATTTATTAAAGGTGTATTAGAAAAAGCTAAGAAGGATAGTTAAATAAAGGAATTTGTATCAATGAAAAAATTGACTAAGGTGGCAGAAATCATATTATGCCACCTATTATTTTTGAAACAGAGGTTTTGCTCTATAAGCACTGACCTTATAAAACAATTACAATCTGCCCCTGTTGAATAATAAATCTCATAAATATAATGGGAAATAAGAAGATAAGAAAAGAGGGAGTTTATGTACATACCTAAGCATTTCGCTATACAAGATGAAGAGACGAAGTACGAAATTATTGAACAAAATAGCTTTGCAACTTTATTTTCTCAACATAACGGAGCACCATACGCAACGCATTTGCCGTTATTGTTAAATAGGGAAACACTTACTTTATACGGGCATTTTGCACGTCAAAATGAGCAGTGGAAAGTAAGTGGGAATCAACAAGTGCTAGCCGTATTTCAAGGGCCGCATAGCTACATTTCTCCGTCATGGTATGAAACAAATAAAGCAGTACCAACATGGAACTATGTTGCGGTGCATGTATATGGTGAATTAGAAACTGTTGAAGATGAACAAGAATTAATAGATTCTCTTCAAGATTTAGTACATAAATATGAAAATCCAAAGAGCACCTACTCGCTGAATGAGGTAGATCCGAATTATGTGGAAGGATTAAGTAGGGGGATAGTTGGTTTTAAGATAAATATTAATAAAATAGAAGGAAAAGCGAAGTTAAGTCAAAATCATTCTCTAGAGAGACGAGGACTAGTTATAGAAGAACTTGAGAAGGTTGGTGATGAGGGGAGTAGGGGGATTTCTGATTTGATGAAAGAAATAGAGTAAGAAAGTGGATTTTATATGAAATAAAGGGATGATTTTATTTTGTAGAAATATATTTTATTTGAAATAAAAAATGCCTAAGAGCGCCGGTTCGAACCCTGTCGGAGGTATATGGAAAACCTTATATTATAAAATATCTATCTGTTTTATTATTCATATAAATGGTAAAATTATGTTTAGAATATTCTATAAGGGGGTACAAACTGGAAGTCTTTTTAGTCGCCGCTTTTTCAGCTATTATCATAATGATGACTGTTTTTGTTATAATAAAAGCTTGTTTTACCGGGTACAAGAGGAATGATATATCTTTTCGGAAATTTAATCTTTTATCCGGTGCTTCAATTGTGATAGGCTGTTTAGTTTCATTTGTACTACCATTTGGCTATGAAAAAATATTCGATTACATTAACTAAATGAACGTATTTAAAAAGACCTTCTTAATTGAAGGTCTTTCGTTTTTTAAAGTGATTTTTCAGTTGTTGTTGAGTTGTAGTCTTTACTTACGTCAACGGATTTGAAAAAATCAGGCCGTTGTGGTGCGGGGGTGTCCCCAATATTCAATGCAACATATCCTTGCTGTGTTATTGGTATTTCGGAAGTATAACCTAACCCAAGAGTTGAGATGCCCATAACAGCTAAGCCTATGATGCTCAATTTGATTTTTTTCATTATAGCAAAGCTCCTTTTTCTTCATGTTTTTTTCTTGCTTGATTGGCCATGTGAAAATATTTACTAGCTTTTATATGGTCTTCATTTTCATAAAATATATTTGCTAGAACATCGGTGTATTCTTGTATACACTCCCAAAGGTTTTCTATTTTAAAGTAAGAAATTCCTTCCAAAATTATCATTTCTAAATCATTAATAGGAGTTTTATTATTTAATGCTTGTAAAATCATGAAACGATGTTGAAATTCTTTGTTTTCTAATTTATTAGAGATACTTAATCCTTTTTCTATAAATCCTTTAGCTTGGGCATATTCTCCTAGTTTGTAGTATTCACGCGCTTCAATAAAAAGTGCTTTAAAATGATTTGGTTTTTTTGTTGTAACCTCTGAAATATGTCGCATTGCTAACTCTGAAAGATTTTGACTTGCATATAACCAAGCTAAATTGTGTCTCACTCTCAATGATAAAGTCTCTTCTGAATATTTCTGTAGAATATTTAATGCTGAATCGAGTCTAATTTCTGCTTGTTCAAATTGTTTTAAATCTATACAAGATAAACCAAAAATGTTATCACATAAAGCTACATTAATTTCATGGTTTATATGTTTTGAAAAAATCTCTTTAGCTTCATTTACAGTTTGAATTGCTACTAGTGGTTGATATGTTTGATAATAATAGGAAGCTAAACGGTAGTTAAATTCAGCCTTCTCTAATTCGTCAGATATGTGGATTAACAGCTTCTTAGCTTTCTCGAAGAGGTGTTTTGCTGTATTATAGTCTCCAATAATCGTATTGTGAATGGCTTTGAAAAAATGATAATAATAAGAAAGTAGGCCCTTCTCTGGAAGTGGGAAAGAATCAATTTTATTAAAAGAATCTTTATTGATATTTAATCCATCTGTTAAAACAGTATATCTAAAGTTAAAAAGTGAATAATATAATTGCAGGTTTGTATCTTCTTCTGAACTAGAAATTCTATCCTCAATCTCTTTTTTTAGTTTTTTTGCATGGATAGTTTGATGTTGTAATATAGCTAAATACCAGTCATTAAATAGTTTTGTAACTTGTTCATTACCTTGTAGTTGAACGTTCATGAAATCCCCTCGCTTTTTGAATATTCTTATAAATAATACTATCAAAAATAATAATATATAGAAATGGAATTTTTATTTCTCAATATTTGTTTTAAATTGTATATACTAAATTGATTTAAATAGGGGGATTTCGTTGGTCTAAAGAGGGTGACATATATGTAACACACTTTTACGGGGAATAGCTACTAGTGGAATGGCATTTCATTGTTTTCGTTAGAGAGGGAAATGTATAAAAAAGGTGTGTTCACACAACTTGTATGAACACACCTTTTTACATATTAAACAATCACGTCCCACAAAAAGTCCTATAAGGACGATTTGTCGGCGCTGGAGGCGTGCAGTAATCCGCTTGTTCTGGAGAATATTCATAAGGATTTGATAAAGCTTGAAGGAGTTTTTCCATTACGCTATAGTCTCCATCTTTAACGGCTGCTTCTAGTGCTTCTTCTACTCGGTGGTTTCGAGGGATGATTACTGGGTTGGTATTTTTCATCAGCTTGTAGGCATCATCTTTTGATTCTTTTTGTCTTTCTAATCGAGATTGCCATAGCTTGTGCCACTCTTTAAATTCAGGACTTTCAAATAAAGGTGCATTTTCTAATGTGTTGTTAGTTAATGCACGGAATGTATTTGTATAATCTGCTTTATGTTTTTCCATCGCTTTTAAAAGTTTCTCAATAAGTGGTTGATCTTGTTCCTCGTTGCTAAATAGTCCTAATTTCTTCTTCATGCCGAGGAACCAATTGTTTTCGTACTGCACGCTAAATTTTGAAATTTCATCTTGTGCAATTTTTAGTGCTTCTTCTTCATCTTCGTGTAATATCGGTATTAAAGATTCAGCTAAACGAGCGAGATCCCAGGCAGCCATATATGGTTGATTTCCATATGCATAGCGGCCTTGTGTGTCAATAGAGCTAAAGACTGTTCCTTGGTCATAACTGTCCATAAATGCACAAGGACCATAATCAATCGTTTCACCGCTAATCGTTATATTGTCAGTGTTCATTACGCCGTGAATGAAGCCGACGAGCTGCCATTTTGCGATAAGGCTTGCTTGTTTTTCAATAACTTCTTGTAATAATGAAACGTATGGATTTTCATGAGATTCAACTTCTGGATAATGTCTTTTTATCGTATAATCAGCTAAAGCTTTGAGATCTTCGATTGAGCCGCGAGCTGCTGCGTATTGGAATGTTCCAACGCGTATATGACTGCTTGCAACCCTAGTTAAAATCGCCCCAGGTAACTTTGTTTCACGATAGATTGGTTCGCCAGTTGAGACTACTGCTAAACTGCGAGTAGTTGGAATATCAAGTGCGTACATCGCTTCACTAATAATATACTCACGTAGCATAGGACCGAACGCAGCACGGCCATCACCACGGCGTGAATATGGAGTAGGGCCAGAACCTTTCAACTGAATATCAAAACGTTCGCCTGAAGGAGTAATTTGTTCGCCGATTAAAAGAGCACGACCATCTCCTAACATGTTGAAATGGCCAAATTGGTGTCCAGCATATGCTTGAGCTAGTGGATGAGCTCCTTCTGGAAGTGCATTACCAGCGAGAATGGCAATTTCAGCGTCCTTTTTTAGTTCCTCAGGATTAAAACCAAGAGATATTGCTAATGAATGATTTAATTTAATTAACTCCGGTGAGCGTACAGGAGTTGGGGGGATTTCTGTATAAAATGATTGTGGTAATGTAGCATAACTAGTTTCTAAATTCCAACCAGCTTCATTATTTTTAGTCATCTTATCTCCTCCTTTTTTTATTTTTTAATTATGTATTTGTACTTATGTATTCTTTGTAAAGTTAACGAAAAGTATAATATGATATTTCCCCTTGAAATCTATTGTAAGGACTTCAGTGCATTGTGTCTATTTAACAGCAAATACAAAAACTCCATTTTTCAAAAAGATTGATTAAAATGGAGCTTTTGTTATTATTTGATTTTTATAATTATTTTTCCTTTTGCTCTTCCAGACTCCGAATATTCCATTGCTTTTTGAGCATCTTCAAAAGGAAAAACTCGATCGATTACAGGTTTGATTTTTCCAGATTCAATATAGTTTGCAATTATACGTAATTGATCCCCACTTGGCTTCATAAATAAAAATGAATACTGAGCATTATGCTTTTTTTTGAGTGAAGTAAGTTTATTGCTTGCTAATGAAAATAAGAGTGTTTTAAAAAATCCTGAACCAAATTCTTTACCGAATCGGGCATTCGGCATTCCTGAAACGGAAACAATTTTACCTCCGCTCTTTATAATATCGAATGATTTTTCAAGTGTTGTTCCTCCGATTGTATCAAATACCGCATCATAATTTTTTAGTATATCTTCAAATTGCTCTGTTTTGTAATTAATAATTTTATCTGCGCCAAGAGACTTTACTAAATTCGCACCAGCTTCACTAGCAGTCGTTGCAACAGTGGCACCCATTATTTTTGCTAACTGAATTGCGAAAGTACCAACACCACCGGATCCAGCATGAATCAAAATCTTTTGCCCTTTTTGTAAGTGCATGATGTCATGTAATGCTTGATATGATGTTAAGCCAACGAGTGGAATCGACGCCGCTTCTTCAAAACTTAAATTTTTAGGTTTTAAGGCTATATCATCCTCATGGATGGCTATATATTCCGCAAAAGTACCGATCTTATCTTTTCTTGGACGTGCATATATTTCATCACCAACTTTAAAGCGAATCACTTTTGCTCCAACCTTCACGATGACACCGGAAAAGTCATTACCGAGGGTTAGAGGCATTTTATATTTAAGTAACATCTTCACTTTTCCATCGCGTATTTTAAAATCAATTGGGTTAATACTAGCTGCATGAATTTCCGCGAGCACCTCATACTCATTTATTTCAGGAGTAGGTAGCTCTGTCATACGCATTGGGACTTTCTCATATTTATCAATTATCATTGCTTTCATTTCTTATACCTCCGAATACCGTATCTTTTTTCAATAAAAGTTTTGCAATAGCTTCTCAATATCTAATACAAGATTTTTTAATAAACCTAATTTTGTACGTATATCAATATAATAAAAGTTTTTTGTACCTTCTTTTCGCATTAAAATAATACCGGCTTCTCGTAAAATCTTAAGGTGATGTGATACTGCTGGTCGAGAAAGGTGTGTTTGTTTAGTGATTTCTCCTACACGTAATCCTGTTTGACATTCCGTTTCCATTAGAACTAACAAAATAGCTTGACGTGTTTCATCACCAATTGCCACTAATACTTTTTGACAATCAATAAAATCTTCTTTAATAACATTTAATTGTTCTTGTTTATTCATTTAAATCACTTTACCTCCAATAATGAGTCGAAAGGTTTAAGATGATGAACCATTACATCGATACGGTAATGCTACATGATTGATGTATTCGATGCAATATTGAGAAAGAAAATCGAGACGAATCAAATTTTATGTGTTGAAAATTATAGGGGATAGAAAAGGGAATAGAAGGTTTACATACCACAATGGATGAAGTTTTAAAGAATAGAAAATGATCTAGTAATACGTCTTCTATAGACGGTGAAAATTATAAAGGAGAAGGTATTGCTGAAACAATTAAACGGTCGTAACCCTATATGACCTATAGGGTTACGACCGTTTATAATGTTTTTATTATTTCCGATGTCTACGTCAGAAAATAGTTCGACGTAAAGTAGGTTCTTCTGTTTTATCCTTTAATACATATACAATTTCTATAATTGTATATGTATTAAAGGATAAAATTAATTTGGGGCGTAATCTATCTATATGATAATTCAAAATGAAATTTAAGTCTATATTTTTGTTGTTTTTTTGATTATATTTATGTCACTGAGCTCAGAAGAATATATGTGGAGGGAAAATATATGAAATCGAAACATGTACCAGTTTTAATTGTTGGAGGGGGATTATCAGGATTAGCGTCTGCGTTATTTCTCGCAAAACATAACGTTGATTACTTACTTATTGAGCGCCATCAGACTACTGCGATTCATCCAAAAGCAGGTGGAATCACATTTCGCACAATGGAATTATTTCGAGAATTAGGTTTAGAAAAAAGCATTAGATTAGCCGGTAAATCATTAGAGAATTGTCATGGGAGAATCGCGGTTCAAACAATAGCTGAAGTAAATAATGAAGAGTTGGAACAAATAAGGGCGGCACAGTATGAAAATAATGAAAAGTTAGTTCGTAAAGTGGAAGAGATTAGCCCATCAAAACAAACTGCTTGTTATCAAGTTACTTTAGAAGAGATGATGTTACAGTACGCGAAAAAATTAGGCGGAGAACTATCTTTTTATCATGAACTAGTTTCTTTTGAACAAAATGAAAACGGAGTAATAGCAACTATTCGAGATCGAAAAACAGAAAAAGAGAGTGTCATACATTGTGATTATGTAATCGCAGCAGATGGAGCGAAAAGTAAAATACGTGAACAGTTAGGGATTGCAACTGAAGGTCGCGGTACAATCGGTGGCTATTATATGAATATTTACTTTGAGGCTGATTTAAGTGAATTTATACAAGGAGACGCCTTTGGTTTTTCAATGGTACTTCATCCGGAGGTGCTTGGTGCGCTCATTCCAGTTGATAATGTAAAAAAATGGATTTATCATGTAGCTTACGACCCATTAAAAGGAGAACGACCAGAGGATTTCACTATAGAACGTTGTAAACAAATTATTCAAACAGCAATTGGGAGCACAAATGTTGAGCCAGAAATATTAAGTGTTTTACCGTGGGAAGCGAGTGAAACTACAGCGGTAAGATTTCAGGACAATCGCATCTTTTTAGTTGGCGACTCAGCACATATTATGCCGCCAACAGGAGGATTCGGTTCAAATACAGGAATACAAGATGCGCATAATGTAGCTTGGAAATTAGCGGCTGTTTTAAAAGGGAAAGCAAACCCAAAATTGTTAGAAACGTATCATGAAGAGAGATATCCTGTTGCGAAATTAACGACGGACCATGCGAGTAGTATATTATTTCGTGCTGCGGGCAGAGATGAAAGTAATTTGAGTAATATGGATAGTTTAGCTGTTACTGCTGGGTATCAGTATTGTTCAAAGGCGATTATAGATGACTCAGCCACTCCACATAGAATGGATATAGTAGAGTTGAACGGAAGACCTGGCACGCGAGCACCACATTTTTGGGGAACATATGAAGGAAAGAAAGTTTCTATACTAGACTTATTCGGTAACAACTTTGTGTTACTAACTGGAGCAGAAAATAGTCTTTGGACTCAAGCGGTACAGGACGTTTCATCTAAATTAGGAGTAAATATAAAAATGTATCGAGTTGGTTTAAATGGGGACTTTATTACTCAAGAAAATATCTTTAGCAAATTATATGGGATAGGGAATGAAGGAGCTGTATTAATCAGACCAGATGGCTTTATAGGATGGCGTTCGGAAAAAGCGGTAGTAAATCCAGATGTAGTGCTCGGAGAGGTAATGGATAATTTATTATGTGATTTTTAAATAATTATGGGAGTATTGTTTTATATAAGACAATGCTTCTATTTTTTTAGCTTACAAAGTAAAAATATTGTAAGTTGAAACAGGGTTACAATTTCATGATGTCAAATTTAAAGGCGAAGTGCTTATTGAGGAAAGGACGATATAGGATTATTTTTATGCACTAGACACGTCTATTTCCATTCCGAATCGAATGCAACTTACCGCGGAATGGATTCATAAGAAGTTAGATGAGTTTGAAAAGAAAGAAGCGAAAAAGACTGGATAGAGATAGAAATTCGGTACCTTAAATAAAGAAAATTATAATCGCTTGTATGAAAAATTAGAGAAGTATAATCAATTTGATTATTATGAACGGGAATGTGAGTCATTAACGAAATATGAAGTGAAGAGACATTATTATTATAAAAATATATTTAAGTTAATTCCCTTTCTTTTTGTTGTTAGAATTTTTTTAGTTTTTAGTTTTAAGTGTTGGCTATTACTAGATTGAGTCATTTTTTTAGTGTATTATATTTCTTAGAGATTACATATTACGCTAGGGAGTGGGACTATTTGACTATTGAACCTCTTATTTTATCAAATAAAGAAGTATATGTATTAACTGGTATGTTTGACCGTGAAACTATGATTGGAATTGAGAACCCCTTTGAAAATTGGTCAGATGAAGAAATAGACAAAGAATTAGATGTAATGCACGAGAAGTGGACAAACGAAGAGCTACTCATAATAAAAGAAGATGAAACATTATGTAACAAACAACTTTTAGAATATTTTCGCATTTGTTTAACTACAGGATTTGTTATTGAAGTACAGATAGATAAAAACAGCGCTTTAGAAAAAAACATTTTCTATTTTAGTGAAAAAAAAGTTATACAAAATGTAATAACAGATGCTAACGGTGATAAACAATGTACATTTAAAGAGTGCGGGACACCAGAGGTAGCTTGGCAATTTATATATCAAGCATTACAGCCTAAAAATACTTTCTCTCGTCCAAATTATACATTTAAAATTCCTTCTTCTGCATATAAAGAAGACATTTTAACTCAATCACACAAGCAATTAGTAGACTACTTGACACTTTACTTAGATGATGAAGCCTCCTCAGAATTAGCAAACATTATACATAATCGTGAAGAGTTAAATACGGTTCAAGTTCATTATTATATAAAGGATTCATGGTCTACAGACTGTATTCAGTTTTTATATAGTCAAAACCAATATTGGCTAATCCAAAAAGTATTAGATAATGAACAAACACAAACAAATTTTATTTGTCTTGATACCTTTACAATTACTGAAGAGATAAAAAAAATGGTGCTTTATCTTAAATCATTAGGCGGTGAAACAAGGTGAGCGGTGAAATTAAGGTTACTCCTGCCCATTTAAGGAAACTGGCTTCTAATATAGAACAAACAGCTCATGAGCTATCTGAAACATATCAACATATCAATAAGCAGTTATTTGATCTGCCTTTCCAGATATCTGGAAGAGATGCTGTGTTAAATCAATCCCAATACGCAGGATCAATGTTAGCTACTATAACGACTGTTTTAAAAGAACATAGTGATTCATTAAGAAAAGCTGCTGATCGTTTTGAGAAGGCTGATCAACAAGAAGTTTCATTTGGAGAAGAAGCAATTGATATAAATTGGTTCGCACCGTTTGGTGGCGATATTGGTGATTGGAAAGATAACCCTGCAGGGTCTGCATTTACTTTACTGGGTACCGTAACGGAAGGTGCAGCTGCCTATAAATTGGCATCTTTACATAATAAAGGCTTGCGTGTAACACCCTACACAGATAGAAAAGGAAAAGAAATGGTAAGATTTCAAAATCGCACCGTACTAAAGGATAAAAATGGACTTAATGTGATAAGGCGTACAAAATTACCTTTAGCCGAAGTAAAGCAAATAGACGATGTAAAAAGATATGTTTTATCACCAAAAGAAATTCTTAAAGATTCATTGAAATTAAAAACAAATGCTTTAGGCTATGCAGCTGTAGGATGGGATGTAATTAATGATACAAAGGAAAATATTGAAAATAAAGCGTCAAAAACTAAGATAGCTGGTGATATTATAGGTGATGCAGCAATTGGGATTGGTACAACTGCTGCAAGTGCCTTTGCGGGAGCCAAAGCAGGTGCCTTTGTTGGAAGTTTTTTGGGAGGTCCAATCGGAACTGTTGCTGGAGCTTGTATTGGCTTTGGTGTTTCTATAGGAGCTAGTATAATAACAGATGGAATTAAGTTTAACAAAGGTGATTGGAATCATGATGGTAAACAGGATTCGATAAAAGATAGAGTTAAATCTGGAATCGGAGCAACTTTAGATAAAATTTTTTAGTTTTTGGGAGATTAATATGGAAAAATACCACGGAAAAAGCACAGAACAAATTATTCGGAAATTGATGCCTGGCAGTGTAAGATCGAGTGTCGTTATGGTGTGGGTAGTTATTAATTTTATGATTTTAACCCCATTTTTATTTCCTCCAACCTTTACCATATACTTATATATAATTTTACCTTTTCTTTTGACTGCTAATATATGGGGGGTATGGGTATTTTTTTGTAAACCAAATGAGCCAAGGTTGGTACACATTTTATATAATGGATTTATGGGAATAACTTTTTCTTTTGGAAGCTTTATAGTGATTCAAAAGCTTGCATATACTTTTATTAAAATTGAAACACCTCTGTTTTTTATTGTTACTTTTGTACTTTACATTTTTACAATTTATAAATTGATTTCTATTGGAATGAAAAGTTTTTTAAAGCGATTAAACAATGAAGAAAATGGAAATATCAAAATTTCTCCAATTGTTTATTTTTCAGGATTGGGATATATTATTGGACAGATATGTATAGGTTCATTATCACAAAATGCTTTAGCGACGGTCTTAATTTTAGTCTTTTCTTTATTTGCTGTTGTGTTTAGTATATCTGGAGCGTATATATGCGTATATATCGATTTAAAGAAGCGGAAAACCAAGCTAGGTTCCTTAAATTCTTAGCAAAAAACAATTAATAAGGAGGGGCCATACAATGAATTCGCAACTTTTTCCTATAGGCTCTATTGTAATTTTAAAAGAAGGTACAAAGAAACTCATGATTTTCGGGCGGAAACAACAAGTAGAAACGGATGAGGTAAGAAAATTCGATTATATGGGATGTCCATATCCAGAAGGCTATCTGAATCCAGATTTCACTTATTTATTTAACCATGATGATATTCAAGAAGTTGTTTCAACAGGATATGAAGATCAAGAAGAACGTACTTTCCAAGAAAATGTATTGTCTAAAATATAATAAGAAATAATGTAAAAAAACTGTTTAAACAAGCAGTTTTTTTTACATTATTTCTTATTAGTGATGCAGCAAATGGAACCTTTATTGGAGTGGAATAAGCTTGGATGTTTTTATGGAAATTAGTATGTTCACTGATGGAATCGAATTTAACAAAGGTGATTGGAATCATGATGGCAAACAGGATTCGGTAAAAGATAGAGTTAAATCTGGAATCGGAGCAACTTTAGATAAAATTTTTTAGTTTTTGGGAGATTAATATGGAAAAATACCACGGAAAAAGTACAGAACAAATTATTCGGAAATTGATGCCTGACAGTGTAAGATCGAGTGTCATTATGGTATGGGTAGTTATTAATTTTATGATTTTAACCCCATTTGTATTTCCTCCAACCTTTACCATATACTTATATATAATTTTACCTTTTCTTTTGACTGCTAATATATGGGGGGTATGGGTATTTTTTTGTAAACCAAATGAGCCAAGATTGGTACACATTTTATATAATGGATTCATGGGGATAACTTTTTCTTTTGGAAGCTTTATAGTGATTCAAAAGCTTGCATATACTTTTATTAAAATTGAAACACCTCTGTTTTTTATTGTTACTTTTGTACTTTACATTTTTACAATTTATAAATTGATTTCTATTGGAATGAAAAGTTTTTTAAAGCGATTAAACAATGAAGAAAAAGGAAATATAAAAATTTCTCCAATTGTTTATTTATCAGGATTGGGATATATTATTGGACAGATATGTGTAGGTTCATTATCACAAAATGCTTTAGCGACGCTATTAATTTTAGTCTTTTCTTTATTTGCTGTTGTGTCTAGTATATATGGTGTATATATATACATATATATTGATTTGAAGAAGCGACAAACCAAATTAGGTTCCTTAAATTCTTAACAGAAAACAATTAATAAGGAGGTGCGTAATGGACAAATATAATGGCAACAGCATAGATGATTGTATGCGGATATTAATACCATTTGATATAAGAAATATTGTAGGGGCCTTTGTGTGGGTTATCATGAATTTTCTTCTACTCATCATTTTATTCATATTTCCACCGTACAATATATACTCTTACGCAGCTTTTCCATCTTATGTGATATGTAATCTATGGGGAATTTGGGTTTCTATTCATAAGCCTCGGCAGCCTCAATTGCAACATTTACTATATTCTGGATTTGTTGGTTTAAGTATTTCATTTTGTAGCTTCATAGCTGTGCAAAAGTTAGCTTACGAATTCGTAGAAATAGAGTCACCTTTATTTTTTACTCTATCGCTTATTGCATATAGTTTAATTGTTTATAAATCTGAATTATTCTGGATTAAATATTTTACAGCCCGCTTAAGGGGGACAACTGATCAAGATGTGAAAATTCCTAAAATTGTATATTTTTCGGGTTTAGGTTATATGATTGGTCAAGTTATTATTGGGATTTTGAGCCAAAAAGCTATGGCGATTGTGCTAATCGTTATTTTGTCATTTATTTCAGTTGTTTTCCTAGCGCTAAGTACACATTTGTATTTTTACTTTGATTTCAAAAAACAAGGTATTACTTCGCGACATTTAAAAAAATTACATTCTCAAAAGAAGCCTAGACTGTCAAGGAAGGAAAGGAGACAATCCACGGCTGCTTCGGGACATGTAAATATACCTCATTCTCAAAAGAAACCTAAACTTACAAGAAAGGAGAAAAGACAATGAATTCGCAACTTTTTCCTATAGGTGCTATTGTAATTTTAAAAGAAGGTACAAAGAAACTCATGATTTTTGGACGTAAACAACAAGTAGAAACGGATGAGGTAAGAAAATTCGATTATATCGGGTGCCTGTATCCAGAAGGCTATATTAACCCAGATTTCACGTATTTATTTAATCATGATGATATTCAAGAAGTTGTTTCAACAGGTTATGAAGATCAAGAAGAACGTACTTTTCAAGAAAATGTATTGTCTAAAATATAATGCATGTTTTCAAAGTTAAGTATAGTTTCAAATATACTTTAAAATAAGTTCCAGGTAAGGATATACGAAACTAAGAATTTGTAATTAAGTAAAATGTAGATATACGTAAATATCAAGTGAAAGTTACTATAAAGAATTTGAACAGAATGTATCCTGCATTAATGAGCAGTAAAAACTTCCACTAATAATCAGTAGGAGATGGATAATCCATCCGGATTAAAGCTTCACTTTATTGAAAAAATAATATTCACAAATTTTAATAGGTTTGGTATGATTAAATTCAACAAGTTGATAGAGGCCGGAGATATTTGAGAAAAGCCATAAATTTATTTAGGGATACAGGAGTGTCCTCTAAATGATTTATGGCTTTTTTTATTGAATGGGTCATACACAATAGGGAGTACTATCGTGATATGTTACATGTGAAGGGGAGGGAATATAGGAATTAAATAGTATAAAAGGAGTTTTCTATTTTATAAACAATAATAGAGTGAATATATGTAAGATTGGAATTTTAATATAGGCTTATAAAAATAATGAAAGTATGTCTTCTATTTCGTGTAAATCGCATTAGCTTGTTGAAATTTGCAACGTAGGAAGGGTTAGAAGGATGAGAAAGATTATTAGCGTATTAGTTATTTTCTTTACGATGGGAAGTATCTTTGCTGGGGGAGCTGTTCATGCGAAATCAGAAGGAAAGCATGAAGGGGATACGAATAAGTTTTTAAATATTGCACATCGCGGAGCAAGTGGACATGCACCTGAGCATACTTTTGCTTCGTATGATCTTGTGAAAAAAATGAAAGCGGATTATTTGGAATTAGATATTCAATTAACAAAAGATGGTCAATTGATTGCAATGCATGATACATCAGTTGATCGAACTACAAATGGAACAGGCGAAGTACGAGATAAAACGTTAAGTGAAATAAAAAAATTAGATGCGGGTTCATGGTTTAATAAAGCTTACCCAGAAAAGGCTAAGCAAGAGTATATTGGTCAAAAAGTTCCGACCCTTGAAGAAATTTTTCAAAAGTACGGAAGAAGCATGAAGTATTATATTGAAACAAAATCACCAGATGTGTATCCAGGAATGGAAGAAAAATTATTAGCTTTGTTAAAAAAATATAATTTAATAGGTCAAAACATGTCTTCTAGCCGTGTTATGATTCAATCATTTAGCAAAGATAGTTTAACAAAGATTCATAGTATGAATGAGAATATTCCATTGGTTCAATTGCTATGGTATTATCCAAATGATAACAATGAGATTGTTGAATGGTCTGGTATTACACATGAACCGAAAAGTGTAACGAATGATGATTTTCAAGAAATTAAAAAGTATGCAGTTGGTATTGGACCAAACTTACGTAATGATAACGGAGAATTAATTATTGATGAGTCATACATGAAAATGGCTAGGGAAAATGGATTGCTAATTCACCCTTATACAATTAATGAGAAAGAAGATATGAGATTGTTAATTAAATGGGGTGCTACAGGGATGTTTACAAATTACCCGGATCGATTACATAGTGTTTTAAAAGAAAAATAAGTGGGATAGGATAAAAGGTATACCAGTGTTTTGGGTATACCTTTTTCTATGTTTCGGTTCTTCGTTTCATTCCACGTATTTTCTTTTCACGCATTGTGAATCAGCTCCATAAACTTTTGTAATGCAGCTGAGTGAAATATATCTTTTCTAGTAATAAAGGTAGTAGGAACTTTTTTGAAGTTATTTGGTAAAGGGTTGAATGATACGTCATGTGCATGAACATTTAAAATAGATTTCGTCATAATTGCTACGCCCATACCGGATTTTACACAAGCGAGTATTGCCTCAATTGTTCCAAATTCTAATACTCGTTTAGGGGAAATCCCTTCCTCTTGAAGCCAGTTTTCTAATAAACTTCTATAATAGCAACCGTGACTAAAAGCGAGTAAATTCATGTCTCCTACTTCTTTAAGGGAGGATAAAGGATGTTTACTAATGAGAATTAATTCTTCTTCACAAAATACATTTGTATGAAGTTCAGCATGCTGAGTAGTTCCAGCGATAAACGCTCCGTCTAGCTTTCGGTCTAATACGAGTTGAATTAATTCTTCCGTCGTATTTGTTTCTAAAATAAATTCGACTTTTGGGTAATTCTCATAGTAGTTCGTTAATATAGATGGAAGCCTTACAGCAGTTGTAGATTCTGTACATCCAATTTTTAAAATGCCTTTTGGCTCGGTTCCGTTACTTTGGATAGCTTTTACAGATTGGTCCATTAAGTGGATAATTTGTTTTGCGTATGATAATAAAATTTCACCGTTTGAAGTTAAAGTAACACCTTTCCCATTTCGATAAAATAAAGGCACACCTAATTCGTTTTCTAGTTGTTTTATACGCATTGTTACGCCAGATTGAACATAGTTTAAATTTTTAGCTGCGTGAGATATATTTCTTTCTTTTGCAACTTCGTAAAAAACAGTTAAATCCTTTATGTCCACGTATCATTCCTCCGAACAAGGTATCAATTTTTTTGATGGATTATATGATTAATCTTTATTTTATATGATATCAGAAATTTCATACAATGGAAGGGGATGGAGGGATTTTCATGTTAATGGAAGAGCGTGTGAATAGTACTTATAAGTGGATTATGTTAATTTTTGCGACTATTACTCAAGCAACAGCAACACTTATAACGTATGGTGTCGGAGCTTTCGCTTTATTTTGGAAAGAAGAATATTCGCTTACGAATATGCAGAGTGGATTGTTAGTAAGTGTTGTAAGTGTTGGATCGCTATTTTGTATGCTTTTTGTCGGGCGGTTACTTGATCGATATAATGAAAAATTATTAATTTCTATAAGTTCTTTTTTACTAGGAGGTTCGCTTTTACTCACTAATACCGTAAATGAATTTACTGGATTACTCTTTGTACTTTTATTAGCAGGAGCGTTTTATAGTGTTTCGCAGCCAGGAGGAAGTAAAGTGATTATAAAATGGTTCTCAAAAGAAAATCGTGGGTTAGCGATGGGGATCAGGCAAGCTGGTATACCGATTGGTGGTATGTTAGCGGGAGTATTGATTCCGTTTCTTACAATAAAATATAATGTGGCTTATGCGATAAATATTATTGCATGCATTTGTATAATTGGAGGGTTTTTATTTTTCATATTTTATAAGGAACCATATGTTCAGGAGAAAGTAAAAGAAGACCGTATTAAACTCTCTTTTGGGATGCAGTTAAAAGCAGTGATGTGTAAAAAAGAGTTGTATCCAATTTATATAACTGGTATTTGTATGATTTCATTACAAATGGTGTTAGTTGGGCATTTTATAAAATTTTTAGTAATGGAACAATCAATTACACCTATTTTAGCTGGAAAAGTATTTTCGATTTTGTTCTTTTCCGGAATGATTGGCCGGGTTGTATTAGCAGCTGTTAGTGATTTGCTTTATAAGGGGAATCGAAGCACACCTTTATTTATAGTTGTCTGCATTTCTATCGGTTTCATTCTAATATTCGTTATAAGCATACATACAATAACGATTGGAGTATTGTATGGTGTAAGTGCATTATTAGGTTTTTTTTCAATTGGATGGTTCAGTCTTTTTATGGTTGAAGTTGCTGAATCGGCAAGTGAAGAATCTGTAGGGATGACAGTGAGCTTTGCACTTACACTAAATCAAATTGCTATAATTGTTGCACCTGTTTTATTTGGTTATATTGTAGATGAGAAAGGGTATACGTATGCGTGGTTGTGTATAGTTGTATTACTAAGTATATCGGCCGTTAGCTTATATAGTAAAAATAAATAATAAAGGAATGTTAGCAATGTAAATTTCTTTAGATTTGCTGTATAATCGGAATATACATGAGATTCGATTTCAATTATGTTCATTTCCTCTTTTGAAATTGCCGGTAATTTTAGCCATAATAAGTTGTTTTTCGTTTTCGTTATTTGCCCGATTTATTTTGTTCAAAAATTTTTCAGCGTGATTTCCTTTTAAAGTCATAATTTGTTTTCCGCAATATTCAATTAAAACCATGTTATTTTTAGTTACTCGATAATGAAACATCATATCGCCTAAACGATTGCGTTTATCAGTATTTTTCAAATCTGCACCTCCATTTTTGCTAATGTGTAACGAATGTTACATAAGAAATTGAAATTGAAGTTAGATGTATCCGATTGTAAGGTGGAAATTTTGCAAAAAAGAAATACAATAGAGAGTAGTCAAAATTTGAATGTGAGAAAAAGGAATCTAGTTTAATATGATCAATATTAGATAGATGGTATAATTATAAAATGTTTAGAGATTAATAGATATAGAATAAGAATAGAATGGAAAAGTATAACGTGAAATTGGATAAAAGAGGGTCCCTATATGTGTAAGAAATGGCTAATTGCTTTCTTTATTTTTGCTATTTTTTGTGGGAGTGTCGCTGCACTCATACATGCAAATAAAGATAAGAAATATAATTTGAAGGCATTTTCAAATTTTGAGAATAAGACTGAAAATGATAAACCGAAAGTCGATGCAAATCAGCAAAAGCGTTATGAGATTGCAGCAACAAAACTAGATCAATATTTAAAAGATAAAGGATTTAATGGAACGGTCCTTGTAGCTGATAAAAATAATGTAGTTTTACGAAAAGGATACGGGTATGCGAATGTAAAAGATCAAATTTTAACAACGCCAAGAACAAAATATCGCATCGGTTCCATTACAAAAACGGTAGTTGCAATATCTATATTGCAGCTAAGAGAAAAAGGGAAATTAAATATAGAAGATAATGTGAATAAATATATTCCGTCCTTTCCAGCAGATAAAAATATTACATTGAGAAATTTGCTAACGCATACTTCGGGATTACCTGAGCAGGGACAAGGTAGAGTTGAGGCAGCATCACGTTTAAAGTTAGTAACATGGATTGGATCTCAAAAGCTTGAATTTCCTGCAGGTACAGGATGGCGATATACAGATTATAATTATATGGTACTTGCGTATATTGTAGAAAAGATATCGAATAAACCGCTCGCTGAATATGTGAATGAAAATATTTTTACTCCTGTTGGGATGCATGAATCTGGGATGGGTGCAACGTTGCCTGGGGATATGTTTTTAGCAGAAGGTTATACGAAAAAAAATAATGAGTTAGTAACAACACCTCGTTTAAAAATGAGTTGGTTATATGGTTGTGGTGAAATGTATACAACTGTTGATGATATGAAAAGGTTAGATGAGGCAATTATGGATGGTAAATTACTTTCTAAACAAAGCTTATCAGATATGTTTACTGTATCACCAGCTAGAAAATATGGATTTAGTTTTTACATTTACCCAGATTATAATCATAATCACGGGGTGCTAGCTGGTTGGAACACTTTTAATAATTTTACTGGGGATAAACGAACTTTTGTAATTCTTTTCTCAAACGTACAAAATGGAATGAATGATGCATTTAATCAAGAATTTAGAAAGATGGCAAAAGATTTGTTAGCAGCAAACTAAGTGTTTAATATGTAATAGAAATGAAAAAAGGTAGTAGCTATATAATGAAAAATCGGTATGGACAATTGTCCATACCGATTTTTTATTTAGGTCGTTATTAAGAAGTTACATCATATAAAGGCTAGATGTGTGGAATATTATGTCGGATGTAAAAAAAATGTTGTTTTATATTGAAAAAAAGCTTGAGCTTCACACTATGTGAAGCTTTACATTGTTGTAGAGAAAATTAGGAGGTTTAGAAATGAAAAAAATAGTAACGCTTTGTTTGGTGGCGGCTCTATCCGCATCAATTATTGGTGGGTGTGCTCAGGAAAAAGATAATGAGAATACTGAGAAGGTAGAGGCGCAAGAAAAAGTAGGGAAATATACAATGCCGGACGAAAAAAGCAAGCATGAAGGCACATGGCTGCAATGGCCACATGATTACACATATGGACAGGAGTATAAAAAAGAAGTAGAACCTATTTGGATTGAAATGGTAAGTGCATTAACTGAAGGTGAAAAAGTTCACATTGTTGCATATGATCAAGAAGAAAAAGAAAGAATCAATCAACTTTTAACAGATGAAGGGCTGAATATGGAGAAAATTGATTTTTTTATCGCTCCTACTGATGATGTATGGGCAAGGGATAGTGGACCGATGTTTGTTTATGATAATAATAAAAATCTAAAAATATTAGATCCGGGATTTAATGGTTGGGGGAAGAAAACGCCTTATAAAAATGATGCCCGTATTCGTGAAAACCTTAGTAAACAATTAGGGGTGGAAAGAATTGATTGGCATAAATTTGTACTTGAAGGCGGGGCAATTGAATTAGACGGTAACGGTACGGCTTTATTAACTAGAAGCGCTGTAACGAATAAAAACAGAAACTCGAAATTATCAGAAGCGGAAATTGAGAAATATATTAGTGAACTTGGAGTAACGAATTTTATTTGGTTAGACGGGGTACCAAACATAGATATTACTGATTTTCATATTGATGGATTTGCAAAATTTCACGATAAATCTACCATTATAACGCTGGCTGAAGACGATTTGGTGGAATGGGGATTGTCAAATAAAGATATTGATACACTGATGCGTGCAAAAAATGCTGCAGGTGGGAAATATAAATATGTATACCTGCCGCTAAGTAAAAATAAGGTTACGTTAGAAAGTGGGAAAACTCTCGATTATAAGGGGTCATATGTGAATTATTATATTGGGAATAAAGTTGTGTTGGTGCCTAATTATAATGATCCAAATGACAAAATAGCAAATGAAACCATTCAAAAACTATATCCTGATCGTAAAGTAGTAGGTATTGATGTGAGAGAACTTTATAAAAATGGCGGTATGATACATTGTATTACACAACAACAACCCGTTAGTTTGAAGTAGTAAATTGAAGTTTAATCATAGGCAAAATAGATAACGTGGTATCTATTTTGCCTTGTTTTATTTTCTGTAATAAAGTTTCTATGAATTTATAATTACATCTTTGTTTTTTAGTTTTTATTAAATAAAAATTTATTATGAAAAAGTCTGTCAAGAGTCAATTTATCGCTCAACCACGGCTTTATATTTTTTATATAAATATATAATATTACCCCATGCTATAATCCATTCATGAAATGTGCACGTTTCAAAAAAACAAGTAAGCATAGGAGATTTGAATAGAGGGATAGCAGTTTTTATCGTGATAAAGACGTTTTTCTAATTAATCATAAAAAGTGAGGGGATCAATATGGAACACATACAGGGCGGGATTATTTTTACTGCGATACCAGATAAATCGAATGAATATTATCGACCATTTTATGAAGATCTTATTTATTTTAATGAGAACTTAAATGAAAATAAAGCATATACAGATCAACTTATATCTTTATCTATTGAAGAACAAGAATTTCATACAAGCCATTTTGAGTATGACGATATTTGGCTGAGAGATGTTGCACCAGTTGTAACAAATCACCTTGTTAAATTTAAATATCAACCAAATTACTTACCAAAAAATCAAGGACAATATTTAAATCAACAATTTAATAAGTGGTTAGGAGAAAATGACTTTAAATATGTGACATCCCCATTGATATTAGACGGCGGAAATCTTATTTGGAATAAAAAAGATACTGTTATACTAACGGAACGCATATTTGATGATAATTATGATTGGACGGAAGAAGAGATTATAGAGCAATTGGAATGGGATTTAGATGTCAGTCGTGTTATTATCATTCCTGCTGAACCGGGAGATGTACTTGCTCATGCGGATGGTATGGTGAAATTTATTGATAATCATACAATGTTTATTAGTGATTTTCTAGGGGATCATGAATTTAGGCATAGCGTTCAAGAAATCATTCAAGAACAAATGCCAGAAGCTGAATTTATAGTTGTTCCTTCCTCATATACAGAGAAAGGGCAATATGATCAAGAGATAGCATCAGCAAAAGGTTTATATATAAATATGTTAGAGACAAATGATACTATCTACGTTCCTAAGTTTGGATTAGCTAGGGATAAAGAAGTATTTCAATATATTCAAAAACATACTGATAAACATGTGATTCAAGTTCATGTAGGAGAGATATCAACAATGGGAGGAGCCATTAATTGTTTAACGTGGTATTGTCCTAATCATTTGTTACCTTCAAAAATAAAAAGATTGAAGAATCAAAATGAGGAATTTTCAATTAGGAAATTTTTTGATTGGTTTTAATACATGTTTACAGGTGTACTTGCTTAAAAGGGTAGAAGGTGTTTATAGGCTTATAAAAGATAAAGCATTAAAGGAGCATGTATATGTACACAATCACTGAATTTTCTCGGATTTGTAAAATGAGTACGCGGATGTTAAGACATTATGACCAAGAGGAGATATTAAAACCGGCATATGTTAATCCGGTAAATGGATATAGATATTATGAGCAGGAGCAATTAGAAGTAGCGTTAAGAATTAAAAAATTAAGAGAGTATAAGTTTCCTCTCTCGAAAATTAAAATAATTCTTCAGTCATCAGATCAAGATTCATTTATTAAACATATGCGATCGCAAATTATAGAGTTGTCTCATGAAGTGAAACAACACTTACAGGTTATTTCTGAAATGAATGAAATGATAAATATGAATAGAGATTTACATGCAATTCAGCATAAAACATACGATATATTCATTGGAATGAGAGGAGAAATAACTGTAATTACTCAAAGGTTACAAATCGATATAAATGATATGGACGACTATTTTCATTCTTTATATGAAAAAGTACAAATGAATTGTTTTACAGTAATCGGTTCACCTTCTGCTGTATTCTACGATGAAGAGTATATTCCAAATCGCAGTGATATTGAATTAAGAATTCCGATTATGTATGAGAACAATGAAGAATCTTCCCGAGAATGTGAGATAAAAAAGCTAGTAGAGCATCAAACTGTTACTACGATGCATTATGGAAGTTATGATTATATAGGCTACGGTTATATGGCATTAGAAGAGTGGATTGAAAAGAATGGTTATATAACTGATGCGCCGCCATATGAAGTGTATGTAAAAGGGCCTGAATGTGAATGTTCAGTAGAGGAGTATGTGACGCAAATTTGCATTCCAGTTACTAAAATGTAATACGAATAATAGTTGACCTAAACACTATGTCAAAGTATAGACTGGACGTACATTCATAGAAGGGGTGAACAAGTATGGGAAATATAGAAAGTAGTTTGTTTTATATGCCTGCGGAATGGGAAAAACATGAGGGGACATGGATCCAATGGCCTCATGATAGAACTCATAGAGGTGAAGGTTACAGAGCTAAGTTAGATGATATTTGGGTAACGATGGCAAAGGAGCTTCATTATGGAGAGAATGTGCATATTGTTATATATAATTTGGAAACGAAGTTGTATTGGTCCCTATATACGGTGATGAACATGACAGGTTAGGACTTCGAATTATTGAAGGGCAATTTCCAGGTAGAAGAATTGTTGGTATTAATGTAAATGAATTATATGCGTATGGTGGCATGATTCACTGTGTGACGCAACAGCACTTGGATTAAATGAAAAAAGAATGCAGAGTATATCTGCATTCTTTTTGTCTATAATGTTGAAAATTCTTCAACTAGTGCATTGAAGCGAATTAATGCACTTTCAATTGGCTCTGGTGTTGTTAAATCTACACCAGTTTTCTTTAGTAGATTTAGTGGGTAGTCTGAACTACCACCTTTAAGGAATTCGATATAGTTTTTCTGAACATCTGGTTCACCGCTTAAAAGTTTATCAGCAATTTGGATTGCAGAAGCGAATCCAGTTGCGTATTTGTACACGTAAAATGGTCGATAGAAATGTGGTATTCTAGCCCATCCGTATTTTACTTCTTCGTCAAATACGAGGGAGTCGCCATTATATTCTCTAAATAAGTTTTCATAAATTTCGCTAAAGACTTGTGCGTTTAATGGTTTACCTTGCTGAGCCATTTCATGTGTGATTTTTTCAAACTCTGCGAACATGATTTGTGTAAAGAAGGTACCTTTAAATTTCTCGATGAAATGATTTACTAAATGATTACGTACATCCGTATTTTTTGCTTCTTTTAATAAATGATGAATTAATAGCACTTCATTTACTGTAGAAGCGACTTCTGCGACAAAAATGGAATAGTGTGCAGAAATTCTTGGTTGGTAACCGTGTGAGTAGTGCGTATGCATACCGTGACCACATTCATGAGTAAGGGTGAAAAGGCTATTTAAATCATCGTGATGATTTAAAAGAATGAAAGGGTGGACACCGTATACACCAAAGTTATAAGCACCAGAACGTTTTCCTGGTGTTTCTCTCACGTCTATATATCGCTTATCTTTAAAGCTTTTTAATGTTTCGATATATTCTTCACCTAAAGGAGCTAGTGACGCGATCATTATGTCAAACGCTTCGTCATATGAAATGTCTTGTTTTACACCTTTTACTAAATCGACGCTTAAGTCGTATTGTCTTAGTTCATCTACGTTTAATTTTTCTTTGCGCAAATGATTATAAGTATGTAGTGATTGAATATTTTTTTTTGTTGTATCGATCAAGTTTTCATAAACTTCTTTCGGAACCATATCACCAAATAATGATTTTTCTAAAGCGGATGGATATTTTCTTAGCTTTGAAACAGTAACATTATTTTTAATAGCTGCGGATAAAGTAGAAGCAATGGAGTTCTTTAATTGAACATATGGTTTGTAATACGCTTTATAAGCTTCTTTACGTTTCTCACGATTCTCATCTTCTATTAGCTTTGAATACATTCCACGCGTTAAATTTACTTTCTCTCCATTATCAGTCGTCACTTCACCAAATATTATATCTGCATTATTTAGCATACCAAATGTATGCTGCGGAGAGGAAAGTGCTTCACCCATTTGTGATAAAATTTCTTCTTGGTCCTTATTTAAAACGTGTTTTTTATAACGGTATAATTCGAATAAATCTTCTTTATAATATTGTAAGCCTTCTGTTTCTTCTATGTAAGAATGTAATGTGTTTTCATCTACACTAAGTAAGAATGGAGAAAAGAAAGATTTAGCCGCACTTACTTTTACGTGTAACTGTGATACTTTATCGACAAGAGCTTGGGAGGCAGTATCACGTGTATCAAGGTCAGATTGTAGTCTTGCATAAGCAAACATTATTGATAAAATGCTAGATATTTCTTCACTTTTTGTTAAGTAAGCAAGTAGGATACTGCCATCATGAATATTTCCATTAAACTCGTTCAATTCATTTGTTAATACTTCAATTTTGTTATAATCACTTTCCCAATCTTCAATTGTATGGTAAATATCCGTTAAATCCCATTTTTCTGTATCAGCTATTTGTAATCGATCTTTAAGTTCTGTCATAATCATTTCCTTTCTAGATATGTAGTTATATTCCTATATAACTATGAAATACAACAAATTGCAAAAAATCCCTGCTGAAAAATGAAAAGCCTTGCCGGAAATGACAAGGCTTTAAAGGTTATAAGGAAATACCGAACGTTGAATGTAAAAGATTTGTATATTGATCTTCTGTAAGTGATTTTTTAAGTTTCTTGCCTTGTTTTGTTATAGTGAGGCTATCTTTCGTTAATGAAGCATGCCCATCATGAGTTAGCTTTACTATTAAAGGGACTTTATTGAAAGGTGATTTCTCGTGCTCTACAATAATTTTTTGCGCTGCATTTACCTTTGTTTCATTCACTTCTTCTAAGTAAAATGCATAGCCTACGGTCCAATTATCAGTAGAAGATTGATCTAAAAACGCATTGTTTTTACGCATTTCTAAAATATAATCTCCTTTTTCAGTCGTTTCTTTACGAATACGATAATCGCCGGTTACAGAATGAACAACTTTACCTGAGAATGGAACAGGGGCAAGAGGTAAATATGATCCGAAACCTACTTCAATTAAGTAAAGTTCATTTTGATGTTGTAAAACAGTTGCGATATGTCCTGAATCAACAGCCCATATCGAATTTGCAGCGTTATAAACTGTTCCTGAAACGAGATGAGCATCGAATCCAGAGTCTTTAAGGAAGTAATACATAGTCGGATTCAATTCATAACAAAGGCCACCACGGTTGTTTAATAAAATTTTCTGGTGAAGGCTGTCTTTTGAGATTTCAGTAAAAGTGTTTTGAAGAATATTTAAGTTTTCAAAAGGGACGGCTTGTGCCATCGCGTACATAATATCATTTACATCATCGAATGACACAGATTCTTTCTCTTGTATATATAATCTAGTGAAAAATTGTTTTTGAAAGTCTGTCATATAAATCCCTCCGTAATATGTTCTACAAACTAATTGTATGTAATTTTGTACGAGAAAACATCTGCAATAAGTCGGGGGACTAGTCTGTAAATGTGCGTACGACTAAAGTATGGCACCTTTACTTCTCGCAAAACATATAGTATGATGATTTCAATAAATTAGATTTCAATGACTATAATATAAATTAATGAGAGGTGCTTTTTGTGAGTGCGGTAGGTACTAAATAGGAAAAATTTAATGAAATAAATCGGATAAGACCAGGGGATTTTTATGTACATCATACCCCTAATTTTGTCATGGATTTATTTCGATACCTATGAAGATACCTACAATACTTTATAAAGCGTGTGATAAAGGGGTTGCCATATATTTTTAAAATGGCTTATTTCCTTATACGTTATTACACTTGCCTTGTAAATGTAAAAGCTGCGGTATCCCCGCAGCTTTTTTGTATATAATTTTAATGTATGAAAATGGAAACTGAATAATGTAGAGCTCATTGGAATCTAATGAGTAGGTATCTTCATTTATGATAAGAATCAATCATAGTGAGGAGAAACAAAATGAATACGATGACTTTTGAAAAGTTACAATATAACGAATTAAAGGAAATAGTGAAATCATATTGTGTAAGTGGATTAGGCAAAGAATTATTAAATAAATTAGAGCCGAGTACGAGTATAAAAGTAGTTAGAAATCGCTTAAATGAAACGACAGAAGCACGAGCTATAGTAGATGCAGAAGGGCATGTGCCTTTTTTCGGAATTTCTAATATCGCGAGTACAATTCAAAAATTAGAAAAAGGCATGATTTTAGATCCAGAAGAATTAGTAAGTGTTTCAGACTTTTTACGTGGATGTAGAAAGATTAAAAGATTTATGTTGAATAAAGAATTCTTTGCGCCAGTATTAGCTTCTTATGCAAATTCAATGACTGAATTTAAAAGTATTGAAGAGGAAATTAACTTTTCAATAAAAGGAAATAGCATTGATGCAGCTGCTAGTAAAGAGTTAAAAAGAATTCGAAATAATATCGATTCTGTAGATGGAAAAATAAAAGAACGTTTAACGAAGTTTTTAAATAATAGTGCAAATAAGAAATATATTCAGGAGTTCTTTATTAGTAAAAAGGATGATAGATATACGATTCCGATCAAATCTACCTATAAAAATCAGGTTGCGGGAAGTATTGTTGAAGCATCTGCAAAAGGTTCTACTGTATTTATAGAACCACATACGGTTACAAAGTTAAATGTAGAATTGGCTAGTTTAAAAGCAGAAGAAGCGATGGAAGAGTATCAAATTTTAGCGACATTATCAGGAATGGTACTAGAAAACATTTATCAAATAAAAATTAATATGGAACTTATTAGCCAATATGATATGGTATTTGCGAAAGCGAAGTTTAGTAAATCTATCGATGGAATAGAACCGAAGTTAAACGATCATGGCCACATTCATTTAGTGAATTGTAAGCATCCACTTTTAACAGGGGAAGTTGTACCGTTACATTTTGAAATCGGTCAAGAATATCGCAGTTTAATTATTACTGGGCCGAATGCAGGCGGGAAAACAATTGTGCTAAAAACAATCGGATTGTTAACATTAGCGACAATGTCAGGCCTTCATATTGCCGGAGATAAAGAAACGGAACTCGCTATTTTCGAAAACGTGTTTGTAGACATTGGTGATAATCAAAGTATCGAAAATGCACTGAGTACATTTTCATCTCATATGAAAAATCTTTCTGAGATCATGAGGTTATCAAATAATAATACGCTACTATTATTTGATGAAATAGGAAGCGGTACGGAACCGAATGAAGGTGCGGCGCTTGCGATATCTATTTTAGAAGAATTTTATCTTGCAGGATGTATTACAATTGCGAGTACGCATTACGGTGAAATTAAACGATTTTCAGAAATGCATAGTGATTTTATGAACGCAGCAATGCAGTTTAATAGTGAGACGTTAGAGCCGCTTTATAAATTAGTTATCGGTAAATCTGGTGAAAGTAATGCACTTTGGATTGCAAATAAAATGAACGTAAAAGAACATGTATTGCAAAGAGCGAAAGAGTATATGGGAAATAAAGAGTATCGTTTAGAGCGAGTGAATGAAAGTAAAATTAGAAAACCGAAATTCGTGCAAGAAAAAAGAGAAGAGCACTATGAATACAAAAAAGGGGACCGTGTGAAATTATTGGATCATAACGACTTCGGAATCGTCTATAAGGAAAAAGATAATTTCTATAATGTCGTTGTATATTATAACGGTGAATTTATGGAAGTGAATGTGAAACGTATTACTTTAGAGGTAGCAGCGAAGGAATTATACCCGGAAGGATACGATTTAAATACGTTATTTGTCGATTATAAAGAAAGAAAAATGCAGCATGATCTAGAGCGCGGATCGAAAAAAGCACTTCGTAAAATTGAAAAAGAAATTAGAAAGAATAGAGGATAATATAGAATGGTAACGATTAGACAAGAACAACAAAACGATTATAGCAAAACAGAAGAAGTTGTAAAACAAGCATTTTTAAATGAAGAATTTAGCGATAAAACAGAACATGAACTTGTTAGTCGTATTAGAAAGTGTGATGCGTTTATTCCTGAATTATCAATCGTTGCGGTAGATAAAGAAATAGTTGGTCACATTATGTTATCAAAAATTACGATAGAACAGGATGGAACTTCTGTAGAATCATTAGCACTTGCACCAGTTTCAGTTGCTCCAAGCCATCAGAAGAAAGGAATTGGTGGAAAGCTTATCGCAGCTGCTTTAGAAAAAGCGAAAGAACTTGGGTATGGATCAGTTGTTGTGTTAGGACATCAAGAGTACTATCCGAAATTCGGTTTTAAGAAAGCAAGTGATTGGAATATAAAAGCACCATTTGAAGTGCCTGATGAAGTGTTTATGGCAATGGAACTAAGAGAGAATGCTCTTCAAGGTGTAGAAGGGGTTGTTCAGTATTCGGAGGCTTTTTCTGGATAAGAATAGCCATTAAGGTAAAGGAAATATAATCATAAAAGACGCTATCTTTTTGTAGGAATATACAGAAAGGATGGCGTCTTTTTTATTAAGCGGATCTATTTACGTATATTTTGCTCAATGAATAATTAAGATGGTAAAATTGATATAGAAATGTAAAGGGAGAGAATATGATGAAGAAGCGAGAAACAGATAGTAATGGAAATTTAGTTACGTTATATGTTACAAGACACGGTAAAACTATATTAAATGCTAATCATCGCGTGCAAGGTTGGGCAGATTCTCCATTAGTAGAAAAAGGCGTTGAAGTTGCCGAAAACTTAGGAACTGGATTAAAAGATATTCATTTTACTAGAGTATATAGTAGTGATAGCGGTCGAGCGATTGAAACTGCTAATTTAGTATTAAAATATAATGAGCAATCAAAGTTAAAGCTTGAGAAAAGAAAAGATTTACGTGAATTGAACTTTGGTACTTTTGAAGGTGAAAAAGTTGAAATTATGTGGGATGCTATCGGAAAAGCTGCGGGTGTTACATCAGCAGACGAACTCATGAAGTATTCTGTTGAAGAAGTTATTAATCTGATTAGGGCAGCAGATCCTACAAAACAGGCGGAAGATTGGGAAGTATTTTCTACTCGCATAAAAACAGAGATTGATAAAATTAGTGAAGAAGCTGCTACAAATGGAGGAGGCAACGTTTTAGTTGTAGTCCATGGACTTATGATAACTGCATTAATAGAAATGCTAGATCGTAGCAAAACAAAACTTGGAGTAGAAAATGCTAGTGTGACGAAGATTTCATATCAAGATGGGTCCTATACAGTCGAATCGGTTGGGGATATGAGTTATGTTGAAAAAGGAAAAGAAAGTGTGGAAATCTAATAATATCTCAAATAGAAATAAGAAAAGGAAGCTAGAAAAATCTAGCTTCCTTTTCTTATTTCGTATATCATTTGTGTATTTGAATCGTAATATTCTGTTAAAAATATACCGTGAGAATTATTGTGATGATATAGTAAGAGGGTAGGAACAACAAATCGTCTTGCAGCTTATTGGATGGATAGTAGTATAGTCTTACATCTCGAAATCATAAGTAAGTTTACGAGAAATAAAACAAAGTAGGGGAACGTGTGAATATGGATCGAATATACTTTGTGGACAATCCGTGGCCTAATGGTCATCGAGTTACTAATTTTAAGTGGAGTGCACATTTTAAATATGCAGAGGAAGAAGGGGTAAATGGTATAGCTGGTTTGTATTTTGATTTACATTTAGAGACTGCGGATTATGATGAGGAAGATTTGGATGAAGAAGATGAAGATGATGAGGAAGAAGATGATTGGCACGCGAAGATTGTATGGAACAACTTCCATAGATGCACTTTGTCATCAGAAGAATGGGATTTTAAAGGGTTTCGTGTAGGAAGTGATGAGGCGCCTTTTGATTTGGATATGCTAAATGGGAAGAGATTTACAATTGATTTTTTATCCGAAGATGAGCAGAAGAACTTAGATTTAGAGTTAACTTCATTTGACATTTATTTACTTGGACATGATGCGTCGGCCTTTCATAATATTAAGTTTACTAGATTAGAAGGGCAGACGTATCAAATTGAATGGAAAGGGAAATTGGCACTTGCGTATATTGGTGATTATGAATTTAAATATGATTTTCATACACTAATTTCCTCAACATCATTTAGTGGAATTAATATTCCTAATGAAATAACTGATCATGAGGCATACGTTTTGTTAAAAAGATTTGTTAGTAATCCAGTATTGTTTGAATTGCAACATGATAATGGGGATAGACGATTTGTATGTAAATAAAAATATATTGTTGTCGTTGCCTTTACAAAACTATAATGTTTTCAATTTATTTGATTGATTTTTAAGAGGAAGAGTAAGTGATATAAAAACCATACTTTTTAGGTGAGGGACGATATAGTCTGGCGATAAATAGGAGGGGGCTTTTCCACCGTATATGAGGTTTTGAACATGAGTAAAGGTCATACGGTGTTCGGCATAGTTAATAATTTCGGTGTCGAAAAATTTAAATGAAATGATAAATATTATGTTATTTATATTCAATTCTAAGTAGAAAAGAATTTTAACAATTATATGGAGAAGTGATTATATTGATTAAAACAGTTCATTTTTTATTTGGAAAACCATGTAAAAAAGGTGATTCGTTCCAAACTAAGTTTCCACGTTTTATTTATTGGAGTGCAGTTGTATTTTATTTTTTTGGAATGATATTCTTTGGGATTTTTTCTTTTATTGATACTGTATTTATTGGATCGTTGATATCCGGAGGTTTGTTTTTTCCTTTAATATTTAGATTCGTTTATTTTATAAACTTAAAAATGAGGGGCCTAGAAAGAGAAGTATAGACAGAAAAAATATAAATAACAGGGTTATTGAAAAGTAGCGAAATTGAGCATAAATAACATTTAAAAAGGAAGCAAAGAAATACATTCTAGCTTCCTTTTTTTTATTGGAACGATTATGGAATTAATAAAATCTTTCCAGTGCTTTTACGGCTTTCTAATAATTCATGAGCACGGGCACCGTCTTGTAAAGAGAACGTAGTAGGACTCGCAATGTTTAGTTTCCCGTTCGTAATCCATTCGAATAATTGAGAGGAACGTTCTTTTCGCTCCTCGTAAGATGTAAGTACATTCCAAAGGTCTCCGCCAGTTAAAGTTTTTGAAGTATCCATAAGCATACGTGGATCAACTAGCGCAGGATTACCTCCAGCCATTCCGTAAAATACGACAGTACCACCAGTTTTAGTAGCCTTAAAGCTGTCTTCTAATGTAGAACCTACTGATTCATACACAACATTTACGCCGGCACCATTAGTTACTTCAAGTACATTCGTATGCCATGCCTCTGTATATAAAAATACGTGATCGGCACCAGCTAACGTTGCTATCTTTGCTTTTTCTTTTGATGACGTTAGACCGATTACTTTTCCGCCTTGTAGTTTAATCATTTGAACGAGAAGTTGACCAACACCACCAGCTGCAGCGTGTACTAAAGCTGTATCACCTTGTTTTATTTGATAGCTATCTTTCGTTAAATAATGTGCAGTTAATCCTTGTAATAGTACAGAAGCGGCTGTTTCAAAAGAAATAGAATCTGGAAGTGGAATTGCTTTTTCTGAAGGAACGGCAACTAATTCTGCATTTGCAAATGGGACATCAGCAAATGCAATGCGGTCTCCAGGATTGATTGTAGTAACGCCGGCTCCTACTTTTTCAACAATACCAGCCCCTTCATAACCTAATATATAAGGCGGGTTGCCAGCGAGATGATAATCGCCACGGCGTCTATAAATATCAGCGAAATTTAAGCCAATTGCTTTCGTACGAACAAGGATTTCATTTGGATTTATGATTGGATCAGGTATTTCTTTATATTGTAGTACATTAGCGTCTCCGAATGTTTCGAAACAAAGTGCTTTCATATGGAATACCTCCATTTATATTGTTTGTATATATTTTTTATCATACAATACAAATATCAATAGACAAAGAGGATTATTTCGATGGAATCAATCGGGAATTTCGATTGAAAAGAGGGATGATAAATGGAGATAAAACAATTAATTACATTTAAAGTAGCTGCAGAAAGCTTGAATTTTACCCAAACTGCGAAGAAATTAAACTTTGCCCAATCGAGCGTAACAGCACAAATTAAAACGTTAGAGACTGAGCTCGGTACGCCATTGTTTGAGAGATTAGGAAAACGTCTTTTCTTAACTGAAGCGGGGAGGAAGTTTCAATTATATGCGGATAAGATGATTGCGCTCAGTAACGAAGCGAAAATGGCTGTGAAAGATGATGAGGAAATAGCAGGTACGTTAATAATTGGTGCGCAAGAAAGTCAATGTACATACAGGCTTCCTTCCATATTAAAAAGGTTTAAAGCACAATTTCCTCAAATAAAGCTTATATTTAAACCTGCTCATTCCAATAAAGATGCGAAGGAACAACTGATGGAGGGGAAAGTAGATCTTGTATTTATTTTGGACGAATGTAAAACAGAAGATGTTTTACATGTGGAGCCACTTATGAAAGAAGAATTAAAAGTAGTAGCTGCTCCGGGGCATCGTTTACTTGAACAACCTTCCGTTTCTACAAAAGATTTAGAGAGTGAAACACTTTTATTAACAGAACTAGGTTGCTCGTATCGAACTTTATTTGAAGATCTATTTCGTGCTGAAGATGTATACCCAGCAAATAAGATTGAGTTTGTTAGTGTCGAGGCAATTAAACAATGTGTCATTGCAGATTTAGGTATAGCCGTTTTACCGGCAATAGTAGTAGAAAAGGATATACGAGAGGGGACGATAAAGGAGTTAGTTTTAAAGGATTCAATCTCTCCAATCTATACACAAATCGCTTGGCATAAAGATAAATGGATGACAGCTCCTTTACAACAATTTATTGATGTAACGAGGGAGTTTTTTACAACGAATTAAGTGGAGAAATATATGTATTATATGAAAGAAGAGCCATGAATGATGAGTACCTTTGCATAAGAAAAGCCGATACTTGGATGAAACAAGTATCGGTTTCTCTTTTTGTACTAATGGTCAGTTAAGTTCAAGAAGGAAATAAGCTTGAATGTGGAGAGTAAGTAAGCGTTAAATAATTCTTGATTCTTCAGAGATGTATTTATTGAGTATGAATGTTTTTATGGGGTGTGGAACAATTTTACATAAATGGTTTTCTTCCTTTAAAATTTATGCTCTAATTAAAACAAAGGAGGCAAGTAGATGAGTAATGATATTAAACGATATTTAATATGTACTTTTATATTTACCTGGATACTATGGGGGCTATTAATTAGCTTGATAAAATTAAACATTACGACATTTGGTACACCGTTAGCGATGATATTGTTTGTTTTCGGTGGAATCATGCCAGCAATTATTGAAATTAGTCTAAAGAAAAAATATGGATCAAAAGAAGAGTTTAGAGCTTTTATTAAAAACATTGTTAATCCTAAGAATCACTTTGTATGGTATATTCTGATCTTTGTTCTAGCTTTTATTAGCTGTTATCTTCCAACAATATTTGGTGGAGCAACGATGCAAAAACCATTATACGTAGCTTTAATTAGTTTTCCGATAATGATCATTGGTGGAGGACTTGAAGAAATTGGATGGAGAGGATTCTTACAACCAGCCCTTCAGAAAAGGCTTTCGGCATTTTTTAGTACGGTGATTGTTAGCATAATATGGGCTATTTGGCACCTGCCGTTATGGTTCATTCCAGGCACGAACCAATCTCAAAGGGATTTTATAGCCTTTACAATTACGACAATTGCCGTATCTTTCTTACTAACTACAATTTTTAACGCAACTAAAAGTATTTTTATGTGTCTAATTTTTCATGCGCTTCTTAATTCTTTTTGGAGTGTATACGTGCCAAATGATAAGATTTTACCAGTATTTCCAACTCTTATTTTCGGAATTTTCGTTTTTATTGTGTATAAAGTGGTGATAAAAAGAAAAAGGCTCTTATTGATTAGGCAACTGAAATAATAAAAGGAAACATATTAATACATTTTTTTAATAGATATTAAACTAATCAATAAGAACACGACACAAACATAATTAAATATAATAAAAGTCTTCAAATTTGTGTCGCAAGAAAATTTACAAAACTATAAAATAATATTAAAAGTAATGAAGGGGCTTGCCGTTTACATAAATAATGTTAGCGACAGTTATAGTGGTTCATTTTTTAGAACCATTGAATTAACTAAGGTCTGTATCGGGAGGCGTGTATCCAAAGTGACGAGCCATCGATACAATCTGTCCTTTATGATGAAATTCATGAGTCTCTGTATGAGTTAAAAGCCATAGCGGAGTTGTGTTCCAAGGTTCTTCTTGCCATTTCACTTCATTTGCTATATTTTCGAGCCACCGGCCATTGTATTCATCTAAAAAACATTGGACAACTTCATCTACTAACTTAAATCTAGCGCGAATTTTTTCGACATCTGCATGCTCAATTTTATAATCGCTAGCAAATGAAAAATCTGCTCGTTTTTGATTGAATGCGAATGATCCAAGCCAGTACCGATAGCAATCGGCTACATGAATATGGGTCTTTATAATGCTGCCGTTTCCGAAGTTCGGAACTGTGCTGTGCAATTTTTGCATTGGGATTTCTTCCAAAAATGTAAATAGAACTTCTCTGGTAGAGCTAATAAAGCTGTATTGTTGTTTTAAAACATTTAACATTCGACATCACTCCTCTTTTGTTTACTAAAATCTTCACGCAGTAAGCACAATGAGTAATTCTATATGTATGAGGGTTGGACCTTTTTTAATCGTATTGTTGTCATTAAGCATATTAGATGTATTTCGGAATTGTTTCTGGTAGATTTAAATAAACTGTATATAAGAAAGGAAACGATAAAATGAATAGAATAGTTGGTTTAAAACAATTTGAAATAACTCGCGGGGCATTACTTAAATTTATGGAAAATTTAGATGATAAAACTGCGGATACGCAGCCGGAGGGTTTTAATAATACAATTCGTTGGCATATCGGTCACGTGTTATCTGCAGCAGAGTTGTTTATGTTTGGAAGAGAGTTTAAACATTTGCCAAGTGAATATCCAGGTTTGTTTGGATATGGAACAAGACCATCTAAATGGGAAACAGAAGGCCCTTCATTAGAAGTGTTAAAGCCTCAGTTACAAGAGCAAGCAAAGCGCATTAGTGCAATTCCAGCAGAAGCGTTTGAAAATAAACTTCCAGAGCGATTTTTAGGATTGGAAACAGTAGGGGAGCTTTACGGTATGATGCTTTATCATGAAGCGGATCATATTGGGCAAATGAAAGCGATGGAACGAATTATTAAAGCTCTATAGATTTGAAGAAGTTAAAAAAACGAAATCCTAGATGGATTTCGTTTTTTTATTGAGTAAGTAGAGAAGCTTAGAAGTTTCTAATATGTATTTACATTATCCTCTTGATTCCTTCAAATGCTTGAGCTGCGTAACAATCATAATACTAATGACGACGAGTAAAAACCATGAGCTAATTTTACTAAGGTGAACGAGATTCCATGCCTCCCGTTGATTTGGATATTGCCACGCCCCGAAAAATGTCGCGATGTTTTCTGCAATCCAAATAAAGAATCCAATAAGGAAAAATGAGAGTACGAGCGGCATTTTATATGTAACTCCTTGTAACGAAAATTCTACAAATGTGCGAAAGAATACAATGAATAAAAGTAAGGTTAATACCCATCTAAAGTCATATAGAAAATGATGTGTGAAAAAATTGAAGTAAATCATAGCTCCTAACGGTATTGCAAAAATAGCCCTCGGCCAATTATACATTTGTAAATGCAATCTTCTCCACGCTTGGCATATGTAACTTGCGACACTCGCATACATAAAACCACTGTAAAGCGGAACACCTAAAACTTTTGAATACGCCTCTTCAGGATAACTCCATGATCCAAAGTGCACTTTATATATTTCTAGTAAAAGTCCAATCAAATGAAAAACAGTAATTACTTTCAGCTCATCTTTCGTTTCAAGTCCGGTTTTATACATTATATATTGCATAAGAAGACATACAATGAGTATGAAATCATAGCGATATAACCCTGGAATGGAAACGAGTTTTGATACAGCGAGTGTTAAAAAAATAACGACAGGGAACAAACAGGATAATGCTTGTTCGTAAGTAAAGTGTAGTAGTTGTTTTACATAAAACATTTTTTCACCTTCGATATATGTATTTGGAAAATTAAAATAATAACTTAGTATACTATAAATTTGAAAATATAACACCGTGATATTTTGCATGTATTTGTAAGTTTTAGAAGGGAATTGTAATAAGTATTTTAATATTTTAACAAAGTAAAAAAATAGTTTGCTATTTAAAAAAAGTGGGGATATAATATCTAAATGAAAATGATAATTATTATCAATAATGATTATAAATAAAAAGTAATTATAAAAAACAACTGTATATAAAGGATGAAATGAAACATGTTACATAAGTCTACTGTACATGCTGGCAATAATCGCTGGATACATATTAAATTCGTATGTTTTATGAGCTTAACAATTTTATGTTTAATTGGATCTATATTTTTAGCTATTGCATTCGGTACAAAGGATATTCATTTACAAACGGTGTGGGCAGCGGTTTTTGATTACAATCCAAAATTAACGCAGCATCAAATTATTTATGAATTAAGGCTCCCGAGGGTAATTGGCGCGGCAGTTGTAGGAGCTGCTTTTGCAGTCGCTGGGGCTGTTATGCAAGGGGTAACACGAAACCCTTTAGCTGATGCAGGTGTACTCGGAATAAATGCTGGTGCGATGTTTGTAGTAGCACTTAGTTTTGCTTTTTTCCCGCATATGCCGTATTCCTATTTAATGATTGTCTCCTTTATGGGAGCTGTTTTAAGTACAGTACTCATTTTTATTATCGGATCGGCAACATCAGGTGGGTTAACACCGATGAGGCTAACGATTGCAGGAGCAGTTATGGCAGCGCTTTTACATTCGTTAAGTTCAGGTATCGCGATTTATTATGATCTAAGCCAAGATTTAGCGTTTTGGTACGCTGGTGGTGTTGCAGGAGTAAAGTGGGATCACTTGAAATTTTTAGTGCCTATTATTCTCATAACGATTGTTTTTGCGACAGTGCTAGGGCGGTCTATTTCACTTATATCAATGGGGGATGATGTTGCTACGAATTTAGGAGTAAAAACGAACCGAACGAGAATACTTGGGATGATTATAGTAGTCATTCTTGCAGGTGTATCTGTTTCAGCTGTTGGTTCCATTGGGTTTGTAGGACTTGTCATTCCGCACATCGCTAGAAAATTAGTAGGTGTTAATTATCGGCTTATTATTCCTATGTCAGCATTATTAGGTGCTATGTTAGTAGTTTTAGCTGATTTAGGGGCAAGAACAGTAAATCCTCCTAAAGAACTTGCGATAGGAATTATGGTAGCTCTTGTTGGGGTTCCGTTCTTCCTCTATATAGCACGTAAAGTTGGGAGGGAGCTATAAGTGAAAGATCTTTTTAACACGGATAAAAAGAGGGCTATTACTGTAACTACAATTTTCGGATGTATAAGTATCGCTGTAATTTTGATTAGCTTAAATACGGGGACGCTGAGTATTGCACCACTCAAAGTGATTCAAACGCTTTTTGGTTATGGTGATTTTGAGAGTGCAACCGTGCTATACGATTATCGTATGCCAAGAATTATAATCACAATGTTAGCAGGTATCGGCCTTGGAGTTTCCGGCGCGATTTTGCAAGGATTATCTCGTAATGTACTCGCAGATCCAGGTATTCTTGGACTGCATTCAGGTGCATCTTTCGGGCTTATTGTATTCGTTACTCTCTTTCATTCTATTAATGAGAGCGCATCAATTTTAATACCGTTATTTACATTTGGCGGAGGAGTGCTTGCTGCATTTCTTATTATTTTACTTGCGAGTGACCGGTCAAAAGGTTTACTTCCCATTAGACTTATTCTCGTTGGTATTGCAGTTTCAGCTGGCTTTAGTGCGATTTCGTTATTTTTCTCTCTCAAGTTAAATGATGAGACATATACATTCGCTTCTAGATGGTTAGTTGGTAACGTTTGGGGAAGAGATTGGATTCATGTCCTTGCATTATTGCCGTGGATTTTTATATTAACCCCGTATGCATGGCTAAAATCTAAAACGTTAAATGCACTGTCACTAGGTGATAGTGTAGCAGCAGGACTTGGTGTTTCTGTTCAAAAAGAACGTTTACTACTTTTAGCTACAGCAGTTGGATTATCTTGCGCGAGTGTATCGATGGCAGGAGGGATTGGTTTTATCGGCTTAGTTGCTCCGCATATTGCAAGAAAGTTAGTAGGTACTACATATCAACACTTTCTTCCGCTAGCGGGTATTATCGGAATGATTATTTTAGTACTCGCAGATACGATAGGGCGCTCCTTATTTGAGCCAAATTCTATTCCAGCTGGTGTAGTAGTAGCGGCTTTAGGAGCACCGTATTTTCTTTATTTACTTACAAAAACAAAATAAACACTTCAAAGAGGAGAACATATGAAAAAGAAACTTACTATTTTATTTAGCATTATGTGTATTGTAGTATTATCAGCATGTGGTCAAACGAAATCTAGTGAAGAGGCAACTAAAAAAACTGAAAAAAGTAATGATCCAAAAATTGCTTCTATGTCTATTCATTTAACGAATGATTTACTTGCATTAGGAATTACACCAGTAGGTTCTGTTATTGGTGGAGATTTAAAAGATTTCTTACCACACGCAAAAGAGCAGTTGAAAGATACGAAGAAACTCGGTGTTGTAACAGATCCAAATATGGAAGCATTGCTTCAATTAAAGCCATCTGAAATTTATGTTGATGAAAAATATGCTGGCAAAGATTTAGCAAAATACGAAAAGATTGCAAAAACACATGCTTTCAATTTAGATGAAGGTACGTGGAGAGATCATTTAAAAGAAGTTGGTAAGCTTGTAAACCGTGAGAAAGAAGCAGATAAATATATTCAAGACTATGAAGAGCAATCAAAACGAGTAAAAAGTTTAATAGATAAAGAGTTAGGTAATAACGAAAAAGTAATGGCAATTCGCGTTACTGCAAAAGAATTGCGTGTATTTAGTACGAAAAGACCGATGGGACCAATTTTATTCCAAGACTTAGGATTACAACCCGCAAATGGTGTAGAGAAAATTGATGGAAACCGTCCTTTCGAAGTCATTTCACAAGAAGTATTAGCTGACTTTGACGCAGATGCGATTTTCGTTGTCGTAAATAGAGACGATAAAGCAAAAGCAGCATTTAAACAACTACAAGAAACACCAATTTGGAAAGATTTAAAAGCTGTTAAAGGTAAGCACGTATACATTATTAATGACCAACCATGGCTTGACTATTCTGCTTTAGGTAACAAAATGGCAATGGATGAAGCAGAGAAAATGTTTACAAAATAATATCGTTTCGTTGCTAGGAAAGGCCCTCTAAATTTGAGGGTCTTTTTATTGTTATTATTGTTAGAATAAATAAAAAACTATACAATAAAGTTAATTCAATGTAGAGGAGATGTGCCAATGTCAGCGCTTATTGTAAGTATCCTGTTCATACAACAGTTCAAAGGACAAGGGGATAAATAGGCTAGAATAATTATCCCCGCTATTTAAAAAAAGGGGAGTTTCAAATGACAATTAATCTTTTTCAAGATAAAACAATTAAATTATCAGCTATTAGAGCAACTGATGCTGAAGTAATGGCTGTGTGGCAAGAGGATAGTGAGTATTTAAGAAATGTAGATACAGACTTAGCGTTCCCGCAATCTTTACATGAAATATCAAATGATGAGCTATTAAAGGGGCGGAGATCGAATAGTATTTCTTTCATGTTAAGAACGGTTCAAGATGATCGTCTAATTGGTTTTGTTGCAATTCATGGTATAGAGTGGAATAACAGAACAGGTTTATTAGCAATTGGAATAGGAGATGCAAATGATAGGGGAAAAGGATATGGAAGAGAAGCAATACATCTTATTTTAAGGTATGCTTTCTATGAAATGAATTTACACCGGATCGGCCTCGACGTTATTTCTTATAATAAAGCAGCCATTGCACTTTATAAACAGATGGGTTTTCAGATGGAAGGGTGTATGAGAGAAGCAGTTCAGCGAGATGGAAAGTTTTTTGATCGTATAATTATGGGGATATTGCGGGATGAATGGATAGAGCTGCAGAACAAGCAAGAACATACAGAATAAGTGTATAGTGTAGCGGAAAGGGAATAATATTCAGATAATTATAGGGAAGGAGTGTACTAATGGAAGGTTTATCTTCATTAAGAGAGTGCTTATATCAACTAGAGGAACGATTACTTAAACCAGAGGTTCGCAAATCTCAAAAAGAGCTTAAAAAGATACTTGCCGCTGATTTTTTTGAGTTTGGAAGTTCTGGTAAAGTTTTATATAAAAATGAGGATATCGATAAAAATGGAATTGGTGTGGTGAAAATGACTTTGAGTGATTTTGAAGTACATCCATTATCCAAAGATGTTGCATTAACTACTTATCGAATATTCAATGAAATAAATAATCAACACTCGTTACGTAGTTCAATATGGAAATTTAGAGAAGGAAGATGGCAAATGTATTTTCATCAAGGTACACCTGCTAAATTTTAATGGCGCTATGTTTTTTAGGCATGAGAAGAAACTATAAAAAATAGAATTGTTAAATATACTAGTCCAATATACACTAAAAAGGACAGATGATAGTTGTCTTTCTGAAATAGCTAAATTTATTTTTAATAGAGCCTTGTTAATTGAGATGTATTCAATATTATATATGATATGCAGGAGATATAACAATAATTGGCGAATTTTTACAGTGTACTGATTGAACTTATAAGGAGTTATGCAAAATGAACTTAGAAAAAGCAAAACCAGTAAATGAAGAGGTCGCTGAATTAAAAGAACTAATTAAAGAATTGCACGGAAGTGTACACCAACTTCAAAGTGAAGTGCAGCAACTAAGGCACGAAAGACCAGTTGTTGAAGTGAGAAAAGGTGTTCAATTATCGCCAGCAATTATCGGACAAATTGGTGGGATTATTTTAGGTGGATTAGCAATTATAGGTATATTTTGGTGATGGAAAAAGGTATGCGGCGTAGTGCTGCATACCTTTTTTCATTGTTTGAAAGTTTTCGTCATTTGTTGGTAAGTAAATAGTATTTTCTTTACATTAAGTAACGTAAATATATGTAAGCGTGTGATAATAATAATGCAATGATCGTTAATGGGAAGCCGATTTTTAAGAAGTCCATATAAGAAAATCCATGTCCTTCACGTTTTGCAATACCAGCAACGACTACGTTTGCTGATGCTCCAATTAACGTTCCGTTTCCTCCTAAGCAAGCTCCAAGAGATAACGCCCACCATAGTACTTCGATTTGCGGAGAATCGACAGATAGTCCGAGTCCTGTAGCTAAATCTTGAATAAGAGGGATCATCGTTGCGACAAATGGGATATTGTCAATTGTCGCGGATGCGATGCCAGATACCCATAAGATAAGTATAGCAGCGAAACCGATATCACCATTTGTTACGTTAAGTACTTCTTTTGCAAGTGAAGAAATAAGTCCGATATCAATTAACCCGCCAACGAGAACGAATAGTCCAGCGAAGAAGAAAATTGTCACCCATTCAACGTGAGCAAATATATCTTCTATTTCATGTTCTTTCGCGCCGATTAACATAAGAAGTGTAGCACCTGTCATCGCAATAACTGCAGCGTCTACATGAATAATAGAATGAAGTACGAAGCCTAAAATGGTTAGTCCTAAAATCGTAATGGATTTTAAAAGGAGGCTTTGATCCTTAATGTAATCCTTTTCATTTAATGCCATTAGTTTTTCGATTTGCTCAGATGTCGTTTTTAGTTTGTTACGATACATGAAGTAAATAATTCCTAATGTAACGATAGAAATAATAAGTACGATTGGAGCTAAGTTTAATAAAAAGGCATTAAAGTCTAAATGCTTATTAGCCGATCCAATCATAATGTTCGGTGGATCACCGATTAGTGTTGCTGTGCCGCCTATATTTGAAAATAGTACTTCTGAAATCAAATAAGGCACAGGATTTACTTTTAAAATACGTGTAATGGATAGTGTAACAGGCACGATTAATAATACGGTCGTTACGTTGTCCAAAAATGCAGAACCGACTGCGGTTAATAGGGATAGTAATAATAAAATGCGGATCGGTTTTCCGCCAGCTGCTTTTGCTGCTTTAATGGCTACAAATTCAAATACGCCTGATTGACTCGTAATATGTACGAGAATCATCATCCCGATTAAAAGAGTGATTGTTTCCCATTGAATATGTGATGTGAAAGCAGTATGTAAATCTACGATTCCAAAAATAATCATAATAGCAGCACCGAATAGTGCGATTACAGCACGATTCAATTTCTCAGAAATAATAAAACCGTATGTGACTAAAAATACGGCAATTGCAAAATAATATTGCCAATTTGCTACTTCATGTACTGAATGTTCCAAGCATGTCACCTTCTTTAAATTATGTATTCAATTGTCGAAATGTATCCCTCTACATAAAATATATTGTAGCAAATTCAAAAAAGAAAGAAAACTGTTTAACAAAGTGAAAGAAAAAATGATGATTTTACATATCATATAAAAAATAAAAAAAACACAGTGCAAATTATTAGGAAAAGTGAGCGTTGTCCTCTAATATAGAGATAGCAATTTACATTATTTTTGCGTAAAATGGTTTAAAGAGGTGAATTCCGATGGAAATAGTAAAAGATAGTTCTCTTATTCAAAATGAAATTGAACGTTTTGTAAATAAAGATGTATATATTCATTTAGAAACGACGAACGGAGCGTATGCATCACACATAAATGAAAAGATGATGACAGTTGGTGCTTTCATTCGAAATGCAATTATCCGCTTTGAACGCGGGAAGATAACTGGAACAAACCCATACCGAGTTGGTCTGAAAATGGATCACGGATGGGTATATGCTGAAGGTATTACGCATTGGGAAGTAGATGACCAAGAGCGTTTATTACTAGCTGGACATGATAATTTAGGTCGCCTAGCAGTTGCGCTTGAATTAAGCTTAACACCATTTAAGTAAGAAGGAGGGAAACTTATGGAGAGACATGTACTTGTTGTATTTCCGCATCCAGATGATGAAGCATTTGCTGCGGGAGGAACAATTCGCTTATTAACAGATCAAGGAGTACCTGTAACGTATGCATGTGGTACTCTTGGACAAATGGGACGTAACATGGGTAAGAATGTATTCGCTAACCGTGAAACGATTCCAAATATCCGTGAAAAAGAATTAAAAGATGCATGTGAAGCGATGGGGATTCAAGATTTAAGAATGCTCGGTTTCCATGATAAAACGTTAGAGTTTGAAGATGTTGATTTCGTTGCAGACAAAATTGAAGCAATCATTCAAGAAGTAAATCCATCTCGAATTATTACATTTTATCCTGAGCATGGCGTACACCCAGATCATGATGCATTTGGCCGTGCTGTAGTTCGCGCTGTATCACGTATGCCAAAAGAAGAGCGTCCAGTCATTCATGCAGTTGCAATTACAAAAAATCGTGAAGCTGTACTAGGTGAACCGGATGTTGTAAATAATATTAGTGAAGTATTTGAACATAAGTTAGCTGCACTAGGCGCGCACCGTTCACAAACAGAAGCAATGCTTGAAGACACGCATGCAAAAATAAAAAATAAAGATGCAGCAACATTAAAATGGCTGCAACTTGAACAATTTTGGACTTATAAATGGGAGTAGGCTAGAAGGATACCTTTTAGTAGCTCTTACATAGAAAAAGCGCCGTCACTTGTGATGGCGCTTTTTCTTGTTGAAGTGTGGTGTGTTATGTTTGTTGATTAGTCAATCCATAATCTTTAAGGTACGAATGTATGTATATCCCTGTATCTGGTGAATTATCATGATTGGCTCAAGAAGTTCAAAGCTGCTTATGCCTGTGCTATCATTTTTCAGATTAACCATGATTTTAGCTACAAGGGTGCTGTCTCATCCGTGAACTAGCCTACTTTCCGGACAACCTCTTTTTGTGTGCTATTTTTTCGTACTAGCCAAATACATTAGCATGTGGAATTTTTCGTCTATTACATGATAATCAAAATAAGGTCCTGGATCTGTACAGTAACCGATATTTTCACTTTGCATGATTTGGAATTCGTGGCCTGATAAATTTTCTTCTAAGTATTTTGGATATAAAATATGCTCGTGGGAATTTGGATATAAGGCTGAAATATTTTTCAAGGATTTGGCCGAGCTATCATAATACGAGTATCCGCCGACAATTGTTGAACTGCTATGTAAATAGTTTTTTAGAACGTGAATTGGGAACTTCGGATTGAGCAGTGAAAAATCAGTTACTGAAAAACTATCCACAAAAACATCGATGCTAAGCGGTTTTAATGGCAGATTTAAATCAGAATTCAAAATATAAAGGACACGTGGTTTCGGATCCATACGCTCAATTCTGTTTCTAACCTTCTTGAGCATCGCAAGAGAATAGCCACTGAATACATAGGACGCGCTCGTTTCAAGAACATCGATATATTTGGGTAGTGACACAAAAGCATCAACGTTTGTTTCCACGATTAATTTGTTTTTCAAATCTATATTTTGTAGAATTTTTTGAAACTGAAAATTAATTTTTTCAAATAAGTTAATCATTTTGGGATTGATCTCTTTAATTGTTTCTTTATCGTAAAAATAAGATGGATAAGGGGACGTTTCGTACAAGTTCGCGGTAATGATAATACCATCCTCGATAGCTGCCTCATATCCACAGGAACAAGTTAAACTCCCCGTGTGAATGTAAACTTTTTTAATCGTTACATCTTTCATTTCAAGTGGAATGTGGCACTTCGGACAATAGAGCAGATCTACAAAGGAAAGTGGGATCCCTGTAAGATTCTCTTCTTCAGATGAAGGCGAGCTAGTTTGAACCGCTTTTTCAATTAATTGGATGGCTTTTGATATGTCTTCTTTTTTCTTGGCCAGCTCGTTCTTTTTATCAATGAGCAAGTTGTTGTAGTAGTCGATATCCTCATGATCCGAGAAGTTTGTGACACGCCGATACGATAAAATTCGTTGGATTTCTAGCAATGAAAAATGAAATTTTTTTAGCTCAGTAATAAAAGTCATGTCGTCGGAGCACAATTGGTTCATTTGATACTGAGTGTTTTTTTTGTCTGGTATTAATAATCCAAGTTCAATGTAATAACGAACGGTATCAGTCGTAACATGAAAAAGCTTTGCAAATGTACCAATCTTCATAGATGTCCCCCCGATGAAAAAAAGTGGAGTTACTCCATTTTTTTCGCAAAATGAATTCAAAAAACTCTAAAATGGCTATTGACTTGGAGGAAGCTCCAAGTCATATTATTAATTCGATAAGTGTGAATATTTCGAATATTTTTGAGTGTATTGTAACATACATGTCACGAAAGGAGAAGGATTAGCTATGGATAAGATGGATCGAATGGATACTCTCTCATTGTGGACGGCGACTGCAAACAGCTATGACAAAGGAAAACTTCTTGAAGGAAATGAAGAGGCGGATGTTGTCATTATTGGTGCAGGTTTCACAGGTCTTTCTTCTGCATATCATTTGCAAAAATTAGGGAAGAGTGTCATTGTCCTTGAGCAAGAAACAATCGGATATGGCGCAAGCGGTCGCAACGGCGGGATGGTATTGCCAGGCTATAAGCCGACGATGCAGGAGCTTGCCAAGAAGTATGGTGCCGAAGAGGCGAGACAACTTAACGATCTTTCGCTGCTTAGTGTTGAACTAGTTAAAAACATCATCGATGAGCATCAAATCAATTGTAACTTTCGAAAGACAGGCCACATTGTGGCGGCTTACAAAGCTAAGCATTTTGAAGGATTGAAACTTGAAAGCGAATATTTAAACAAAAATTTTGGATATGAATGTAGCGTGCTTAATCGAAGTCAGTTGCATCAAGAAATCGATTCCCCGCAATATTATGGTTGCCTAGTCGACGACTCGAGTTACTCGTTCCAACCACTGAATTATGCAATTGGTTTGGGAGAAGCAGCTAAATCGATCGGTGCAAAAATCTTTGAGCATTCGAAAGCACTATCTATTGAGTACGGCCGAAATAGTGTGAAAGTTGTTACAGAAAAAGGTGCTGTTACAGCGAAAGACATTATTGTTGCTACAGATGGTTACTCCGGAAAAATCATGACTGAATTGAATAAAGGCGTACTGCCAATTTCGGCACGTATTATTGCTACTGAACAGCTTCCAGAATCATTGGTGAATAGCGTCATTCCTAAAGATCGCATGGTTTTTGATACAAGCAGTTTCCTTTACTATTTCAGACGTACACCAGATAATCGGATCGTATTTGGCGGTGGTGACATTCGTCCAAACTTAGGTGATGCTGTTTATCAAAGTGTTTACGATGCCATGGTTAAAATAATGCCAAAACTAGAAGGAAGCAAGATTGATTACAGGTGGGGTGGATTTATCGGCGTGACAATTGATACGTTCCCGGTTATTGGCAGATCTAAAGAAGGCGCATATTTCGCAACGGGTTATACGGGCCATGGTGCGTCTCTCTCAACATTGTTTGGTAAGTTATTGGCACAATGGATCACAACGGGGAGTGCAGGTGGATATCGATTTGAAAAGGAACGCCTCAAATCATTCCCGTTCTATAATCAGAAAACGATGCTGGTCAATATAGCACATATTGGTTTCAAACTAGTAGATATTATTGCATAAAGGAGAGGTGTTTATGGAAATTAACATGTTCATTGACGGGAAATGGGTAGAAGCGTTATCCGGTGATAGACGAAACATTATTAACCCTGCAACCGGAGAGGTTATTGCAACGTCTGCCCATGGATCAGCGGATGATGCGAAGATAGCAATTAAGGCAGCTCGTAAAGCATTTGACAGCGGAATATGGTCGGGTTTATCGGCGGATGAAAGAGCTGACTATTTATATAAAATTGCAGACCGTCTTGAAGAGAAGACAGTTGAAATTGCCCGTTTGGAAACGGCAAATAATGGTAAGGTTATTCGTGCCACAACCTATGTGGATATTCCTGTATCAATTCAATGCTTCCGCTATTATGCTGACTTAATTAAAGGCATGAAAAAAGAATCTTACACTCGCGAGGATGCTTCGGAAACGATTATTATTCATGAACCGATTGGTGTTTGCGGACTTATTGTACCTTGGAATTTCCCGCTTATGTTAGCTGTTTGGCAAATTGCTCCAGCACTTGCCGCAGGGAATACAATTGTAATTAAACCTGCTGATGTCACTCCTGTAAGCGTATACAAATTGTTTGAAATTATCGAAGAAGTTGGGCTTCCTGACGGAGTGGCAAACTTAGTATTGGGACCTGGCTCAAAAGTTGGGAATGAGCTTGCAGAGAGCCATGATGTTGATAAAGTTGCCTTTACCGGTGGAACAACAACAGGCCAAAGTATTATGCGCGCAGCTGCTGGCAATATGAAAAAAATCACACTTGAACTAGGTGGTAAATCTCCACTTATTGTGTTCGACGATGTGGATTTTGAAACCGCAGTTGATAATGCGATGTTTGGTATTTTCCACAATGCTGGGCAAGTTTGTTCAGCGGCATCTCGTTTGCTTGTGCAAGAGACCATTTACGATAAGTTTGTTGAAAGATTGGCCGAGCGTGCGAACAAAATTGTAGTTGGCAACGGAGAAAATGAGAACATTGAAATGGGAGCTCTCACAAACGAATCTCATATGAATGAAGTGTTACATTATATCCAGAGAGGAATCGAAGAAGGTGCAAAATTAGTTTGCGGTGGTCAGCGCTTAACAGAAAATGGGCTTGATCGAGGATTTTTCATCGCACCAACAATATTTGCTGATGTAAATGAGAATATGTGTATTGTTAAGGAAGAGATTTTTGGTCCAGTCCTTGTTGTACAGAAATTTAAAGATGAGGAAGATGCTATCCAAAAAGCGAATGATTCCATTTATGGATTAGCTGGTGCTGTATTTACGGAAGATATGGACCGAGCGAAACGTGTTATTAGTAAATTGCGTGCGGGAATTACTTGGATTAATAGTTATCATCTTGCTTATGTGGAAGGTCCTTGGGGCGGGTATAAGCAAAGTGGAATCGGCAGGGCGTTAGGTACTGTTGGGCTGGAGCATTTTATGGAAACGAAGCAAATCAATATCCACCAGCATGCTAAGCCTGTAGGTTGGTATGCAAATTAATTGAGCTTAACTTGCTATATAAATTATTTGTAAGGGGATATGCTCATGAAAATAGTGGACAACCGTCCGTCATCGAAAATAGAGAAACGAGAAGTAAAGAATAAACCGGTGGATGATTCAGTGCTTGGAACCAAAAGTATTCCGTTACTATATTTACGGTTTGCATTGGCAGGGATTATGGCTAACGTAATTCTAGGAGTTGTATCGGTTATCGATGGCTTTTTCGTCAGTGGCTTTCAGGAGCTAGAAATCGAAGGGATCGGAATTGGATTTACGGTCATGGTTATTACCCGTATGATTGGTGTTCTTTTGGGGGTAGGAGCCGGAGCGGTCATTTCACTTCGACTGGGGAAAGGGAAGATAGAAGAAGCTAGAGGTATTATGGGGCAAACTTTATGGTTTACTCTTTTCCTTTCTTCTTTGTTAGCTATACTTGGGTTGGTCTTTGAAAAGGATATTATGATTTTATTCGGAGCAAGTGATGAAGCGCTTCCGTATGCGGTGCAATATAGCCGACTGCTATGGATTTCGTTGCCATTAACGATATTAGCTGTTGTATTAAGTATTTTAACTAATATCGATGAAAAACCTATATTATCAATGAACAGTTGGTTAGTCGCAGCAGTTGTTGCTGGGATTGCAGAATGGATTATGGTAACGAAGTATGACATGGGGATGATGGGTTCTTCATGGGCTAATACGATTTCGCAATCAATTCCTGTTCTCTTAATCTTTTATTTCTGGTTTGGTAAAACAAAACTTAAGCCAAAAATGAAAGATATGATGATTAATCTCAAAAAGATTGGTGAAGTAGTTTGGACTGGATTTGCATCTTTTTCGAGTCAGTTCATGATGTTTATTGCAATTATTTTCACCAACAACTTACTGCAAAGTTACGGTGGTGGTCTACATGTTGCAGCTTTCACGATTCAAAACGGTTACATTACCAATCTACTTGCCTTAGCAGCGCTCGGCGGGATGACAGGACTCCAACCGATTATTAGTTATAATTACGGTGCAGGAAACCTTGATCGTGTGAAACAAGCAATTAAGATGGGACTCATTTTTACAGTTTCCTTCTTTGTAGTTGTGACAGCTATACTAATCATTTTTGCAGATCCAATTGTGTCATTTTTTTCTGGTGGTAATGCTGAATTGCAGAAACTGGGTATTTGGACGACAGTTGTATTTAATTGTCTGTTTACACTTAGTGCAGTCAGCTTACTTATCTCTGGTTATTTCGAATCACAAGAGAGAAACTGGTCGGCAACGTTTATTAGTGTAAGCAAAATATTGTTGTTCATGTTACCATTTCTATTTATTTTCCCGAAATACTGGGGTGTAGAAGGTGTATGGTACGCTGCTCCTGCTGCAGAAATTCCAGGCGTTCTCATTGCCATATACTTTATGAGAAAAGAGTTCAAACGTTTAAAAGATACAAATGTTAAGACGGTAGATTTATAGAATTAATTTCTTCAAAATTACCAATAAGAAAGAGAGATGATCATCATGTTTTTTGCGAAAAAACTTACGGCAGAAGAAGCTGGGCAACTAGGTGTTGACACATGGGAACCATGGGTAGGCGAACCGAATAAAGGAACGTGGCATGTAGAAGAACAGGAGGTTTTCTATGTGACAGACGGTGAAGTATTTATTACTGTTGATGGGAAAAAGTATCATGTTACAAAGGACTGGGTCGTTTCCTTGGCTAAGGACCTTGTTTGTGAATGGGATTGCCCAGTATTTTTGAAAAAGAATTATAAAGTGAACCATGAGATCAATGTGAAATGGGAAGTGGGCAAATGCTAAGTAGATAACTACTCCTGCGCGTTAAAAAGATTGAAAATTCAGAATAGAGATGTTGAAGAAATGTAGTGGGATTTATGAAGATAAGTTTACATACCGCCTTATGAATGCGCTTTCTTTATACGTAGGGCGGTTATCTTAAAATAGGAGGTTTCACCATGGTAGTAACGAAAAATGTACAAACGTTGAAAAATTATATTGGAGGACAATGGATAGAATCTACAAGTAAACAGGTTGAAGATGTACCAAATCCAGCAACAGGAGAAGTCATTGCTCGTGTGCCGCTGTCGACTAAAGAAGATTTAAATAGAGCTGTAGCAACTGCGAAAGAAGCATTCCGAACATGGAGTAAGGTCGCTGTTCCTAGGCGCTCTCGAATTCTATTTCGCTATCAACAGCTATTGATTGAAAACTGGGAAGAGTTAGCTAAACTCGTTACCTTGGAAAACGGAAAAAGTTATAAAGAAGCATACGGTGAAGTACAGCGTGGGATTGAATGTGTTGAATTTGCCGCAGGTGCACCGACTTTAATGATGGGAGAGCAACTTCCCGATATTGCTACTGGTGTTGAATCAGGGATGTATCGTTACCCGATCGGAGTAATCGCAGGGATAACGCCATTTAACTTTCCGATGATGGTTCCATGCTGGATGTTTCCACTCGCGATTGCATGCGGAAATACGTTTGTATTAAAACCTTCTGAAAGAACACCATTACTGGCTAATCGCATAGCTGAACTGTTTAAAGAATCAGGTCTTCCAGATGGAGTACTAAATATTGTGCATGGTGCACATGACGTCGTTAATGGCATTCTTGACAATGAGGATGTGAAGGCTGTATCTTTCGTTGGTTCTCAACCTGTCGCTGAGTATATTTATAAAACAGCAGCAGCTAATGGCAAACGTGTACAAGCTCTTGCAGGGGCAAAAAATCATTCAATCGTATTAAAAGATGCGGACCTTAGTTCTGCAGCGAAAGAAATTACAAATGCTGCTTTCGGCTCAGCCGGTGAGCGATGCATGGCGGCGGCCGTTGTTGTAGTGGAAGAAGATGTTGCAGATGAGCTCGTTAATAGACTGCTTCAAGAGGCTAATGCTATTACGATTGGTAATGGGTTGGAAGAAGATGTTTTCCTTGGTCCCGTTATTCGTGAAGGACATAAAGAGCGAACACTCGGATACATTCAATCTGGTGTAGAGCAGGGGGCGACACTTATTCGTGACGGACGTGAAGACGATGCAGCGGACGGACAAGGTTATTTTGTTGGCCCAACGATTTTTGACAATGTGACACAAGAAATGAAAATCTGGCAGGATGAAATCTTCGCACCGGTTCTTTCTATTGTACGCGTAAAAGACTTGATGGAAGCAATTCATGTTGCTAATGCATCGTCATTCGCAAATGGTGCATGCTTGTACACCGATAGCGCTAAAGCTATTCGTGAATTCCGTGAAGAAATTGATGCAGGTATGCTAGGAATCAATCTTGGTGTTCCCGCTCCAATGGCATTCTTCCCATTCTCAGGTTATAAGAAATCATTCTATGGTGATCTCCATGCAAATGGAAAAGATGGCGTAGAATTCTATACTCGTAAGAAAATGCTTACGGCTCGTTATTGAAAGAGTGATGTGAAATCATAAAAGAAAAGAATGGAGTTGGTGATTGTGCAAGCGACAGAACAAACACAAAGTTTGAAAAAAGCAGATGAAAAGTACCTTTGGCATGCAATGAGAGGGGCAGCCCCTAGTCCAACGAATTTAATTATCACGAAAGCAGAAGGAGCATGGGTGACGGATATTGATGGAAACCGTTATTTAGACGGTATGTCTGGTCTTTGGTGCGTGAATGTTGGATATGGCCGAAGAGAGCTTGCAAGAGCGGCTTTTGAACAGCTTGAAGAAATGCCGTACTTCCCTCTGACACAAAGTCATGTTCCTGCCATTAAATTAGCAGAGAAATTGAATGAATGGCTTGGTGATGAATACGTTATTTTCTTTTCTAACAGTGGATCGGAAGCAAATGAAACAGCGTTTAAAATTGCTCGTCAATATCATCAACAAAAAGGTGATCATGGACGCTATAAATTTATTTCACGCTATCGTGCTTATCACGGTAACTCAATGGGAGCTCTTGCAGCAACAGGGCAAGCACAACGAAAGTATAAATATGAACCATTGGGGCAAGGATTCCTGCATGTAGCACCGCCTGATACGTATCGCAATCCAGAAGATGTTCATACACTGGCAAGTGCTGAAGAAATCGACCGTGTCATGACATGGGAGTTAAGCCAAACGGTAGCCGGTGTGATTATGGAGCCGATTATTACCGGAGGCGGCATATTAATGCCTCCTGATGGATATATGAAAAAAGTAAAAGAAATTTGCGAGAAGCACGGTGCGTTGCTCATTTGTGATGAAGTTATATGTGGATTTGGCCGAACAGGGAAGCCGTTTGGATTTATGAATTATGGCGTCAAACCAGATATCATTACAATGGCAAAAGGTATTACAAGTGCGTATCTTCCTTTGTCAGCAACAGCAGTTAGACGAGAAGTGTATGAGGCATACGTAGGTAGTGAAGATTATGATCGCTTCCGCCATGTAAATACTTTCGGAGGAAATCCTGCTGCTTGCGCCTTAGCTTTGAAGAATTTAGAAATTATGGAGAATGAGAAACTCATTGACCGTTCCAAAGAATTGGGTGAACGACTGTTATATGAATTAGAGGATGTAAAAGAGCATCCAAACGTAGGAGATGTTCGCGGAAAAGGACTTCTTTTAGGGATTGAACTAGTGGAAGATAAGCAAACGAAAGAACCAGCTGCCATTGAAAAGGTGAACAAGGTCATTAATGCTTGTAAAGAAAAAGGCTTAATTATTGGTAAAAATGGTGACACTGTTGCAGGTTACAATAATATTTTACAACTTGCACCTCCATTAAGCATTACAGAGGAAGATTTTACTTTTATCGTTAAAACCATAAAAGAGTGTTTAGCTCAACTTTAATTTGTTAAAAAGCGGAAGGTCCTATTGAGAGATGTAATTATAAATACTGAATGAATTACTCGAAAAGGGTAATTCCGAAAGGGTTGAGTTTATGAAAGCTGATGTTGTCTTGATAAATGGGGAAGTTATTACAGTCGACCAAAAGAATGCAGTAGTCGAAGCTGTAGCAATAAAAGATAATCGCATCGCAGTTGTTGGTTCGAATCAGGAGGTTAAGAGTTTTATAGGAGAAAAAACGGATGTAATTGACCTGCAAGGAAAAACGCTTCTTCCTGGATTCATTGATTCCCATCTTCATCTCATTTCTTATGGACTAAATCAGTTGGCTGTCAGTTGTAAAGCTGAACATATTGATTCTATCGAGGCTTTGTTAGATGATCTGAAAAAGAAGGCATCAGAGACGCCAAAAGGTGAATGGATACGTGCTTGGGGCTTTAATGAAACAGCTGTGAAGGAAAAGCGTTATCCAACAATTACTGAGCTGGATGAAATTTCAGTTGAACACCCTATTATTATAACTCGTACTTGCCACCACATAAGCGTGGTGAACAGCAAAGCATTAGAAATTGCGCAAATTAACGAGAACACACCGGATCCGAGTGGGGGAGTTATTGAAAAAAATCAGGCAGGAAGGCTTACAGGAAAGTTAATTGAAGCAGCAAATATGAGAATGAGCGAGGTTGCAAGTTATACAGAAAGTGAAATGATGAAGGCTGTGAAAATCGCATCAGATCATTTCGTTGCAGCTGGCATAACAAGTATACATGACGCAGGTGGAGATGGACCTGAGAGTTTTCGTTTACTACAACGAGCTGTGAAGAGTAGGGATATTCGTGTCCGAATATATGCAATGATATGTCAAATAAATAACTCTCATGAATTTGTTAATAAAATGATCGAAGCTGGTGTGATAACTGGTACCGGAGATGAGAGATTCAAAGTTGGACCGGCTAAATTATTTACAGATGGGAGTAGTACTGGCCCTACAATTGCAACCCGTAAGTCATATTCAAGTGACCCTCACAATTACGGTATTCTTTATTATAGTGAGGAAGAAATCTATAAGGTTTTAGGTGAAGCGCATAAAAAAGGTTATCAAATCACTGTACATGCACAAGGTGATAAAGCTATTGAAATGTATTTAAATTGTGTAGAAAGGGCGCTAGAGGAATCACCAAGAAAAAATCATCGTCATCGAATCGAGCACGCGGGAATTTCTTCACCGGATTTACAAGAGAGAATGAAAAAACTAGAGATGGTTCCAATTCCAAACCCTCCATTTCCATATGAATTTGGAGAGATATATGTCCGGCATTATGGTGATCGTGTTAATCACATGTACGCTGCTCGTGATTTTATTGATCGTGGCATCATTGCAGCAGGTAGTTCGGATGCACCAGTTACTGACTATAATCCTTTATTAGGAATTCATGTTGCTGTCAATAGAAAAACCAAGTCTGGAATAGAGGTTGGTGCTAATCAATCTATAAGCGTAATGGAAGCTATTAAACTATACACATGGAATGGCGCTTATGCTAGTTTTGAAGAAGAGATAAAAGGAAGCATAGAGGTCGGAAAGTTGGCGGATTTAGTTATATTAAGTGACAGCATTTTAAATGTAAATCCAAACCAAATTAAAGATTTAAAAGTAGAAACAACTATTATTGATGGTGAAATTATCTATCAAGAAGAACAATCAGTGAAAATTTAATATATCATAGTTTGCATACCACGTAACTCTTGTAATGTTACGTGGTGTTTTATTTAGCTATTATGCGGAAGCGTCGTTTATCTTTATTGAATACTTTCAGTTATCGCCTAGTATGTATGGATTTCTAGGAATTGTAGTTGCGTCTGCTTCTATTATTGGAGCGAAAGTTTCAAAACGGATACTGCCTATTTATAAACCGGAGAAAATCATATATAGGTTATATTGTAATGACAGGGGGAGCAGTCATTTTATCTGTTATTACTTCTGTTGGATCAAATCCAAACATACTATATATGATTGGATTTTTAGTAGCGATGTTTATATTGCTACTAGGAATTGGGGTAGCGTTACCTAACTGTCTAAGCTTAGCGTTAGTAGATTTTCAAGATGTCATTGGTACAGCCGGTGCATTGTTTAGCCTAGGCTATTATATAATAGTGACGATGACGATTTGGGGAATGAGCCAGCTTCATACAGGTTCATTAGTAGTCATGCCCCTATATTTTTTAGTTATTGTAGGAATTATGGTAGTTTTCACTCGAGTATTTATTTGGAATGATAGAGCTGAAAATTCTATTTAAATATATATAAAGTAAAGAGAGTCTCATTGAAAAATGAGACTCTCTTTTTTATAAAAGTTATCATTCGTGTTAATGATTTTTAGTACTACAGTTTTATAAAATTTATTTATTAAACAAGAGATTTCTTTAGCAACTGTTTTTTTTCATCTCCAATAAATTGTGAATATAGTCGTCATGTGGGAGTGTAATTAAATGTTTGCTGTATAAAAATAGGTCGAGTAGATTGTAAATAAAATACTAAATTCATATTTTTAAACAGATTTGTAGATGGAGGAGGTTTGAAATAAGGTTTTATCCAAAAAAACTGATAGTTGGTTTATATTTGGTTTGTATTTGGTTTATGTTTGGTTTATGTATACTTTGCGTTTGTCTTATGTTTGGTTTCATTAATTACAAAATCAGTTACAAAAGTTACAAAAACTATTTTTGTTGTCTAAATAGTCTTATATTACGGAGGAGAGCATGAAAAAAATGTCTTTAGGAGGGGACAAAAAAATTCGGTGAATAAAAATTGTGAATCATTAAAAATGTGTTATTAAACTTGGACATACTCATGTTATGAATCTAATAATGAAGGGGAAAAGTATGAGTAAACCGCTAGCTTTTTAATGAGAACATTATTAACCAGATATTTATGCTCATTTTAAGATGGCAGGTATGATGCAACATAAGATTTTGAGATTTGATAGGGATGATGAAACGGTATAACGTTTTAGATTACAACGCTATCAGTAATTGCTTAGTTTGTAAATGTTGATACCATCAGCTAAGTATTATGTTGTAAACGGTAAGCGACTTAGTAAGGATAATAGGGAAATATCGATTGTTTTTTGTTTGTACGATGATTATAAACTAGGTTTATCAGTACGATTTAGAATTAAATAGTTTATATAAAAGTAAGAGGATAATAAGTTTACTTATAGCGTGCCGTTGATTTAGAAAGAAATACAATTGATTTTTATTTAGGTGAAACAAGAAAGTATAAGGCCACGGAGCGTTTTTTAAGAAAGCTTTGCGGTCTTTTTATATTTTAAACTCTTGTTTTATTACTCTATACAAGTACGCGGTTGATCCTATGGTATTTCAGAACAAGAGCATCATTGTAATAGGTAATTGTTTATTGCTTCTAGTTGGAAAATTTATATGGGGAGTCTTAAAGATATAGTAAATATAAAGGAGATGGGTTAAATAGTGAAATACACACTTAAAGATCTTATAAATATAAATGAGTTTAAGAATATAACAGAGCAATTTTATAATTTAACTAAAGTTCCATTCTGTCTCCTTGATAATAATCAAAATGTTATATTTTCCAAAGGTGACCCTTTTTTTCATAATCAGAAAATCCAATTGCCCCAAGAAATGCATATTCCCATCATTATTGAGCAGGAGCATATAGCAACCTTTGTTATAGGAACAAGTATTAATAAAGAGGTTATTGCGGATTCTCATATAACACATTTTAAATGCATTGCAAATCTAATTGAAGAGATGGCAACACAGCAATTACACCTTAAAAAATTTCATGAAAAAGATTCACAAATAAATACGAGAACAAATCATGAAGAAAATTGTTTAGGCAGTGTATTACAAAATATGCCGATTATGATTAATGCTATTGATGAAAAAGGAAATATCATTATGTGGAATCGGGAATGTGAATTAGTAACTGGATATAATGCAGATGAAATAATTAACAATCCCAAAATGATGGAATTGCTACACCCTCATAAACCTTATAGAAATCAGTTATGTAACGAGTTGTTGCATAATGGTGACGAATTTAGAGATTGGGAGGTGAATATAACATGTAAAAGTGGAGAGATAAAAACTATTATGTGGTCAAACATTTTACATAGTATTCCAAATTTAGGGTGGAGTATTGGAGCAATTGGAATTGATATAACTAAGCGTAAGAGAATGGAAGAAAAACTTAAACAAACCTCGACTGAACTAGAATTAATTTTTAAAGCAATTCCTGATTTGTATTTTTTGTCAGAACTTGATGGGACCATTAAGGATTGTAAAGTTAATGCTATATCCAAATTTTATGTTCCAATTGAAGAATTTATAGGGAAGAAATTCCAAGAGATATTACCAGTTCCTATCATAAAGCAATTTGAGAAGGCTATTAATCAAATAAAAACTTCATCCGCTCCTGTATTAATAGATTATTCTCTACAACTAGATGATGAAATTTATTATTTTGAAGCAAGACTTTTACCGCTTTTTGAGGATAAAATTATGATTATTGTACGTGATATTACAGAGCGTACAATAACGACGGAATTATTAAAGAAATCAGATACCCTTAATGCAGTAGGGCAATTGGCAGCTGGGATCGCTCATAAAGTTCGTAACCCATTAACAGTAATTAAAGGGTTCATGCAATTATTGCAACAGGAAGTAGGGAAGGATAAAGAATATTTAAGCCTAATACTTTCTGAAATCAGTAGTATAGAAAAAGTTATTCAAGAATTTTTATCTATTGCAAAACCGAATGCTGCAGTATTTGAACCCAAAAACCTTTGTACTATATTAGATAATGTAGTCGATTTAATAAGTACACAAGCAATTATGAAGAATATTCGTATTGCATTAAATATGGATGTTGAAAACTTATTGGTTGAGTGTTGCGAAATTCAACTAAAACAAGTTTTCTATAGTATTTTACAAAATTCTATTGAGGCTATACAAAATGGTCAAGAAATCATCATTAGCGTGAAAAAACATAATAGTACCGAGGTTAAGATTTGTATTTTAGATAAAGGAGTAGGTATTCCTTCAGAAAGAATTAAAAGACTAGGTGAACCTTTTTATAGTACAAAAGAAAAGGGGACGGGTGTTGGGCTCATGATGAGTTACCGAATTATTGAAAGTCATGGTGGAAAAATAAGTATAAAGAGCCAAGTTGGGAAAGGAACTACTGTTACTCTGTTTTTTCCAATTTATAACGGTGACTCAGTTGGTGATGTTAGTGCAAATAGCATGTAATCATAACTAGCAAATAAATCTCTGAAAATGAAAGATCAAGCTATTATCTTGTAGAAACATAGGTGGTCTGAAGTAATTTGATCAGGCAAAGAAAAATGGATTTAATAGGGATAATGTAACTTGAATTTGAAGTACAACTCCTAGTTTCAGTAGACGTTATATTTTATGCATAGAAGTAAGAGGCTCCTTTCAAAATTCACTTAAAAAGTTAGATTGATAATTCATAATGTAACGGAAGATAAAAAATTAATTTAGGGAAAAGAAGGTTGCTCTAAATACCATTTAGGTTAAGTTGCATGTATATCTAAAAAGTGAAAAGTTTCTTTTTCTCAGTTATTGAAAAAGAAACTTTTTTACTTGAGTGATAATTTTTTATGATATTTGTGAAAGGGTTTTGTTATATTTTTGAAAGGAAAATGCAATGTATATAGACTAATATGAACTTACGCATATTGATTTTATATCAATCGCCATTGATGAAGGAACCGAGGAGACTTAATGTATGAAAACAAGAATTGCAATTATAGAAGATGAAGATAGTATACGAGAGATATGTAAACGGTACTTAGAAAGAGAAGGGTATGAAGTATACACTGCTGTGAACGGAACAGAAGGATGGAATGTATTTCAACAATTTCAACCAGATTTAATTATTTTAGATTTGATGATGCCAGGAAAAGATGGATGGGAACTATGTGAGGAAATTCGCCAACATTCCAATGTGCCGATTATTATGTTAACCGCGAGAGGAGAAGAAAGAGAGCGGATTTTAGGATTAACAATGGGAGCGGATGATTATGTAACAAAACCCTTTTCACCTCGTGAATTAGTATTAAGGGTACAAATTATATTAAGAAGAGGAAGTCAAGTAACAATTCAAGGAATAGAGTCTGCATCAGGAATGATAGAGTTTCTAGATTTGAAAATTGATCCAACAAAAAGACGTGTATTTGTTTGTCAATATGAAATAGAGCTAACGGTGAAAGAGTTTGAGGTGCTTTATCTCATGGCAAAGCATCCTAAACAGGTGTTTTCACGGTCTCAACTTCTTGAACAAATTTGGGGATTTGAGTATGAGGGCTGCACAAATGCAGTAACTGTATTAATGAGTCGTTTACGTGAGAAGTTGGAGAAGCATACAACAAAGAACCGTTGGGTTCATACGGTTTGGGGCATCGGTTATTGTTTCGAACCAGATGGAGGAAACGATAAATGAAGTTACGATATCAACTTTTATTGATGAATTTATTAAGCACGGGTATCATGGTAATTTCTATATGGTACAGTGAAAGGCAAATGTTACTTAGACCAGAACAGACACGATTATTAATAGTAATAGTAATTGTAGCCATGATTATTTCTACGATTATTTATTGGTTAATGACACGTCCTATTATGAGATCTATTCAAAATTTAATTGCCTTAACCAAACAATTTAGTGATAGACAATTTGGAACGATGTACATAATAGGGAAAGAACCGGAAGAGTTTAAAGAATTAGCGGAAGCTTTTCAAGAAATGGCCAAAAAGTTAGACGAAAGCTTTGCTAAATTAGAAAAAGGAGAGAAAGCACGTACAGAGCTGATTGCGAATATTTCCCACGACTTACGAACACCCATGGCTAGCATACAATTGATGATAGAAGCGTTACAAGATGGATTAATTGAAGACCCTGATATGAAACAACAATATTTAAAGACAATCCTAAATGATATACAACGATTAAGTGGATTAATTAATGATTTATTTGACCTTTCTAAGTTAGAACTTGGACAAGAAGTTTTTCATCCAAGTTTAATACATGTAGATAGTATTCTATTAAAAGTAATAGATTCACATGATATCTTATTGCAAGATAAAGAGATTGATTTGCAATTGCACGTTTCTGAGACATTACCACGAATTTGGATTATGCCATGTAAAATAGCTCGAGTTATTAATAATTTGTTGCATAACGCGATTCGGCATTCTCCTACATGTGGAGCAATCGAATTAATTGTAGAGGAAAATAAACAGAAGCAGCAAGTTCAATTCACTTTGTGTGATGAAGGAGAAGGGATTTCTCCAGATGATCAATTGCGTATATTTGACCGTTTCTTTAGAACGGATCCATCAAGAAGTTCACAATCTGGAGGCTCTGGGCTTGGTTTAGCTATTGCAAAATCGCTAGTTGAACTGCATAAAGGACAAATTGGTGTTCGGGATCGCCAAGACGGGAAACAGGGATGTGAATTTTGGTTTACTCTTCCTGTTACATCTGAGAAGAAATGAGACGGTTGAAGGTCTTTTGTAACATTTACGAAAGTGAATTGAAAGATATACATAATAAGATGACTGTATTGAAGGTAATTATATTTTAATTTCTTTATTTTAGGAGAAACAGCGGAACTGGGACAATTCTTAAGCAGAATCGCATGTGTAATTATAGGGATTTTATCTTTTATAATTAAATCGTTTATCAATAAAAGGAACACAACTTTAAAAAAAGTAGTGTTCCTTTTATTTTTGTCATCTATCATATTTAAATTTTATTAAATAGCAAAGTAAAACAGGGAGCAAGCATAGAAAATTTCTTCTTCCTTTTTGTTTGGTTAGAATATGATTATAAAATTCGTTTCTGCAATTTTCTCATCTTTCTATGTGTTAAGAAATTCTGCAACGGAACTCGTTATATCAATAAAGTAAAAAAAGATTTGTGAAAGACTTTTGTAACATTTGCGAAAGAGAAATGAAAGACTTGTTAGATATTATGAAATCAATCTTACTAGTAGATGTTCAAACACGTATAGGAAATATGGAGGAAAACTAAGATGAAAAAATTAAAGCCAATACTTGGTGCAGTAAGTAGTTTAACTATGGCATTGACGATAACAGCCCCTGCTTTAGCTGAAACAAAGCCTGAACAAGACGGAAAAGTAGAAACCTTTAAAGAAGATACAAATTTAAAGGAAGGACAGAATATTATCTATGGCGATTCTGGAAAAAAGGGAGTCATGATTATGGAAGAGCCTCAGGAAAATAATGATTGGGACGAAGATGGTATTCCTAATGATGTGGAAGAAAAAGGATTTAAAATTGTATTTAATGAAAAGACAGGGAAAAATGAAGCCCAGTTATATGACCTAGTGCAAGACTTTGGAAAAAAGAGATTTATAACAAATCCTAAGAGTGCAAACTCAGATGGAGACCCTTTTACAGATAGCTATGAAGTGGAGCATTATGATAGTGATTCTGATATAGATTTTAACCCTATGATCGCGAATGTACCAAATCTACAAATTGCTGTAAAACGTATTGATATTACTCCTGTTGCTAGTATTACAGACTCAAATGGTGAGTCACGTACTAAGACTTGGGAAAAAAGCTTATCTGTACAACATTCTTTTAATGTTGGCTTAGCTGGTGAAGGTGGCGCTGAAGGATCAGCAGCGGGTCCTGTACCATCGGGTAAGGGATCGATAAATGTGGGGTATGGTTATTCAAATACAAAAACGGAAACAGAAAGCATCTCTAATAGCTTTGACTGGTCGACAGCAACCACTGTTGATTCATCTAAAGCAGCAAATGTGAGGCTTCATCTAGAATATAAAAATACGGGTACTGCATCTGCTGGAGATGTTTCACCGCACTTTAACATTCGATTAGCAAATAAAATTATTAATACTGTAAAGGCAACACAAGATCGTTATAAAGCCAACTTGTTAACTACAGCAAAAGGTGGAAATAATAAAACTGAAATTCTAATGGATAGTATAGAAGGTCAAGCGGATGTGAAAATTTCCCTAACACTGGATGAATTAAAAGCGGTAGAACAAGGGGCACCACTTTCTATTGAAGTCTTGCCTACTAGTACGATGAATGTGTATACAATGAAAGATGGACAATTTGTAAATTTAGGAGATTGGTCGCATTTTGCATCAAATGTAAATGCTTCTACTACATTGGTAGAAACAAACTACGGTTCTATACCGAAATATAGAATCTATACACCAAGAACGGGCAAGGAAAAGCCTGCTAACATTAATCATAATCTTTCACTAGACGAATTCTTTGCACATACTGGGATAGCTGATAAAGGTTGGGTAGCGAATTATATAGTAAATGGTCGCCCAAACGAAGAACGAGTTCGTTATGGTCCAAGTCGGACACTTTTAGAACGAGGTAAGAACCTTGGTTTCTTTGATAATCGTGCACTACGACCAACTCTATCATATAGCAGTTATGATTATAGCAAGAAAAAGATTTATGCATCGGTTATACCAGGGATATTTAATTTGGGTGAAGAAATGTTTGTTACGGTTCGAAATAAAAAAGGTGAGAGCCAAAAGGTAACATTAGTTCGAAATCAGAATTCAAATGTGTATGAATCTAAAGAAAATGAGCCTGTAGACATAGCAGTAAACCGTGCATCTCTTGGAGAATATCAGGCAAAGTTTGAGCTTCTTGATGCAAAAGACAATAAAACTGAAGTCTTCACGCCTCTTGTTTCAAATAAAAGCTATCTAGAAGCTATCGATAAATTAGTAGTAGATAATTCTGGCGAACCTATAGTAGAAGGTAAAAAGTACTATTTGAAGTCATCTGCTCGCTTTTATGAAGGTGTACAGGAATCTTGGTCTGCCGGTACTTTAAATCAATCAATTAATGGGAGATATGTACACTTTTCGCTTAAGGGGAATAATTGGGACGGATTGAGACTCGGTCCTATCCAACAAGCAATACATGGACCAGACATTCAAGCAACACCAGTATTGATTGAAAGAAAAGGAAAATCTAAACCTGAAGAACCATTCAAAAAAGATGAAGAAGTATTTCTTAAGTTTACGAATAGTAGCCATAGTAATTACCAGTATTTAAACTTTGGAAACGGTTATGATTATAGCTGGTTAGATACTGAACAGAATAAATCTGCTATTAAATTAGACAAAATTCCTAATCAGAAGAGCTTCTATATAAAATCTGATTCTACTTATATAACATCTAGAGAGAATCAGTGGACTAGTTCTGTTGCAGATAATGGTATTGCCCCGCTTGTGGGTGCTGGTGAGCGTGTTTTAAGATCTGAGCATACAACTTCACCGGGTAATTATCACCAATGGGAATTAGAAAGTATTAAGTAAAGAATGATGCTATATATGTACCCCCTATCCATATGGATGGGGGGATATATATGAGGTTATAAAGATATCAAATCTTTCTGTTGGAGATTTCAATCTTCTCGTTTCGGGTTATTTGAATTTATTAGCCTGATGGATATGTAGCGAAACCTAGGACGGTAATACTTAAAATAATATAAGTAGTATTACAATTTAAAATGCATGCATAAAAAAAGACACTCATAAGAGTGTCTTTTTTTAGCAGCTGAATCCACCGCAACAACCACCATATCCCATAATAATTCCTTCTTTACGTAAAAGGGGGAATTATTGTTTCACTCTTTTGTTTTAACGGTTTTACATTACTTTATGTTTTTATAATGAATGAGCAGGCCCTTTGAGAAATAATTAAAGAAAAACAACGTGCAGGGATAAAGTTAGCGAAACGAAAAGGAGTTTACAGAGGAGAGATAATTAAGGTTTTGTTGAATAAAAATGCGTTACAATAGTTTATTATTTAATAGAGAATTTTTGGAAAAAACCTTTATTTTTCAATAATATTGAATTTATGTTTTTAGTTACTAATATAGTAATGGATTGTATTCGATTTGCATATAACAATCTACCAGAAAAAGTAATTGTATTTTTCAGATAAATGAATTATTATAAAATAAGCAATTTTACAATTGTACAAAGGGAGGAAAATGAAGAGGCTTTTACGACTTAATAAAAAGTAAAGAATAACTTTTAAGTGCGCAAAAAATGATACTCGCCTCATCATTTTCAGACCAAAGAGGAATTCGGGTACAGCATCTTGTTTTAAAATGCGGCTATGAATCATCTAAGAGGGGGAAGTGAAGTGGCAAACAAAGAATTGAAACGAGGTTTAGAAGCACGTCATATTCAAATGATTGCGTTAGGCGGAACGATTGGTGTTGGTTTGTTTATGGGGTCAGCCAGCACAATTAAATGGACAGGTCCGTCAGTAATGCTTGCATATGCAATTGCAGGTATTTTTATCTTCTTCATCATGCGTGCCATGGGAGAAATGTTGTATATGGAGCCAAGTACAGGTTCATTTGCGACGTTCGGTCATAAGTATATACACCCGTTAGCAGGTTATATGACAGCGTGGAGTAACTGGTTCCAGTGGGTTATCGTTGGGATGTCAGAGATTATCGCGGTTGGAGCGTATATGCAATATTGGTTCCCGGATTTACCAGCTTGGATACCAGGTGTTATCGCAATGGTTATTCTTGGGGCTGCTAACTTAATTTCGGTTAAGTCATTCGGTGAATTTGAATTTTGGTTTGCAATGATTAAAATCGTTACGATATTATTAATGATTATTGCTGGATTCGGTCTCATTTTCTTCGGAATTGGGAACGGAGGAGAAGCAATCGGTATATCTAATCTATGGAAAAATGGCGGTTTCTTTACAGGTGGTTTTTCAGGATTCTTCTTTGCATTATCACTTGTAGTTGGGGCATATCAAGGTGTGGAATTAATCGGGATCACTGCTGGTGAAGCGAAAGATCCGAAGAAGACACTTACAAGAGCTATTCAAAGTACAATTTGGCGTATTTTAATTTTCTATATTGGTGCTATTTTCGTGATTGTAACGGTGTATCCTTGGGATCAATTAAGTTCAATTGGTAGTCCATTCGTCGCAACTTTTGCGAAGGTTGGTATTACGGCAGCAGCTGGACTTATTAACTTCGTTGTTATTACAGCGGCAATGTCTGGTTGTAATAGTGGTATTTATAGTGCTGGACGTATGCTTTATACGTTAGGTGTAAATGGACAAGCACCGAAATACTTTACGAAGGTTTCTAGTAACGGTGTACCTTTATTCGGTACAGTTGGTGTGATTATCGGTTTAGCGGTTGGTGTTGTTTTAAGTTATATTGCACCAAAAAACTTATTCGTATATGTATATAGTGCAAGTGTCCTTCCTGGTATGGTACCATGGTTTGTTATTTTAATTAGTCAAATTCGTTTTAGAAAAGAAAAGGGAGCAGCGATGAAAGATCATCCATTCAAAATGCCATTTGCTCCTGTTACAAACTATTTAACGATTGCCTTTTTAATTATGGTGTTAATCGGTATGTGGTTTAACGATGATACTCGCATTTCACTAATTGTAGGTATTGTTTTCTTAGCTATCGTAACAATTAGTTTCTATGCTTTCGGAATAGGGAAGCGTGTTCCGTTAGATGTTCAAAATGATCAAGAGGTTTCAAGTAAATAAAGATAGTAAAAAAGTCCGATTTCTTATTTGGAAATCGGACTTTTGTTATTAAAATTCCTCTAATACAATTTTCCCAATTGTACGGCCACTCTCAAGCAATGCATGTGCCTTTTTAAGGTTTTCTGCATTGATCGGTGTTAGCGTAGCGTTTAAAGTTGTTTGAAGAACACCTTCATCTAATAGCTCACTTACTTTATTTAAAAGTTCGTGCTGCGTAATCATATCACCAGTTTCATACATCGCTTTTGTAAACATAAACTCCCAAACGAATGTAGCACTTTTACTTTTTAAAATCCCCATCTCAAGAGGGTGTTCATTTTCTACGATAGAGCAAATTTTTCCTTGTGGTTTAATGATATCACCGATCGCGTGCCAATGTTGATCTGTATTGTTTAAGCAGAAGATATAATCTACATCTTTTAGCCCAAATTCTAATATTTGATCTTTTAAAGGCTGGTGATGGTTAACTATATAATCGGCACCGAATTTTTCAACCCAGTGAATGGTTTCACTGCGAGATGCGGTTGTGATTACATTCAGTCCAGCCCATTTAGCTAATTGAATAGCAATTGAGCCAACACCACCAGCTCCGCCGATAATTAAAATATTTTTAAATGAATTCTCGTCTTTCTTATTATAATCAATCCCTAAACGTTCAAACAAACCCTCCCACGCTGTAATAGCTGTTAAAGGAAGTGCTGCAGATTCAGCGTCAGTTAAAGTTTTTGGTTTTTTACCAACAATTCTTTCATCAACTAAATGGTATTCACTATATGTACCTTGTCTCGTAATACTTCCAGCGTAAAATACTTCATCGCCTTCTTTAAATAATGTACAATCTTCGCCAGTTTGTACGACAATACCACTAGCATCCCAGCCGAGTATTTTCGGTATGTCTTCTTTTTTATCTTTCGGTGAGCGAACTTTTGTATCAACTGGGTTAACGGAAATCGCGTTAACTTTAACGATCATATCTCTTCCTGTAGCAACAGGTCTTTCTATTTCAACATCAATTAAACTGTTTTCTTCTTCAATAGGTAAGTATTCATGTAAACCAATTGCTTTCATTTCTATTCCCTCCATTAAAGTAAGAGTCTATTCTTTTTTATTATAGTGGGTAATGTGTCGTTATGTAAAAAAGTAGACTCCATTTTGTTACAGTGGAAGATTTTTAAGGGTATCATGGTGAGATTGCGTTTTATATAGTTATTTTCATAAAGATGGTTTTAGTGTTAGTTTTATAGGGATTTTCTTATGTTACATCACAGCTGTTTTATTGTTCTCGACTATTCGGAGATTCAAGGATAGAAAGTAACAATGGAAGTTGAGAAGGAGTTTATTTCTTATAGGTGGAATTTTTTACTGTATTGTTTTATCTTAAATTATTTGTAAAGGTGGATACATAATGACAGTAAAGAAGCTTTATTTCGTCCGAGCAGGTCGTTGTATGTTGGACCATTCTTCCGTTAATAGTACACTTACACCGGGAAAATTATTAAATTTGCCTGTATGGTGTTATCTTTTGGAGACAGAAGAGGGGCCGATTTTAGTAGATACAGGTATGCCAGAAAGTGCGGTTAACAATGAAGACCTTTTTAAAGGGACATTTGTTGAAGGACAGATTTTGCCGAAAATGACGGAAGAGGATAGAATCATAAATATCTTAAAACGTGCAGGATATGTGCCAGAAGATCTTCTGTATATTATTAGTTCCCACTTGCATTTTGATCATGCGGGAGGAAATGGCGCTTTTACGAATACACCTATTATTGTACAGCGTGCTGAATATGAGGCGGCGCAGCATAGAGAAGAATATTTGAAAGAATGTATATTACCGAATTTAAACTACAAAATTATTGAAGGGGATTATGAAGTAGTACCAGGTGTTCAATTATTGTATACACCGGGACATTCGCCAGGGCATCAGTCACTATTAATTGAGACGGAAAAATCAGGTCCAGTGTTACTAACGATTGATGCATCTTATACGAAAGAAAATTTTGAAGATGAAGTGCCGTTTGCTGGATTTGATCCGGAATTAGCTTTATCTTCAATAAAACGTTTAAAAGATGTTGTTGTGAAAGAGAACCCAATTATTTTCTTTGGGCATGATATAGAGCAGGAAAAGGACTGTAAAGTGTTCCCAGAGTATTTGTGATAATGCATAAAAAAGTCATGAGCTCGTTAGCTCATGACTTTTTTATATGCACTATTAAATGATTTTCTTGAATAAGCTATATACTTTTTTTGAATTGCCTTCATTTAATTGATAATAAGTAAGGTTTAAATCATCAGGAGTGTTTTGATGAGCAATCATCACTTCACTACTGTTGTTATCTACTATCCAAATTAAATATTGTTTATAAGTTCCATCTTGGAAAGTAATCCACATGTTACAATCTACTAAATCAGAGCCTTCTTCATCTAGCGTTAAATCGCCTTTTTTTGCTGTATCCATACTGTTAATGAAAGTTTTTAATTCATCTGTTTTTGTAAGGAAGATAGATTTTTTCGTCTTAATTGACTCTACATGAATATCTTTTATTTCTTGTTTTCCTAAAAAAACAGGCGGCGCATTTGGGTCTCTTTGCGTTGAAATAATAGTAGCTTTCTTTTTTTGTTTGCTAGATGTATATAGATCTTGAATAGATTTTCCAGAGTTTAAAAACCATACGATTCCAAAAATAATCAATACGCTACTGAGTAGTAAAATTATTTTTTTAATAGGATTGTCTCCTCTCTATGAATTCGAACTAAATAGGCTCTATATTAATATATATGATAAGAGAATGTGTATATTCTACTAATAGTGAAGAAACTATCATGACCTAATAGGGCTATAATTGAACATGGTTATTCTTCACGGTTTTAATTGGACGATCAACAAGTAAATTGTAAGTAAGACCAAGTAATACTAAAATTCCACCAACAATTTTGCCAATTGAGAGTTCGTTTGATAGTAAGAAATCTATAACAGTCCCCATAAATAATTGTCCGATAAAGATGAGTAACGTTAAGTAAAATGCTGATATTTTTGGAGTAATATAGTTTGATAATACAATGACGATAACACCTACTAAGCCACCTAAATATACAGCGAAAGGAATGGATTGCAATGTGTGACTAGATATATACAAAGAGTCTGTACTGAAAATCAAAAATAATGCAGAGAAAAATAACCCGGTAATATAATTGAAGAAAGTGCCTTCCCAAATTCCTATTTTTGTTGCTAAATTCGCATTAATAATTCTGGCAACAACGATAGAAACCCCAACTAAAATAGCGATACAAATATATAACATTTTTTTACCCCCATTAAAAAATAGTCATGACAACAATTCCAGAAGAAATGAACAATAATCCAATCAACTTTTTCTTTTCAAACTTCGCAACCTTCATTCCTAATAGCCCATAATGATCTATAACAATAGAAGCAATGGACTGTCCGAGTAAGCTTAATGCAATCGTAATGGAAGCACCAAGGGCGGAGAAGCTTATATTACTAAAAAGAACAGTGAAAACCCCAATGGCCCCAGCGCTGTATAAATAAAGCGGAATACCTTTCTCAAAAAGAATTTTATTTTTGTTAATGATTAAAACGATAACAACTGCTACTAAGCCAACGAGGTGAATGACAACGCTTGCTGTATAATTCCCTATAATTTCGGATAAGATTCCGTTTAAAGGAATCATAATTGCGATAAGTGCACCTATAAAGACAGAAAGAAAGTTATACAATGTAATATCCCCTTTAAATTTCGTATTTGTAATGACTGTATCACGCTGAAATTGTGTATTACTATGACATATGTCATAGTGAAAGAAGAAAATTTTAATTACAATGGGGATGAGTGGTAAAGGCGGGGGATTATGAAAAAGGTATGTAATTCTAGTAAGCTAGCAGATTATATGAAACAAAATAAAATTGATTCATTTTTTAGTAACGATATGAAGCCTTATATGGAGCTATTATTTTTTAGAAAGAATGAATTCATATGTAGGGAAAATGAGGATATAGATTATTTGTATTTTTTTGTTGAGGGAAAAGCGAAAGCGTTTAACACATTAAGTAATGGGAAATCTGTATTGCTATGTTTTTATGATAGTTTGCAGTTGCTAGGGGATGTAGAATTAATTCACTCTCAAAAGATTACTTCAAACGTACAAGTAATGGCAGATTCGTATTGTGTTGGCTTGCCTTTAGGGAAAGTTAGAAACCAATTATTTCATGATGCGAAATTTTTAAGATGTATTTGTGGATCATTAGCTCACAAATTAAATAGACTTTCAAAAAATAGTACAATTAATTTACTATATCCACTTGAAAATCGACTTGCGAGTTACATGTTAGCAGCAGGGGAAAGAGCGGTTCAGCACGGAAACAGAATTGTATTTAGTGGGAATTTAACGGAAACAGCTGAATTGTTAGGAACGAGTTATCGGCATTTATTACGCACATTGAATACGTTTTGTGATAAAGAGATTATAAAGAAAAATAATGGTTGCTTTGAAGTGATGAATGTAGAGGTTTTGAGGGAATTGGCTGCGGATGTTTATAAATAATATATTAAAGTGGGGATTTAGATGAAAATAGCTATCATTTCAGATGTTCATGGAAATAGTCACGCTTTAAAATCGGTATTAAAAGATATTGCACGTCAAAAGGTCGAAATGATAATAAATTTAGGTGATAGTGTGTATGGGCCATTAGATCCGTTAGGGACAATTGAAATTTTAATGAGTAGCGAGATGATACATATTAAGGGCAATTGTGATCGTATGCTTTGGGAACCTATACAAGAGCAATCTACTACACTAACTTTTGTTCAAAATCAATTAACAAATAATCATATAAATTGGTTAAAACAAAATCCTTCACAATTTATTGTAGACGATATTTTATTTTGTCATGGTACACCGACTTCAGATGAGGTGTATTTGCTAGAAGAGATGGACGAAAATGGCGCAGTATTAAAGAATGAAAAAGTTATAATGGATCAACTTCAAAATATTGAGCAAAAAATAATAGTATGTGGACATACGCATATTCCTAGAGTAGTTTATTTATCAGACGGAAAGATAATTATAAATCCAGGGAGTGTAGGACTTCCGGCATACAAAGATGAGCTACCTGTTTTGCATAAAATGGAATCGGGAACACCGCATGCAAAGTATGTAATAATGGAAAAAAATGCGCAAGATTGGTTAATTGAACAAATATCTGTTTCGTATAATTGGGAAGAAGCGGCTCAACTAGCTGAAAATAGTGATCGACATGATTGGGCCATTGCGTTAAGGACCGGGAGAATAGAATGAAGGGTAGTTTACTTATTAGTAAACTGCCCTTTTTTTTGTTTTGGAAAAATATTGAATTAAACAAAAATAAAATGATATGATTAAGTATAATATGAACATGTGAACAATTATTCATATATTATGAAGGAGGAAAAATGATGCTAGATGCAATTATTGTAGGAGCCGGTCAAGCTGGATTAGCAATGGGATACTATTTAAAGCAGGAACGTTATAACTTTTTGTTACTCGAGGCAGGGAACAGAATTGGTGATTCGTGGAGAAAACGCTATGAATCACTACAACTTTTTACACCAATGGCATATAGTAGCTTGCCAGGTATGGCATTAATAGGAGAGAAAAATGGATTTCCATATAAAGATGAGGTTGCCAGTTATTTAGAAGGATATGCACAACATTTTCAATTACCAGTACAATTACAAACTGAGGTTTTAAAAATAAAGAAACAAAAAGACATCTTCGAATTACACACTCCTACAGAAATTTTACAATCGAAAAACGTCATTATTGCATCAGGTGGTTTTCAGCAACCATTCATCCCCTCATTTTCACAAAATCTTTCATCACAAATTTTTCAAATACATTCATCACAATACAAGTCACCATCGCAAGTCCCAATGGGAAAGGCGCTTGTAGTAGGTGGTGGGAATTCAGGAATGCAAATAGCAGTAGAACTTGCAAAAACTCATGAAGTTACAATGGCTATAAGTCACCCTTTAACGTTTTTACCGTTACATCTATTAGGAAAAAGTATTTTTTATTGGCTAGAAAAAACTTGTTTATTGTATGCCGAAATAAATACAAAGAGAGGAAGGTGGTTTCAGAGGAAAAAGGATCCCATTTTTGGTTTTGAAGGTAAGGAACTCATTCGTAATGGTGCAATAAAACTACAGAAAAAAGTCGTAAGTGCATCAGGAAATAATATTATGTTTCAAAATGGTGGCACGTATAGTGCGCAAAGTATTATATGGTCAACTGGTTTTGTCCAAGATTATAAATGGATTGAAATAGAAAAGGCAGTGAATATGAATGGATTTCCTAATCATACAAAAGGAAGGAGTCCAGTAAGAGGATTATATTATATCGGGTTGCCGTGGCAATCTCAAAGGGGTTCTGCGCTTATTTGTGGTGTAGGAAAGGATGCAGTACATTTGCTTTCTGAAATCAAAAAAATAGATCAGTAGCAAATACTACTGATCATCCATATGTACATGAATTAGGAGAGGTCAATCATTTATTAGCCTTATTATAATAGATTTTCAGAGACGAACAAACTAAAAAATCGTGTTTCTATGTTGAGAAAGTTTTTTGTATCGAAATATATAAAAAAATAGGGATTTTTATTGAAAGAAAATATGATATTTATATTTTAGTAAATTATGATATAGTCTATACAAGGTTAGTTTCCTAAAAATTGATTTTTTACATAGTAATTACATTTGTAGATGGAAAGGGGAAGTGATTGTGAAGTTTGATGATCAACGTCTACTAGGAGTACGATTGGGTTCTGTACTCGTAACAGAAGAAAATCAATATTTAGTAATTAAGAAAAAAGACCATTATGCACTATTAAACATACATAATTTAGAATGCACACATGTTGAAGTGCATTTAGAACATATTGAAGAACTGTTGCATGAAGATTTTCAAGAAAGTATAACGGAAATCATCGCACCGGAACATGTTAAAATTGTGGCGAAAAATGTGATATAAAGAAAGAGGCTGGGAGAATCAGCTTCTTTCTTTGTTTTTGCTTAGTTCATTATAAGGATAACATTTTTAAAACCTCACCAATAATCCCTTCCATTTGATGAACACCTAAATCCGAGTTTGTCATAATAATAGCGCTATTCCCTCGGAGTGGATAACAAACCATCATACATTGGAATCCAACGCCCCAGCCAAGTGAATAAATTTGTAAGTCTTCATTAGAATCATCTAGAAAAACACCCAAGCCAGTCCATTTTGAGCAGCCGTGGGGAGAAATCATATCTTGTACTGTTTGTTGAGAAAGTGCTAATTTGCTATTCCCTTGTAAGGAATGAATAAGTTCAATTACTAAAGTTGATAAGTCAGATGGTGTTGTCCAAATGCCTGAAGCAGCTGGGAATGGATAAAACGGATACTTTTCATTTGTTACAGTCCCATCTTTATTATGCCCGCAAGCAAAGGTATTGGTTTTCTCTATGTCTTCAGGAGAGAATAGTGTACTATTTTTCATTTGTAGTGGCTGAAAGATAAATTCTTTTAGTAACTGACTAAATGATTGTCCAGTAATATCTTCTAGTAGTTGTTCGATTATACAAAAGTTTGCATCAGAGTAGTGAAATTCGCTTTCTGGTTCATAAGTTACTTCAATAGGTACTGGGCAATATAATGTTTTACCGGAAAGGAGTTCATGTATTTTAGGTAGTCCTTTTTCAAGTGTATAATGTTCAAAACTATTTGGAGGGTCAATTATTCCAGATTGGTGACTTAATAAGTTGCGCAACGTGATTTTTTTCTGTGAAGTAAATAGATTGGTAGGGATGTTCCAAGATGTGAGTCTATCATTTACGTCTTCGTCTAAATTGAGAGTTCCTTTATCGGCTAACGTTAAAACGAGTATTGCGGTGATGAATTTGCTAATAGAACAAGAATTAAAGATGGAATTTGTAGTAATATTGCTAGTTGTTCCAGATTCCAGTGTTCCGTAGGTTTTCGCTTCGTCTAGTTTGCCATCATGTATAACAGCGAGACTTAAACCGGCAACGGAATGTCGTTTCATTTGCTCGTATATATTTCTACTTAATAAGTTCATAGTATCTCCCTTCTAATAAAACGGAATATTAACTTTATTATACATTAGTAAATAAAGAGAAGTGTTGTGAATGGAATAAAAAGATGAGTTTTAATAGAAGGAGAGAATAAAATGGAAAATAGTTGCTTTAAAAAGACCTTGGTTTTGTAAGCCAAGTTCTTTTTAGAATAGTATGAGTTTAGTGTATACAAAGGAGAGATACAAATGAAAAAGAAGCTTATAATAGGAGGATTTCTTACCCTAATTGGTGTAATGGGGATAGTTGTTTACTTGATTTTTCAAGGGATATTCATTCCAAATCAATTAAAAGCGGATAAGTTTTTAATAAAAGGTGTAGATGTCGCATCTTATCAAGGAGAGATAGATTGGAGGGAGTTAGAAAAGCAGAATATGAAGTTTGCGTTTATAAAGGCTACTGAAGGGAGCTCGTTTGTGGATGAGTACTTTTCGGAAAATTGGACTAATGCTGATAAGACAAATATGCGTATAGGAGCGTATCATTTTTTTAGTTTTGATAGTAAGGGTGAAACGCAAGCAGAGCAATACATAAGAACTGTTCCAAAACATGAACAAGCATTGCCACCAGTTATAGATGTTGAGTTTTACGGTGATAAAAAAGACAATCCCCCTAAGCGTGAAGATGTTACGAAAGAGTTGACGGTAATGATAAAAATGTTAGAAAAATATTATGATAAGAACGTGATATTGTATGCAACTCAAGAGGCGTATGACTTGTACATAAAAGATGCATATCCTGAATGTGATATATGGATCCGTAGTGTTCTTACAAAGCCGAGTTTATCCGATGAGAGAAAATGGACGTTTTGGCAATACACGAACCGTGGAAGATTAAGCGGTTATAATGGAAAAGAAAAATACATTGACTTGAATGTGTTTTATGGGAATGAGGAAGAGTTTGAGAATTATGGAATGAAAGATTAAGTTATAAAGCGTACAAAATTTTGTGCACTTTTTATTAATTGCATGAAAAATATGTAAGAAAAGATGGAACAAACATTTGAGATAAATTGTCTATTATAGGTAATAACTATTTAGTTTGAAAGAAAGGGTGGATGAAAATGAAAAAGAATACGTTATTAAAAATAGGATTATGTGTTAGTTTACTAGGAGCAAGTCAATTTGCTACTGCAATATCTCCTGTACAAGCAGAACAAGAGGTAGAACAGAAAGTAATAAAAAATGAGACAGGAACAATTTCAATTTCTCAGCTAAACAAGAATGTATGGGTACATACTGAGTTAGGTTATTTTAACGGAGTTGCAGTTCCTTCAAATGGTTTAGTCTTAAATACTTCTAAAGGTTTAGTACTTGTAGACTCTTCTTGGGATGATAAGTTAACGAAAGAATTAATAGAGATGGTAGAAAAGAAGTTTCAGAAGCGAGTAACTGATGTCATTATTACACATGCACATGAGGATCGAATTGGCGGAATGAAAACGTTGAAAGAAAGAGGTATTAAAGCGCATAGTACAGCATTAACTGCGGAAATAGCAAAGAAAAATGGATATGAGGAGCCGCTTGGAGACTTACAAACGATTACGAATATGAAGTATGGAAATATGAAAGTAGAAACGTTCTATCCAGGTAAAGGACATACAGAAGATAATATTGTCGTATGGCTGCCACAATATAATATTTTAGCTGGAGGCTGTTTAGTGAAATCTACGGAAGCTAAAGATTTAGGGAATGTTGCTGATGCGTACGTAAATGAATGGTCCGGATCAATTGAAAATGTGTTGAACCGATATGGAAATATGATTTCAGTAGTACCTGGTCATGGTCATGTAGGTGACAAAGGATTGCTTTTACATACACTAGATTTGTTGAAATAAGAAACGAGAAATAAAATAATGATGAAGCTTATTGTAGATTTAAGAAACTTTTGGAATACAAAAGAGAGAAGAAAACAATTTCCTTCTCTGTTTATTCTAGCTATATTTAAATGCTGAAGCTATCGATTACGCCTGAATACGTCACTGAGATTTTAATTCTAAGTATACAAATACTAGTACCGTCATAATTGCTATAACAACGTAGGTAGCATCAAGCATTATAAGTGTTTTTAAAGTTTCAGTCATCAAAGTTCACCCCTGTTATAAAAATATAACATGATTTCTTTATCAATTAGATAAGAGATCATAAAGATAAAAATGTACATGAAATTCCTTAAGTAGTTATTATATCAATATATCATAAAGTAATGTAAATAATGTTAAGACAGTGTAAAAGTATTGTAAATAAAGAGATTTCTCATAAAGTCTTTAAAACGTTTTTAACAAAAAAATGATTGTTCCTCAAAATGAAAAAAACGCCATTCTTCTGTTGAATGATAGAAAAGGATGGCGTTTTTCTAAGTTTATTTCTGTAACTGATGAATTACAACTATTTGCTTAAGAGATTCAAAACTCTTTATTGCCAAATATATTACGAAATCTTGGTTTTGTACAATGAACTAGTAAGTAAAAGATTTAGTTGCTTTACATATATTGATGAATCAAAATGTCGCTAGCATTTCTTTAAAATAATTATCTAGATGTTTGGAACCATCAATAGAAGTGTCCATGCTTATGTATGAATTTTAAAGTGTCAATAAAAATATTATGTCAACAATATGAACTGTCACAAACTTTTACATATTATTGTGATTGATATCACATCCCTTTTTCTCAATGGGTATTATGCTTAGTTTGTAAGGAATGATTGGGAGAGGGTGGGATGATATGTTTTGTTATCAATGTGAACAAACGCCAACAGGTGGATGTAAAGTAATAGGTGTTTGCGGAAAGAATGAAACCATTGCAAGTTTACAAGATACGATTGTGTTTGGGTTAAAAGGAATTGCAGCTTATCGTACCCATGCTGCTCAGCTAGGGTATACAGATGCATTTGTAGATGCTACAACGCAAGAAGCGTTATATATGACATTAACAAATTCTAACTTTAATGAACAAGAACATATTGATATGGCTATGAAAGTAGGGAAATCAGCTTTACGAGTGATGGAGTTATTAGATGAGGCACATACGAATCACTTTGGTGTTCCAGAGCCTGTTCAAATTACACAAAATCATGTAGAAGGTAAGGCAATTGTTGTTACTGGTCATAATTTATTTGCATTAGAGGAATTATTAAAGCAAACAGAAGGAAAAGAAATTAATATTTATACGCATTCTGAAATGCTGCCAGCACACGGATATCCACAATTGAAAAAATATAAACATTTAAAAGGAAACATTGGTAAGGCCTGGTACGATCAAAGACGCCTTTTCGAAAAATTTACCGGTGCAATATTAGCTACAACGAACTGTGTTATGCCAATTAAAGGATCATACTCTGATCGATTCTTTTCATATGATATTGCAGGCTTAGAGGGTGTACAAAAAATTGAAAATGATGATTTTACACCATTGATTCAAAAAGCGCTAGAGCTTCCAGAAGTACATATGGAGTCGGATGAACAGTTAGTAACAGGTTTTCATCATAATACAGTATTATCATTAGCTCCAGAAATCATTGAGGCAGTAAAAGAAGGGAAAATTAAGCGTTTCTTTGTTATCGCAGGTTGTGATGCCCCAGGAAAAGGTGGAGAATATTATCGTGAATTAGCAACGTCACTTCCACCAGAAACGGTTATTTTAACAACTTCTTGCGGGAAATTCCGTTTTAATGATGTGAATTACGGTGTTGTACCTGGTACGGAGATCCCGCGTTACATTGACTTAGGACAATGTAATAATTCAATTTCTACAGTGAAAATAGCGGCCGCTTTAGCAGATGCTTTTCAATGTGAAGTAAATGAATTACCAGTGAGTATTGTCCTATCATGGTTTGAACAAAAAGCGGTTGCCATCTTACTAGGGCTATTTAGTCTTGGGATTCAAGATATTCGTATCGGTCCAAAGGCTCCTGAATTTATTTCGTCTGGTGTGCTTGATGTATTACAAGAAACATTTGGTTTAAAACTAATTACAACTGCAGCAGAAGATATGGATATGATGTTATCGTAACAAAAAGGATGTCCTATATTTAGAGGTGACTGTATAAAGAGTTTGTATGTATTCGAAAACTTATGTATTACATTCGCAGGGCATTAGTAGAGGAACGCAAAAATAATCTATCTTTTTAATAAAGGGAATCTGCTTTATCCATCAGCTTCAGAATTTTATAACACTCCCCAAACGAGAAAGTGCACATTTTCTCGTTTGGGGATATTTACTTTTCTTAGCTTGATAAGTATGTGGCGAGACATCTTCATAAAGAAAATCAGCTGTATCCAATGGGGATATAGCTGATTTTTTAAATTTTTTGAAAATCCAGTTGACATTCTCTCTACTCAGTCATACAATGTACTTGTAATAAGTAATACTGAATAGTGTTGTTTCTCAAAATATATTCAGTAAACAATAGGTAATAGCGGATTTTAGAAAAAATTTGAAAATCAGTTGACATCTATCACTACTTAGCCATACAATGTACTTGTAATAAGTAATACTGAATAGTATGGTTTTTCAAAAGCTATTCGGTAAAAAATTCGCCTTAGTACTCTGTGATACTGAATATAAGTCAGACAGAATAGGGGGTAGAGGAGGATCATAACATGGAAAATTTAACTGAAATGCTGAAAGGTTCACTGGAAGGGTGTGTACTGGAAATCATCAGTCGCCGTGAAACGTATGGCTATGAGATTACCCGCCACCTGAATGATCTTGGGTTTACCGAAGTCGTGGAAGGAACTGTGTATACCATCCTCGTACGATTAGAGAAGAAAAAGCTTGTGAATATTGAAAAGAAACCGTCAGATATGGGGCCGCCCCGTAAGTTTTATTCACTTAATGATGCTGGCCGCCAGGAGCTTGAATTGTTTTGGGAAAAATGGGATTTTGTATCATCAAAAATTAACGTCTTGAAGTCAAACTAGCTTCATAAGATAAGTTATTGCGTCTAATGTTTTTGGAATTTCTTGTTCTGCTTTATAAAAAAGGAGGAAAAACAATATGATGGAAATGTTCAAAAAATTAATTGGTGATAAAAAAGAGTACAAAATGATGATGGCACGAGTTGGGGCTCTCCCAGAGGACTACCAGTTTGTGTTTAAGAAAATTCAAAACTACATGTGGAATTTCTCAGCAGGCAACGGGATGGATATGCTACACATACAGTATGAATTAATCGATTTGTTCGAAGCCGGTGCGGCGGAAGGGAGACAAGTGCTTGAAATCACTGGGGAAGACGTGGCGTCCTTTGCAGACGAACTAGTAGCAAATGCTAAAACCTATGTCTCCAAGTATCGTGAAGATTTGAATCAGAGTATCATGAATCGATTGAGAAAAAAATAAATGCAATAGGTAATACCGACTGATTAGCTGGTTACAAATGTGAATTGCCGCCATCGCTATTCAGTTATATTTTTAACCCGGTACTAAGTAATACAGATTATCAGTAACACTAAATAGAGGAGTGTAGGCAGTCTAGCTTTGCAAAACATTTTTTATAAGGAGGAAAAAAGTATGAGCAATGCAGCGATTTCTGTAAAAGGGTTAAAAAAATCTTTTAAAGACAAGGAGGTATTAAAGGGGGTGGATTTTGAGGTACAGCGTGGCGAAATTTTCGCACTGCTGGGCTCAAATGGAGCGGGCAAGACGACGACGGTCAACATCCTCTCGACGCTGATGAAGCCCGATGGCGGCGAAGTAGGTATTTGCGGCTTTGACGTCCAGCGTCAACCGGATTATGTTCGTCAAAGCATCAGTCTGACAGGGCAGTTCGCAGCTTTAGACGGCATGCTCACCGGGAGGGAAAACCTGATAATGATCGCCAAGTTGCGTGGAGTTTCCAATCCCGCTCAAGTCGCCGACAATCTGCTTGCAAGATTTAGCCTGACCGATGCGGCCAACCGCCGGGCAGAGCAGTATTC
>NZ_MAOI01000038.1 GCF_001884235.1 Bacillus paramycoides | reverse complement strand
CGGTTAGGCAAAAGCCTAAAGGTTCTTCTTGGTGAAGAATCAGTATAAGGTACCGGTATCGTAATCAGTTCGTTCCTATAGAAAGAAAATGTTGCAGCTCCGAGGCATTTTTACATCTACGAAATTGTTTCATTGTAAAAGCTCTTTCATTTGTATATTTTTTTGAAAGGGACAGAGGACTTTCGACAAAAAAGAAGAAATGATACGTGATCAGTATTTTTTTGCTA
>NZ_MAOI01000037.1 GCF_001884235.1 Bacillus paramycoides | reverse complement strand
ACAAATACAAAAGTAGGCGAAACAAAAGTAGAAGGAACGAAAACATGGAACGACGATAACGCGAAAGATCGTCCGGAAATAATTAAAGTAGATCTTTTACAAAACGGTAAAGTAGTAGATACAAAAGAAGTAACAGCAGAAACAAACTGGAAGTATACGTTTGAAAAGCTCCAAGCATACGATGAAAATGGAGTAGCGTACAAGTATGAAGTGAAAGAACAGCCAGTAGCAGGATATGAATCCAAAGTAAGTGGTACTGACATCACGAATACAAAAGTAGCGAAATTGACAGTAGAAGGAACAAAAACATGGAACGATAACAACGCAACAGATCGTCCAAGCACAATCAAAGTAGACTTACTACAAAACGGTAAAGTAGTAGATACAAAAGAAGTAACAGCGGCAACAAACTGGAAATATGCAT